>JBDIVR010000001.1:0-337327 GCA_039794265.1 Myxococcota bacterium
AATGCAGCGACCCGAGACATCACCGGTAAGCCGTGTGCGGGAAATCCGCACGCACGGTTTGAAAGGGGGTCCTGCCCTTTCGCTCCGGTCGAGAGACCGAGACTGAGGGGGCAGGATCTACCAATGTTGAGTCGAATCGGGCCGTTGCTGGGGAATCGTCGGTGCGCGGCGGCCGCCGTCGTCGCGCTCGCACTGGCGCCTGGTGCGAGCGGAGCGGCAGTGGGCTCGCCGGCCGCCGTGCCGCCGATGCGCATCACCGCGATGACCTTCGTCGCGAGCGATGGCGCACTTCGCGAGATCCTGGTCTCTGCCAGTCGAGCGACCGTGCGGTTCGCAACCGATCGCGCCGACCTCGAAGACGTCCACGCGGAGTGGGCCGGCGACGATGGCCAGGTCAGCCTCGAGCTTCGCTGCGAGAAGGGCGAGTTCGACCTCGCGACCAAGGACCTGATCGCTGTCGGTGACGTTCGGGGGCGCTTCCGCGACGGAAGGGAGTTCCGGGGTCCCTGGCTCCGCTACGACCGGGCCCAGGGCGTTGCGTTCACCGACGCCCCCGTCACGATCTACGACCAGGGCCGTACGCTGCACGGCGGCGGCCTCCGCTACCACATCCGAGACCGTAGGCTGCGGCTCACCGCGGGCGCCTCGGTCGTGGAGAGTCCGTGAGCACAGGAGTTCGCATCGGCGTCGTGCTGGCGACGGCCGCGTCCATTTCGCTGCTGATCTGGTTGGTTCGGATCCCCGACGATGCGGATGCGCGGACGGCCGACACGGACTCGAGTGCGAGCTCGCTCGAGCCGAAGGAAGGCCAGGCACCCGCGCTTCCGGTCGCCTCGGAGGGGATCGACATGACCGAGGCTGCAACGGCCGGGAAGAGCGAGCCGGTCCTCCCCGTGACGAACGAGGCGCCCGCGGCGGCCCCGCCGGTCGTCCGGGCGGAGCCGCCGGCAGTGGAGTCGGCGCCGGCCACGGGAGCGGGGCTCCTCGACATCGAGTCGGGTCAGCCGCTCTCGATCACGGCCGACGAACTCGAGGCGATCGAGCTCCCGGACGGGCGGCGTCAGTTGCTCTTTCACCGCAGTGTGCACGTCGAGCAGGGGGGGCTGCTGGTCCGTTCGAACCGGCTCGAGGCGCACTACGCGGCCAACGCCACGCAGCCGGACCGCCTCGTCGCGAGCGGGAACGTCCGCGTCGAACAGAAGAGCCGAGAGCTGTCGTGTGCGACGGCGACGTACTTCCCGAGCGAAGAGCGCCTCGAATGCGTCGGCAATGCCCGGCTTCGCGACGGCAGCAACCAGGTCGAGGGGGAGCGGATCGAGATCCTGTTCGCGCAGGACCGGATTCGTGTGAAGGGCGGCGCCGTGGTGAACGTCGCGCCCGGCGACGAGAAGAGCTCGCCCGGCCCAGGGGCGACGCCTTGATGCGTCCGATGCTCGCGGCCCGCGGTCTTCGCAAGAGCTACGGCGATCGCGAGGTCGTCTGCGGCATCGATCTGCAGGTCGCGGCGGGCGAGGTGGTCGGCCTGCTCGGCCCGAACGGCGCCGGCAAGACGACCACGTTCAACCTGATCGTCGGCGGCGTGCGGCCCAGCGCGGGGCGCGTGTTCCTCGGCGAGCGCGAGATCACGGACCTGCCGATGTTCCGACGCGCGCGGCTGGGACTCACGTATCTCCCCCAGGAGCCGTCCGTGTTTCGCCGCCTGTCGGTGGCGGACAACATCAACGCGATTCTCGAGACGATCGAGCCGAACGCAGCGCTGCGCCGCGAACGGCTCGGAGAGCTGCTGCAGGAGCTCGGCCTCGTCGGCAAGGAACACCTGCGCGGCGGCTCGCTGTCCGGCGGAGAGCGCCGGCGCGTCGAGGTGGCGCGTGCGCTCGTGCTCGATCCGAAGTTCATGCTGCTCGACGAACCGTTCTCCGGCATCGACCCGATCGCGGTGATCGAGATCCAGCGGGTCGTCGAACACTTGAAGCGGCGCGGCATCGGCATCGTCGTGACCGATCACAACGTCCGGGAGACGTTGTCGATCTGCGACCGCGCCTACATCATCAAGGACGGCTCCATCCTGCGCGAAGGCAAGCCGAGCGAGATCGCCGAGGATCCGACCGTCCGCGAGATCTATCTCGGCGAGAACTTCCGGCTCGGCTAGGGACGGCATGGCGATCGAGATCAAGCAACAGCTTCGCCTGAGCCAGCAGCTGGTGATGACTCCCCAGCTGCAGCAGGCGATCAAGCTGTTGCAGCTCTCTCGGCTCGAGCTGGCCGATGTCGTGACGCAAGAGCTCGAGGAGAACCCGGTCCTCGAACTCTCCGAGGACCACGACGAGGATCTGCCGCGGGAAGTCGTCGCCGACAGTCACGAGGCGGAGGCGCCCGCGGCCGAGACCGAGTCGGTTGCCGATGAGATCTCCGACCATCGCGAGGCCAGCGACGCGGAGAAGATCGCCGACATCGACTGGCAAAGCTACGCGGAGGCGTATCCGCAGACCGGCTTCCAGGGCGAGGCGCGCGAGGACGACGAGCGGCGCTCGCTCGAGGGCACCTTGACGCGCCGCGAGACGCTCGCAGAGCACCTCGAGTGGCAGCTCCAGCTCTCGGACTTCAGCGAGGCCGAGCGCGCGGCGGCGAACTGCATCATCGGCAACCTCGATGACAACGGGTATCTGCGCGCGAACCTCGACGAGATCTCGCGTGCGGCCGGCGTATCGATGGACGTGACGGAGAGTGCGCTCCGCAAGGTCCAGATCTTCGACCCTGCCGGAGTGGCTGCTCGTGACCTCCGTGAGTGTCTGCTGATCCAGATCGATCTGTTCGGGACGGAAGATCCGCTCGTGCGCACCCTCGTGGCGGATCATCTCGATGCCCTCCAGCGCCGGGATTTCCGAGGGATCTCCAGGATCCTGGGAATCACGCCGGAGGAGGTCGCTGTCGCGTCGCGACTGATCGGGCGCCTCGAACCGCGCCCGGGTCGTCCGTTCGGCGGCGAAGATCCCATCTACATCATTCCGGACATCTACGTCTACAAGATCGGCGACGAGTTCCACGTCGTGCTCAACGAAGACGGTCTGCCCAAGCTGAAGATCAACCAGCTCTATCGCGATGTCCTCACCGGCGGCGCCGCCGGAGTGGCGAAGGACACGCGGGACTACGTGCAGGACAAGGTCCGCTCGGCGATGTGGCTGATCAAGTCGATCCACCAGCGGCAGCGCACGATCTACAAGGTGATGACGAGCATCATCAAGCACCAGCGCGATTTCTTCGAGCGTGGGGTGCAGTACCTGAAGCCGCTCAATCTCCGCGACGTCGCCGAAGACATCGGGATGCACGAATCCACCGTGAGCCGGGTCACGACGAACAAGTACGCCAACACGCCACAGGGGATCTTCGAGCTGAAGTTCTTCTTCAACTCGAGCATCAATCGTGTCGAAGGGGACGCGATCGCCAGTGAGAGCGTGAAGGAGAAGATCCGCCGCATCATCACGGCCGAGGACCCGCGTCGGCCGCTCTCGGACCAACGGGTGGCGGAGATGTTGCGAAGCGCCAACATCGACATCGCCCGGAGAACGGTCACCAAGTACCGGGAGGCGATGAACATCCTCTCCTCGACGAAGCGGCGTCGGGTCGGCTAGCCTGCGGGCCCTTCGGGGGGGGCGTCCATGAAGATCACCGACATCCTGGTGCGCGACGCCGTCCTTCTCGACCTCGCCGGAGGGGCCAAGCGCGAGATCCTCGTGCAGATGGCCGGGGCGCTGGCGAGCGCGGAGCCCGAGGTCGACGAGGCTCGGCTCGTAGAGGTCCTGATCGAGCGGGAGAAACTCCAGAGCACCGGCATCGGCGAAGCCGTGGCGATTCCCCACGGCAAGCTGCCCGGGATCTCCCGGCTGCTCGCGTCTTTCGCCCGCAGCCGCGCCGGGGTCGACTTCGAGTCGATCGACGGCCAGGACACGCATCTCTTCTTCCTGCTCGTGGTCCCCGAGCATTCGGGCGGTCAGCATCTCAAGGCGCTGGCTCGGATCTCGCGCTTCTTCCGCGATGCGGCGTTCCGCAAGCGCCTGCTCGACGCCGAAACCCGGGACGAGGTATTCCGCGCCATCGAGGAAGAGGACGCGAAGTTCTGAGCCCGGAGCGCTCATGACGACCCAGGTCCACGGAGCGCTCGTCGACGTCGAGGAGGTCGGCGTGCTGCTCCTGGGGCCCAGTGGCATCGGCAAGAGCGAGTGTGCCCTCGAACTCGTGCGGCGCGGGCACCGGCTCGTCGCGGATGACGTCGTGGTGTTGCAGCGCGACGCGGGGGGCGCGCTTCGGGGCGAGACACCGGAGCGGATCCGCCATCACATGGAACTCCGGGGAATCGGCATCGTCTACGTGCCGGATCTGTTCGGACCGGACTCCGTGCGCGACTCGGCGACGGTGGATCTCGTGTGCCGGCTCGAAGCCTGGCATCCCGATCTCGAGGTGGAGCGCGTGGGACTCGAGCGGCCGCGCGAGGAGTGGGCCGGCGTGGCGTTGCCGACGCTGCGCTTGCCCGCCCGCCCGGCAGGAAGCCTCGCGACGTTGGTCGAGGTGGCGGTCCGGGATCACCGTCTGCGAAGCTCTGGACGCAGTGCGGCGCGGGGCCTCGACGCGAGGCTTCGCGGAGAGGCCGGATCTTGAGCGACGCCACGGCGCGCATCGTCTTCGTCGGCGGACTCTCGGGGAGCGGTCGCTCGACGGCAATGGGCGCGCTCGAGGATCTCGGCTTCTACGGAGTCGACAACCTGCCGCCGCAGCTCATCGAGCAGTTCGTCGATCTGTGTGCGAAGGCGAGTCCCCCGATCCTCGACATCGCGCTGGCGGTCGACGCCCGCGAGGCGCATTTCCTGCGCGGCTTCCCCGAGGTCGTCGATGCCATCCGTGCCCGCGGCGCGCGCGTCGAGGTGCTGTTCCTCGACTGCGCGGATCCCGTGCTCGTCGATCGCTATCGCGAGACCCGGCGCGTCCACCCGCTGGCGCCGGCGGGCACCGTGGAGGAAGGCATCGCGCGCGAGCGGGTGTTGCTCGAGGATGTGGCGCAGCGAGCCGACTGGCGGCTCGATACCTCGCAGCTCAACATCCACCAGCTTCGCGAGTCGATCGTCCGCCTCGTCACGGGCGCGGAACGGCGTTCTGTCGTGAATCTGGTGTCGTTCGGCTACCGCTACGGCGTACCGCCGGCCGCCGAGCTGCTCTTCGACGTGCGCTTCCTGCCGAACCCGCACTTCGAGCCGGCGCTGCGTCCCCGCACCGGGCTCGATGCCGACGTTGCGAAGTTCGTGCTCGAGGACGCGCGGACGCAACAACTCCTGGCGCGGCTGCGCGAGTTTCTCGAATACCTCTTCGGGCTCTACGATCGAGAAGGCAAGGCCTACTTGACGATCGGAATCGGGTGTACGGGGGGGCGTCACCGATCGGTCGCAGTGACCGATGCGCTCGCCGAGAGCATCCGTGCGCAGGGCCGTGAGGTCAACGTTCGACACCGAGATGTGGGGAAGGAACCTGGATGACCGGAATGGTAATCGTGACGCACTATCGGCTCGGAGAGGAATTTCTCCAGGCGCTGCGCCTGATCGTACCCGACGCGCCGCCGATCACGGCCGTGTCGGTCGATCCGGGACAGTCCGTGGATGAGATGCGCGAGGCGATCGCCAAGGCGCTCCGCGGAGCCGATACCGGCGACGGCGTGTTGGTGTTGACCGACATGTTCGGTGGCACCCCGTCCAACATCAGCCTGTCGTTCCTGGACGAGCACCGGGTCGAGGTGGTGACGGGGCTGAACCTTCCGATGTTGATCAAGCTGGCGACGATGAGCGAGACGAAGCCCCTCGATGAGCTGGCGGCGTTCATCAAGGACTACGGCCAGCGCAACATTCGCGTGGCGAGCGAGATCCTGCCGAAGGGGCAGCGGTGAGCGGACCCGCCTGCGAAGGGATCTTCACGGTCCAGCGCGAGCTCGGCATGCATGCCCGGCCAGCCGGGCGCTTCGTGGCGCGAGCCACGCGCTTCGCCGCGGACATCCAGGTCGCGCGTGCCGGGAGCGAGGACGAGTGGGTGAGCGGGCGCAGCGTCCTCTCGCTGCTCTCGCTCGGGGCGACCCGCGGTACCCGGCTTCGACTGCGCGCGGTCGGCAGCGACGCCGAGCAGGCGGTGGCCGTACTCGGTGGCATCATCGAAGAAGCGAGCGAGCCGGAGCCAGAGCCCGTGGGACGGGAGTCCGGAGCGGTCTGAAGCGCCCGTTCGCAGCGAGGTCCGCACGGCGACGAAGGTCGATCGGGATCCGACGGTTCTCGAAGCCGTCCCGGCCGCGTGCGCAAGGAGATGAGGCAGGGCTTTCCGAGGGAGTTTGAGCTGCCCGCTGCGGTTCCGTAGACTGCTCCGTCCCGTCCTGTCTCCCCCGTCTCGTCCCTCCCGGAGGCCAGCCCGATGTCCCGCTCGTTGTTCACGTCCGAGTCCGTATCGATGGGCCATCCCGACAAGATGTGCGATCAGATCTCGGACGCCGTTCTCGACGCGCTCCTCGAGCAGGATCCCCGCTCGCGCGTGGCCTGCGAAACGCTCACGAAGACCGGTTTCATCGTGCTGGCCGGAGAGATCACCAGCACGGCGCGGGTCGAGTATGAACACCTGGCGCGCGCGGTCGTTCGCGACATCGGATACACGGATTCGGCCATGGGCTTCGACGCCGACAGCTGTGGCGTGCTGGTCGCCCTCGGGCAGCAGTCGCCCGACATCTCGCAGGGCGTCTCGGAAGGCGAGGGCCTGCACAAGGAGCAGGGCGCCGGAGACCAGGGGATGATGTTCGGCTTCGCGTGCGACGAGACCCCGGAGGCGATGCCGGCGCCGATCCGGCTGGCGCACCGGATCATGGAAGTGCATCGCCAGCACTTCGATGCGGGCACGATCGACTGGCTGCGCCCGGATGCCAAATCCCAGGTCACCGTCGAGTACGATGCCGACGGCCGCCCCGCTCGCATCGACGCCGTCGTGCTCTCGACCCAGCACGACCCGGACGTCGGCTACGACAAGCTGCGCAAGACCCTGATCGACGACGTGATCCGCGTCGCGCTGCCGGCCGAGTGGCTCGACGACAAGACCATCCTGCACGTCAACCCGACCGGACGCTTCGTGATCGGCGGGCCGATGGGCGACGCCGGGCTCACCGGACGCAAGATCATCGTCGACACATACGGTGGGATGGGGCGGCACGGCGGCGGCGCGTTCTCCGGCAAGGATCCGACGAAGGTCGATCGCAGCGCCGCGTACGCGGCGCGCTGGGTCGCGAAGAACCTCGTGAAGGCGGGCCTGGCGACCCGCTGCGAAGTGCAGCTCGCCTACGCGATCGGCGTCGCGGAGCCCGTCTCGATCCGCGTCGAGAGCTTCGGGACCAGCCGGCTCGACGGCCCGGCCCTCGAGCGGCTGATCCGCAAGCATTTCGATCTCACGCCGAAGGGCATCGTCGACGGCCTCGGCCTGTTGCGGCCGATCTATCGCGCGACCTCCTATCACGGCCACTTCGGTCGCGAGGACCAGGGGTTTCCGTGGGAGGAAACCACCAAGGCGGACGCGCTGGCGCGCGACGGCCGCTAGGTCTCGTCGGGTGTCCGAGTCCGGATTCGCTTGCGTCGCAGGAGGCGGCGTGCCATACCCGGTCGCCATGCGTCTGGGGGGATTGGGCGCCGTCGCGCTCGCAGGGCGGGCCGGAGGCCTGCTGGGGCTGATCGTGGGGTTCGGCTGTCTGGCCGGGCCGAGCAGGGCCGAGGAGCCGTCCGTCCGAGTGCTCCTGATCGAAGGCGGCCGGAGCCTGGAGATCGAGTCGGCCGACCGGTCGTCGAGCCGCGAGATCCGCGCGGACGGTTCCGGGCTGCGTTTGGACGGCCGACGACAGCAGCGGATCGTGTTTCCCGGACCGGGTCCCCATCGTGTGGACGGCCGGCGCTACCGGGGAGCGATCGAGATCGAGGCGGAGTCCGGTGGGCTCCGCGTGGTGAACGAGGTCCCGCTCGCGGCCTACGTAGCCGGGACGCTGCTCGGGGAGGTGCCCGAGAGCTGGGGAGAGACGGTGTTGAAGGCCCAGGCCGTGGCGACTCGGACCTACGCGCTCCGTCGGCGCGCGCGCTCCGGCGCGCGCGCGTGGGACGTCGAGGCCGACACGCGCGGCCAGGTCTACCTGGGCATGGACGGGGAGAGCGACGCCGTCTGGCATGCGGTCGATGCGACGCGCGATGAAGTGCTCACGTGGGACGGGGAGCTGATCCTTGCCGCCTTCCATGGGACCGCAGGCGGTCGGACCGCCAGCGCCGAGGAGGTCTGGGGTCGCGCGGTTCCGTACCTCGAGAGCGTCCCGGTCGAGGGCGAGGAGTTGTCGCCAGACACGTACTGGCGCGCGCCGGTCGGCGCGGACGATCTGGGACGGACTCTGGCGGCCATGGGCCATCCGGTCGGTCGCCCCGAACACGTCGAGATTGCCCGACGAACGCCGAGCGGCCGCTGCGAGACGCTGGTGATCCGCGGGAGCCGGGGCCGCGCCGAGGTCCCGGCCGTGGCGCTGCGTCGCGCGCTCGGAGAGCGCCGGCTGCGCAGCACGCTGTTCGCCGTGCGCGAGACCGCGGATGGCTTCGTCTTCGTCGGCTCGGGCCGCGGGCACGGGGTCGGCATGAGCCAGTGGGGCGCGCGTGCGATGGCCGAGCGCGGCGCCCACTATCGCGCCATCCTCGGGCGCTTCTATCCGGGCGCCCGGGTCGCGACGATCTCCCGGTCGGCGACCGGACGCACCGGCGCAGGAGGATCCTGGTGAACGCACTCGCCCTTGCCGTCGTCTTGCAGGCCGATGGGGCCGCGCCCGGCGCACCGTCCCCGTTCGGCTTCCTGATGCCGATGCTGCTGATCTTCGGGATCTTCTACTTCCTGATGATCCGCCCGCAGGCGCGGCGCCAACGCGAGCACGACGCGATGTTGAAGGCGATCACCAAGGGCGACCGCGTCGTCACGACCGGCGGCCTCCACGGCACCGTCGTCGGCGAGTCCGATGAGGTCCTGACGCTCGAGATCGCGATGGCAGGCAAGGAGCGCGTGCGCGTGAAGCTGGATCGGCGCGGAGTCGAGCGGTTGCTCGAGAAGGCCAAGGGAGGCGAGTCGGAGTGAGCGGTCTGCGCGGGCGTGTGTTCGGGATCGTCGGAGCGATCCTGCTGTGCGGCTGGTTCGCCGCCGCCAACTTCGTATCGCCCGAGTGGCGCCGGGACTCCGCGCTGCTGCCGGACGCGGCGATCCGGCTCGGCCTGGATCTCCAGGGCGGCATCCACTGGGTGCTCGGGCCGGATCTCGACGTCGCGATCGCGCACGAGCTCGACGTGCTGCGCGGCGGACTGCGCGACGTGCTCGGCGAGAAGAAGATCGAGCCGGCGCGGCTGGCGGTGGAAGGGCAGGAGCTGGTCGTCGAAGCAGCGCGGCCGGAGGACCTGGCTGCGATCCAGGCTGCGATCCGCGACACCGACGTCTTGCGGTCGGTGTCGGAGGATGGCAACACGCTGCGCTACGCGCTGCGTGACGAATGGGCCGCGCAGGTCCGCGAGCGCGGCATCGAGCAGATTCTCGAGGTGTTGCGCCGGCGCATCGACGATCCGATCCAGGGCGTCCAGGAGTCCGTCGTCACGCGCCAGGGCGCGGACCGCGTGCTGATCCAGATTCCCGGCGGCCAGCTCGATCGCGAGCAGGCGCGCGGCCTGCTCCGCCAGACCGGCTTCCTCGAGTTCAAGCTGGTGCTGGATCAGGCGCCGACCGAGGAACTGCTGCGCAAGAAGCACGGGGATGGACTGCCTCCCGATACGCAGATCGTCTTCGAGCGCGAGAAGGGCGCGCCGGGGCAGGCGCTCGAGGACCGGCGCGTGCTGTCTGCCTATCTGGTGTCGACGTCGCCGGACCTCACCGGCGACTTCCTGACCGACGCCCGCTCGAGCCTCGACAACCGCTACGGCTGGACCGTCAACTTCGCCTTCAACTCGGAGGGCGCCCGGCGCTTCGCGAAGCTCACCGGCGACAACGTCGGCAAGCAGCTGGCGATTCTGCTGGACGGTCTCGTCTACAGCGCGCCGTCGCTGCAGACGCGCATCGGCGGCGGCCGGGGCTTCATCCACGGCCGCTTCACGTCGCAGGACGCTGCGGACCTCTCGGTGATCCTGCGGGCCGGGTCGCTGCCGATCCCGGTGCAGATCGAGGAGGAGCGCACGCTCGGCCCGGCGCTCGGCGCGGACTCGATCCGGCGCGGCGTGCGCGCGGCGATCCTCGGCTTCGCGGTCGTCGTGCTGGCGACCTGCTGGTACTACAAGCTGGCGGGTGTCTACGCGAGCATCGCGCTGCTGGCGAACGTGGTGCTGCTCGTCGGCATCCTGTCGATGGCCAACGCCACGCTGACGATGCCGGGCATCGCCGGCCTGGTGCTGACGGTCGGCATGGCGATCGACGCGAACGTGATCATCTTCGAGCGGATCCGGGAGGAGCTCCGGGTGGGCAAGGCGCCACGGGCGGCGATCCGGACCGGCTTCGCCAAGGCGCTGTGGACGATCCTCGACTCCAACATCACCACGCTGATCACCGCGATCATCCTGTTCCAGTACGGCACCGGGCCGATCAAGGGCTTCGCCGTCACGTTGTCGGTCGGCATCGTGACGAGCGTCACGACCGCGCTGCTGATCCCCCGGCTGCTCTTCGACCTGTATCCGGGCAACCGCCCGGTGCAGGCCGTGTCGATCTGAGGAGGCTCCCGTGATCGAGCTGATCCCGCACGGGACGAACTACGACTTCATCGGCAAATGGCGCTGGGCGGTGCTCGCGTCGCTCGCGGTGATCGCGCTGGGGCTCGCGGCCATCCCGATCCTCGGGCTGCGCTGGGGCATCGACTTCGCCGGCGGTACCGAGATCCAGGTGCACTTCGACGACGGGGTCGAGGCGAACGTGGCCCTCGTTCGCAGCGCCGTTCGCGATCTCGATCTCGGGGAGCCGGAGGTCGTGCGCTCCGAGCTCGACGGCCAGGACCAGTTCCTGATTCGCTTCCTCGGCGCGCGCGAACAGGCGGAGGGCGAGACGCAGAACCAGGCCGCAGACAAAATCAAGGCGGCGCTCGCGGAGACGGTCGGCGCGGTGACGATGGACCGTGTCGAGTTCGTCGGTCCGAAGGTCGGCGCGGAGCTGCGCAGCGCGGGGACCAAGGCGATGGCGATCGCCTGGCTGATGATCCTCGCCTACGTCGGGTTCCGCTTCTCGATACGCTTCGCGCCGGGTGCGGTCGTGGCGCTGATCCACGACGTCGTCGTGACGTCGGCGATCTGGATCCTGATGGGGCAGGCGTTCGACTTGCAGGTGCTCGCGGGCCTGCTGGCGATCGTCGGCTACAGCATCAACGACACGATCATCATCTACGACCGCATCCGCGAGACGATGGCGGTGCACACGGCCCACGATCTCGAGGACGTCATCAACCGCAGCGTCAACGCCACGCTGTCGCGAACCATCCTGACCGGCGGCCTGACGCTGCTGGCCGTGCTCGCGTTGCTGCTGGTGGGAGGGCCCGCGATCTTCCCGTTCAGCGCGACGATGGCGATCGGCATCGTCGTCGGCACGTATTCCTCGGTCTACATCGCGGCGCCGATCATGCTGATCCTCGAACGGCGCTTCGGCGAGACGGCCGTTGCGGCGGGGAAGAGCGCCGGGAAGAAGGGCGGTGGCAAGCGCCCGCGGGCGGCCCGCGCCTGACGCCGAGTCCCGGCGCCCTGAACGAACGAGGCCCGCAACCGAGTGGCCGCGGGCCTCCGAAATCCTGCACGGGACGCCCCGTCTGGCGTCAGGGCATCGCCTTCTTCTCGCCGCCGATCGGTGCGACCGACGCGCCGCCACCGGTCGACTGACCGGAGCCCGCGGGTCCGCTGCTCTGCGCGCCGGTCGCCTGGGCCGCGCCCTTCTTGACGCCCATCTCGATCGATCCGTTGACGACGGCGCCTTCCGCGACCACGAGGCGCGGGGCGCTGACATCGCCGTTCACCAGGCCGGTGGCCTGGATCTCGATCCGCTCGGCGGCCGAGACGTTGCCGGTGACCTTGCCGACGACGACGACGGTCTTCGCGTGGACCTCGGCGTTCACGCTGCCGTTGGCGCCGATCGTCAGCAGGTTGTTCGGGAGGTCGACCCTCCCCTCGACGTGGCCCTCGATGGTGAGGTCCTCGTTCCCACTGAGATCGCCCTTCAGCGAGATCGACTTTCCGATATTCGCCATGATCCCCCCTGCGACCGCAGTCGCTTGCAACGGCTTGACATGCGTCGGCGGGCTGCTCATCGGTCGGCTCCCTTCGACGGCGGCCGGGTTGGCCGCGGATTCCCCGGATGGACGTACAGGCGGAGGAGTCTGCGGCCGCGGTGCGGGGTTCGACGCGTCCCTCGGCGGTGTGGGCGGAGCCCCCCCGCGCGGCTGCTGCTGCGGCGCGTCCTTGCTCTTGCCTCGGTCGAACAAGCCCACGGCTCGGATCTCCCCTTCACGAGCGCGCGCATGCTAGCGCAGCGCGGCGGCCTGTTCGATGACAATCCCATTGCGGGTCAAGATCGTGCCCTGCGCCCGCTCGAGCGCCGTGATGGCGTTCTGGTACGCCTGCTGGGCGACGATGAGCTGGTTCTCTGCGGTCACCAGATCATCTTCGCGCAGCAGCACGTCGAACGGCGTCGACTCTCCGTACTCGAGGCGCACGCGCTCGGCGCGCAGCTGCTCCTCGGCGGCGGCGACGGCGCGCTCGGCCGCCTCGATCCCCTCGATCGATGCCGCCAGGTTGCGCGCAGCTCGGCGCACGTCCGTCACGATCGACTGCTGGAGGCGGTGCAGCTGCGTCTGGGTCCGGCGCAGCTCGAACTGCGTGCGGTCGTAACGGCCGCGCGCACCGAAATTGCCGATCGGTACGGAGAGCACGCCGCGGACGGTCCAGTTCTTTGCGGCGTCTTCGGTGAAGAAGTCGTTGTTGGCGTCGCCGAACTCGGTCGGGGCGCCGGATGTGCACGCAGGGCCAACGAAGGGTCGGCAGTCCGGGCTCACGTTTCCGCTGAGACCCGTGTTCCCGTAGCTGGCCTGGAGATCGAGTTGAGGCAGCCGCTGATTGCTCGCGAGCTTGAGTTGCAGCTGCTGCTGCTCGATCTGCTTCTGGAGTTGCGACAACTCCGGTCGCAGTGAGAAGGCCTTCTCGGACGCGACCTCCGGGTCGACCTCCCGGACCTCGATCGTCCCCGGCTCATCGACGAGCTCGATCGGCACTTCCGAGCGCGGCGCCAGATAGGGACCGAGCACGAGATCGATCAGCGCGTCCTGCTGGTTGCGCTCAATCGCCTGCGCCGTGATCAAGCGGAACTCACGATCGGCGACGCCGGCCTCGGCCTGGACGACCTCGACCTTCGAGACGACGCCAACTTCGTACTGCGCCTGCGTCTGCTCGAGCAGCGCATGTGCAGTCCCGAGGCTCTGGCGCGCGACCCGCGTCGCGTCGCGGGTCGCCGTGAGGCCCCAGTAGGCGTCCTCCGTCTGCCGCACCACGTCCATCAGACGAGCAGCGAATTGGTCGGCCGCGATGCCCACACCGATTCGCGACGTTCGCACCAACGTCCACTCGGGACTCCAGAACAGTCCGCGGAGCAGTGGGACCTGGAGCGTCGCCAGAAAATCGGCCGTGAACTGCGGTGACAGCGTCGCGAGATTGAGGTTCGACTCGGTCTCGCTGCCCGCGTAGGAAACGGAGTAGCCACCGCCGATCCACGGGATCAGACCGCGCAGTCCCGCTTCGGCATCGGTCAGGCGCGTCTCGTTGAAGGCAACGCTGAAGAGTTCCGACGCGGTCGGAACCTCGGTGTGACCATGCCCGCCTTCCCCGAAGATCCGAGGGTCGAACGCCCCCCAGGCCGCGAGCCGGTCCGCCTGTGCGATCTCTGGATCGAAGCGCAGGATCTCGACATCGAGGTTGTTCTGGACGGCCTGCCGGACGGCCTCACGGAGGGCGAGCCTCCAAGTCTCTCCGGGCGGGCGAGGCGCCGGGTCGGCCGCGGCGGCGACCAGCGGGACGACGAGCGCCAAGGCGGACGCCAGCCCCAGCGTGCGCCAGCGGGCGGGACGCGGGTCCGGCGCCGATCGCGACCGTTCCGCCCCACACTGACCCATCGATCGAAGCCTTCGCATGGACCGCTTCCCTCCCGCGCGCCCCGCACCTTAGCTCGCCGGTCGCTCCGTCTCCAAGCGTTGCGGCGCCGGTCTTTCTGCCAGATCGCGTGATCCCCGGGTTCTCTCCTAGCATGCGCACCCGTGCCCGACGTCGATCCCGAAGCCACGCTCGAAGCGGTGCCGTCGACCGACCCCGAGGAGGGGCCGGCACGCGCGGCGCTCGCTGCCCATTGGCGCCGCAATGTGCGGTGGATGGCCACGCTGCTCGCGATCTGGGCCTTCGCCGGGCTCGGCTGCGGCGTGCTGTGGGCGGAGTGGCTGAATCGCTACTCGATCGGCGGCTTTCCGCTCGGCTTCTGGTTCGCGCAGCAGGGCAGCGTCCTCGTCTTCGTCGCGCTGATCCTCGTGTACGCCATCGTCATGCGAAGACTCGACCGGCGGCACCATGCCGAGTTGGAGGCGATCGGGCGCTCCGAGGCGCCACGGCCGGGGCCGGCATGAGCATCCAGGCGCTGACCTTCGTCTTCATCGGACTCTCGTTCTCGCTCTACCTCTTCATCGCCTGGCGCACGCGCGTGCGCGACACGCAGGGCTTCTACGTCGCCGGCCGCGGCATCGCGGCGCCCGCGAACGGCATGGCGACCGCGGCAGACTGGATGAGTGCCGCGTCGTTCCTGTCGATGGCCGGCGTCATCTCGACGATGGGGTACGCCGGCGGCGTGTACCTGATGGGCTGGACCGGCGGTTTCGTGCTGCTCGCGCTGCTGCTGGCGCCGTCGCTGCGCAAGTTCGGCCGCTTCACGGTGCCGGACTTCATCGGTGACCGCTACGAATCCCGCGTCGCCCGCGTCGTGGCGGCGGCGTGTACCGTGTTCGTGAGCTTCACCTACGTCGCCGGTCAGATGCGCGGTGTCGGAATCGTCTTTTCCCGGTTTCTCGAGGTCGACGTCGGCGTCGGAGTCACGATCGGAATGGCCCTGGTGTTCGTGTACGCGACGCTCGGCGGCATGAAGGGCATCACGTGGACGCAGGTCGCCCAGTACTGGCTGCTGATCACAGCGTTCCTGGTGCCGGCGATCGCGATCAGCATCCAGCTCACGGGCCAGCCGGTGCCGCAACTCGGGATGGGCTCGACGCTGGTCGGCGAGGAGATTCCGCTGCTTGCGAAGCTCGACGGGATCCACGCGGAACTCGGCTTCGCGCCGTACACCGAACCGTTCATCGGCTCGTGGGACCGGATCAACGTGCTGTGTACGGTACTCGCGCTGATGGTCGGAACGGCGGGGCTCCCGCACGTGATCGTCCGGTTCTACACGGTCCGGACCGTCGCGGCGGCCCGCTGGAGCGGCTTCTGGGCGCTGGCGTTCATCGCGCTGCTGTATCTGACGGCGCCGGCCACGGCGGCGTTCGCCCGCTACCTGATGATCGAGAGCCTGCACGGCAAGACCGCCGCGGAGTTGCCGGACTGGTACCGGAGCTGGAGTCGGACCGGGCTCGTGCTGTGGCTCGATGACGGCGACGGCGTCGTCCACTTCGGGGGCGGCCAGCGCACCGAGGACGCCGGGCCCGATCGAGGTGAGTTGTTCCGGGCCGGGACGCTCGGCGCGTCCGAGCTCGGCGAGCTGCGCGCGCGCCATCAGGAGTGGCTCGACAGCGGCGGTCGCGCCGGTGAGGACGGCCGCACGGCTCTCCGCGCGCGCGGTCTCGCCGGCCCGGACCCGGACATCCTGGTGCTCGCGACGCCGGAGATGGCGCGGCTCGCCAACTGGATCGTCGCGCTCGTCGCGGCGGGGGGCCTCGCGGCGGCGCTCTCGACGGCCTCGGGCTTGCTGCTGGTGATCTCGTCGAGCGTCGCGCACGACGTCTACTACCGAGTGCTGCGTCCCGACGCGAGCGAGGCGCAGCGCCTGCTCGTCGGACGTGTCGCGATCGGACTCGCTGTCGTCGTCGCCGGTCTGTTCGGGATCTTCCCACCGGGTTTCGTCAGCCAGGTGGTCGCGTTCGCGTTCGGTCTCGCCGCCGCGAGTTTCTTCCCGGTGATCGCGCTCGGCATCTTCTCGAAGCGCGTCGGCACGGTTCCCGCGATCGCAGGCATGCTCGTCGGCATCGGGTTCACCGCCGGCTACATCCTCGGCAGCGTGTACTTCGGCATGCCGCGCTGGTGCTTCGGCATCGGGCCGCAAGGCATCGGCACGATCGGGATGTTGCTCAACTTCGCGGTGACGCTGGGCCTCACACCGTTCTTCCCGGCTCCGTCGGAGGAGGTGCAGCGGCTCGTCGATCGCATCCGCGAGCCGGAGGGCGCCGGGCCGGCGCTGGCGATCGAGGCGGCGGTGGACCACTGAGGAGCCGAGCGTCGACGGCGCTGGCCTCTCAGCCGATGCGCGCGCTCTGTCCGCCGTCGACGGCGAGCGCGACGCCGGTGATGAAGCGCGCCTCGTCGGAGGCGAGGAACAGCGCGGCGTAGGCGACGTCCCAGGCGGTGCCCATCTTGCCGCCGAGCGGGACCTGCGCGTCGCGCATCGCGATCAGCTGCTGCTTGTCGACGCCGAGCGCCGTCGACAGTCCTTCGATCGCCATCGGCGTGTTCATCAGGCCGGGCATGATCACGTTGGCGCGGATGCCGAACTTGGCGTTGCCGATCGCGAGCGACTGCGTGTAGGCGTTGATGCCCGCCTTCGAGGCCTTGTAGGCGACGATCGGCGTCGCGCAGACCGCTGCGATCGACGAGATGTTCACGATCGAGCCGCCGGCCTGGCGGCGCATGAGCGGGAGCACGTGCTTGCACGGGACGATGACGCTCTTCAGGTTGACGTGCAGGATGTGATCCCATGCGTCGAGGTCGACATGGGCGGGGCCGGCATCGCCGCCGCCGATGCCGACGTTGTTGTGCAGGATGTCCACGCGCCCGTACTGCCCTTCGCAATGGGCGAAGAGCGACGCGCAATCCGCTTCGCAGGTCGCGTCGGCGGCGACTGCGGTCGCGGCGCCGCCCTCGTCGCGGATCTGCTCGACGGTCTCGTCGGCCGCCGCGAGCCGGCGATCCACTACGACGACCCGGGCGCCTTCGCGCGCGAACAGCACCGCAGTCGCGCGGCCGTTGCCGATCGTCTCGCCAGGTGTCTGTCCGCCGCCGATCACGACGGCCACCTTGCCGGCGAGTCGGCCGCTCATCCCGGGGAGTCCTTGGGTCCACCGGAGCGGACCGGCAGAGTGGGCAGGTCGGGCGAGTCCGGCTGGACGCCGAGCGAGTTGAGCGCCATCGACACCAGCTGGTACTGCCCGACGGTGAAGATCAGGTCGAGGACCTGCTGCTTCGAGAAATGCCGTGCCAGCGCGGCCCACGTGGCGTCGGCGATGAAAGCGTCGGCACGCAGCTCGTCGACGGCGCGCAGCAGGGCGCGATCGGCTTCGCTCCAGCCCGGCGCGTCGGGGCCGTCGGCGGTGCGCTCGATCTCCTCGTCGGTGACACCCGACTGGCGCGCGATCCACACGTGCTGGCCCCACTCGTAGCCGGCGCGGCAGAGCCATCCGGTGCGCAGGATGGCGAGCTCGCGCTCGCGCGGCGGGAGGGTCGAGCGCGCGAGCACATGGTTGCCGAACACCAGCCAGCGCTTCATCAGCTTCGGGTGGTGGGCGAGCGTGCGGAAGATGTTGAGGATCGGTCCGCCGCCGAAACGTTCGCGGGTTTCGGGATCGAGTTCCGCGTCGGATAGCGGCGGGAGCCGGGGGGTTGTCAGTCGCATCGAGTCCTCCTCGCGGCCGATGCTACACGCGCGCGACGAGATCCGGCGACGCCGCGGCGCCGGATTCGGGCGAGCGGGTCGCGAAGTGGCGGTCGGCATCGGCCGGAAGCAGGGCGCGGAGGCGATCCCGGTCGCCGGATCCGAGCGCCTCCCATTCGTCGACCAGGTCCCTCCACACGCGGACCTGGAACGTCTTTACGACGCTGCGGAACGGGTGGCCGAGCAGAACGCCGTCGTACAGCGCGCGCCCGTTGTCGAACGCGGTCTCGTTGAACAGCTGCTCTCCGCGCGCGAGCCACTGCCGCCAGGCTTCGCGGTTCTGCTGCATCAGCGGCACGAAGGTGTTCGCGATCCAGGCCAGGAGCGGCGCGTGCTCGTCTCCGAGGGACATCGGCGCAGCGGGCCGCCCCCCTGCGAAGTCGTTTCGCGCGAGTCGCTCGACCCAGGCGTGGACAGCCGGGGCAGCGCACCGGAGCGCCGCGTGCGCCGACGGATCCGCACGGTTCATGCCGAGCTGTCCGTAGACGCTCGCATCGGCCAGCGTGAACCGCTCTCCGAAGAGGAAGGGCTGGTTCGCGAGCAGCGGCTCGAGGGCGTCGAGCAGGCCGTCGAAGATCGCGTCGAGGAGCGCGTGCGTGGGCGGGAAGCCGCTGCGCGCCGGGGGACGCAGGCGTTCGGGGAGATCGCCGAAGTCGCTGTCGGGGGGCGCCACGCTGAACAGATACGGAAGGCGGCGGACCTGCCGCGCCGGGAACGAGCGTGCGATGGCGGCAGCGAACGGACCTGCGAGCGGTCGGAACTCGCGCGCGAGGCGCGCGCCGGCGTCGTTGTCCCGGGCGGACAGGACCCAACGCCGGTGGTGAACGAGATAGAGACCCAGCTCGTCGAGCGCCTCGTCGACGAGCTGGACGGCGAAGCGGAGCGCCCGATCGTCGCGCGGGAGCAACGGCGCGCGTTCCGGCGGCGGGTCCCGGTCGAGCCAGGCTCCGATCGCGGTGGAGTCGTAGAGGTTCTCGCCTCGCGGCCCGAAGAGGAACGGAACGAGCGGAAACTCGTCGAGGGGGTCCTGTCGCGGCGCGGTGAGCGGGGCCCCACCGCGCACGAGACGCCGCCGCCGCCGTGCGACGCGGATCGACTCGACGAAGCCTCCCTGCGCCGGCAGCAAGCGGTACGCGATACCGGCGAAATGCAGGATCGCCTCGATTTTCAGGGAGAACGGGGACAGCTCGGAGCCCCAGAGAATCCAATCGCGGCGAGTGCGATCGGTTCGAGAACCTGCGAGTTTCGCCATCGACGAGAGCCTCTCGGCGGGTTCGATCGTCCGGCGCGGCGGCTCGCGTTCGGGTCGCCGAAAGCAGGGAGGATCGGACGGAGACGGAAGACTTTCCTATGGTTCGACGCCGGAGCATCGACTGCAAGTCTCTCGCCATCGGAACGAGAGCGGATCGGCGCGCGGCTGGCCCAAGGGGCTTCGATCTTCAGACTCATCGAGGAGAAGGCTTGTCGGACCAGGAGATCTGGGATCCGGATCGCTACGAGCGGAACGCAAGGTTCGTCACGGACCTCGGTGAGCCCGTTCTGGCGCTCCTCGCTCCGGAGCCCGGCGAGCGGATCCTCGATCTGGGGTGCGGCGATGGCGTCCTGACCGCGAAGCTCGCCGCCCACGGCTGCCGCGTCGTCGGGATCGACGGGAGTCCGGCCTTCGTCGCGGCGGCGCGTGCGCGGGGTCTCGACGCGCGCGTCGGCGACGGCCAGGCGCTCGCGTTCGAGAGCGAGTTCGATGCGGTATTCAGCAACGCCGCGCTGCACTGGATGCGCGAGCCCGACCGCGTGCTCGAGGGCGTCCACCGCGCGCTCGTCCCCGGCGGTCGCTTCGTCGCCGAGCTGGGCGGGGAGGGGTGCGTCCAGCACATCGTGTCGGCGCTCGAGGACGCGCTGGCGGCACGCGGCCGGAACGGGCGTGCGGCGAACCCGTGGTACTTCCCGAGCGACGTCGAGTACCGGGACCGACTCGAGCGGAACGGCTTCCACGTGCGCGAGATCCGGCTCTTCCCGAGGCCGACGCCACTTCCCGGCGACGTCACCGGTTGGCTTCGGACCTTCTGCCAGCACTTCACGATGCGGTTGCCGGAGGCGGAGCGACCGGCGTTTCTCGCCGACGTGCAGCGCCGACTCGAACCGGTGTTGCGCGACGCACAGGGACGCTGGCATGCCGACTACGTGCGGCTTCGCTTCGCGGCGACGAAGCCCGCGTAGCGGCTCGTCTCGAAACCAGGGAACATCGAAAGGCCCCAATGGAAACGACGAGGTATCGGGAGCTCGCGACGACCATCGTTCCGCCGCAGGGCGCGTTCCTCGCGGGCGCCTCACGGCCGGCGCTGTCCGGGCGGGTGTTCGAGAATCGCAATCCGGCCACCGGCGCCGTGCTCGGGACCGTGGCGCACTGCGACGCGGCCGATGTCGACGTGGCGGTACGCGCGGCGCGGCAGGTCTTCCGCGACGGGACGTGGTCGCGGGCGGCGCCGGAGCACCGCAAGCAGGTCCTGCTCCGGCTCGCCGAGCTGGTTCGCCAGCACACCGACGAGCTCGCGACACTCGAGAGTCTCGACAGCGGCAAGACGATCCGGGACTGCCTCCAGGAGATCGGGCACGAAGTCCCGAATTTCTTCCAGTGGTACGCGGAGGCGATCGACAAGCGCTTCGACAAGGTGGCGCCGACCGATGGCAGCGCACTGGCGCTGATCGTCAAGGAGCCGATCGGCGTCGTGGGCCTCGTCTTGCCGTGGAACTTCCCGCTGCTGATGGCGGCGTGGAAGCTCGCGCCGGCGCTCGCCGTCGGCTGCTCGGCGCTCGTGAAGCCGGCGGAGCAGACGCCGCTCACGGCGCTCCGACTTGCCGAGCTGGCCGCCGAGGCCGGCGTCCCGGACGGCGTGCTGCAGGTGTTGCCGGGCTTCGGGGAGACGGCCGGGCAGGCGATCGGCCGTCATCCCGACATCGATCTGGTGTCTTTCACAGGCTCGACCGAGGTCGGCGCGCACTTCCTCCGCTACGCGAGCGAGAGCAATCTCAAGCCGATCGGGCTCGAAATGGGCGGCAAGAGCCCGTTCATCGTGCTCGACGACGCGCCGCTCGACGACGACCTGATCTCGAACGCCGTCAGCGCCGCGTTCTGGAACGGCGGGCAGAATTGCTCGGCGAACATGCGGCAGATCGTCGGCGCGAAGCGGAAGGACGAGTATGTCGAGAAGGTGCTCGCGAAGGTCCGTGCGCTCCGCGTCGGGGATCCCCTCGATCCCGCGACCGACATGGGGTCGATGATCTCGCAGGAGCACCAGCAGCGCGTGCTCCGTTACGTGCAGCGCGGGGTCCGCGAAGGCGCCCGGATGCGACTCGGCAGCGCCTCGGCCTCGACGCGCGCCGGGTTCTACGTCGAACCGACGGTCTTCGACGAGGTGACGCCCGCGATGACGATCGCGCGCGAGGAGATCTTCGGGCCGGTGCTCGGCGTATTGTCTGCGACGGACGTCGAGGACGCGCTGCGGATCGCCGTCGATACCGACTACGGCCTGCACGCCACGGTGTTCACGAAGGATCTCGACCGCGCGTTGTGGCTCGCGCGCCAACTTCCATGCGGCACCGTTGCGATCAACCGCTTTACCGAGGGCGACGTGAAGACCCCGTTCGGCGGCTACCGGCGCTCCGGCTCGCTGGCCCGCGACAACGGAACGGAGGCGCTGGACCAGTACCTGCAGACGAAGACGATCTGGATCCATGTGACGCCGCCCGGCTGACGGCGGCGTTCGATCAGTCCTTCAGCTTCAGCTCGGCCCGATGCTCGGCGAGGAAGCGGCGGATCTCGTCCCCCATGTCGAGCAGGCGGGTCCACTGTTCCTGGTACAGTGTCACCGGGAAGCGGCCGAGGCCGTAGAGCGAGACGGCGCCCTTCTGGCTCACCTTCAGGCTGAGTCCCTTCTCGCTGCGCCGTTTCAGCGACTCGTTCTCGGCCTCGAGCCGCTCGAGCTTCGCGCGCATCGCCTCTAGATCGTCGGTCATGGAGTGATCCTCGCCCCCGGGTTTCGCGGAAGGATAGGGCGATCCGGCCGCGGCGCGAGGACCTGCGGCGGGAGAGCGGTCGGCGGATCGCAGCGATCCGCTACCTTGCGCCGCCATGCGCGTCGCGGCTCTGGTGCTGGCCGCGGGTCGCGGCGAACGATTCGGCGCCGCCGTCCCGAAGGCATTCCTGTCGCTCGGTGGCCGCCCGTTGCTGGTGCGCGCCATCGAAGCGCTCGCGGCTCGGCCGGAAGTCGAAGTGATCGTGCCGGTGCTGCCGGCCGCCGACTTCGGCCGCTGGCATGCGCTCGAGCGGAATTTCTCCGGCGCCGAGAAGCTCGCCGAGCCGGTGGCCGGCGGAGCGGAGAGGCAGGATTCCATGCGGGCGGGGCTCGCCACGTTGCCCCCTGCGGTCGAATGGGTCGCCGTTCACGATGCGGCCCGCCCGCTGTTGCGCGCCGAGGACGTCGGCCGCGTGCTCGCGGAGGCGGCGCGCACCGGGGCGGCGCTGCTCGCAGTCCCGGTGCGGGATACCCTGAAGCGCGTGCGCGCGGGCCGCATCGAGGCCACGCTCGAGCGAGCGGAGACGTGGGCCGCACAGACGCCGCAGGTGTTCCGTACCTCGCTCCTGCGCGAGGCTCTCGCCAAGGCGGCGGCGGACGGTTTCGTCGGCACCGATGACGCGCAACTCGTCGAGCGGCTCGGCGTTCCGGTCGCGGTGGTCGAGGGGGACGTGCGCAACCTGAAGATCACCTGGCCGGAGGACCTCGAGCTCGCCGAGGCGATCTGGAGGCAGCGCGGATGAGCGAACGGCTCCGACTCCGGGTCGGGCAGGGCTTCGACGCGCATCGGCTGGTGCCCGGGCGACCGCTGCGTCTCGGAGGCATCTCGATCCCGCACGACCGCGGTCTCGAGGGCCACTCGGACGGCGACGTGCTGCTGCACGTCGTCACGAGCGCCGTGCTCGGCGCGCTCGGCGAAGGCGACCTCGGCAGCTGGTTCCCGTCGAGCGACGAGCGCTGGCGCGGCGCCGACAGCGCGACCCTGCTGGCGGCCGTGCTCGAGCGGATGCGCGCGCGCGGGTTCACCGTGGGCAATCTCGATGCCACCGTCATCGCGCAGGAGCCGCGACTCGGCCCGTTTCGCGAGGCGATGCAAGAGAGCCTCGCGCGCGCGCTCGGGGCCGAAGCCTCTTCGGTCAACGTCAAGATCACCAGCACGGATCGGCTCGGTGCGATCGGCCGGGGCGAGGGGATCGCGGCCGAGGCGGTGGTCTTGTTGGCGCCGGAACGCATCGACGCGAGCGAAGGGAAGCGCGAATGACTGCGCTGTTCCTGTACAACACCCGCACGCGTCGAAAGGAGCGCTTCGACCCGATCGAGCCGGGCCATGCACGTGTGTACAGCTGCGGGCCGACCGTCTATGCGCCGCAACACCTCGGCAATCTCCGGCCCTATCTGTTCGCGGACCTGCTGAAGCGTGCACTGCTCGCCGAAGGGCTGCGGGTCACGCACATCATCAACATCACGGACGTGGGTCATCTCACCGACGATGCCGATAGTGGCGAGGACAAGATGGAGCGGGCCGCCGAGCGCAGCGGCCGCAGCGCGGCGGCGATCGCCGCGCAGTACGCGGAGCAGTGGCTCGCCGACCGCCGGCGCCTGCGCTGCCTCGAGGCCGACGTGTACTGCAAGGCCACCGAGCACATTCCGCAGCAGATCGAGCTGGCGCGCCGGCTCGAAGCGAAGGGCTACACGTATCGCCTCGACGACGGTCTCTATTTCGATACCGCGAAGTTCCCGCGCTACGCCGAGTTCGCGCGGCTCGATCTCGCCGGCCAGACGGGGGGCGCGCGGATCGGGGACGTGGCCGGCAAGCGCCAGCCGCAGGACTTCGCGTTGTGGAAGTTCGCCGCACCAGGCGTTCAGCGCCAGCAGGAATGGGATTCACCGTGGGGTCGCGGCTTTCCCGGCTGGCACATCGAGTGTTCGGCGATGAGCGTCCACTATCTCGGCACGCATTTCGATCTGCACACCGGCGGCGTCGATCACGTTCCGGTGCACCACACCAACGAGATCGCACAGAGCGAGGCCGGCTATGACGTCCATCCGTGGGTCGAGGTCTGGATGCACAACGAGTTCCTGAACCTCGGCGACGAGAAGGTCTCGAAGTCGAAGGGACATACGCTGGTGCTCGAAGATCTCGTCGCACGGGGGATCGAGCCGCTCGCGTATCGCTACTTCTTCCTGCAGGCGCACTACCGCCAGCAGCAGAGCTTCTCCTTCGCTGAGATCGAATCCGCTGCGACCGGCTACCGGCGGCTGCTCGCGGTCGCCGTCGAGGCGCGCGCCGCGGCGGGCGAGCCGACCGCCGAGGAGCGCGCGGCGCTCGCGGGCGAGCGCGGCGAGTTCTGGGCGGCGGTCCGCGACGATCTCAACGCCCCGCGCGCGATGGAGGTGACCTGGCGCGTCGCCCGCGGCACGCTGTCGCTCGCGGCGAAGCGGGAGCTGCTGCTCGACTTCGAAAGCTGGCTCGGCCTCGGGCTCGACGTCGAGGTGCCGCCGGCGGAACGCCAGGAGAGCGATCCGCGCATCGATGCGCTGCTGGAGGAGCGTCGCGCGGCGCGGGCACGGCGCGATTTCGCCCAGGCGGACCGCATCCGCGATGCGCTGCGCGCCGAGGGCGTCGAGATCGAAGACACGAAGGACGGAGCGCGATGGCGCCGCGTACGGTGAAGGAAGGCGCGGGTCGGTCCCCGCGCAGCGGTCGCAAGCAGGTGCGCAGCGCCGTGGGCGCGTCGAAGCCGCGCCCGGCTGGTCCGGCCGCAGCGCGTGCCGCGGTGGCGAGCGACGAGCGCTTCCGGCTGGTGTCTGAGTTCACGCCGCAAGGCGATCAGCCGTCGGCAATCGAGGCTCTCGTCGAAGGCGTTCGCCGCGGCGACCCGCACCAGGTCCTGCTCGGCGTCACCGGCAGCGGCAAGTCCTTCACCATCGCGTGCGCGGTCGAGCAGCTGCAGCGGCCGACGCTGGTGATGGCGCCGAACAAGACGCTCGCGGCGCAGCTCTATGCGGAGATGAAAGGCCTGTTCCCGGACAATGCCGTCGAGTACTTCGTCTCCTACTACGACTACTACCAGCCCGAGGCCTACATCCCGTCGAGCGACACGTACATCGAGAAGGACTCGTCCGTCAACGACCAGATCGACAAGCTGCGCCACTCGGCCACGCATGCGTTGTTGACCCGCCGCGACGTGCTGGTGGTGGCGAGCGTGTCGTGCATCTACGGACTCGGTGCGCCCGCGACCTACGGGTCGATGCACGCCTACGTCGAGCGCGGCGCGCCGCTCGTCCGCGACGACCTGCTGCGCCGGCTCGTCGACATGCTGTACGAGCGCAACGACGTCGACTTCCACCGCGGCACCTTCCGCGTGCGCGGTGACGTCGTCGAGATCTTCCCGCAGTACGAGGACGAGCGCGCGATCCGGATCGAGTTCTTCGGCGACGAGGTCGAGGCGATCGCCGAGATCGACCCGCTGCGCGGCCAGGTGGTGGCGCGGCCGAACCGGGCGCTGATCTATCCGGCGAGCCACTACGTCGCGACGCAGGAGATCCTGCAGCACGCGATCGAGGGCATCCGCGGCGAGCTGCAGCAGCGCCTGGCGGACCTCCATGCGCAACAGAAGCTGCTCGAGGCGCAGCGGCTCGAGCAGCGCACGCTGTACGATCTCGAGATGCTCGAGGCGATGGGCTTCTGCCACGGCGTCGAGAACTACTCGCGCTGGCTCGACGGCCGCGCGCCCGGCCAGTCGCCGTACACGCTCTACGACTACTTCCCGGAGGATCTCCTCGTCGTGCTCGACGAGAGCCACATCACGGTCCCCCAGGTCGGTGCGATGTACCGCGGCGACCGGGCGCGCAAGGAAACGCTCGTCGAATACGGGTTCCGGCTTCCGTCGGCGCTCGACAACCGGCCGCTGCGCTTCGACGAGTGGACCGAACGCGTCCCGCAGGCGATCTACGTCTCGGCGACACCAGGCGACTGGGAGCTCGAGCGCGCGAAGGGCGTCGTCGTCGAGCAGATCATCCGGCCGACCGGCCTCGTCGATCCGATCGTCGAGGTCCGGCCGGCGGCCGGGCAGGTGGACGACCTGCTCGGCGAGATCCGCGCGCGCATCGCCGCCGGTGAACGCGTGCTGGTGACGACGCTGACGAAGCGCATGGCGGAGCAGCTGACCGACTACTACGCCGAGGCGGGCGTGAAGGTCCGCTATCTGCACAGCGACATCCAGACGATCGAGCGCACCGAGATCATCCGCGAGCTCCGCGAGGGCGGCTTCGATGTGCTCGTCGGGATCAACCTGCTGCGCGAAGGCCTCGACATCCCGGAGGTGTCGCTGGTGGCGATCCTCGACGCCGACAAGGAGGGCTTCCTGCGCTCCACCCGGTCGCTGATCCAGACCATCGGCCGCGCGGCCCGCAACGTCCACGGTCGCGTGCTGCTCTACGCGGATCGCCGGACGGACTCGATCGAGCGCACGCTCGAGGAGACCGACCGCCGCCGCGCCACGCAGGAGCGCTACAACGCCGAGCACGGGATCACGCCGCGGAGCATCGAGAAACGCATCTCGAGCCTGCGCGAATCGATCTGGGAGCAGGATTACGTGACGGTGCCGACGGTGCGCGAGAAGCCCGAAGCGGAGATCCCGGCCCACGAGCTGGCGACGCTGATCGCCGGCCTGCGCCGCGAGATGCAGGGCGCGGCGAAGGCGCTCGAGTTCGAGCGGGCCGCCGCGCTGCGCGACCGGATCCGCGCGCTCGAGGACGAGCGCATCGCGCGAGGCTGAGCCCGGGCATGACCGAAGCCGCGTCGATTTCCGACACCCTGGTCGCGCAAGTCGAGAGCCTGCCGGCGGCGCCCGGGGTGTATCTGTTCGAGAACGCGCGCGGCAAGG
Organism: Myxococcota bacterium; assembly: GCA_039794265.1. GTDB lineage: Bacteria > Myxococcota_A > UBA9160 > UBA9160 > PR03 > CAADGG01. The sequence continues at coordinate 26,939 of JBDIVR010000001.1, forward strand.
TGCTCTACGTCGGCAAGGCGCAGAGTCTGCGCACGCGTGTGCGCTCGTACCTGCGCGCGGGCGGCGACGGGCGCGCGCGGATGCCTACGATGATCGAGCAGGCCGCGACCGTCGACGTCGTCCTGACGCCGTCGGTGAAGGACGCGCTGCTGCTCGAGAACGAGCTGATCAAACGACACAAGCCGCCGTTCAACGTGCGGCTGCGCGACGACAAGCAGTACCTCGGCATGCGCCTCGATCCCCGCGAACCGTGGCCCCGGCTCACCCCGGTCCGGCGCTTCCGGGACGACGGCGCGTGGTACTTCGGGCCGTATACGTCGAGCCAGGCGCTGCGGCAGGCACTTTCGAACCTGCGCCGGATCTTCCCGCTGCGCTCGTGCAGCGAGCCGGTGTTCCGCGACTATGCCCGCCGCGGTCGCCCGTGCATCGAGTACGAGATGAAGCGCTGCGTCGCGCCCTGCGTCGGGTACGTCGATCCGGCGGCGTACGCCGGCCTCGTGAAGGGAACGGCGATGTTCCTGCGCGGCCGTTCGGAGGACTTGCTGAACGACCTGCGCGGGCAGATGGCGGCAGCAGCAGCGGCGGAGCGCTTCGAGGAGGCGGGGGCGCTGCGCGATCGCCTGAACGCCGTCGAACGGACCGTCGAGCGCCAGCAGATGGTGTCTGGCAAGGGCGAGGAGCGCGACGTGTTCGCGCTGGCGAGGCGCGGGGGCGAGGTCGAGCTGCACGCGTTGCACGTCCGCGGGGGACGCGTCGTCGGGAACGACGCGTGGTCGTACTCCAACGTCGAGATCGAAGACGAGGAGGTTCTCGGCTCGTTCCTCGGCCAGTACTACGGCGCGCCGGACCGCGCGCCGGTGCGTGAGGTGCTGGTCTCGACGGCACCCCGGGACGCCGACGCCTTGATCGATCTCCTCCGCGAGCGGAGCGGCCACCGCGCGGTGCTCCGCGTGCCCCAGCGCGGACCCGCGCACGAGCTGCTGGTGATGGCGGCGAACAATGCCGCGCTGCGCCTCGCGCAGCGCCTCGACGCGCGCGCGAGCCAGGAAGCCGCCGCGGAGGAGCTGCGAACGGGCCTCGGACTCGCGCGAACGCCCCGGCGGATCGAGTGCTACGACGTCTCGACCCTCGGCGGGACGCTGGCGGTCGCGAGCCGCGTCGTCTTCGAGGAGGGGCGTCCGGACAAAGGCGCGTGGCGCCGCTACCGGATCCGCGAAGCCCGTGCCGGGGACGACCTCGCGTGTCTGCGCGAGGTCATGCAGCGGCGACTCGCACGGGTCGAGCGCGAGCCCCTGCCCGATCTCCTGCTGATCGATGGCGGCAAGGGCCAGGTCGCCGTCGTCGCGGCAGCGCTCCGCGATCACGAGCTCTCGTGCGACGTGGCAGGGATCTCGAAGGAACGTGAGGACGCCGGCGTCGGGGGTCCGACGAGCGGGCCGCGGCATGCCGCCCGCGTGCGCCGCAGCGGCGGCCTCAAGGCCGAGCGCCTGCATCTGCCGGCGCGCAAGGATCCCGTGTTGCTGCCGCCGAACGCCCAGGGCCTGCTGCTGCTGCAGCGCATCCGCGACGAGGCGCACCGCTTCGCGATCGAGTTCCAGCGCGATCTGCGCCAGCGCGCCCATCTCGCTTCGATCCTCCAGGACATCGCAGGCATCGGGCCGCGCAAGCGCCGCGCATTGCTGCGCGAGCTCGGCTCGCTGCGCGCGATCCGCGAGGCGCCGGCCGAGCGGCTCGCCGCGGTCCCCGGAATCGGGCGCGTGGACGCCGACAGAATCGTATCGTTCTTCGAGGATCTGGATCGGCTCGTTGCCGATTGAAGCCGCGCCTCCCTTCAGCGCGTCCTGCGACACGCCGAAGCCAAGGCACATGGGCTGGATCCGCCGCGCCATGGCGCTCGCGATCGTCGCTGCGACCAGTACAGCGGCGCCGGGACGCGCCGAGATCTATCGCTGGACCGACAGCGAGGGCCGGGTTCACTTCACCGAGGACCTGAGCCGGGTGCCGCCGGGTCGACGCGCCGCGGTCAAGGATGCAGCCGCCGCGGAAGGCAGGCCGAATCGCGTGCAGACCTACGAGACGCCGCCCGCAGCGCAGGCTCCGGGGCAGGCTCGCGTCGCGCGCCTGCCGGGCCCCGGACGGGCGCACCGCATCCGCGTCGAGAGCGCAGGCAATGCGATGGTCGTACCGGTCCGGATCAATGGTCATACGGTTGCCCCGTTCCTCGTCGACACCGGCGCGAGCTATGTGCTGCTGCCCCGGAGCGTGGCGATGGAGGCGGGCCTGTCGATCGGACCCGATACGCGAACGATGCGCTTCCAGACGGCGAACGGCGTCGTCGAGCAGCCGATCGTGACGTTGGACAGCATGGAGCTCGGCAGCGCGCGCGTGGGGCCGGTCGCGGCCACGATCGGCGATGGGATCGAGATGGGGCTACTCGGGCTGTCGTTCTTCAATCGCTTCACGTACCAGATCGATACCGCCGCAGGGGTCATCACGTTGCACGAGAACGATCTCGAGACGAGCGGCCAGCTGGTGGGTGGCCGAAGCCGCTCGCAATGGCTCGGCGAGTTCGAGGCGCTCCGTTCGCAGATCGCCGAACTGGACTTCGAACGAGATCGGGTCCCGTCGTCGCGAGGTCGCCGCCACGACCGGCTCGAAGAGCAGGCGACGCAGCTCCTGCGTCAGCTCGAAGCCCTCGAAGCCGAGGCAGATCACGCCGGGGTTCCGCAGGCCTGGCGACGCTGAGCGCGGCGTCGCTCGGCCGCGGTCGATGGAGTCCGGTTCCCAAAATTGGACGTCGCGCGACCTTCGCGTTGCGCCGTCCCGCCTGCGTGTGCTCGTCAGGGCGCCTCCCGATGGCATCGATCTTGCGACTCCGCGACGCGGATCCTGCGGGCGAAGGAGCGGCAGCACATGCGCAACGGGGGGCGCGACGCGAGAGCGGGCGACGGCGGAAACGCCGCGTTCGAACGCAGGACTCGAGACCGGGTCGCACGCGATCTCGCGCAACTCGGCGTCGAGGAGGCGGTGTGCGCCGAGTTGGCGCGGCGGCTCGAGCCGCTGCTCCGCGTCCTCTCGCCGGAGGCCTACGGTGTCGCGCTCGCCGGCGTCTCGCTGACGCACCGCGTGCATCGAGAACGAGAGGGCGCATGGCGGAACAGCGTTCGGGAACTCTCGGAGCTCCAGCGGCTGCTCGGCGCGTTCGCAGACGAGCTGCGCAAGGTCGATGCGGTTCTGGGCACGCTGAGCGCAGAGCTGAAGCGCATCGACGGGGTGACGCGGCCTGCCGCGGTGGCGCTGCGCCGCGTGGTGCACTGAGCAGATTCCTCGTTCGAGGCTGATCCGAGGCGCGGGATCCGAGCTGCTACCATCCCCCTTCCCCGCGGTCCCCCGCAGGTTCCCGATCGGATTCCTTCTCGCGCTGCTGGCAGCCCAGGGTCTCGCCATCGCCGCGGCCGATGCCGGCTGGCTCGGCGCATCGGTTGCGCTGCGCGTCGCGATCGGCGCGAGCCTCGGCGCCGTCAGCGTCCGCACACGCGTGGGGCGGCGGGTGTGCGCGTGCGTGGCGCTCGGCGCGGCGTCGGGCTTCGGCATCGCGACGAACCTCGAGGACGCCGCCGCCGGACCGGCACGACTCTTCGAAGCGACGATCGAGGCCGATGTCCGCACGGTGTTCGCGCAGCGGGGCCGCGTGCTCCTCGAGCTGGCCTCCGTGCGCGCGGTCGAGTCGTTGGAAATGCCCTTGCCGCCGCGCCTGCTCCTCACGGTCCACTCGGACCACGACGGTGCGATGCCCCCGTCCGCTGCGCTCGTTCCCGGAGACCGCGTTCGCGCACGGGTCCGCATCCGTCCGTACGAGGCGCGCGCCAATCCGGGGGGGCCGGATCACGAGCGGCGAGCCGCCCGCCGCGGCATCGGCGCTCGCGCCACGCTCGTTCACGACGATCTGCTGGTGCGCCGGCCCGACGCCGAAGGCTGGCGCCCGCTCGCGCCGATCCATCGGCTGCGGACGCGCGCGGTGCAGCGATTGTCGCACGAGGGTCCGGGCGGAGCCCTCGTGCGTGCGCTGGCGCTCGGAGATCGCGGCGGTCTCCCCGTGGAGACACGCGACGCATTCCAGCGTCTCGGTGTGTCGCACCTGCTCGCGGTGTCGGGCCTCCACCTCGCGCTCGCAGCGGCGCTCGCGTACCGGCTGATGGCGTTCGTGTTGTTGCGAGCGGGCGTGCCAGCGTTGCGCGCCGATCGCAGGGGCGCTGCGCTACTGGGCGCGGCGGCGGTCGCTGCCGGCTATGCGCTACTCGCCGGCTTCGGCGTTCCGGTTCGCCGCGCCCTCGTCGTACTGCTCGGTCTCGCCGCTTCGCTGGCGACACGGCGACCGACCCGTCGCGGGGCGCCGCTCGTGGCAGCTGCCGTCCTCATCCTGGCGTTCGAGCCGGCCGCGTGGTTCGAGATCGGCGCGTGGCTCTCGTTCTCGGCGAGCGCGGCGCTCGTATGGTCGGTCCGTGCATCCGCGCCGGATCGGGAGGACGGGTCGTCGATCTATTCACGCGCGCGGCGCTCGATCGCCGAGATGGCCGGCACGACTGCCCTCGCGAGCGCCGCGACGGCGCCGATCGCGGCCGTCGCGCTGGGCCTCAGCTCGCCGGGCTACGGCGTGCTGGCGAATCTCGTCGCGATCCCGTGGACGGCGCTGGTACTCCTCCCCGCGTCGATTGCCACCGCTCTGGTCGCGGGGATGGCACCCGGGAGCGGCCCCGCGGCCGTTCTGTGTACGGGGACCGCCGCGATCGGCTCGTGGACGCTCGATGCGCTGTCCGCTGCCGCTGCCTACGCGCCAGTCCTGCCCGCGTCGCCTCGGGGACCCGGCGCGATCGCAGCCGCGTCCGCGGTCGCGCTGCTCGCGCTGCGCGGGCGGTCACTCGTCGCGCGCGTCGCGGCATCGCTCGCGGTCGCCGCGATCCTCGCCGTGGCGCCGCCGCCAGCGATCGCCCCGGCGCCCCCCCGCGTGGTCGTCCTCGATGTCGGCCAGGGGGATGCGATCCTCGTGCAAGGGCGCACGGGGACCCTGCTGGTCGATGCGGGCGTCGCCGTGCCGGACGGCGCCGACCTCGGCGCGACGGTCGTCGTGCCGGCTCTGCGCGCGCTCGGTGTCGAGCGACTGGATCTCGTGGTGGCCAGCCATGCGGATCTCGATCATCGCGGCGGACTTCCGGCCGTGCTGCGCGCGCTTCCCGTGGACCGTGTCTGGCTGCCGCATGGGGGTGTCGGAGATCCCGCATTCGCCGACGTGGTGGCTGCGGCGCGCGCCGGCGGAGTTGCGTTGGAAGAGCAGGGTGCCGGCGGCGCGACGCTCGCTGTGGGCGATCTGCGCATCGCGCCGCTCTGGCCGCCTCGGGGCGAGCGCGACACCTCGCGCAACGACCGGTCTCTCACCTTGCGAATCGACGTCGCTGGGCGTTCGGTACTGCTTCCCGGCGACCTCGAAGCCGCCGCGGAGGCGCGGCTTCTCGCGACCGGCGCACCGCTGCGGGCCGACGTGCTGAAGCTCGGCCACCACGGCAGCCGTACGTCCTCGACGGCGGCGTGGCTCGCGGGGGTGGCTGGCACCGTCGCCGTTGCTTCGGCGCCGCGTCTCGGGCGCTTCGGCATGCCGCACGCCGAGGTCGTCGAGCGCGCGAGCGCCGCGGGCTACGCGTTCTGGTGGACCGGTCGGCACGGGGCGGTGCTGATCGGCCTCGAACCGGTCGTGCACGTGAGTAGCTGGCGGAAGTAGAACGCTGCTGTGCGGTCGCGGGCCTTGGCGGGCTCTGCCTAGCGGTTCGGAAGCCGCGCCGCATGGAACACCGACGGGACGTCGTTCCGGCAGTCGGGTGAGAGCCACGTGATACCGAGCTCGTCGATGGCGCAGACGACCTGGAACAGCGCCGCCGCGCGGAACGGCCATGCGACGTCGAAGAGCAACAGCAGCGGGACCGCGATGCCCATCCCGATCGCGCCGAGCTTCACCGACCAGGTGTGATAGCCGGGCACCGCGCGGTACTTGAGGAACGCGATCGCCGTCGGCAGCACCATGCACGAGACGGCGAGGACGACGTAGCGCGCCTCGCGGCGGATGATCTCGGGCCAGAGCCACCAGGCGGCGAGCGGCAGCGCGGCCCACAGCGCGAAGTCGCCCCACTGATCGAGCCGGGCGCCGAACGCGCTTTCCTGTCCGAGCCAGCGCGCGAGCGGACCGTCGAGCGCGTCGGACAGGAGGCCGAGCGCGAACAGCACGAGGAAGGCCGTCGTGGCTCCTTGCGCCGCGAGCGCCAGCAGCACCGGCACGCACGCGATCCGGAACGCGCTCAGCAGGTTCGGCGCGTTGAGCCGCGCGTCAGCCATCGTCGGCGCCGGCGCGGACGGGACGCTGCCGCCGGTATGCTCGGAGCAGCAGGACTCCGGGGATCGAGAGCGCGAGCGCTTGCGCGAGGCCCATCGGCCAGCCCTGGCCGTTGGGGCTCACCTCACTCCAGACGAGGTGACTGAACGCGACGTAGAACGCGTAGCCGGCGGCCGCGGGCAGGATCCAGGATCGCTGGGTCCAGAACGCCCAGGCGCCGACGGCGAACAGGGCCCAGTGGAGGGGCGCCGTCCACAGCGCCGCCGCGCCGCGCAGCTCGAAGCCGAACCAGACTTCGACGTCGCGAGTCGCCGGGAAGAACAGGTCGCGAGGAACCAGGAAGGCGACGGTCGCGACGCAGAAGAGCGCCATCGTGGTCATCCACCACGGGCGGGGGCGAGGCGGGCGAGCGGATCGGGTCATGGGTCTCGTCGGGTCGGCAGCGAAGCGCTTGGCACGAGGAAGCGTATCACGGGTGGACGCGAGACCGCCGCGTCGCAGGATCGGCGCTAGCCTCCCGAAGCGCCGCGCAGCACTACGGGAGCACGCAGGACATGAAGGACCCGAACGGCGGAGCGAACGCTCCCTCGCAGGCGGCGAAGCTCGGCTTCGATCCCGATGCGCTGCGCGCGAAGTACCGGGAGGAGCGCGACAAGCGCGTCCGGGCCGACGGCAACGACCAGTACCTCGAGGTGACGGAGGGCTTCGCCCGCTTCGTGGACGATCCGTACGTCGAGCCGGGGTTCACCCGCGAGCCGCTCACCGGCGACGTCGAGGTGGCGGTCATCGGCGGCGGCTTCGGCGGGTTGCTGGCCGGCGCGCGCCTGCGCCAGGCCGGGATCGACGATGTCCGGATTCTCGAAAAGGGCGGCGACTTCGGCGGGACCTGGTACTGGAACCGCTACCCCGGCGCCCAGTGCGACGTCGAGTCGTACATCTACCTGCCGCTGCTCGAGGAACTCGGAACCGTCCCGACCGAGAAGTACGCGCGCGCGCCCGAGATCCTGGCGCACAGCCAGGCCATCGGACGGCACTTCGACCTGTACCGCGGGGCGCTGTTCCAGACCGAAGTCACCGCCATGCGCTGGGACGAGAGCGACGCGCGTTGGGTCCTCGAGAGCCACCGCGGCGACCGCCTGCACGCGCGCTTCGTCTGCATGCCGAACGGTCCATTGAACCGGCCGAAGCTCCCGGGCATCCCGGGCATCGAGTCCTTTCGCGGCCACGCGTTCCACACCAGTCGCTGGGACTACGGCTATACCGGAGGCGACTCCAACGGGAACCTGACGGGGCTGCGCGACAAGCGCGTCGGCATCATCGGAACCGGCGCCACGGCTGTGCAGTGTGTCCCGCACCTCGGTGCGGCGGCGCGACACCTCTATGTGTTCCAGCGGACGCCGTCGTCGATCGACGTGCGCGGCAACCGGCCGACGGATCCCTCGTGGGCGTCGAGCCTCTCGCCCGGTTGGCACCAGCACCGGATGGACAACTTCAACACGCTCGTCTCGGGCGGCTACCAGGCGGAGGATCTGGTCGCCGATGGCTGGACCGACATCATCCGCAAGCTGCTCGTGATGGCGCAGCAGGATCCGGGCGGCGTCACGTCGGATCTCCCGAAGATGATGGAGCTCGCGGACTTCCAGAAGATGGAGCAGATCCGCGCCCGCGTGGATGCGATCGTCCGGGATCCGGCGACTGCGGAGGCGCTGAAGCCGTACTATCGCCAGTTCTGCAAGCGCCCCTGCTTCCACGACGAGTATCTCGAGACGTTCAATCGGCCGAACGTCACACTCGTCGACACGCAGGGCCGGGGCGTCGAGCGCATCACCGAGCGGGGCGTCGTCGTCGACGGCGCCGAGTTCGAGCTGGACTGCCTGATCTACGCCACCGGCTTCGAGGTCGGCACCGACTACACGCGGCGCGCCGGCTACAACCTCCACGGGCGGGACGGCGCGACGCTCTCGCAGCACTGGGCCGACGGCGTCCGCACGCTCCACGGCATGCACAGCCGCGGCTTCCCGAACTGCTTCATCATGGGCAACCAGCAGAGCGGCTTCACGGTGAACTACCCGCACATGCTGAACGAGCAGAGCCAGCACATCGCGTACATCGTCCGGCACTGCATCGATCGGGGCGTCCGCTCGGTGGAGGTCTCGGAGGCCGCCGAGGCGGAGTGGGTCGCGACGATCGTCCGCCTCTCCGGCCTCGGGCGCGACTTCCTGGAGGCCTGCACGCCCGGCTACTACAACAACGAGGGCAAACCGGGCGAGCGCAGGGGCCAGAACGGGTTCTTCGGCGGCGGATCGGTTGCGTTCTTCAAGATCCTGCGCGACTGGCGCGCGGCGGGCGGGTTCGAAGGGCTCGAGCTGCGCTGACGCGACTGACGGGGTTCGGAACGGAAGGGGAAACCATGAGCATGCCCGCGAACGTGACCCGCATCTACCAGAATCACACGATCGATTCCACGCGCTGGTCGGACTTCGAGCCGCGCGCCGGCGACGTCATCGTCACGACGTCCTACAAGTCGGGGACCACGTGGACGCTGGGCATCCTGTACCGGATGCTGGCGCTGAAGAAGGGCATGGCGCCCCCCGCGATGGATTACTGGATCGACGCCCGGATGTTCCCGGTCGAGCTCAGCGACCAACTGGCCGAGCTGGCCGCGATGCCGCACGCAAGGGTGCTGAAGTCCCATCTGGCCGCCGACGGGCTGCCGATCTGGCCGGACGTCCGCTACGTCGTCGTCGGCCGCGATCCGCGCGACGTCTTCATGTCGCTGCTCAACCACTACGAACAGTTCACGGACTTCGCGTACAGCCGCTTCAACGAGACACCGGGACGCGTCGGCGATCCCATGCCCCGGTTCGACGGCGACGTCCCGGCGCTATGGCGCAACTGGCTGACGCGCGGGTGGTTCGACTGGGAATCCGAGGGCTGGCCGTGGTGGGGGAACCTGCACCACGTCGCCACCTGGTGGGCGCTGCGCGACGAGCCGAACGTCCTCATGCTGCACTACAACGCGCTGAAGCGCGATCTTCCCGGGGAGACCCGACGCCTCGCCCGTTTCGTCGGGATCGAGCTCTCGCCGGACGAGGTCGGCGCGATCGCGGCGGGGTCGACGCTCGAGTCGATGCGGGCGGACGCGATCGCCGCGGGCGGACCGCTGGGGGCGTTGTTCAAGGACGGCGCGAACGGGTTCTTCTACAAGGGCACCAACGAGCGTTGGCGAGGCGTGCTGGATGACGAGGCCCTCGCGCTCTACGAAACGGTCAGACGACGTCTGTTGACGGAGGAGTGTGCGGCGTGGCTGGAGACGGGCGAACTTCCGTGAGTCCGCAGCCTCGGCGTCTGGACTTCTTCTTCGACTACATCTCGTCCAACGCCTACCTCGCGTGGCATCGGATGCCGGAGCTGCGGGAGCGCTTCGCCATCGAGGTCGTGCCGGTGCCGGTGTTGTTCGCGGGGCTACTCGAAGAGTTCGGACAGCTCGGGCCGGCCGAGGTGCCGCCGAAGGCGCTCTGGACGTGGCGCAACAACGTGCGCAAGGCGGCGCTGCTCGGGATTCCGCTGCGACCTCCGCGTTTCCACCCGTTCAACCCACTGCTGCCGCTGCGCGTCTCCTCGCTGCCGATGGCGGCGCCCGAACGCGAGGCGTTGATCGGCGCGCTGTTCGGCGCGGTTTGGGCGCGCGGTCTCCATGCGAGTGAGCCCGACGTCGTCGCCGCGGTCGCGACGGAGGCCGGGCTGCCGGGAACCGAGCTGGTGGCGGCCGCCCAGGCGCCGGGTGCGAAGGCGCGGCTGCGAGCGCAGACGGACGACGCGATCCGCGTCGGCGTCTTCGGGGTGCCCGCGATGCGTGTCGGAAGCGAGGTGTTCTGGGGCTACGACGACCTGCCGTACCTCGAACTCGCGCTCGCCGGGCAGGATCCCCTGCCGGCGGAAGAGCGGGCGAACCGCGAACGCCCGCCGGCGTCGGCGCGTCGGCAGGGGGCTCGCGAACGAAGGTAGCCGACACCGACGAGCAGCGATCGCAGGTCAGCCGCCGTTCAGGTTCCCGAGCGTCTCGAGGATCGGTCCGAGCAGCTGGGGATCGGCGGCCACCTCGGCCACGCCGATCCCGATGAACTGGACGCCGATGCAGACCAGCAGGAAGCCCATGATTCGAGTCAGCGCATCGATGCCCTGCTCGCCGAGCAGGCGCTTGACGGACCGCGCGCTGCGGAGGATTCCCCACGAGACGACGACGACGAGTGCGATGCCGATCGCGATCGCGACATAGTCGGACACGGTCTCGGCTCCGGCCGCCATGCCGATCGTCACGGCGATCGATCCGGGCCCGCTCAGCATCGGCACCGCGAGCGGGGTGAATGCGATGTCGAGACGAGCCGGGGAAGTATCGGGCGTCGTGTCGGGCCCCTGAGGAGACAGCATCCCGAAGCCGACGCGCGCGACGATCAGGCCACCGGCGACGCGGAGCGCAGGAATCGAGATCCCGAAGAAGCTCATGATCAACGCGCCGGCGAACAGGAACACCCAGAGCACGCCGAGCGCGTACAGCGACGCGAGCCGTGCCTGGCGCTCGCGGTCGTCTTCGGAGAGACGCGCCGTCAGCGCCAGGAACACCACGGCGGTGCTGAACGGGTTCGCGATCGGCAACAGGCCGGCGAACGTGGCGAGGATCGTCGTCAGCCAGTCACTGAGCACGCGCGCATCCTAGGAGCGACGCCGAGCGGCTGCCACCTTGCCGGGGGACGTTCGAGGGAGAGGGGACGTTCGTTCCGATGCTTTCATCCCGCCGATCTCCGTGTTCGCTGGAACCGCAATGCGTTGCTCGGCGGAATGAAAGCATCGGAACGAACGTCCCCGTCGGCGCGCGTCCCCGTCGGCGCGCGTCCCCGTCGGCGCGCGTCCCCGTCGGCGCGCGTCCCCGTCGGCGCGCGTCCCCGTCGGCGCGCGTCCCCGTCGGCGGCCGTCGGCTACCCCCACAGCCCGAGGATGCGGGCCGCGAGCAGCAGGATCGCGGCGATCATCACCGGCCGTAGCAGGCGTTCGCCGCCGGCGACGGCGAGCCGCGCCCCGATCCAGCCGCCGGCGATGAAGCCGCTCGCGAGAACGGCAGCAGGCCACCAGGCCACCTGACCGGCGAGGACGAAGACCGGCAGCGCGATCGCCGTGAGTACGACGTTCACGGCGACCTTGATGCTGTTGGCCCGGACCAGGTCGACGCCGGCGTGGCTGAGCGCTCCGACCAGCAGCAAGCCGACGCCAGCCTGGATGGCGCCGCCGTAGAGGCCGATGCCGAAGAACGCGGCGAAGCGCAGCCAGCGCGGCCAGGGCCGGGAGGGCCGCAAGGGATCGCGCCGGTGGCTGCGCAGCATCGGGACGAGGTTCAACAGCATCACGACGCCGAACAGGCGCTCGAACGCAGCGTCGTCGATCCGCGCGATCGTCGCGGCGCCGACCAGCGAGCCGATGCAGACCGGTACGAGCACCTTCGCGGCGCCTTCGAGTCCAGATACGCCGCGTTTGCGGAACTGCCACGCGGCGGTGAGGTTCTGGAGCAGGATCCCGACGCGGTTGGTCCCGTTCGCGACGGTCCCGGGAAGGCCGACGAGCACCAGCAGGGGCACGCTGATCAGCGATCCGCCGCCCGCCATGGTGTTGACGACCCCGGCGGCGATCCCGCCTGCGATCAGGATCGCGGCCTGTTCGAGCGTCACCGGGTCTCCTCGCCGAGCGGGCGCGGATCGTAGCGGCTCGGCCCGACGCCGCGCCTCGGCCCTTGAGCGTCCGCCCCTCGGCCGACTAGAGTCCCGCGATGCCGTCGACCCCGCCGTCCGAAGCCCCGACTGCCCCGGCCGTTTCCGCCCCCGCAGCCCCGCCCGACGTCATCGACGTCCGTCCGGACGAGCGTTTCGACGAGTCCCGCCTCGCCGAACACCTGCGCGGCCGGCTCGTGGGCAGCGACGCAACGCTGCGGGTTCGGCAATTCGGCGGCGGACACGCCAACCTGACGTACCTGCTGCGCTACGGCGACGGCCCCGACGCCGTGGAGTACGTCCTGCGCCGGCCGCCGCTCGGGCCGGTGGCGCCCGGGTCGCACGACATGGAGCGCGAGTACCGCGTGCTGTCGCGGCTGTGGCAGGCCTTCCCGCTCGCGCCGCGCGCGTTCCACTTCTGCGCGGAGGCGGAGGTGATCGGTGCGCCGTTCTTCGTGATGGAGCGCCGTCATGGAATCGTCGTGCGCGGCGGGATCCCGGCTGCATTCGGCAGCGGCGCCGATGAGTCCGCCAATCGCAAGCTGTCGCAGGTGGTCGTCGACGTGCTCGCGGACTTCCATGCAGTCGACCCTGCCGCGGCCGGGCTCGTCGAGCTCGGCCGCCCGGAGGGCTTCCTCGAGCGGCAGGTCAAGGGCTGGAGTGACCGTTGGGAGCGTTCCAAGGTGGAACCGTTCCCGCTCGCGGACGAGTTGCAGCGCTGGCTGCTCGAGCATCTTCCGGCCTCCCCGCCGGCCACGTTGCTGCACAACGACTGGCGGCTCGACAACATGGCGGTGGCCGCCGACGACCCCGGACGCTGTGTCGCCGTCTACGACTGGGACATGTGTACGCGCGGCGATCCGCTCGCCGATCTCGGAACGGTCCTCGCCGTCTGGTACGACCCTGAAGAGGTCCCGTCGACGTTGAACCCGATGCCGACGCTGGCGCCGGGCTTCTTGCGCCGTACCCAGGCTGCCGCGCGCTACGGCGAGCGCAGCGGACGCGCGCTCGACACGCTCGACTACTACCTGGTATTCGGAACCTTCAAGATGGCGGTGGTCTTGCAACAGATCTACGCGCGCTTCCATCGCGGGCAGACGCAGGATCAGCGCTTCGCCGGCATGGGGGAGGGCGCGAAGGCGCTGTTCCGGCTGGCGGCTGGCCGAAGGCCGTGAAGACCGGGGAAGACGCAGAAGGGAGAGGGACGCATGTCGGACCATGAGTTTCCCGTCGAGCGGACCGGGATCCTGAATTTCGCCGCGGCGCTCGGGGAGACGAACCGCATCTACTGGGACGAGGAGTATGCGAAGGCGACACCGGTCGGCGGCGTCATTGCGCCGCCGACGTTCGCGGTGTCGTCGGCGCTGTGGAATCCGAGCTACGCACTGCGGGGCATCCGGCAGATCCCCGCGCAGCCGGAGCCCCCTCCGGAGGGCGGCGCCAGGAAGAGCGGTCGCGGCGGCTCCTCGCGACTGCTCCACGGCGAGCAGCGCTTCGAGTACCACCAGCCGCTGCGGCCCGGCATGCGGCTCGCCGTCCGCACGCGACCCGGCAGGAGCTGGCAGAAGGAAGGCAAGCGCGGCGGTACGCTGCGCTTCAGCGAATCGGTGACGGAGTTTCGCGACGAGCGCGGAGAGCTCGTCATGACAGCGACGGGTGTCAGCATCATCACGGAAAGAGCAGTGGGAGGATGAGGGCGGTGCAAGGGAACCCGAAGCTGAGCGCCGCGGATCTCGCCGTCGGGGCGAGTCGCGAGCAGGTCGTGGTGGAGAACCTCTCCCGGACCCAGATCGTCATGTACGCCGGCGCGTCGGGCGACTTCAACCCGATCCACCACGACGAAGTCTTCGCGACGAAGGGCGCCGGCGTGCCGTCGGTATTCGCGCACGGGATGCTGACGATGGGGCTCACCGGCACGTTGCTGACGGACTGGCTCGGCGACGGCGTGCTGCGCGCCTTCGGCGTGCGCTTCGTCCGCCAGGTGTGGCCCGGCGATACGCTGACGGCGAAGGGCACCGTCCGCTCGATCGCGCCGGACGGTCGCGTCGAGATCGAGCTGGTGACGACGAACCAGCACGGCGAGCCGGTCGTGGCCGGGGACGCGGTGGCGCTACTTCCGGTCTCGAGCATCGGATGAGTCGACTCCGCGAGCTGACCGATGACCTGGCGGCGCGCAAGGCGCGCGCCGCGGAGATGGGCGGGCCGGAGCGGATCGCGAAACAGCACGCGCGCGGCAAGCTGACCGCGCGCGAGCGGCTCGCGCTGTTGTTCGACGAGGGTCGCTTCGACGAACTCGCGGTGCTGGGCAAGCAGCCGGGCGTCGAGTCGCCCGCGGATGCCGTGGTCGTCGGCTTCGGGAAGGTCGACGGCCGCCCGGTCGGCGTCGCTGCCTACGACTTCACCGTGCTCGGCGGCTCGATGGGCCCGACGGGGGAAGCCAAGGCCGCCCGTCTGCGCGAGCTGTGCCTGCGTCACCGGATGCCGATCGTCTGGCTCGTCGATTCCGGCGGCGCCCGGATTGGCGGCGGCGGGATGGGAGGCGGCGGCGCCTCCGATGAGGAGAGCGGTGCATCGGCATTCGCGGAGACCGGGGCGCTGTTTCGCGAGCAGGTGATCCTGTCGGGTGTCGTGCCGCAGGTCGCGGCAATGGTCGGTCCCGGCGCCGCCGGCACCGCCTACATCCCGGGCCTCGCGGACTTCGTGCCGATGGTGAAGGGCACCTCGTCGATGGCGCTCGGCGGCCCGTACCTCGTGAAGGCCGCCGTCGGCGAGGAGGTCAGCGAGGAGGAGCTCGGCGGGTCGAAGGTGCACTGCGAGCTGTCCGGCGTCGCGGACCTCGAGGTCCCGGACGATCCGGCCTGCATGGCCGCCATTCGCGACTACCTGTCCTTTCTGCCGTCGCACTGCGAGGAGCGGCCGCCGGTGCGCTCTTGCGACGATCCCATCGAGCGCGCCGACGACGCCCTGCTGGACCTGGTGCCGGACAACCCGCGCCGCGCCTACGACATGCGCAAGCTGGTCGCGTTCCTGGCCGACCACGGCGACGTGTTCGAGCTGAAGCCCCGCTTCGCCCGGAACCCCGTGACGGCATTCGTTCGCGTCGGCGGTCGGCCCGTGGGCGTGGTCGCGAACAACCCGATGTTCCTCGGCGGAACGCTCGACGTGGACAGCGCGGACAAGGCCGCGAAGTTCGTGCAGATCTGCGACGCGTTCGGCGTGCCGCTACTGTTCCTGCAGGACACGCCGGGATTCGTGATCGGCTCGAAGGTCGAGCGGGCCGGCATCATCCGGCACGGCGCAAAGATGCTGCACTACGTGTCGGCCGCGACGGTCCCGAAGCTGTGCGTGATCGTCCGCAAGGCGTATGGCGCGGGGTACTACGCGATGAACGGGCGTGCCTACGAGCCGGATTGGATCGTCGGCTGGCCGTGCGCGGAGATCGCGGTGATGGGGCCGGAGGGGATGGTCTCGATCTTCGCGCAGAAGCGTCTGCGCGAGATGAAGAGCGACGAGGAGCGCAAAGCCTTCCTCGAGCAGGCGTCCGGGCGGATCCGCCAGGGCATCAACCCGTACGTCCCCGCGATCCGAGCGATGATCGACGACGTCATCGACCCGCGGCAGACGCGCGCGATGGTGGCGCGCGCGCTCGAGCGATTCTCCGACAAGCGGGTGGAACGACCGTGGCGCAAGCGCGGCATCGTTCCGGTGTGAGGGGCGGAAGAACGCGGTGGCGCCGGGCCGGTCCGTTGCTCGCGGGGCTCGTGCTCCTCTGGGGATGCGTCGAGCCGCGGGCATCTGCCGTCGACGCTCGTTTTCCGGCGTTGCGGGAGATCGCGAGCCATCGCCTCGCGGATGCGCATCCGTTCGTTCTTCCCGCTGCGTCTCGCGTGACGTTGTTCTTCTGCCGCTGGCCGCGCGACACCCCGCTTCCGGTGTCGCTGCCGCGGGATGCCAGCCCGGACGAGCGGTCCGCCATCGAGAGGGCGCTGCGCGCGTGGGAGGGCGCGGGCCTCGGCGTGCGCTTCGTCGCGATCGAGGGCGGGTCTGCGCCGATCGAGATCCGATTCGAGGACGAGGCGCTCGCGATCGGGCGGGACGGGGACATGGGCAACGCAGTCGTCGATTGCCGACTCGCTCCGCTCTCCGAGCAGACGGACACGGCGGCCGTGCGCGGGGCCGAGCTGGCGCGGGCGCAGCTGCGCATCGCGCGGAAGACGGCGCCGAGCTGGCAGGGCAAGGCCCGGCCGCTGACCCCCGCCGAGCTCACCGGCACCGTGCTGCACGAGCTCGGGCACGCGCTGGGCTTCCAGGGCCACGTGCGGCGCGGCGACACCGTGATGGTTCGGGAGGTCGAACGGATTCCCCGCGCGGGCGCCGCCCTGCTGGCCGGCGCGTCCTTCGCGGATCCGACGCTGCGAGCGCTCTACCAGCTGCCGAGCGGCGCGGTGCTGTCGAGTACGCCCGTCGAGGCGTGGCGTACGGATCTGGTGGATCGCATGGCGCGACTCGCGGAGCAGGAGGATCTGGACGGGCCGTATGCCCGCGTCGGCGAGAGCGCGGCGCGGATCTTCTGGCGTGATCCGCGCGGCGCCGAGTACGGCCTCGTCGTGATCCACGTGACCGAAGCGATCCGGCGGCCGGCGACGATCCGGATCGTGCCGGAGCCGCGCACGCGTCGCGCGCTTCCGCGCGAGAACGACCTGCGCCCGGGTCAGTCCGCGCGGGAGTAGCGCTGTGCCATCGTTGCGAGGGTCGCGCGGCACTCGTCGGCGGTCTCGCGCAGGATCTCGGCGACCGGACGCACCGCGTCGATGCGGCCGGCCACCTGTCCGCACAGCGCGATCGAGGCCTCGAGATCGCCGCCGAAGTACAGCCGCAGCAGGCGCTCGCGATCGCCGAACTCCGCCATGACATCGTGGCTCGCGCTCTCGAGCGCTTCGCTGCGAGCGGTGCGCAGCGCCCGCAACCCGGGGCCGTGCTGGCGGTTCAGGAACACCGTGTCGGTCTCGGTGGCCGCGACGATCGCGCGTTTCCAGTCCGGGTGGACCGGCGATTCGAGCGCCGACACCATGCGCGTACCCATCTGGATGCCCTCGGCGCCCAGGCAGAACGCCGCGGCCATGCTCTTGCCGTCGACCATGCCGCCGGCCGCGAGGATCGGGACGTCGAGCTGCGACGCGACGAGCGGCAGCAGCACCATCGTCGCGACGTCGCGCGGGTTCTTGAAGCCTCCGCCCTCTCCGCCCTCGACGACGAGACCGTCGACACCGGCCTCGACGGCCTTCCGGGCGCCGCGCAGGCTCGGCACGACATGGAAGACCGTGAGCCCGGCCGCCTTCAGCTCCGTGGTGTAGCGCGTGGGGCTGCCGGCGGAGGTCGTGACGAAGCGGACGCCCTGCGCGGCCACGAACTCGACGATCTTCGGGTCGCGGACGAAGGCCTGGGCGATGTTCACGCCGAACGGCTTGTCGGTGAGATCGCGCATCTTCCGGATCTCGTCCTTGACCGCGTCGAGCTCCCCCGACGAGGTCTCGATGATGCCCATGCCGCCGGCGTTCGAGACCGCGGACGCGAGGGCGGAGCGCGCGATCCAGCCCATCGGCGCCTGCACGATCGGCAGCTCGATGCCGAGCCGTTCAGTGATCCGGTTGCGGAACGGAGCGGAGGCGGGGGTGGTCATGGCGCCGCACGGTAGGACGGGCTGCGCCGCCGCGCATCCGGTCGCGGCCGCGGACGCGAGCCGCGGCGGCTACCTGACCTTCGGGTCGAGCTGCTTGGCGCGCTGCAGCTCGCGATCCGCCGCCGCCGCCTCCCCGAGCGCGCGCAGCACGAGGCCGAGGCGGAAGTGCGCGACGGGATCCCGCGCGTCGAGGGCCACCGCCGCCTCGAGGTGCGCGCGAGCCGTGCTCGGATCCGACGGCAGCTTCTTGTAGAGAGTCCAGCCCAGGGCAGACTGGTACGCGCACTCGTCGGGCCAGAGCTGCACGGCGGGGCGCAGGAACTCGTAAGCGCCGCCCCAGTTGCCGGCGCGCATCATGATCTCGGCCTTGCGGTACAGCGCCTCGGCCTGGACGACGCGCTGGACCTGGCCGTGGGCTCCGTCTCCCGCGAGGCCCTGGTCGTAGTCGCGCCGCTGCGCGGCGTCCGAGAGCGTCTCGTGCGCGCGCGCGATGCGCGCGAAGACTTCCTGGGCTTGCGGGCGGAGCGCCTCGAGGCCGAGTCGCGCGAGCCCGTCGGGATGGAAGCGCTTCGCTGCCCCGAGATAGGCGCGCTTCACGTCAGCCGCGGAAGCCTCGCGGGAGACGCCCAGCAATTCGTAGTAGTCGCGCTCGGCGAGGGAATCGTGCAGCGCGCGGATCTCGCTCGCGAGCGTTTCGCCGTCGGAGGCCGAGCTGAGGGTCGCGGCCGGCCTTCCGCTCGCGGCCTTCCGTTCCAGGCCGTCATCCGCGGCGTGCGCCCCGGAACCGACGACGATCTCGAAGTCGAGTTCGCCGGCCGCGCAATCCTCTTCCGACTCCTTCTCCTCGCTGGGAACGGCGGTCGTCTGCCAATGGATCGCGCCGAGCCGGTCGAGCACCCAGACGGCGGCCAGCGCGCTCGGGCCCGACGCGCGCACCAGCGCGTCGCCGAGGCTCCGGGTGCCGTCGAGCGCGTCGAGCAGGGCGTCGACCTCGCCATCCCGGAGCAGCCGGCCTGCCAGCGCGGCGAAGCGGTTGCTGCGCTCGGGATAGCGATCGAGATGCGGCGCCAGCTCCCCGCGGATCCGGCTCGGACTCCAATGGATCGCGACACCTTCCTGGGTCAGCGCGACGGGGTCACAGCGGAACGCCGCCGCATCGCCTGCCGGCGCCTCGCCTCCGTAGACGGCGAACTCGCCGCGTGGCCAGCCGAAGCCGTCGAGCAGCCGTCGTCGCACCTGGTCCTTGAGCGCGCTGAACAGCTCCTGGGGTCCGACGAGCCCGAGCGAGAGCAGCGCGGCGCCCTCCTTGCAGCCGCGCTCGCGGACGGTCTCCACGAGCCGCGCGTAGTCGTCGCGCTGGATGCGGCCGGCGTCGAGCAGCTGGATGCCGAGGCTCTCGCTCGGAAGGTTCGACTCCGCCAGGATCGGAACGCCGTCGCGCAGCCACACGCGTTTGCGGACCGCCTCGCGCGAAAGATCGAGGTGTCCGGTCTGCCGCTGCCGATACAGTGACAACAGCAACACCGGGAGCGGGCTCGCGTCGAGCGTCCCGTGTTCGCGCGGATCGTCCATCGTGCAGCTCCTGCGTGGGTCGGTGGATCAGAGGGCGCCGCGTTGGGATTCGGCGATCTGGAAGCCCAGCGCGATCGCGCTGCGCAGATCCTTGCGAATCCACACGGATCCGCGCCCGAGACCAGCGACGACGCGCTCGGAAAGCGGGGAGATGCCCGCCAACACGGCTTCTGCCCCGTGTCCCTCGATGACCTCGACGACGCGTTCGAGCGCGACGGCGCCGAAGCCGTCGTCGATGATCGCGCCTTGCAGGTCGACGACCACCACCGTCACGCCGAGCGCAGCGGGATCGCAGGAGACGGCCTCGACTGCGACGGCCGTCTCGTCGCCGGCGTACGGCACGACCATGACCGGACCCCAGACGTGGATCGCGGGACTGGCGGGATCGAAGGCACCTTCCGACGGGGACTCGGGGGCCTCGCGCAGCTCGCGATCGACGCGGTCGCGCAGGGCACCGAACGGAAGCGCCGCGAGCGGCGCGGAGGCGATGGCTTCGCCGCCATCCTGCCAGGCCGCCGCGTCGCGCGCTTCGAAGCTGCACACGTCGTCGCCGCATGCTGCGCAGCTGCGCTCGACCACCAGTACGTCGCTCTCCCACAACGCCGACATCCAACCGGACGTGTAACCCGCCGAGAGCACGCACGACGGAGCCGTCGGGCGCCCGCAGGCGATCAGCACGGCCTCGGCCTCGATCTTCCCGGGCCAGCTGCCGTGGAGCGCCAGAGGTCTTCCAGCGTTCCCACCCGCCGTCGCGCTCGCGAAGCGCATCGCCAGGACCGGCGCCGCCATTCCGGCCACGCCGCCGTCTCCGCGGCGCGCGCGAACGCCGTCGCGCAAGCCGTGCAGGAAGCCGGCGCGCAGCAGCGCGACGAACGCCTCGCCGGTTCCCTGATTGCGCCGTAGCTCCGCGTGGAGCGCGGCGAGCAGGCGCGGGTCGGCGAGGAAGCGCGGATCCGCCGCGATCCCTTCGTCGATGGCGAGTCCGGCGTCGGCGGCGAGGCGCCGGGTAGGATCGTCCGCGCGCTTCATCCCTCGATGAACTCGTAGATGTCGAACGTCTGATTCTTGCGCAGGAAGCCGTCGCCTTCGCGATCGAGCAGCGCGAGCATGGCCTTCACCGCGACCGGGTCGAACTGGCTGCCGGAGTACGCGTGCAGCTCGCGAACCACGACCTCCAGCGACAGGGCCTTCCGGTACGGACGGTCGCTGGTCATCGCCTCCACGGTGTCCGCGACGAGGATCACGCGAGACGGCAGGGGAATCTCGTCGCCGCGCAGGCGCGCTGGATAGCCGTGATCCGAGCCGTCGTACCACTCGTGATGGTGGCGCACACAGGGCACCACCTCGGCGAGAAAGGTCACGGGCTCGAGGATCTTGGCGCCGATCTCCGGGTGTCGCTTGATCTCCTGGTACTCGGCGTCGGTGAGCCGCTCCGGCTTCGTGATGATGTGGTCCGGCACGCCGATCTTGCCGACGTCGTGCAGCAGGCCCGCGATGTAGACGCGTTCGATGAACTCCTTCGGGAAGTTCATCTCGCGCGCGAGCTTCGAGGCGTAGACGCCGACGCGCTCCGAATGGCCGCGCGTGTAGGCGTCCTTCGCATCGACGGCCTCGGCCAGCGCGCGGATCGTCTGCACGTACGCGGTGCGCAGCTCCTGGTGCTTCTCGGCGAGTTGCTTGGTGCGCTCCCGGACCTTCCCCTCGAGGTTCCGGTTCATGTCCTGGAGCTTGAAGTTCTGCTCGCGGGTGACGAGGTTGAGGCGCTTGATCTCGTGTTTCAGGTGAAAGTGATCGAAGGCCTGGCGGATCGTCGCCTTCAGCTCTTCGTCGTTCCACGGCTTGGTGATCAGCCGGAAGATCTCGCCGCGGTTGATGGCATCTACGGCGACGTTGATCTCGGTGTAGCCCGTGAGCATGATGCGCACGACGTCGGGATGGCGATCGCGCACGGACTGCAGCAGATCGACGCCGCTCATCTCGGGCATGCGCTGGTCCGAGACGACGACCTGCGCCGGCGTCTTCTCGAGCAGTTCGAGCGCTTCGGAACCCCGCGACGCACACAGCACCGTCCACGGCTCGTGCCGCGTCAGGCGGTTCAGCGCCTTGAGGATGTTCACCTCGTCATCGACGAAGAGGATCGTCTGCTCCGACAACCGCACACTCCTTGCAACCGGCTCCGTCTGGTCCTGACGGAATCCTTCCAAGACCCGTGCCAAGGGCGGAGCTGCGAGCGTTTCGGTCGTGGAAGCGAGGGTTTAGTGTCCGGCTTGCAGAATCGTTCGAGGCGTGGGAGGGATCCCACGGGCGGGACCGAGTCGGCAGGGACGCCGCAGAGAGCCGGCGAGCGAGCGGCAGCTTGCACGAGCGCTGCGCACGCAGCGTCGCGCGCGGCGCGCGCACCGCGTCGGGCAAACGGGCGCGGCGGCTCGCAATCGGATCGTGGCGGCGCAAGCCCGGCGGTGCGCCATCCCGGCCGGCCCCGGCTGGCGTCCCATGGCTGGGACGTTCTCACGCAAGGGACACGGGTGTCGGCGGCGCCTCGACGCCGAGCGCGCGCTCAGCGTCGCGCTGCGGGCCCCGCGTGTCGCCCGACTGCGATGGCAACCGGCTTCTGCACATTTCCCCGGCGCGCGGATCAGAGGTAGATCCCGCTCCCCGTCGTCGGCAGTCGGGTCTTGGCGGCGCGCAGCCGATCGACCTCGCCGAGCAGGTCCGCCGTCGTGATGGGGCCCGGCTCGTCGCCGTTGGCCTCACAGCGCGCCTTGCGGCGCAGCGTCGCGTGCAGAACGCGGATCCACTCGCCGGTGCTCGGTCCCTGGTAGTGCGTCACGACGGCATTCCAGTCGACCGGCTCGAACAGCGTGCGACCGGCGCGCTTTTCGACATCGACCCGGTGGATCTGCAGCGCGTCGATGATGTCGCCGGGAAAGACCGGCGTCACCTCGACGACACGCTCGAAACGCGATTCGGCGAGGAAGGCGGTCCGCAGCGTGTCGGGGTGAGTCGTCGAGCCGACGACGAGGGAGTGATCGACGGCGATGGCGCGATCGACGAGGTCCAGCAGGAAGTCCATGATCGGCCCGACCGGCAGGTCCGGACGATGCGTGCCGATCTCTTCGGCACGCGAGAACTCGAGCTCTTCGAAGAACACCGTGACCGGCGGCAGCTCCGCGAGCGTCTGACTCCAGGCCTCGAGCAGCTCGCCGACCTGCCCGCCGCGGTGCACGACCTCGACGACCAGTCGCGGGACGTCGATGCGCAGGAATGCCGTTCGGCTGCGCGTGGCGAGCGCTGCGGCGAGCAGCGTCTTCCCGACGCCCGCGCGGCCGATCATCAGCAGTCCGCTCGGCGGCACGGTGCCCCAGTGGTCGTACACCTCGGGATTCGTCGCCGCGCAGGCATAGGTCAGCACCTCGTCCTTCGCAGCTGCGAGGCCTCCGATCTGCTCGACGCCCACGGACGGAGCCGGATCGATCGCGGACGCCTTGGCGATCGGCGGGAACTTCCGCTCGAAGCTGGCCCACAGGTTCTGGCTGCGCTCGCGCTCGATGGCCGGATCGCGGGAAGCGGGCATGGGGCGCAGCATAGCTGCTCGCCCGCAGTGGCCAGCCGCTCGCGGGGTGGCCGAGCCGCTACGCTTCCGTCCCGTGTCCGGATGCCTCGATCCCGCCGCACTCGCCCGTGCCCGCCGCGCGCTCGTCCGCCGCGATGCCGCGCTCGGCAGCGTGATCCGTCGCGTGGGTGCATGCGGTCTCGCGCCGCGCGGCGATCCGTATCGCTACCTGGTGCGTTCGGTGGTGTACCAGCAGATCACCGGCCGCGCGGCACTCGCCATCGAAGCGCGGCTGCGCGCCGCCTTCGGCGGTCGGATCCCTACTCCGGCACGGCTGCGTGTTGCCGAGGCCCAGCGACTTCGCGCCTGCGGCTTGTCGCGCCAGAAGGTCGCGAGCCTGCACGCGATCGCCGTCGCGTTCGATGAAGGCCTGCTCGATGCGCGCCGGCTCCGGAAACTCGACGACGACGCCGTCGTCGAGGCCGTCACCGTCGTGCGTGGCGTGGGTCCGTGGACCGCGCACATGTTGCTGATGTTCTCGCTGGGCCGGCCGGACGTCCTGCCGGTCGGAGACTACGGCGTCCGCAAGGGGGCGATGGCTCTGTACGGACTGCCGGCGCTGCCATCGGCCGCCGAACTCACGGCGCTGGCCGAGCCGTGGCGTCCGTGGCGCTCGGTCGCGAGCTGGTACCTGTGGCGCGCGCTCGAGCTCGCGGTGCCGGAGTAGCCCGGCGCCTCCACCGCTCGGCCGCGCCGTCCGCCGGCACGTCCGGCGCGGATTCGCCATACTGCGCCGGCCGCGGAAACCGGCACGTCCCCATCGTCTAGAGGCCTAGGACTCCGCCCTTTCAAGGCGGTAACACGGGTTCGATTCCCGTTGGGGACGCCACGTTCCGCGCCCACCGGCAGCGCTCGACGGACCGCGCGAGCTCCAAGCGGTGTCCGACCACAGAGTCGTCGACGAACCGGGGAGCATCGATCCGGAACTCGCTGCCGGCGAGGCGGAACGACGCGAAGCCGCGCGCGCGCGTCCGCCCGGGTTCCGAGCGCGAGGAACGATCGGTCGTCGCAAGCGAGCGTAGCGAGTGGCGCACGCTGAGCCGGATCGAACGGCACCGTCGTGTGCGCGTGGATGGTTCGGAGGCGGTCCGATTCGCGCTCGTGGACTGTCGTTCGGGGTCCGCGACGAATCTGCTGTTGACCCCGCGCGCCCTCCCGTCGCACAATGCGCGTCGCCGGTGCGGGGTGTCCGGAATCGACCGGGCCCTGCGCGGGTCGGTGGGGGGCCGCGAATGGGTCGCTGGATCGCCGTTGCGTTCGTGGCCGTCGCGTTGTTCGTTGCGGCCTACCTCGGCGCGGCCTGGTTCGGGATCTACGGGCAGCACGAGGGACCGGGCGAGCCGACGGCGGCGCGGATCCCGGAGGCCGTCGTCGCCGAGCGCGATCGCAGCGCGGCCCGTGCGGCCGCTGCGCTGACGCCGGCGCCGCCGGAGTCGCAGATCCTCTTCGGCGATCTGCACGTCCACACGACGTTCTCCACCGACGCCTTCCTGACGAGTCTGCCGATGCTCCAGGGCGAGGGCGCGCATCCGATCTCGGACGCGTGTGACTTCGCGCGATTCTGCTCTTCGCTGGACTTCTGGTCGATCAACGACCACGCCGAGGCGAGTACGCCGCGCCGATGGCAGGAGACCAAGGACGCGATCCGCCAGTGCAATGCGCTCGCCGGCGACCCGAAGAACCCCGACGTCGTGGCATTCCTCGGCTACGAGTGGAGTCAGGTCGGCCGCACGCCCGACGAGCACTACGGGCACAAGAATGTCGTGCTCCGCGGTCTCTCCGAGGACGAGGTGCCGGCGCGGCCGATCGGCGCGGGCGGCCTCGCAACCGACGCCCTGCGCAACGCCGGCGAGTCGATTCCGCGCCTGCTGCCGTTCGCGGATTTCCGGAACCGCCAGCGCTACTGGAACTTCCTGCGCTTCCTCGACGAGATCGCCGAGGTGCCGCACTGCCCCGAGGGCGTGCCGTCGTCCGATCTGCCCGACGACTGCTACGAGTCGGCAAGGACCCCGGAGGACCTGTTCCGGAAGCTGCGCGAGGCCGGGCACGAGTCGATCGTGATCCCGCACGGGAATACCTGGGGCTTCTACTCGCCGCCCGGCATCACGTGGGACAAGCAACTCGCCGGCGCGATGCACGATCCGGCGCGGCAGACGCTGATCGAGGTGATGTCCGGCCATGGGAACTCCGAGGAGTACCGGGACTGGCGCGCCGTCGAGTTCGACGACGCCGGCACGCCGCGTTGCCCGGAGCCGCGCGACGACTACCTGCCGAGCTGCTGGCAGGCCGGCGAGATCATTCGCGCGCGCTGCGCCGAAGCCGGCGAGGGCGAGGCAGAGTGCGAAGAGCGGGCGACGGCGGCGCGCCAGCACTACGCCGAGGCCGGCGTGGCCGGCGCACACGCGATTCCGGGCGCATTGCCCGAGCAGTGGCTCGACGCCGGGCAGTGTCGCGACTGCTTCCTGCCGTCGTTCAACTACCGCCCGGGCGCGTCGACGCAGTACGCCCTGGCGATCTCGGACTTCGGAGACGGCGACGAGCCGGACGTCGAACCGCGGCGGTTCCAGTTCGGCTTCATCGCGTCGAGCGACAACCATCGCGCGCGGCCGGGAACCGGCTACAAGGAGTTCGCGCGCCGCGGCATGACGGAGGCCAACGGATCTGCGTCGCCGGTCTGGCGCGAACGCATCGTCGGCGAGCGGGAGCCAGCGGAGCCGCGGTCCCGGGCCGTCGATGTCGAGACGATCGGGCAAGGCGGGCTCGCGGTGCTCGAGACGGAGCGCCAGTCCTCGTTCTTCCTGACCGGCGGCTTCGCTGCGGTACACGCCGATGGCCGTTCGCGCGACGCCATCTGGGATGCATTCACCCGCAGGGAGGTCTATGGCACCACCGGCGCGCGGATCCTGCTGTGGTTCCACCTGCTCAACGGCGAGCGTCGGGATGGATCCTTCGGTGCGGTGCCGATGGGAGGCGAGGCCCGCGCGGCCGGCGTGCCCCGCTTCGAGGTGCGTGCGGTCGGCTCGTTCGAGCAGGAGCCGGGCTGTCCGGACTGGAGCCAGTCTGCGCTCGGGCCCGACGCGATCGAACGGATCTGTCGGGGAGAGTGCTACCACCCGTCGAACCGGCGCCGGCCGATCACGCGCATCGAGGTGGTGCGGATCCGTCCCCAGACGACACCGGACGAGGACGTCTCGAAGCTCATCGAGGATCCGTGGCGCGTGTTCGCCTGCGCGCCGTCGGAAGCCGGCTGTGTCGTGCAGTTCGAAGACCCGGACCAGCCGGCGAGCGGTCGGGATGCGGTCTACTACGTCCGGGCGATCGAGTCGGCGACCGGGATGATCAACGCCGACAACCTCCGCTGTACACGCGACGCGGATGGGCGTTGTATCGATGTCGACCCGTGCTGGGGCGACTACCGCACCGGCGACGACGACTGCCTCGCACCTGCGGAGCCACGCGCGTGGTCGTCGCCGATCTACGTCGACGGCAACGGCGCGGGTTGAGAGCCGCAGAAGGAATCGCCGAGCGCGCGAGGCATCGACGAGGCGGGATGTTACGATCGCGCCTGTACGGGCAGGTGGGGCTCCGCCCGCGCCCTTCCCGGCGGAGGATCGAACGTATGGACGGGACTCGAATCGGGAACAGCGTCACGCTGGTGCTCGCCTTGCTGGTGCTGCTCGCGGCGATGCCTGCCGAGGCGCAGCGATACGACGCTCCGCGCAAGTTCGGGCGGGGGCTGGCGGGCATGACGACGTGCTTCCTCGAGCTGCCGGGCAACATGGTGAAGACGACTCGCGAACGCGGCCTCGGCTACGGATTGACGCTCGGCTTCGTCGAGGGGCTCGGCCGCCTGGTCGTGCGTCCACTGGTCGGGGTCTACGAGTTCGTGACGGCGCCGTTCCCGATTCCGGCGGGCTACAAGCCGATCATCCAGCCCGAGTTCCCCTGGGACTACTTCTAGTCGCCCTCCCGTGGCCGTCGAGATCCTTCAGGGATTTCCGCCGATCGAGAGCGCAGCGGCGCGGACGTTGATCCTCGGGACGATGCCCGGCCGGGCGTCGCTCGAGGCGGGGCAGTACTACGCCCATCCGCGCAACGCGTTCTGGCGGATCCTCGGCGAGCTGCTCGGCTTCGATCCGGGCGATCCGTACGAGCGACGCACCGCCCGATTGGTGGCGGCCGGAATCGCCGTGTGGGACGTCCTCGGCGCCTGTCGGCGCCTCGGGAGTCTCGATCACGACATCGAGGCGGGGTCCGTGGTTCCCAACGATTTTGCAGGGTTCTTCGCGACACACCCGCGGATCGATCGGGTCTACTGCAATGGGGCCGGTGCGGAGTTGCTGTACCGCAAGCATGTGCTCCGCGCGGGCCTGGCCCGGCCGGAAGTGGTCCCGGTTCGTCTGCCCTCGACGAGTCCCGCCCATGCGGCGAAGTCGGTCGTCGACAAGATGGCAGCTTGGCGCGTGGTCGTGCGGACCTGATCACCTCGAGGGCCGGGATCCGGATCGACCTCGATCTCGAGCGGAGCTTCGCCCGGGATCGAGCCGTCGCGTCAGCTCGAGATGCGCCTTCACGATCGATTCCGGGACGGGCGCGCGTTGCAGGCGAAACGCGGCGTGTAGGCGCATCCCATGGAACGCGAGCGCCGCCAGGCCCGCGCCGGCCAGCACGACCGCAGCGATCGTCGCGACACCGGGTTCGACGCTGAGGTTGCCGACGCTGCGCAGCGCCACCACTGCCCCGACGGTGAGCACCAGCCCCGAGACGAACACCGCGACGCCGGCGCCGAGGACGACGGGCCGGGGCCCGTGCAGCAGGTAGCGACGCAGCTCGCGGCCCGAGAAATGATCCAGGAACCACCCCATGGTCTCCTCGACCCCTCGGTCTCGCGGCGGACCGACGATCGCGCCCGTCAGGGGATCGAGCGCCGTTTCCCCTCGTTCGTGGGCAAGGACCCCGGACATGATGGCGCGATGGCGGGTCTCGTCGATCGGGAAGAACGCCGCGATGGCGAGGGCGATCAGCGAGGTGGCTGCCGGCAGCAGGCCGAAGATCGCGCTGATCGCGTGGCGCACCGTCTCGCTCTGCTCGACGTTCGGTGCGAATCCCATCGTCGCCAGGATCGCCAGCGGCACCGAGGCACTCGGAATGACCGTGAACTTCGTCATGATCGCCCACAACGCGCCGTACTGCGCTTCCCGCCGCTTGCCGGTCAGGAACTCGTCGTAGTCGATGACATCGGCCTGCATCGACGGGGCAAGGAACAGCCGGACTCCGAATGTCGAGCCGGCCCAGACGAGGATCACGAAGGTCTGCCAGAGGTCCCCCTCGCCGACGAAGAACAGCGCCGCCGAGCCGGCACCGCCGCTCGCCAGCGTGATCAGGTAGATCGGCTTCTTTCCGAAACGCCGCGCGGCCTGGATCCACAGCGGCATGAACAGGAACGCCGACGCGAAGTACGTGAGCAGGAAGATGCCGATCCAGCGTTCGGGGTCTTCCGGCTTCAGCACGTACTTGGTGAAGTACGGCATCATCAGCCCCGGAATCGCGCCGGTGATGCTGGCGGCGAGATAGACCCCCAACAGGACGCGGAACGGCCGATTGCGCAGCACGCGGCGGATACCGGGGATCAACGGATTCGACTCGCGCTGGTAGAAGTCCGGCCGCTCTCGAATCCGGATGCACAGGATGGTGTAGAACACGACCAACAGAACACCCATTGCCATCGCGAAGGTCGAGTAGGCGGCCCGGGCGCTGCCGAGGGATCCGATCAGCATCGCCGGCACCGCGGCGGCGACCATGGTCCCGAGGACCGCGAAGCCTTCCATCCAGCCGAACAGGCTGAGCCGCTCCTTGTAGTCGAGCGTGATCTCGGGACCGAGACCGTAGTGCGGGATTCCGTACATCGTCGACGCGAGGAAGAAGAGCACGAAGGTGGCGGTGAACCAGCGCGCTGCCTCCATCGGTGCGAGGCCGAGCGGCGGCGTGAACAGCGCGACGAACGCGACGGCGCACAGCGGGGCCCCCAGCATCATCCATGGGCGCCGGCGGCCCCAGCGGGTCTTCGTCCGATCGGTGATCCAGCCCATCAGCGGATCCGTGATCGCGTCGAAGGCTCGGGCGAACGCGACCGCCATTGCGATGTAGCCGAGTGGGACCAGGACGGTGTCGGAGTAGAAGATCGGCATGTAGATGGCGACGGGAATCGCCATGCCGGCGCCGGCGAAGTGCGGGGCGCCGAACGCCAGCTTCACCGCGAGCGGGAGGCGGGTGTCCTTGCCGACGTAGTCGGGAATCGGGGCGGGCGCTGTCGGCACCCGCGGAGAATGCCCACTCTCGTGGGACAGCGCCACGCGTCAAGAAAGGGGCCGGGTTCGATTCGTCAACTTTTCCGGGCACCGCCCGGAAAAGTCGACGAATCGAACCCGGCCCCTTTCTCGACGTCCTGCTTGCCGCGGGCGACGGCGAGGCCGACTTCCTGGCCGAAGGAGAGTTCGAGGTTGTGGCCGTCGGGGTCGTGCAGGAAGGCGTAGTAGCCGACCGGGTAGCCGGCATCGATGGGGCCGTGGGTCAGACAACCATCCTGCCGGCCGGCGGCACTCAGGCGATCGACCTCCTCGCGGGACGCGCAGCCGACTCCGAGGTGGCAGAAGCCGCCGAGTCGCGCTTCGACGTCGCCTTCGATCAGCACCAGCACGAATGCACGCGTGAGGTCCGAGAGCCACACGACGCGGCTCCCGCCGCGCTCCTGGCGGTCGTGGACGACCTTCATCCGGGCATAGCGCGCATAGAAGTCGATGCTGCGGCTCGCGTCGGCGACGACGAGCGCGAGGTGCGTGGCGCCCACGTCCTGGCGCAGCGTCGACGTCGCCGCGGCAGCACCCGGCTCGGAATCGGACTCGCCGTTCGACACGCGGTCTCCTCGGCACTCAGGGCTCCGGCGGTGCCGTCAGGGCCCGCGCGGCAAGCTGCTGCAGGGCAGGGTGCATCACCAGCGAGAATACGTCGCCACGTTCGAGCGCGGCCACGATCTGGGGATCCTCCGCGAGGCGCAGCAGCTCGGGATCGGAGCGCAGCCGCGCGATGCGCGGTCCGGCATCGGTCAGCACTTGCCCCAGCGCCGCGCGGAAGCGCGCCGGGTCGCGGACGTCGGCCGGATCGATGACGCCGGCCGCGCCGAGGGCCTCGCGAAACGCGACGTCCTCGGTGAGGCGACGGAGGCTGGGCCGAGCCAGCGCCTCCTCGACCTGCGAGGACTCGACGTCGCTCCAGAATTCGGCGTCTTCGATGACGGCCGGCAACTGCGGGTGCTCGGCGATGCGGCGCAGCGCGCCGAGTGTTTCGGCGGGGCGGGTCAGCACGCGGATGGCGACCGCTTCTCCGCGGGCATCCGGAGGCAGCGCTGCCTGCATGCCGGTCTCGATCGCCGCGCGCGTGACGACACGGAGAGGTGTTTCCTGCGAAGGAACCGGCGGGACCGGCTCATTGCTCGCGAGCGCACGCGCGGCATCCAGCCAGAGCGCGAGCAGCCCGAGCACGAGCACGGCGACCGCCCCGCGCGCCAGCCCGAAGAGGGCGCCTCCGAGGCGATCGCCGAACGAGCGCGCCGTGTCGCCGCGGCGGGAATCCGCGGCGCGGCGCAACGCGCCGGCGAGCAGACCGATGGTGACCACGACCACCAGGAAGGCGATGGTCCCCGCAGCGACGCCGCCGAGCGGACCTGGCACACCGAGCGTGTGTGCCGCCGCCGGGCCGAGCCGGATCGCCGCCAGGACGGCCGCCGCATAGCCGCCGAGCAGCGCGAGCAGCGCGCCGGCGCTCCCGATGGCGCCGCGGCGCGCACCGAGCGCGGAGAAGACGACGAGCAGGCCGAGGGCAAGGGCGTCGAACAACACGAGGCTCCTATCGGTCGAGGTTGGCTGGCCCTGAGCCGGTTCCGTGCAGCGGACGAGAGGTGCTCGGCCACCACGGGAGATTGCTAGCATCCGGCGCGCCCGTCCGCGGGATCGATGGTTCCGTCCGCGGCTTCCACTGGGTCCGAGCCCTCGAGGAGATGCCATGGGATTCCACCACGTCGCGCTGGCCACCCGCGATCTTCCGGCCACGCACCGCTTCTACACCGACACCATGGGCTTCGAGCTCGCGAAGGTCGTTGCGGCAAAGTCGCCCGAAGGGGGCTGGGCCAAGCACGTCTTCTACCGCACGCCCGGTGGCGACCTGTTCGCGTTCTGGGAGCTGCACGAGATGGATCTGCGCGAGGACTGGTCGCCGGCGATCTCGACCGGCATGGGGCTCCCGGCCTGGGTCAACCACATCGCCTTCCGCGCCGAGGATCTCGCGGAGGTCGAACGGCGCAAGGCCGTCTGGCTCGCGGCGGGCTACGACGTGATGGAGGTCGATCACGGCTGGTGCGTGTCCGTCTATGCCGTCGATCCGAACGGGATCCTCGTGGAGTGGTGCACGGACACCCGCCCGCTCGGTGTCGAGGACCGCGCGGAGGCGGAGCGCCTGCTCGCCGACCCCCATCCGCCGCTCGAGTCCGCCGGACGCGCCGTCTTCCACCGGGCGCCCGCCCGCTGAGCCCGTGCGCCGCGCTCCACTCGATCAGCGCGCGGCGAAGAGCCTGCCGATCTCCTTGACGACGTCGTCCTCGAGCCGCACGCCGGATGCGCGCGTCGTTTCGGCGAGCTGCTCCGGATGCGTCGCGCCGACGATCACACTGGACACGTGCTCGTGCCGCAGGCACCACGCCAGCGCGAGCTGCGCCATCGTGAGGCCGAGGTCCGCCGCCAGCGGCCGAAGCCGCTCGACGCGGGCGAGCGTGTCGTCGGTCAGGAAGGCTTCCATGAAGCGCGCCTGGAACGCGTCGGCGGCGCGCGTCCCGCTGGGTCGTTCGCCGGGTTTGTACTTCCCCGTCAGTACGCCCTGCGCGAGGGGACTCCACACGATCTGCCCGATGCCTTCTCGCGCGCACAGCGGCAGTATGCGGCGCTCGATGCCACGACGCAGGATCGAGTACTGCGGCTGGCTCGAGATCGGACGGTAGGCGCCGCACCGGTCCGCGCATCGCAACGCCGCAGTGATCTGTCGCTCGTCCCATTCCGAGAAGCCCCAGTAGAGCACCTTGCCCTGTCGGATCAGGTCCTCGTAGGCGCGCACGGTCTCTTCGATCGGGACCGTCTCATCTGCCCGATGACACTGATGCAGGTCGAGGTAGTCGGTTCCGAGTCGGCGCAGCGAGGCATGGACGCTCTCGAACAGGTGTTTGCGCGAGAGACCCCGATCGTTGGGGTCCTCCGACATCGGGAAGAACGCCTTGGTGGCGATCACGAGCTGGTGCCGCGGGACCCCGTCGAGCGCGCTGCGCAGCGCCTCCTCGGCGGCGCCGTTCGCATAGGCGTCCGCGGTGTCGAAACACTGGATCCCCGCATCGAGGGCCGCGCGGACGATTGCTGTCGTCGCCGGGACGTCCACGGTGGCGCCGAAGGTGAGCCACGATCCGAGCGAGATCTCGCTGACGCGCAGGCCGCTGCGACCGAGCTGGCGGGTTTCCATCGTGGCGGAGCATACCGAAGCGCGTCGCCCGAAGGGTCGACTAGACTGCGCCGCCATGCTCCGACTTGCCGCTGCGACCGATCCGGCCTGGACGACGCAGGTGCTGGACCACCTGGACGAGCTGCTGCTCGACCACGCGCACCTCGAGAAGAAGGCGGCGGGTACGGCGGTGACGCTGCTGTTCCGCTACCCGGAGCGGCGCGACTTGCAGGAGCCGCTCGCGCGGCTCGCGCGCGAGGAGCTGGTGCACTTCGAACAGGTGCTGGGGCAGCTCGATCGCCGCGGCGTACGCTTCCGGCCGCTGCGTCCGGGACCGTATGCGGGGCGTCTGCACGCCGCCATTCGAGACCGGGAGCCCGAACGCCTGCTCGACACGCTGCTCGTGGCGGCGCTGATCGAGGCGCGCAGCTGCGAGCGGCTCGGGCTGCTGGCCGCCGCGCTGCCCGACGTCGACGCCCCGCTGGCCGCACTCTACCGCGGGTTGCTGGAGGCCGAGGCGCGACACCATGGGGAGTATGTGCGGCTGGCGCTGGCGCTGTTTCCGGAGCCGGACGTGCGGCGGCGGCTGGAGGTGCTGGCGCGACACGAGGCGCAGGCGATCGCTGCGGGCTCTCCGGCGCCGCGGCTCCACGGTTGACGACCCACGAGGAGGCGACGGTGACGACGAAGCGGATCGCGATCGGGGAGATCGAGCTTGCATACGAGGAGCAGGGAACGGGCGATCGCGCGCTGGTCCTGGTGCACGGTTTCACCGGCTCGCGACGCGACTTCGCGCCGCGGATGTCGGCGCTCGCGAGGCTCGGCCGCACCGTCGCCGTGGATCTGCGCGGGCACGGCGGATCCACGCGCACCGGTGAGGGGGCGAGCTATACGCTCGACGCGATCGCCGAGGACCTGGTGGGTTTCCTCGAGACCGCCGGTCTCGTGGGCTGCGATCTGCTCGGCCACTCGATGGGGGGCATGGCCGTGCTGCGGGCGGCGCTCACTGCCCCCGGCCACGTCGGCTCGCTGATCCTGATGGATACGGCGGCCGGCCCGCCAGCGTTGCCGGCTGGCATGTTCGAGCTGGCGAAACAGGTCGTTGCATCCGCTGGTCTCGAGAAGCTCGTGGAGCTGATGCGCGCGCGCGGTCCCGACGATCCGAGCCGCAGCGAGGCCGATCGTCGCCTCGAAGCGAAGTGGGGGGATGCGTACTGGACGGAGTGGCGCGTGCCGAACTTCCGCGCGATGGATCCCGTCGCGTACGGCGCCTTCGGCGACGAGATCTTCGCGCAGGCGCCGCTGGTGCACCGGCTCGCCGAAATCAGCGCGCCGACGCTCGTGCTGGTCGGCGAGGCGGACACGGGGTTCCTCGCGGCGGCCGAGGAACTCGCCAGCGGCATCCCGGATGCCCGGCGGATCGCCATTCCGGGCGCGGCGCACCAGCCTCAGCTCGAGAACCCGGCGGCTTGGCTCGACGCGATTGCCGGCCATCTCTCGAGGGTCCGGCCTGGGGGGGCGGTGGCCGCGCGCTGAACGAGCGGTAAGCTCGGGGACGCGCCCGTCACCCGTTCGTGAGGAAACCCCATGACCGACGCCGAACGCTTCCACACCGACGCGCGGATGCAGAGTGTGTTCCGGGATCACTACAGCCTCGATGCCGAGAAGCTCGAGAGTCTGTACAGCAAGTCGAAGCGACACCAGTGGAATGCGGAGCTCGACGTCGATTGGACGGCCTACGACGCCGAGAGCGACGTGCTCGAGCGCTCGCGCGACTTCCTCGGCCGACTGCGCTGCGTGCAGGAGCTGCCGGAGGACGTCCAGACGCGGCTGTTCCGCGAGGCGGCAGTCTTCACGCTCTCGCAGGTGCTCCACGGCGAGCAGGCGGCGCTGATGGTCTGCGGCCAGCTCGTCAACGTGGTGCCGGACCTCGACGGCAAGTTCGCAGCGGCCGTGCAGGTGATGGACGAGGCGCGACACGTCGAGGTGTTCGCTCGGTACCTCGACAAGGTGGGTCATCGCTATCCGATCGATCCCGACCTGCAGGCGATCGTCACGCAGCTGCTCGCGGAGACCGACTGGGAGGCCAAGTGCGTCGGCATGCAGGTGATCCTCGAGAGCATCGCCCTCGGTTTCTTCCGCAGCGGGACGGAGATGGCGCGGGAGCCCGTGTTGGCGTCGTTCATCGGCCGCGTGCACGAGGACGAGGCCCGGCACGTCGCCTATGGCGTACTTTCGCTCGAACAGCGGACGCCGAACCTTCCGGCTCCGGCGCTGGAGCGGCTCCAGGACCTCGCGTACGAGACCGTGCTGCGAATGGGCGGCCGCGGCGGAAAGCCGTCGTTCACGACGCAGTTCCGCGCCCTCGCGCAGGCGGGCATCGACGTCGGGAGCTTCCTGCCGAAACTGCTCGCCGAGGTCTCGGATCCCGCCGGGCTCCCCCTCGACGGGATCCAGGACCCGCTGACGGTGACGGTGCTGCCGAACCTGATGCGGGTCGGCCTCGTCGCCGAGCGCCACACGCTCGGCTATCTCGCCCAGGGCTGGCGCGTCGATCCGGGCCGCGGCGAACTCGAAGATCTCCACACGTGGCATCCGGACACGCGAGCCGCCCGGCAGGAGCTCCGCGACCGCGGTCTCTCGATCGCCCGACCCTGCTGATCCGTCAAGAAAGGGGCCGGGTTCGAGTCGTCAACTTTTCCCATCGGGAAAAGTTGACGACTCGAACCCGGCCCCTTTCTTGACGGCGGAGAGTTCGGCTTCCAGGGCGGCGAGGAGCTGGTCGACGACTTCGTCGCGCGCGTTTTCGCCCATCAGGCCGATGCGCCAGATGCTGCCGGCGAGCTTGCCGAGGCCCCCGCCGACTTCGATGCCGTGCCGTTCGAGAAGCCGGCGACGCAGTTTCGCCTCGCCCGCGCGAACGATCGACTCGGGCAGCCGCAGCGCGGTCAGCATCGGCAGTCGATGCTCGGCGGCGACGAGCGGCTCGAAGTCGAGTCGCTCGAGACCGGCGATCAGTCGAGCCGCCGCCTGCGCGTGACGGGCCACGCGCGCGGCCAGGCCTTCCTCGTCGACGATGCGAAGCGCTTCGGCGAGGCCGGCGATCATGCCCACCGGCGCCGTGTGGTGATAGACGCGGCGTTCGCCGTAGTAGCCCCCGAGAAGGCTCAGATCGAAGTACCAGCTCGCCACCGGAGTGTGGCGACGCGCGACCCGCGCAAGAGCGCGGTCGGAGAAGGAAGCCGGCGACAGTCCGGGCGGCGTCGACAGGCACTTCTGCGTGCCGCTGTACGCGGCATCGATGCCCCAGTCATCGAGAGTCACTGGGATCCCGCCGAGCGACGTGACACAGTCCAGGATCGTGAGCGCGCCGGCTGCGCGCGCCGCGCGGGCGATCCGCTCGACCGGCTGGCGGACTCCCGTGGACGTCTCCGCGTGTACGAAGGCAACGATCGCCGGCTGCTCGCGCTCGATCGCGGTGATCATGGCGTCCTCGTCGAGCGCCGAGCCCCATTCCGTCTCGCCGCGTAGCACCTGCGCGCCGTGTCGGGACGCCACTTCGACCATCCGCTCACCGAACACGCCCGCGACGCCCACCAACACGCGATCGCCGGTCTCGACGAGGTTGGCGAAGCAGGCCTCCATTCCGCCGCTGCCGGTCGAGGACAGCGGGATCGTCAGCCGGTTGGCGGTCCCGAACAGTGTGCGCAGCCGCCGCTGGACCTCGTCGGCAATGGCCAGGAACGCGGGATCGAGGTGGCCGAGCAGCGGCGCGCCGAGCGCCGCGAGAACGCGGGGATGGACGTTGGACGGGCCTGGGCCGAGGAGCAGTCGTTGCGGGTGAGCAGGCATGCCCGCCGACTGTAGCGGTGGCGCGACACCGCGTTGACAGCATCGCGCGATCCCCTACGTTCGCGCCTTCATTTCCCCGCGGGA
Source organism: Myxococcota bacterium (assembly GCA_039794265.1). Taxonomy (GTDB): domain Bacteria; phylum Myxococcota_A; class UBA9160; order UBA9160; family PR03; genus CAADGG01. Next base: position 63,412 of record JBDIVR010000001.1, read on the forward strand.
ATCACCAACCGCCGCGCGCTCGGGAGTCCGAAGGGGAGTCCGAAGGCTTGCTCCGCTGGCTCACTGTCGTCTTGGGGGTCGGCATCGCCGTGGCCGCGCTCTACGCGCTGCTCGCGACGCGGCCGGCGCCTCGCTCTGCACCGCTTCCGCCGCCGGCGTCGACCGCGGCGCACGAAGAGATCGATGACGCGTCGCGCCTGCGTCTCGAGCAGGTGTTGCGCGAAGCGGACGCGCACGAGGAGGGCGCCCGATGACGCCCTCGTTCCCGCCGACGCGGATGCCGCGCACGGCCCTGCGCCTGCGAATCGACTGGGAGCAGGAGGAACGCGAGCGGCTCGCGCCGTGGGCGGTCCGCAGCTCCGATTCGCACGGTCGGGTCGTCGCGGAGGCCGAGCACCCGTACCGCACCGTCTTCCAGCGGGATCGGGACCGCATCGTCCATGCCCGAGCCTTTCGCCGGCTCGAGTACAAGACACAGGTGTTCGTCCACCACGAGGGCGACCACTACCGCAACCGGCTCACCCACACGCTCGAGGGCGCCCAGATCGCGCGGACCATCGCGCGGGCGCTAAGACTCAACGAAGACCTCGCCGAGGCGATCGCGCTCGCGCATGATCTCGGCCATACCCCGTTCGGTCACGCAGGAGAACGGGTCCTCGACGAGTTGATGCGCGGAGCCGGCGGCTTCGACCACAACCGCCAGACACTGCGCGTCGTCGATTGGCTCGAACAACGGTCCGCCGCGTTCCGGGGTCTCAATCTCAGCTCCGAGACGCGCGAGGGAATCCTCAAGCACGGTTGCCACTGGGAGCACCCGCTCCCGGTTCCGGTGCTGCGCTCCCAGCCCTCGCTCGAAGCGCAGGTGGCGGATCGCTCCGATGAGATCGCCTATGTGAATCACGATCTCGACGACGGGCTGCGCTCGGAGCTGCTGCAGCTGGATGCGCTCGCGGAGATCCCGCTGTGGCGGGAGGTGCATGGGGAGGTCCGCGCCCGCCTGTCGCAGGCCGGCGAGGACATGCTCCGCACGCGGACCATCGTCGCGCTGATCAACCGGCTGGTCACGGATCTCGTCGAGGCGACGGCGGATCGGCTCGAAGCGCGAGCGCCCGCCGACGTCGAGGCCGTTCGCGACACGCCGGAGCGACTGCTCGGCTACGAACGCGAGCTCGAGAAGGCGCTGCGGGAGCTCAAGGACTTCCTGTTCCAGAACCTCTACCATCACCCGCACGTCGTGGCGACGACCCAGGAGGCCGAGCGAGTGCTCGCCGAGCTCTGGCGATCGCTTCGTGAACATCCGAGCAAACTGCCCGAGTCCGTGCGCGCGCGCTTCGCCGAGGACGGTGAGGAGCGCGCGCTCGCCGACTACCTGGCTGGAATGACCGACCGCTTCGCGCTGTCGGAGCACAGGAGGCTCGTACACTCCGATGGGTCCTAGTCCCGTGCGCGTGGCGATCTCGACTGCGCCCGACACCGATACCGGCGCGCGCATCGCGCAAGCGCTCGTGGAAGAACGGCTGGCGGCCTGCGTCTCCCTGGTGCCTGGCGTTCGCTCGATCTATCGCTGGCAGGGAGCCATCGAGGACGACCAGGAGGTCTTGCTGGTGATCAAGACCCATGTGGAACGCTTCGCGGCGCTGGCGGAGCGGCTGTGCGCGCTGCATCCGTACGAGGTGCCGGAGCTGCTCGCGCTGCCGGTCGACGCCGGCCTCGCTCCGTACCTGCAATGGGTGACCGGGGAGGTCACACCGTGAGTCTGGCCGACGTGCTCGAGCGCGCCGCCGAGGCGCTTCCGGCGTTGGCCGACACGATCCGTCCGGCCAACGGAGATCCGGAACGTCTGCTCGAGGCGCTCGCGCCGGAAGATGCGCGGAATCTCCTGCGCTGGCTTCTCGTCGAGTCGCCGATCGCAGGCGGGGAGCTGGCGCTGGCGTGGGCGGACACGCTGCGCGGTGCGGAGCCGATCGGCTCGCTGACGGAGGAAGGCCTCGACAAGGCGGGCCGCAAGGCGCTGCGGCGGGCACAGCACCGACTGCGCTCGCGCGGGTTCGCGGTTCCGGAGCCCGCGCCGGCTCCGCGCGTCGCGAGCCTGCCGAAGCTGGACGACGAGCTGGCCGCGGCGCTGGTCTCGACGCCGGATCCGAGCGGCGCGCAGCTCGTCGTGATCGTCGAAGCGAGCCCTGCCGGCGGTGCGCGGATCTTCCAGGGCGCCGTGGACCTCGAGCGCGGCGTACCGGACTTCCAGGTCTTCGCGACGACGCGCTCGCGCGCGCGTGCGCTTCTCCGGGATCTCGAGGGAGCCCCTCGGGTCGGCGCGGTGCGGGCGTCGCGCGAGTCGCTCGCGGCGCTGCTCTCCGCGGCTGCGGCGGCGCAGGCTCCGGGCCGCGCGCTGCCGCCGGCATTCGAAGAGTGGCGTTCGCGCGTGGCGCGTCCGGTCGAGGGTGCGCGGCGTCCCGGCATCGAGGCCCGCGAGGTGCTGGGCGTCACGAGCGACCAGGCGCTGGCGCGGACCGTCGCCGAGCGGGTGGCAGCCGGGGAGATCGGCCCGTGGCCGCCGGCGTTCGAGGTGTTGCGCGAGATCGGCGAGAAGGTGCGGCAGGCGGCCGAGAGCCCGCTGCTGGTAGACGATGCGCAACGGCGCGCGCACGTGGATCGCGTCATCGAGGAGGCGCTCGACGCCCGCTATGCGGAGCCGGCGGGGGAGCGAACCGCCGCGCGCTTCGAGGAGGCGGCGTACGCGGCCTGGGCGGGCGCGCGATCGGACGAGGCGCGCGCGCTGCTGGCGGCGGCACAGACCTTCCGCGACCGTGCGCCGCGCGACAATCCCGTCGCTCGCGCGCTCCTCGAGCGCGTCCTCGAGCCCGTCCTCGAGGCGCTGCGCGAGGAGCGTGCGAGCTCTCCTGTGGTGAAGCCCTAGTGTCCGGTCTCCGAACGCTGCGGGACGGCGTCAACCGCCCGAATCCGCTGCCTGCGTTACGCTGGACGCCCGAGGGTCTTCTGCGAGTCGCAGACTCGAAAGGTTAGTGAAGTCGTGTCGGGACAGGTGATGGGGCAAGGTCGCTACTGGCGCGTCGCACTCTCTCGCAAGAGAGATGCGGTGCAGATCGGTGTCTCCGGACTTCCCGACGACCTCGAGGAACTGGCGGGCTTCAAGCTCGAGGTGCCACTCGGACGCTGGAATGCCGTGATCAAGCACGCCGAGTCGGATCGCAAGCTGCTCGGCGGAATCCTGCTGGACCTGGCTGCCGCGAAGGAGCAGGTCGCGCGCGTGGTTGCGTGCGACCGGCTACTCGTGGATCTACAACGCGTTCTGCGTGACGCGAGCGTTGCGCTCGTCGAGGCGGGGGTGCTCCTCATGACGCCGCCGGACGCCGGAACGATGGAGGGGTCGTGATGCGGAGACGCTTCGGGCGTCGGCGCTGGGGAAGCGGTGCAGATGGCAACGGCGAGGGACCGCGCGGCCTCGATGCCGCGCGCGAGCTGGCCCGTGTGATCCAGAGTGGTGTTCTCCCGACGGATGCGCTCGAGCCTGTAGAGACAGGCGAGGTGCCTGCGGGGCTCGCGGCCGTCGGAACGGGTGTATCGCATGAGGGCGAACGGATCGTCGTCGGGGTATCGCCCGCCTCGGGCGGGGACGCGTGGTTGGGCGCGATCGCCGTCGCGGCACGACTCGTCGAAGAAGACGCCTTCGACGGATCGGTCTACGCGGTCTCCGGAAGCTGGTCGCTGGCGGCGCGCCGCCGGATCGGCCTGGCGCGGCCCGGTGTGCTGCGCGTGCGCGCGCGCATCGAGCCCGATGCGCAGGAGGCCGTGGGCGAGGTGACGGCCGAAGGTCTCGAGGCGCCGGTGGTGGTCGCAACCTCGCTGGCCGCGGCGTTGCCGGAATCCTTGCGCGGGCTGTGGGAGCGCGCGGCGGCGGCGCTGGTCGGCCTGGCCGCAAAGCACGCCGGGAGCGTACGCCCGGCGCCCGCGGGCCTCGAACTGGTGGTGTTCGGCAAGCCCGTGGCGGCGCTGCGCGCGGCCGCGTCCGGGGTGCTGCTGGAATCGTGGGAGCCCCGGCGCGAGTCGTTTCCGCTGCACGCAGACTCGCTTTCGGACGCGTTCGACCGTTTCGAGGGAAGCCTGCGCAAGGTCTTGACGGATCGTCGCTTGCGCGAGGGGGAACTCGGGATTCGCGCAGTGGCCGGCGCACGGCTGGCCGAGGCCGCCGGCGTGCGATCGCTCGTACCCTGGCCGTTGGCCGGCCCGCTCGGCGAGGGCATCGAGTTCGCCGGCGTCGCGAGCGACGGACGCGGCGTCGTCGGTGTCGCGCGTGCGGACCTGGATCTCGCGGCGCTCGGCAGTGCGCTCGATGGTTGGGTCGCGATGGTGCCCCGTCTGACCGGTCTGTTGCACGATGCCCCGATGCTGCGGCCGGGTCCTCCCGTGCTGTTGCTGGCCGCGGAACGCTTCGACGTCGCGGCCGAGCGCGTCCTCGCGTGCCTCGAGATCGAGGTCCGCGCGTGGAACGCGGAGGGGGCCTCCCGTCGCGAACCGGTACTCACGCCACGCGCGGCAGGCGCGGGGGTGACAGCGCGGATCTCGAGGGAGCCGCGACCGAGCGAATCGCGGCCTCGCCGCACCGAGGTGTCGGGTCCGCCGAGCACGGCGCCCGAGCGAGCGCCGAGTCCGGCGTCGCGAGGCGCCGTCCGGGCGGCCGAGGCGGACGGTGCGCGCGGGCCGGCGGCGGACGCGTCCGCCGCTGCGCCGCCGCGCTCGCGCTTCGAGGAGGTCTCGCTGTTCGACCTTGCGGCGGACGGTGACGAGAGCCGCGGACCGCGCCGTGGCCGTCGTCGTCGAGGTCGAGGCCGCGCGCGCGCGGATACGGCAGCGGGCGCGCTTCGCTCCGATGACGATCAGAACGAGGACGAAGACGAAACCGAAGCGGCGACGGACGTCGCTCCGCGCGAAGCGCTGGAACCCCGCGAGAGTCGCGACGATGCCGAGGACCGGCCTTCCGGTCGCCGGCGCGGACGCGGCCGGGGACGCGGGCGCGGCCGGAACCGCGAGCGGGACGAAGAGGATCGATCGCCCTCCGCGCCCGTGCCACCCGGCTCCGCGACCCGCGAAGCGGATGACGGCGCGGACGACGAAGACGACGTCATCGTAGAAGAAGAGGGCCTCGTCGCCCTGGCCGACGTGCCGGATCCGGCGGAGGCCGAGCCGGAGATCAGCGAGCCGGGGTTCGATGACGAGGAGGAGGTCGAGGAGTCGCCCGAGGAGGCGCAGATGCACCGGGAGCGCGAAGCGCGCCGGCGCGCGCGCATCGCGAAGACCGAGCCGGAGATTCCGGCACCGGTGCCGCGCCCGCCCCGTCGGCGCGCGGCGTTCCTGGCGCACGCCGATCGCGAGTCGATCGGCGCGGCGATCCTGCTGGCGCGCGAGACGCGCCTCATCGAAGGCATCTGGGTCTATCCGCAGGAAGACCTGATGACCTTCTTCCGCAGCGTGGCGACGGACCTGCGCGAGGACACTCCGATCTGTGTGATCGGGTTCACCGCCTCGCCGGCCCGGGATACCCTGCAAGCGGCGTCACTCTACCGGGACCGACTCACGTGGTTCGATCATCACGACTGGCCGCCCGAGGACCTCGAAGGACTGCGCGCGGCGATCGGTGCCGAGGCCGTCCACGTCGATCCGACCGCGGGCAATGTCCTGCCGCTGGTGCTGGCCTCCTGCACGCGGCGCAGTCGCTTCTCGGACAAGCTGGTGGATCTCCTCACCGGGCGTTTCTCGCGCCATGACTGGGAGCGCTGGGGGCGACTCTGGTGGTGGCGGTTGGGCCAGCTCGCGATGCGTCCCGGGGAGCGCCGGTCGGACCTCGAGAGCCTGCTCAGCGGGCGTCCTTCGGATCTCGCGCGTGAGGCCTCGCGCGCCGTCGCGCCGCCGCTGCCGCCCGAGGTCGAGTGGGTGGCGAGCCGGGACTTCCGGCTCGTGCACTTCGGGGGCTATTCGCTGGTGCGCGTCCCGGTGCCGTCGGGGATGGACCAGCAGTTGACGGCGCGCATTGCCCGCGAGCGCTACGCCTCCGCGTTGTCGGTCGCCTGGACGGAGGGTGACGAGCGCTTCGTGCTCGGCTCGGACGAGAGTGCCACGCGCCGCCCGTTCGATCTCGGGTCGATGGTCGATCACCTCGCTGAGAAGTTCAGCTGGGTGCACGCACTCGCCGACGCGGATCACGTGGCGCGATTCCGACTCGACGGCGCCGCTTCGCATCCCGAGCGCGTCGACGAGGTGGTGAGCGAGATCGCGATGGGCCGCTCGATCCTCGAGGGATAGGCCCCTTGGGTCTGCGGGGTCGCTTCGTAGAGCTGTTCTCGTCCGCGCAGGGCGAGGGGCCGCACGTCGGCGCCTCGACGCTGTTCGTGCGTCTCGCGGGCTGCGATCTGCGCTGCCGCTGGTGTGACTCTCCGCACACGTGGCGGCCGCCGGAGACCTGCCGGATCGAGACTGCGCGCGGTAGCGGCGCGTTTCGGGAGCTGCCGAATCCCGTGCCGCTCGACCAGGTCGTCGCGGCGGCCGAAGCGCTCGAACTCGAGGCGCATCGCTTCCTCGCCCTGACTGGCGGCGAGCCGCTGCTCCAGCCGGAGGTCGTCGGCGCGCTCGCAAGGACCCTCGGCAGGCGCGGGCCGCGCGTGCTGCTCGAGACGGCCGGCCATCTGCCCGACGCACTCGCGGCGGTCGTCGCGTCGATCGACGTGGTGTCGATGGACTGGAAGCTGGCTTCCGACGTGCGGCGCGAAGGCGAGCCGACGGCAGTGTTGCAGGAGGCCGGGCGCAGCTTCGACGATCTGCATGCGCGGTTCCTCGCGATCGCGCGCCAGGCTCCGGAGTCGTACGTGAAGATCGTCGTCACCGAGGCGAGTGGAGACGGCGAGGTGCTGGCCGCCTGCGAGCGGATCGCCGAGCAGGATCCGTCGACGCTCGTGGTCCTCCAGCCGGTGACGCCGATGGGTGTCGTTCGCGAGCGACCCGGGGCAGCACGCCTGCTCTCGCTCCAGCACGCTGCTTCCCGGTGGCTCACCGATGTCCGGGTGATCCCGCAGACGCATCCGCTCTACGGTGCGCCATAGGCGAGGACGCGCCGGGCGGCCTCGGGCAGATCGCGCGCCTCGAGCGCGAACGAGTCGGCGCCGGCGGGCGCCGGCGTCTGCACGCCGACGCGGACCGCGCCGCGGCAGCCGGCGCGTCGAGCGGCCTCGAGGTCCCGCTGCCCGTCGCCGATCATCCAGCTGGCGGCAAGGTCGGCGCCGAGCTCGTCGCGGGCGCGTAGCAACAGTCCGGGCGCTGGCTTGCGACAGCGGCAGCCGGCCTCGGGCGCGTGGGGACACACGAGCGTGGCGACGATGTCGATCCCGGCGGCCGCGAGCTCGGCGAGCAGGAGGCCGTGGAATCGCTGGTAGTCGGCCCAGCCGAAGAGTCCGCGCCCGATCCCGCTCTGGTTCGTGGCGATCGCGACCGCGTAGCCCGCCGTCGCGAGGAGGCGCGCGCCTTCGACGACCCCTGGCAACATCGCGTAGTCCTCTCGGCGGTGCGGATAGCCGGGATCTCGCACCAGCGTGCCATCGCGATCGAGGAAGACGAACGGCTTCACGGGACGCCGTCGACGAGTTGCCTGGCGATTGCGCCGCACACGTCGTCGCGGACGGCCTTCGCCGCCACCTTCACGGCGTTCTCGAGCGCGCGTGCGTGCGAGCGTCCGTGCGCCTTGATCACGATCCGCTCGAAGCCCAGGATCGGCGCACCGCCGTAGGAAGCGTAGTCGAGCAGGTTCGAGACGCGCGCGAGGCCGTCACGCAGCAGGAAGCGTCCGGCGCGCCAGCGCAGCCGTTGGCGATAGACGGAATCCCCCATCCGGGTCATGACCTCGCCCATGCTCTCGAGCAGCTTCAACACGACGTTCCCCAGGATGCCGGGACAGACCAGGACATCCACCGCGCCGAGCGGAACGTCGCGTCCCTCGACGTTGCCGTGGAAGTGCAGGCCCGGCGCCGCCGAGAGCAGGGCGTAGGCCCCGCGCAACAGCTCGTCGCCCTTGTTCGACTCCTCGCCGATGTTGAGGAGGCCAACCTGTGGCCGCTCGATCTTCGAGATCCGCGCGGCGTATGCGGAGCCCATCAAGGCGAACTGAAGCAGATCCTCGGGCGTGTTGTGGACGTTGGCGCCGACATCCAGCAGCAGCGCGAACGGATCCGGGTTGTGGGGACGCGGCAGGGTCGGGTACACCGCGGCGAGCGCCGTCCGTCGCACGCCGGGAATGCGCGGGATCGTGCGCACCGCGTGCAGCAACAGCGCGCCGGTGTTGCCCGCCGAGACGAGTGCCTGCGCGCGTCCGTCCGCCACGGCTTCGGCCGCGAGCGCCAGCGAGGACCGAGGTCGGCAGAGAGCCTGTTGGGGCGACTCCGCCATCGGCACGGTATCGGGCGCATGCAGGATCTCGATGCGACCCGGATCGAGGCGCGCCGCGCGCAGAGCGGGCTCGAGCAGGGCGCCATCGCCGACCAGCAGCAAGCCGATGTCGGTGCCGCGCGCCAACGCGATCGCGGCGCGCAGCGGCTCCTGCGGCGCATGGTCGCCACCGCTCGCGTCGAGGGCCACCGTGCGCTGCGGGCGAGGCGGAATGCTCATCGGCGGCGGAGGGTATCACGCAGCGTACGAAGCTCGGCGCGGACCGAAGGCGGCCGCCGCCCGCCGAAGCGTTCGGCGAGATAGCGTTCCGTCAGCGTCCAGAAGGCGGCGGCAGCGGCCGGGGGCAGCCTCCGCGACACCTCGCGCGCGAACTCGCGAGCCGGGACGGCGTCCGGTCGCACGAGTCCGCGGTGGCGTTCGAGCAGCCGCAGCGCCGCTCCGTAGCCGCTGGGCAGGCGCGTCCCGCGCAGCCGCCTGCGACGAGCGCGCGACCAGATCCAGCCGGCCGCCGAGACGATCGCGAGGGCCGCTGCGAGGCGCAGCAGTGCGCTTGCGTCGAAGCGTGCGCGCTCGCGGGGTTCGGAGTCGGCCATCGTCGGCCCCGCTCGCTGCTCCGCTCGCCAGCGCCGCCATTGCATCCATCCGGCGCGCAGGGCTCCCATCTGCCGCGAGCGATCGAACTCGACGACGTGCTGGTACCACCAGTGCTCGACCGCACTTCCGAAACCCTGGAGCGTGGCCAGGAATCCGATCTCGTCGATCCGAAGTCTGGCATCGACGGGCGTCGGGTCGTAGCGCACCCAGCCCGCGTGCTCGTAGTGCACCTCGACCCAGGCGTGGGCGTCCGATCGCGCAAGCTCGACGAATCCGCCGAGAGCGTTCTCGCGGCCGCCGGCAAAGCCGTTCACGAGTCGCGCGGGCAGGCCGACGGAGCGCGCGAGTACGACCATTCCCGAGGCAAAATACTCGCAATGTCCAGCGGTCTGCTCGAGGAGGAAGGCCTCGACGGGCGATGCGCGCTCGCCGCTGGCTTCGGGCGGCGGGCGATCGTCGTAGCGGCCGGTGTGCAGCAAGTGACGCTCGATCGCCGCGGCGCGTTCGGCATCGCTGGTGGCGCCCGCGATGATCTCGTCGGCCAGGACGTGGATGGCGCTCGAGATCGGGGGCAACGCGAGGTAGCGTGCGCCGTCGATGGGAGGTGGCAGCGCGCGATCGCCGTCAAGTGCGGATGGGTCCGGGACCGCACTCGTGACGTGGATCGAGTACTGCACCCGATCCTGCTCGCTGTCGGGCGCGTAGAGTCCTCCGTTGCGATCACCCTCGACGCGGCCGAAGCTGCCCTCGAGAGACACGGGTACGCCGGCGGCGAACAACACCCCCGCCGTCATCGGCTCGCGCAGCACGCGCTGCACCAGGTCGGCACGTCCCCCGGTGCCGGGCAGATCGAGGCCCAGATCCGCACCGCGCGAGAGAAACTCGCGATGCCGTGGTGTCACGGACCAGTGACGGCCATCGAAATGGTCGAAGGCGAGGCCGCGCCAGTAGGAGCGCTCGCGAGGCGGCGGCGTTCCGGAGAGCGTCTCGACGCGCAACACGACGGTGGGATCCTGTCGGATGCGACCGAGGTCTCCCAGCGACACGCGGTCGGAAAAACCCGCCTGCGGCGTCGCCAGCAGCCCCGGCGTCGCGAGCGCGCCGCTGCGCACGCGCGGCAGCACGAGGAAGATCACCATCGCGAGAACGAGCGAGAGCAGCGTGGCGGCGATCGTCGTCCGCAGCAGGCTCGGCGCGAACGCGCGCTCCGGGGACCAGGTCTCGCCCGCGGCCAATGACTCGATCCAGAGCGTATGGACGACGAGCGTCCAGACCATCGCGACGACGAAGACCGCCAGCAGCAGCGGGAACAGCAGGCTGTCGGTGAGGTTGGCGGCGAGAATCATCTGGAACAGCCCGAGCGCCACCAGCAGGAAGTCCGAGCGACGCGGCCGCGCGTCGAGCAGCTGGAGTCCCTGTGCGAGCAATGCGAAGTGGGCGAACGCCACGATCGCGAAGCCGCCCTGCAGCCAGAACGAGAGGCACGCGAGAACGATTCCGACGAGCGCCGCGTTCAGTACGATCGCGCTGCGCTGCCAGCGCTGCGGGCGGAGTCGAAGCCGCAGGCTCGCCGCCAGTGCGGTCGCCTGCGCCAGCAACGCCGGCAGCGAAATTGCGCCGGTGGCCGCCAGCGACAGGCTGGCCACGAGGGCCAGCGCGTACGAAGAAGCGGGGCGCGGCGGCATCTCGGCGGGCAGCGCTCCAACGGCCGACGGCGCACTCATCGGCCGGCGCCTCCGGGAGGGGCGGCGTCCGGTCCGACGAGCGCCAGGTAGCCCAGCACGCGCGCCCGGTGCAGGGCGCCCGAGCCCGGTTCGAGGGTCGCGCCGTCCGTGCGCAGGCCGACGCGGAACCCCTTCCGGAACGCCGCCTCGGCTCGACTGGCTGCGCGAGCAACGGACTCCTCGAAGTGCTCGTCCAGCAGCGCGCCTGCCGTGCGGAGCCGGACTTCGGTTTCGCCAGCGGTTTCGCCTTCCGCATCGCGCACCAGCAGCTGCCCGCGACGCCACGACGCCGGCCAGTGTACTCGGCGCGGCGCATCGCCATGCGCGAACTCTCGCAGACCCGTGATCTCGCTCGTGGCGGCACTCGCGCCTCGGCGATCCCGCCCGATGGGGCGTGCGTTCTCGCGCGGGGGCGGTGGCTCTTCGGGACCGAGCCTCGGGTACACGAGCACGGAAGCGGATCGCTCGAGCCACAGCGACTTTGCGAAGAGTCCGAAAGGGAAGCGCGTGGTGACGCGCAGACCGCGGAAGCGAAGTTCCCCGCGCCGCGTCGGGGCGAAGCTGTAGCTCCGGCGTACGCAGCCGGCCGGTTCGATCCGAAGCGCCAGGACTCGACCCACCGCTCCCGCGCGGCCAAGCTCGCGTTCTGCGAGGTCCTCGACGACGATTGCGTGGGCCCAGATCCTGCGCTGCTCGTTGCCGATCTCGAGCACGACCCGCCCCGCCTGGCCGGCCGCCCATTCGAAGGGCAGGCGACGCCGGACGGTGATGCCACGCAACGCCGCTTCCGACAGCACGCCGGAGAGCACCAAGAACGACAGCATCACCGACAGCATCAGGTACAGCAGGTTGTTCCCGGTGTTGAGCGCGGCGAAGCCGACCGCGAATACCAGTGCGAAGAACGTCCAGCCGGCTCGGGTCGGTCGCAGCGTCCGCGGAAGACGCAGGCGGCGGCCCGCGAACGAGCGCAGCCGCAGCGCTACCGGCGATCCCGGAGCTCGCGGCGGGCTCCCGATCAGAGCGGGACCGACACGCCGTCCAGGATCTCGCGGATCACCCACTCCGCCTCCTCCGGGCCGCTGCCGCTCCCGTCGTGGCGCGGGTCGAGCACGAGCCGGTGCGCCAACACTGCCAGCGCGAGTTCGCGCACGTCCTCGGGAATGCAGAAGTCGCGGCCATCGACGAGTGCGCGCGCCTGGGCAGCGCGTCGCAGCGCGACGGCGCCGCGCGGCGAGGCGCCGAGTCGGATGGCCGGATGCTCCCGGGTCGCGCGGACGATCTCGAGGAGATACGCCACCAGGCCATCGTCGAACTTCACGCGCTCGGCGGCGGCGCGCATCGCGAGCAGATCGGCGCCGTCGAGGACCGGCTGGAGGCGCGGCAGCTCGGTCGCGGCGGGATCGTCGCGAAGCACGGCGGCCTCGTCGGCAGGATCCGGATAGCCGATGCGCAGTCGCAACAGGAAGCGATCGAGCTGCGACTCCGGCAGCGGGTGCACGCCGTGGTGCTCGAGCGGGTTCTGCGTCGCGACGACCAGAAAGGGTTGCGGCAGCCGATGCACGGCGCCGTCGACGGATACGGAGCCCTCGGCCATCGCCTCGAGCAGAGCGGACTGGGTCTTCGGGCTCGCTCGGTTGATCTCGTCGGCGAGCACGACCTGGGCGAACAAGGGCCCCGGCTGGAAGACGAATCGGCCGCTCGGTCGGTTCTCCAGCAACTCGGGCACGGCGGAGCCGATCAGGTCGCCCGGCAGCAGATCACTGGTGAACTGGATGCGCTTGAAGCTCGCATCGACGGAGCGCGCGAGCGCGTGCGCGAGGGTCGTCTTGCCGACGCCCGGCACGTCCTCCAGCAGGATGTGCCCACCGGCCACCCAGGCTTCGACGGTCTGGCGCACCACCTCGCTCTTGCCGCGCACCGCGCGTTCGACGTTCGCGCGCAGGCGGCGGGCCTGCTCGGCGGCACGCGTCGGATCGAGAGCAGAAGGATCCAGCGGGGCGCCGCGCGAGTCGGAGGCCATGGAGGGTTCTTCGGCCGGGGGGCGGCGCGGCTGAAGGGGAACCCGGGTACGAGGCGCGCCGGCACGGCGCGCGTCAACGGGCCTCCGCGCTCTTCGCTGCGGCCGGCGGGAGCCCGAGGGCGCCGCGCGGGTCGTCGGTCTGCGCGGCGGCGCGAACGTCGGCGACGAACGCGGGGAGCTCGCCAGCCAGCGCCGAGAGCCGCTCGGCGTACGCGCCGAGGTCCGCGTGGTACGTGGCGGCGAGCGCCAGACACGCATCGTTGAGGCGCGCGGCGGCAGCGACGGCGGCGGGGTCGAAGCTCGTGAGCGGGAGCGCTGCGAGCGCCGCGCGTGTCGCGTCCGACAGCGCCGCGCGGGCCGCGCCGAGGTCCGCGGCGGCGGCCGTGTCGTAGAGCGCGAGCACCCGCTCGCGCAGAGCGCCCAGCTCGCGCGCGATCAGGCGCTCGTCAGCGACGCGTCGGCGCTCGGACGCCGCCGCCTCCGGCCCGACGTGGTCAGCGAAGAAGCGGACGGCGCCTTCCTGCCCGATGAAGGTCGCGACGCCTTCGCTCAGCGCAGCATCGCCGGCGACGAATACGGTCGCGTGGACCAGCTCGTGGAGCAGCGTCTCGACGAAGCGACCGATGCCCGCGCGCAGCAGCGGCGTGGTGACCGGATCGGAGAACCAGCCGAGCGTGGAAAACGCCGCCACCGGCACCACGCAGACGTCGAGCCCCTCGTCGCGCAGGCGCGCCGCCTCGACCTCGGCACGCGCCGCGTCGAAGTAGCCCTTGTACGGCAGGCGACCGACGATCGGGAACCAGAAGCCCGCCGGCTCGACCTCGTGCGGGCGCGTCGCGACGAGCGTCGTCACGACGCGGTCGCCGGGCCATTCGGCGTAGGTCCTATACTGACTCGTCACGTCGAGCCCGAGCGCGCGGGCGTGCACGAGCACGGGATCCACCAGCTCGAGCGCCTCGCGCACCGTGGCCTCGGTTCCGGCGTCGGCCAGGACCGTGGCGATGGGCTGGGCCGCTCGCAGCAGCCGGAGCTGGCCCCCGGCGAGATGGGCGAAGTAGCAGCCGGGGAGCAAGATGAGCGCGAGAAGTCCGAAGCCCGCCAGCGATCGCTTCGTGCGGATCCGCGCCCGCGCCGAGGGAGAGCGCGGGGAGATCGCCGGCGCGGAAGCCTGGGAGGAAGGCGCCTGCGGGAGCGAGGAGCGAGCCGACGGAACGCTCATCATCTATGCCCCGGCCGCGCGCGCGGAAGCGGTGCATCGGGCGCTCGTCGCGTGCCTCGGCGCCGGCGCCGTCGACCGCAGCGAGCCGGTGCCGGCGACCGACTGGCCCGAGACGTGGAAGCAGGGACTGCGACCGCTGGTGGTGTCGGAGCGCCTGGTCGTGCGTCCGCCATTCGCCGCGCACGCCGAGCTGCGCGGACAGCGACAGCTCGTGATCGAGCCCCGGCAGGCCTTCGGCACCGGCGCGCATGCGACGACGGCGCTCGCCCTGGCAGCCATCGATGCGGCGCACGCCGAGCTGGCAGGCGCGCGCGTGCTCGACGTGGGCTGCGGCAGCGGCGTGCTGGCGCTCGCTGCGTTGGCGCTCGGTGCGCATGCGGCGGTGGCGTGTGACCTCGATCCGATCGCAGCCCGCGAGACGCGGGAGAACGCCGCGTCGAACGGACTCGGCGACGGGCTGCAGGTCTTCACCGGCTCCGTGTCGGCGCTGACCCCGGCGCGCTTCGACGTCGTCGTCGCCAACATGCTCCGGCGCGAGGTGACGCCGCTGCTGAGCGATCTGGCGGCGCTTTTGCGGCGCGGCGGGAGCCTCGTGCTCTCGGGGCTGCTCGTCGACGACCGCGCGGCAATGGAGTCGGCACTCGCGGCGCTCGGCGCGCGCGTCGTCGCGGCACGGACCGAAGCCGATGCGAGCGGCGACGCCTGGTTGGCGCTCACGGCGACGTCCTGAGGCGCTCGCGCCAGTCCTGGAGCAGACGCGCGAGCGTGTCGGCCAGCGGGCGGCTCGGGTTCCAGCCGGTCACGAGGCGGAGCCGGCTCGCGTCTCCGACCGCCGCATCGGTCGGACGCCAGCGCTCGGGGTCCTCGCGCACGACGGGCCGCGCCGTCGAGCATGCGAGCAGATGCTCGAGCAACGCGCCGATCGAGACGCCGGTTCCGCTGGCGATGTTGTAGACGTCCGCTGGAACGGCGGGGTCGAGCAGCTGCTCGTAGGCGTCGACGACGTCGGCGACGTCCAGGAAGTCGCGCACGGACCGGAGGTTGCCGACGCGCAGCTCCGGCGCCCGGCGCCCGGCTTCGATCTCCGCCAGCTGGCGGGCAAAGCTCGAAGCGACGAAGGCATCGCTCTGGCCGGGCCCCGTGTGATTGAACGGGCGCGCCCGGATCACGTCGAGGCCGCGGGCACTGTAGGCGGCGCCGAGCAGGTCGGCGGCGGCCTTCGAGCGGGCATAGGGAGACCCCGGCACGAGGGGCGCGCGCTCGTCGAACGGGGCATCGTCGGTGGCCGCGCCGTAGACCTCGCCGGAGCCGACCAGCACGACGCGCGCGCGCGGCGCATGCTGCGCCGTAGCGCGCAGCAAGTGGAGTGCGCCGATCGTGTTGACGCGCGCGGTCGCGGCGGGATCGTCGATCGATGCGGCCACCGACGCCAGCGCGGCGAGATGCACGATCGCATCGGGTCGCGCAGCCGCGATCGACGCCGAGACGGCCGCGGCGTCCACGAGGTCGACATCGCGATCGACGGCGATGACGGCATGGCCCGCCGCCTCGAGCCGAGGCGCCAGCCAGGAGCCGACGAAGCCGCGCGCGCCGCTGATCCAGATCCGCACGACGGGCCAAGCTGCCAGAGCCGGGCGCGCTGTGCTACATCGCCAGCGTCTTGGGAACGTCCCCCCGCACACGAACGAGTCCCGTCGCGGCCGTGCTGTTCGATCTCGGGGGCGTCCTGCTGCGTCTCGACTACGAGGCGATCGCTGCGCGCGCGGCCCGGCGCGGCGTGCAGCTGCGGGCGCCGGCGCTCGCGCGAGCCGAGGCGGCGGCTCGCCGTGCGATCGACGCGCACGCGGAACGTCTCGGAAGCGTGCGCGGGACCGACGCGACGCGGGTCCCGGACTACTTCGACGACCTGCTCGCCGCCGCGGGAGTCGCGGAGAGTGTGCGCGCGGAGCTGGTTCCGGAGCTGCGTGCGGACCACAGCGACGCCAATCTGTGGCGCGTCCCGACGCCGGGCGCCCAGCAGACGCTCGCCGTGCTGCGCCGCGCGGGTCTGCGCACGGGGGTGGTCTCGAACGCCGACGGCCGGGCGGCGGCGCTGCTCGAGGCCGCGGGACTCGCGCGCTCGCTCGAGCTGATCGTGGATTCCCACCTCGAAGGCGTCGAGAAGCCCGACCCCGAGATCTTCCGGCGTGCACTCGCACGGCTCGACGTGCCGGCGGACCGGACGGTCTTCGTCGGCGACATCTGGTCGATCGACGTCGAGGGCTCGCGCGCGGCCGGACTTCGGCCGATCCTGATGGACGCAACGGGCGGCTATGCCGACGCCGCGTGCGAGCGGATCCGCGGGCTCGAGGAGCTGCCGCAACGCATCGGGCTCGCCGGGCCGGCAGGGGAGGGGAACGGTCGATGATCCTGGGCGTCTCGGGACCCAACAGCGCCGGCAAGGGCGAGGTCGTCGCCTATCTGGAGGCGCGCAGCTTCTATCCGCTGTCGCTGTCCGACGCGATCCGCGACGAGCTGCGCCGCCAAGGCGTCGAGGAGACCCGCGAGCGGATGATCGAGACCGGGCGCGCGCTGCGGGCGGCGCACGGAGCCGGGGTGCTCGCCGCTCGCCTGGCAGCGAAGATGCAGCCGGACAGGAACTACGTCATCGACTCGATCCGCCACCCAGCCGAGGTCGAGGCTCTGCGCGCGCTCGGCCCGAAGTTCCAGCTACTGTGGGTCGATGCCGATCCAACGCTGCGCTTCGAGCGCATGCGCGCGCGCGGTCGCCCCGGTGATCCCGACAGCCTCGAGCGGCTGCTCGCGCTCGAAGGGCGTGAGCGCGGGAGCGAAGACGTCGCGATGCAACAGCTCGACGCCGTGGCGGAGCTCGCCGACGTCGAGCTGCGCAACGACGGCGATCTCGCGGGATTGCACGAGCAGGTGCAGCGTGTGCTGGAAGCGTCGCTCGGGTTCGTGCGCCCGGGCTGGGACGAGTACTTCCTGTCGATCGCGCAGGTCGTCGCATCGCGCAGCAATTGCGTGAAGCGCCACGTCGGGGCCGTGATCGCACGCGACCGGCGCATCGTTTCCACCGGTTACAACGGGACGCCGCGCGGTGTTCGCAATTGCAACGAGGGCGGTTGCCCGCGCTGCAACGGTTTCGCCGAATCCGGCACGCGTCTCGACGAGTGCCTGTGCTCGCACGGCGAGGAGAACGCGATCATCCAGGCCGCGTACCACGGCGTCTCGGTCCGGGGCGGCTCGCTCTACACGACCTTCTTCCCGTGCCTCATCTGTACCAAGCTGATCATCAATGCCGGGCTCAGCGAGTTGGTCTACAACGCTGCATACCATCTCGATACGCGCGCCGAATCCCTCCTCGCCGAAGCCGGCGTCGTGATCCGTCACACCCCCCTGCCGACCCGATGAGCGTCAAGAAAGGGGCCGGGTTGGATCCGTCAACTTTTCCCCGTTCGGGGAAAAGTTTACGGATCCAACCCGGCCCCTTTCTTGACGGGAGCGCCGTCGAGCAGCGACGCGAAGCCGCTGGGGGCGTGAGGCCCGATCACGAGCTGTTCGAGGACGCCGAGGCCCTCGCGGGCGCCCATGCGGGCGCGGCACAGCTGCTGGACGTGTAGGTGGCGGGGATCGAGCGGAGCGCGATCGGCGAGTTCCCAGGACTCGCTGGCGACCGCCTCGGGGCCCTTCCAGACGCCATGGCTCCACTCGGGATGCAGGTAGCCGAGGCCGAGCATCTGGAAGGTCAGGATCGGTTCGAGCACGATCTCCCGCGTCTCGCGGAGGGGGGCCGCCAGCGTGAGCTGCGCGTGCGCCGCTCGCCGCGTGCCCGGCTGCCACTCGATCCGGTGTCGCACGTCCGGCAGCACCTCGACGCCGCGCGCGTCGACGGGGTCGCCATCCGGTGCGAGCAGCGGGACCACGACGCCGTTCTGGTGCCAGCGCGTGCCGGCAGCGTCCTCGTTGACCGCGAAGTGCGTACAGCAGTCGGCGAAATGCAGGGGTGCCCACAGCCAGAAGAACTGCGGTGCCGCCGGCATCGGTCCGGGCGCGCGCTCGCCGATCGGCCGCATCCCCCAGGAGCGATCGCGGCAGCCGAGCACCGCCTCCGCGGACAGTTCGACCCGCTCACCCGCCACTGCGATCCAGCCCTCCCAGCAGCCGAACTGTGTGAAGCGAGTGAGATCCATCATCAGTCGGCCCTGCTCGCGACGCACGAAGCGCGGCTCCTCCACCGCCGCGGTGCACGCACGGAAGCGCAGGTCGGCTTCGAGCCCGGACTCGTTGGCCGCCACGCGGACGCGCAGCGTCCGCATCGGCTCCACGATGTCGATCCCGACGGGGCCGACGACGAGCGGCTCCCGGCCCCCCGCCTCCCGCGACGCATGCAGCGCGTGCTGCCGACCCCCGCGGACGACGCTGAAGGCCGCATCTCGGATGCCGCGGTTCGGATAGGTGCCGAGGGCGACGGCGAAGAACAGCGATCCATCGCGCGTGTAGCCATTGAAGAAAAAACGGTCGTAGTGGTTGCGATCGCCGGTGCCCGGATGCAGCAGCGGCTCGGGCGTCTGGTGGATCGGGTGATCGTCGAGGAGGTGCAGCATCGGAACTCCTGGGTGGGGAGGCGTCAGCCTCGCGAGACTTCCTCGAGGAGGGATCCGGGCGCCAGCCGCGAGATGTCGCGCACGGCCTGGGCGGCTAGATGCGCACCGAGCGGCGGCCGCGCGGCGGCGGCCGCAGCCGGCGGAGCCTCGTCGAGCCACCCGAAGGCGTCGCAGAGCGTGGCGCGCGCCGCGCGGACCCGATCCGTCGTCGGAGCGGACGGCCAGCTCGTGAGCCGCGCTTCGATCCGCACGGCGAGCGCTGCGTCCTGCGCGTCGCGCAACCGCTCCGCCGCTGCGCGCAGGGCGCTCTCCGCGGACGCGGCTTCCTCGGCGAGCGGCGCCTCGACCCAGTCGGCGCGCCGCTCGAGGTTGCGCAGGACCTCGACCGCCGCGAAGAGCTGTCCGCGGGCGGCGCGTCCCTCGAGTCGGGGCAGCACCTGCTCGAGCAGCGTCTGCGTGACGCCTTCGAGCAGGCGCTCGACCGCGATGCGCATGGGAACCTCCTCAGGGCGGCAGCGGAAGCCAACCACGCAGCGCCGCCAGCAACGCGTGGAGCATCACCATCTGGTGATCGAACAGCGCCATCCGCAGATCGCGCGTGCGGCCCTCTCGAAACGCGCACACACCGGTGCTCATGATCGCGAGCATCTTCACGATCGCGAGCACCTCGTAGAAGCGCAGCCGGTCGGGGTCGAGGCGCCGGCCCGAGGCGCGCTCGTAGAGCTGCACCAGCTCCGCGGGCGGCGCGAGACACGCGGCGCGCGGCGTCTGGCCGCGCCAGAGGTGCGAGACGCACCAGGCGACGTCCTCGGCCGGATCGCCGAGATGCACCATCTCCCAGTCGAGGACGCCGCTGAGACGCGTCGTCTCCCCGCTGCGCGTGACGAGCCAGTTGCCGAGTCGGAAGTCGCCGTGCAGTAGAACGACATCGGCATCGTCGGATGCATGACGGCGCAGCCAGACGAGCGCCTCGATGACCACGGGAGCCAACTCGAGGCTGCTGCGATCGAGGCGATCGGCCCAGCGCTCGACTTCGCGCGCCGCGCTGTCACCGCAGGTCGGCGCCCCGAGGAACGCGAACCCGCGCGCCCGCCAGTCGACGGCATGCAGCGCAGCGAGAGCGTCCATCACTTGCGGCGCGAGCGCCGTACGCTCGCTTGCCGTGAAGGGTCCGTCGCCATCCGGTCCGGGAACCGGGAGCGGCACCTCGCCCGGCAGTCGCTCCATCACGTAGAACGGGCGTTCCAACACGGCGGGATCGCGCTCGAACCAGGGCGTGGCAGGAGCGGGGAGCGGCACTCCGGCGAGCCCGTGGAGGACGCGGAACTCGGGTTCGAGATCGTAGGGTTCGAGCAGCCCGGCGGTCGGCTCCCGTTTTACGACCCAGTGCGTGCGCTCGCGGGCGCCTCCGAGCATGCGCTCGACGGTGCACGAAAAGGTCTCCTGCGAGAAGCCTTCCGTATGCGTCTCGAGATCGGTGACCCGCAGGCCAGCCGCTTTCGGGAAGCGCGCGGCGAAGAAGCGCTCGAGGCGCACGGTGAGGTCGGACACGGCGGAGCGACGCTATCCCAGCGCCGAGCCGCTGGCCAAGCCGGTCTACTCGCTGCCGCCCCGCCGGCGAATCCTACGCCGCGTCGCCGGCGAGTCTCCCGAACAGCGCCCGCACCTGTCGCTCGGTTTCGTCGCGCGTGCCGGCGTTGTCGATGACGTGGTCCGCGAGCGCCCGCTTCTCGTCGATCGGGAGCTGCGCTGCCAGCCGCCGCTCGATGTCCTCACGCGTGCCGCCATCGCGCGCCAGCGTCCGTTCGATCTGTCGCTCGCGCGGGGCATACACGAGGACGGTCGCGTCGAAGCCGAGCGCGGACGCGCCGCCTGATCCAGCCGCGCGACCTTCGAAGAGCAGCGGGATGTCGAGCACGGCGAGCGGCGCTCCGGCCGCGCGCGCAGCGGCGAGCTCCCGCGCCATCTCGGCGCCGACCCGCGGGTGGACGATCGCGTTGAGGCGCGCGCGCGCCGTCGCGTCGCGGAACACGAGATCGCCGAGACGCTTGCGATCCAGCTCGCCATCCGCACCGATCACGTCGGCGCCGAATGCGACGGCGATCTCGTCGAGGAGTGGCGAGCCGGCCGCCTGCAGCCGGTGCACGATCGCGTCGGCGTCGATGACGACGGCGCCGAGCTCGGCCAGCATGCGCGCGACGGTGCTCTTGCCGGTGCCGATTCCTCCGCTCAGTCCGACGACGCGCGTCACGAGCCCTCCCCGCGGCGGAGCCGCGCGGCGACAGTGCCGGTTCGGTGGCAGGGTGGAATCCCGAGCCTAGGACCGATTCGCGGATCCCGCTTCCCCCGCCGCGGTTCAGGTGATCGAGCCGCCAATATCCTCCGCCGCCACGACACAGTTCTTGCCGGCGGCCTTGGCGCGGTAGAGCGCGCGATCGGCGTTGTCGAAGAAGCTCCGACGGTCGCCGTGGAACGCCGCGACACCGATCGACACCGTGATGCGCATGGGCTCGCCGGCGGCATCGATCCCGAACGACGACTCTGCGACCGCGGTGCGGACCTTCTCGGCGACGTAGACGGCGTGATCGAGAGCGGTGCCCGTCGCGAGCACCACGAACTCCTCGCCGCCGTAGCGCGCGAGGATGTCGGACTCGCGCACAGATTCGTTGAGGATCCGCGCGATGCGCTCGAGCACCGCGTCTCCGGCGGCGTGCCCGAGTCCATCGTTCAGTGCCTTGAAGTCGTCGATGTCGATCAGCAGCATCGCCAGCGGCTCGCCGGTCCGCGAACTGCGCTTGATCTCTCGGGTCAGCGTGTCCTGGAAATATCGATGGTTGTGGAGTTTCGTGAGCCCGTCGGTGATCGAGAGCTGCTCGAGCACCTCGTTGGCCTGCTGGAGCTGATCGTTCTGTTCCCGGAGCTGGCGGTGCTGTTGGTCGATCTCCGATCGGCTGCGGCGCAGCCGCCGCGCCATGTCGTTGAACGTTCGCGTCAGCAGGCCGATCTCGTCGCGCCGGCGATCGTCGGCGATCTCCACCTCCAACTCTCCCTGGGAGATCCGCCGCGCGGCGTCGGAGAGCTGTTCGAGCGGGCGTACGATCGCCGACGTGATCTCGTAGGCGAGGAAGCTGAACAGCAGCACGACGGCGAGGTCGATGACGAAGATCCGCGTCACCACGGCGAACAGCGGCGCGAAGGCCCGCTCGACCGGGGCGGCGGCGACGAGGCTCCAGTCGCCGACGCCGAGGCGTCGGCTGGTGCCGATCGCGCGGCGGCCGTCCGCGGTCCGGAACTCGAACAGCCGAGGGCCTTCCGTGTGGGCGAGCAGTTCGGCCGGAAAGCTTCCGAACGTCGAGGCGGCGGTAGGATCTCCCCCCGCCAGAATGCGTCCTTCGCGATCGACCAGGTGGACGATCGAGCCGATCGATGCGTCGTCGAGACCCAGCAGCTCCTCCGGCGGGGGGAGCTCCGCCTCGAGGCATCCGATCACCTCTCCCGCCGCATCCTGGATCGGCTGAGCCGCTCGCAGTCTCCCGTCGACAGTGCGCAGCTCCGGCGGATTCACGACGATCGTTGGCCCAGCCAGCCGAGGTCCTGCGGCACCCTCATCCGCGCGGGGATCGGTCCGGAGGTTGCCCTCGGCGTCGAAGATGGCGATCCGGGAGAGCAGCATCGAGGCGGCCAGCCGCTGTTCGAGGAGTGTGTCGGCGGTGCCCGGCACGCCGCGCTCGCCGGTGGCCGTCCGTGCGATGGCGGGCTCTCGGGCGAGGAGGTCGAGCAACGCCAGCGCATCGCGCGTGGCGTTGGCCAGCCGCTGGTCCGCCTGGCGGAGCAACGCCGGGTAGGTTTCCTCGAGGTGGGCGCGCAGGAATGCGTACGTGGACTGGACCGAGATCCAGCTCACCACCAGAGACGTCACGAACGTCGACAGGAAGACGAAGAAGATGATCTTCGTCGCCAGGCTGTCGCGCGGCTGCCGCCGCTCGGCGAGCCAGGATTCGGGCATCGGACGGCGCTCCCTGCGCCCCTCGATCATCGGCTCGAGTGGCCCGGTCCTTGATGCGACCAGAAGGCCTTCCCCGGCTCGCGCGCCGGAGCCCCAACCGGCCGGAAACCCGAACGAATCTTTGCGACTGCGCGCTGCCTCCAGTAGACTGCGCCCGCTTTCGGGCGGCGAGCCCAGCGCCCGGACCGCCGGCTCCCTCCCGATTCCGGCTCTGGGTCCGACGTCGGATCCGATCCTGCCCGCCGGTCGGCCCCGCCGAGCGGCCTCCCGACGGCAACTTGATGGGAGCCGGACGACCGCATGACTCGAGGCCCTGACGCCAGCGCCGAGGACAGCGCCGTGGACCCGACGATCGCCGCCGCGATCGATGCCGGGCTGGCGGGGTTGCGCGCCGAGATCGACCGGGTCGACCGCGAGATCTTGGCGCGCCTGAACGAGCGGGCCGCGCTCGGGAAGCAGGTCGGCCAGCTCAAGGCGCGCGCGGGCCGGGCGGTTTTCGCCGCCGGCCGGGAGCGCGATCTGCTCGAGGCGCTCGGCCGCGAGAACGCCGGACCGTTCCCGACCGGCGCGATCGAGCCGGTATTCCGCGAGATCATCTCGGCGACGCGAGCGCTCGAGCGCCCGCTGCGCATCGCCTACCTGGGGCCCGAGGGCACTTTCGCGCACGAGTCGGCGCGGCGGTTCTTCGGGGCATCGGCCACGCTGGTGGCGGTCACCCCGATCGCCGAGATCTTCGCGTCCGTCGAGCGAGGCGATGTCGAGCACGGCGTGGCGCCCATCGAGAACACCACGCAGGGCGTCGTCACCGAGACCTTCGACACGCTGGCGACCACGCAGGTCGCCCTGTGCGGAGAGATGCTGCTTCGGGTTTCGTACCAGTTGCTCTCGCGCAGCGGCCGGCTCGAGGACTTGAAGAGCGTCGCCTCCCACCCGCAGGGCCTCGCGCAGTGCCGGCTGTGGCTCGATCGGCATCTGCCGGGCGTCGAGCGCGTGGAGACGGCGAGCACCGCGGCAGCGGCGCGGCGCGCGGCGGACGACCCCGCGGTGGCGGCTGTCGCCAGCGCGGTCGCCGGCGAGACCTATGGCCTGAAGCCCGTCGCGCGCGCAATCGAGGACCGGCGCGACAACACGACGCGATTCCTGCTGCTCGGGCAGGAGCCGGCAACGCGTAGCGGACAGGATCTCACGTCGGCGGTGTTCACCGTGCGCAAGACACAGCCCGGTGCGCTACACGGATTGCTCGAACCCTTTGCCCGCCACGGCGTGAACCTCACGTCGATCCAGTCTCGACCGATGCCGGGCAAGCCGTTCGAGTACCTGTTCTTCCTCGATCTCGAGGGACATCGCGAAGATCCGGCCGTCGTCGCCGCGCTCGCCGAAGCGGCCGCCGCCGCGCATTCGCACCGCGTACTCGGATCGTTCCCGCGAGCGACGACGAGCGGCGAAGGGGGCGCGTCGTGAGCGTCGCGTCGCGCGTGAAGCCTTGGATCGCCGCGCTCCAGCCGTACGTGCCGGGCAAGCCGATCGAGGCGCTCGAGCGCGAACTCGGGCTGACGGGGGTCGTGAAGCTCGCGTCCAACGAGAACCCGCTCGGCCCGTCGCCGATGGCGCTCGCCGCGTTGCGCGAGGCGCTCGCCGGCGTCCACCGCTATCCCGACGGAGCCTGCTTCGTGCTGCGCGACAAGCTTTCGCGTCGGCTCGACGTGGCGCCCGAGCAGCTGGTGTTCGGCTGCGGCGCCGACGAACTCCTCGAGCTGGTCGCCAAGGCGTTCCTGGGCCCCGGTGACGAGTGCGTGTTCGCCTGGCCATCGTTCGCGATGTATCCGATCGTGACCCGCGGCATGGGCGCGACACCCGTCGCCGTGCCGCTCGATGCGCAGATGGTGCACGACCTCGCCGCGATGGCGCGCGCGGTCACGGACCGCACGCGTGTCGCCATCGTGTGCAATCCGAACAACCCCACGGGCACCAGCATCGGCGCCGACGACTTCGAGCGCTTCGCGGCCGCACTGCCGGAGGATCTCGTGCTCGTCGTCGACGAGGCCTACGCGGACTTCGCCCGGCGGCCGGACTTTCCCGATGCCATGGCGTGGGTGCGCCGGCGTCCCGGCACGCTCGTCGTGCGGACGTTCTCGAAGAACCTCGGTCTCGCCGGCCTGCGGGTCGGCTACGGCGTCGCGGATCCCGAGCTGGCGGGCTTCCTCGAGCGCGCGCGGCATCCGTTCAACGTGAACCTGCTCGCCGAGGTGGCGGCGGCGGCGGCGCTCGACGACGTCGAGCATCTCGAGCGCACGCGCCGAGTCAACGCCGACGGCATCGACACGCTGACGCGCGAGCTCAGCGCGCTCGGCATCGAGGTCTGGCCGAGCGAGGCGAATTTCGTGCTCGCCCGACCGGGCCCCGGCGCCTACGAGCGACTGCTGCGCGAGGGCGTGATCGTGCGCCCGCTCGGCGGGTTCGGCCTGCCCGACTACGTGCGGATCACGGTCGGCCTGCCCGAGGAGATCGAGCGGCTCGTGAAGGCGCTGCGCCGGATCGACGAGGAGCGCGCGCGATGAGCGGGACGCCGAGCGCGCGCTTCGAGCGCATCGCGGTCCTCGGCCTCGGACTGCTGGGTGGATCGCTCGCGTGGGCCGCGCGCAAGCGCGGCCTGGCCGGCGAGGTCGTCGGCTGCGGCCGGCGTCCGGGGCCGCTCGCGCGCTCGCTCGAGCGCGGGCTCGTCGATCGGGTGACGGTCGATCCGGCCGAAGCCGTGGCCGGGGCAGACCTCGTCGTCCTTGCGACCCCCGTGGGTCTCATGGGACGTGTGCTGCGCGCAGCGACGCCGCGGCTCTCCGCAGGGGCGCTCGTCACGGACGTCGGAAGCGTCAAGGCGGTGCTCGCGGAGACGATTCCGGGTCTCTTGCCCCCCAGCGTCGTCTATGTCGGATCGCATCCGATGGCCGGCAGCCACGAGAAGGGACCCGACCACGCCCGCCCCGATCTCTTCGAGGGCGCCACCTGCATCGTGGCCCCGGCCCCGGAGGCCCCGGCAGCGGCCGTCGCCAGGATCGAAGGACTCTGGACGAGCCTCGGGGCCCGGGTTTTGCGCCGCGACCCGACCGGCCACGACCGCGAGGTGGCGTGGATGAGTCACCTTCCCCATGTTCTCGCCTTCGCGTTCGTCCGTGCGCTCGGGGAGGCGCCGGCCGGGGCGCGTCAGGTGGCGGGGCCCGGCTTTCGGGATTTCACGAGGATCGCGCGCAGCGACGCGGAGCTCTGGGCCGATATCCTCACCGCCAATGCCAAAGCGATGGGCGGGCCGCTCGCACGGGTGGCTGCCGAACTCGGTGAGATCGCTCGCGTGATCGAAGCCGGGGACGCAGAGGCGCTCGAACGATGGATTGCCGAAGCTCGAACGCAGCTCGTCGCTGGAGAGGCGCCGGACGGGCTCGGCGATGATTGAAATGCAGAGGCGAGCGACGCTCGGAGCCGATCGCCTCTCGAAACGCATCGAGGATCTCGCCCGATCCGGGGGCGGAAACCCGGAAATCCAGGGCCACGCAGGCGCGTGGCCCCGAAGGGAGTTCGAACACACCGCATGACTGACAGCATGACCGAACCGCAGACTGCAGATCCGGAGAGCTTTGCCGAGCTCTTCGAAAAGACCTCTCGCACGATCAAGGAGGGCGAGGTCGTCCAGGGCACCGTGCTCGGGATCGATGGCGAGCACGTGCACGTGGACGTGGGCTTCAAATCGGAGGGGTTGATCCCCCTCTGGGAGCTCATGGACGATGACGGCAGCGTCCTCGTCAAACCCGGGGACAGGGTCGACGTCCTGATCGAAGAGACCGAGGACATCGATGGCCGCATCACGCTCTCGAAGGAGAAGGCGGACCGGCTCAAGATCTGGGACGACATCAGCCGCGCTTTCGAGGCCGACGAGGCCGTCGAGGGAGTCATCGTCGCGCGCGTCAAGGGCGGCCTGTCCGTAGACATCGGGGTGAAGGCGTTCCTGCCCGGTTCCCAGGTGGATCTGCGTCCGGTCCGCAACCTGGAAGCGCTGATGGGCGAGCGCACGGCGTTCAAGATCATCAAGTTCAACAAACGCCGCGGCAACATCGTGCTCTCCCGACGGGCCCTGCTAGAGAAGGAGCGCGAGCGCCAGCGCCGCGACACGCTGCAGACGCTGGAGGTCGGCCAGATCGTCGATGGCGTGATCAAGAACCTCACCGACTACGGCGCGTTCATCGATCTCGGCGGCATCGACGGCCTGCTCCACGTGACCGACATGTCGTGGGGCCGGGTCAACCACCCGAGCGACCTGTTCCAGGTGGGCGATCAGCTGAAGGTGAAGGTCCTGAAGTTCGACCACGAGAGCGAGCGCGTCTCGCTCGGTCTCAAGCAGATCCAGCCGGATCCGTGGGTCGATGCAGCGCACAAGTACCCGATCGGGAAGCGCATCCAGGGCAAGGTAGTCTCGCTCACGGACTACGGCGCATTCCTCGAGCTGGAGGCTGGGATCGAGGGGCTCGTCCACGTCTCGGAGATGTCGTGGACCAAGCGGGTCAAGCATCCGTCGAAGGTCGTCTCGGTCGGAGACACGGTGGACTCGGTCGTTCTCGATATCGATGAGGGCAACCGCAAGATCTCGCTCGGCATGAAGCAGATCGAACCCAATCCGTGGAGCTTGATCGAGGAGAAATACCCGGTCGGGACCCACGTGCGCGGGACGGTTCGCAACATCACCAACTTCGGGATCTTCGTCGGACTCGAAGAAGGCATCGACGGCCTGGTGCACGTCTCGGATATCTCCTGGACGGAGCAGATCAAGCATCCCGGAGAGAAGTTCGAGAAGGGCGACGAGGTCGAGGCTGTGGTGCTGAAGATCGACAAGGAGAACGAGAAGTTCTCGCTCGGCATCAAGCAACTGCAGGCGAACCCGTGGGATGGCATCCAGAAGAGCTATCCGCTCGGCTCGGAGGTCGAAGGCGAGGTGTCGAGCGTCGCCGATTTCGGTGCGTTCGTGCGGCTCGCCGAGGGCATCGAGGGTCTGATCTACACCGGAGAGCTCGCGGCGGAGGCGGTCTCGTCGCCGGCGGATGTCGTGAAGGTAGGCGACCGCGTGAAAGCGATCGTCACCCGCGTCGATCCGAACGAGCAGAAGATCTCCCTGTCTGTCAAGGCGATGCACGATCAGCAGACACGCAAGGCGCTGACCGAACAGGCGGCGGAGATGGCGAAGAGCCAGCGGTCCACGCTGGGCGATCTGCTCGCCGAGAAGCTCGCGCAGAAGAACGACGACTAGCGGAGCGGCCAGAACACCGGGCGTTCGCGGCTCGGGAGGGAGGCGATGACGAAGAGCGGTCTCATCGAGAAGGTGGCCGAGCGGACGCTGCACATCTCGAAGAAGGACACCGAGGTCGTCGTGAACACGATCTTCGACTCGATGACGGACGCTCTGCGTCGGGGCGAGCGGATCGAGATCCGAGGGTTCGGGAGCTTCCAGGTGAAGATCCGCGAAGCGCGCGATGGCCGGAATCCGAAGACCGGGGAGATGGTGAACATTCCCGCCAAGCGCACGCCTTTTTTCAAGGTCGGCAAGGAGCTGAAGGAGATGGTCGATCGCTCGCCCCCCGCGAGCGGATCGACGAACGATTCCGGAGAGTCGCTCCCGGCCTGATTCTTCCCTGCCCCCCAGGAGCACGTCTATGCGGAGCGTCCGCCGCCTGGTCGCCGTCGCGATCTTCGTGGCTGCGTTGGTGCTCGGCTGGAGATTCGCCCACGCGAATCTCGAGCCCGTTCGCGTGGACTACCTGGTCGGCGTGATCGACGAGATCCCGCTGTGGTCGGCGTTGGTCGGCGCCTTCGCCGCGGGCGCCGTGCTCGTCGGTCTCGCTGCGCTCGTACCGCTGGCCCGGACGGCGCTGACGACGCGCCGCTGGCGGAAGGTGGCGCACGGACTCGAAGCGGAGCTGCATCAGCTCCGCAACCTGCCGCTTGCGTCCTCGTCGGAGGCCGCGGTCCGAGGCTCGGCGGGCGTGCCGATGGCCCGAGTGCAGGGCTCCATCGCCCGGGGCCATTGACCCCGGTGGCGGGCTGGTGGAGCCGAGGGCAGGGATTCGTGGCCACTCCGCGGGACCGTGAGGTCGCGATCCGCCGGGCGCTGGTCGCCGTGCTGGACGGAGATCTCGAGCGGGCGGAGACACTGCTCGCGGCGGTCGTTCGCAGCGACTCCACGGAACTCGAGGTCTATCTTGCGTTGGCGCGCCTGTTCCGGCAGCGGGGGGAGGTCGGACGCGCCGTCCACCTGCATCAGAACCTGCTGCTGCGGCGTGACGTTGCCCCCGAACTCCGCGTCGAAGCACTGCTGGGCCTCGCCGACGACTTTCGTGCCGGCGGCTTCCTGCGCCGGGCGATTGCTGCGTACGAGGAGGTGCTGCTCGACCAACCCGGCCATCCGCGCGCTCTGCGCGCGCTCGTCACGTTGTTCGTAGACACGCGGGAACCGCAGCGTGCACTCCCGCTGGTGCCTCGGCTCGCGAAGGCCGAGGGCAGTGATCCGCGCGTGACCGAGGCGACGTTGTGGAGTCAGGTGGCAGAGATCGAGCGGCTCGAAGGCCATCCCGGGGCTGCGCGAAAGGCGTTGCGTCGCGCGCTGCGCAGGGATTCTCGCTGCGTGCGCGCTTGGATCGCCCTCGGCGAAGTGGAGTTGGAACTCGGGCGACCGAAGCGGGCGCTGGCCGCCTGGCGACGGGCTCCTGACCTGGATCGCCGCGCGGGCCGGCGGATCTATCCGCGGATCGGTCCGGTCTTCGAGGCGACGGGGCGGCCACAGGACTTCGGGACGTGGCTGCGGGGCCTCCTCGATGCGCAGCCCGATGATTTCGAGGCGCGCATCGCACTCGCCCGGATGCTCGCCGCCCATGGTGCTGCGGAGGAAGCCTTGGCCGAGCTGCGCGCTGCGCTCGAGCGCGATCCGAACGCGTTGGCGACGCACGTGGCGCTCGGCCGTCTGTTGCGCAGCGAGAACCGGGACGCCGAGGCGGCGAAGGCCCACGAGGAGCTGCTGAGCGTACTCGAACAGCGCAGTGACCTCGTGCAGATCCCCGATGCCGACGAGGCCTTCGCGTGACACGCAGTGCGCTCGACACGCCGATGATGCGCCAGTACCTCGCGATCAAGGCGCAGCACCCCGACGCGATCGTGTTCTACCGCATGGGGGACTTCTATGAACTCTTCCTCGAGGACGCCGAGCGAGCCGCGCCGCTCCTCGACATCACGCTCACGACACGCGACAAAGGCAAGCCGGATGCCGTGCCGATGTGCGGCGTTCCCGTTCACGGCGCCGACCCCTATCTGAAACGCCTGGCGGAGCTCGGCTTCCGCGTCGCGATCTGCGAGCAGGTCGAGAGCCCGCGGGACACCGGCGGCAAGCGACTCGTCCGGCGCGAGGTCGTCGAAGTGCTGACTCCCGGTCTGGTCGGCGATCCGGAGGGACTCGAGGCGATCCGCGAGGTGTCGCTGGTGGCGCTCGATCCAGGAGCGGCGGGCGCCGAGACAGGGGAGATCGGCCTGGCGGTGCTCGAGGCGTCCACCGGGGAGTTCCGCGCCACGGTGTTGTCCGGCGGGTTCGCCGACGGCGCGTTGCCCGGCGCGTTGATCGAGGAGCTGCAGCGGATCGCTCCGCGCGAACTGCTCGTGCCGGCTGCTTGCGCCCCCGCGTGGGAAGCGGCGCTCGCGGCGGCGCTCCCGGATGCCGTGATGACCCCAGTGCCGCCGGAGAGCTTCGATCCCCGATCCGCGCCTGCGCAGCCCCCGGGCTTCGATCCGCGCAGCGGCGATGGCGCTACGCGGGCTGCTGCCGCGGTGCTCAGCTACCTCGGTGCGTTGCAGCCCTTTGCGCTCCGCCACGCCGCGCGTTTGCGTCGCTATGCGCTCGGCGATGCGATGGTCCTCGACGCCGCGACGCGTGCGCACCTCGAGCTCTTCGAGAGCGCCGTCGACCGGACGCGACGCGGCACGTTGATCGAACGTCTCGACGCCACGGGAACGCCGATGGGCGCGCGTCGTCTCGCGCGCTGGCTCGCCTATCCGCTCGTCGACGTCGCCGCGATCGAGGCGCGTCAGGACGCCGTCGCGTGGTTGGCCGAGC
This sequence comes from Myxococcota bacterium, assembly GCA_039794265.1. Lineage (GTDB taxonomy): Bacteria > Myxococcota_A > UBA9160 > UBA9160 > PR03 > CAADGG01. Next base: position 94,161 of record JBDIVR010000001.1, read on the forward strand.
GCGATCGCCGGCGGGCGGGTCTGCGCGAACGCCTGCGTCCGGTGCGCGATCTCGAGCGCCTGCTCGCGAAGACGGCGCGACCGACCGCGTCGCCGCGCGACCTCGCGGCGCTCCGCGCGTCGCTGGCGGCGCTACCCGCCGTCGCGACCGCCCTCGAGCCCGGCACCGGCGACGACTGGCTGCCCGGCGCCGAGGGAGGACCGCCCGCGTCGCTGCCGACACCGGAACCGGTCGATGGCGCCTGGCGCCTGCTCGAGGAGGCGCTCGTCGACGAGCCGCCGGTGCTGCTGCGCGGCTCGCGCGGAGCCTCCGAGACCGGCTTCCTGCGTGCGGGGCATCACGCGGAGCTCGACGCGCTGCGCGACGCCGCGCGCCAGGGCCGGGAATGGATCGCCGGACTGGAGGCGCGCGAACGCGAGCGAACCGGGATCTCGGCGCTCAAGATCCGCTTCCATCCCGTCCACGGCTACGGGCTCGAGGTGACGAAGTCGAACCTGGATCGCGTTCCGGCCGACTACGAGCGCAAGCAGACGCTGGCGAACGCCGAGCGCTTCACGACGCCGGAGCTTCGCGACGTCGAAAGCCGCGTGCTCGGCGCCCACGAACGCGCCGCCACGCTGGAACGAGAGCTGTTCGAGCAGCTGCGCACTGCGCTGCTGGCGCACGAGGCCGAGATCCGCGCGGCGGCCGACGCCGTCGCCGAGGTGGATGCGCTCCAGAGCCTGGCCGAGGTGGCGCGGCGCGACGGCTGGGTCCGGCCGCAGGTCGACGCCGGCGAGCGGCTCGAGATCCGCGCGGGCCGCCACCCGGTCGTGGAGCCGATGCTGCTCGCGCGCACTGGCGAGGCGTTCGTGCCCAACGATGCTCTCCTCGATCCGGAGGACGCGCGCATCCTGCTGCTGACGGGCCCGAACATGTCGGGCAAGAGCACCTACCTGCGACAGGTCGCGGCGATCGCATTGCTGGCGCAGATCGGGAGCTTCGTGCCCGCGGAATCCGCGTGCGTGGGTGTCGTCGACCGCATCTTCACTCGGGTCGGCGCGTCGGATCGCCTGGCCAGCGGCGAGTCGACCTTCATGGTCGAGATGCGCGAGACGGCCGAGATTCTCGCCCAGGCGTCGCGCAGGAGCCTCGTGATCCTCGACGAGATCGGTCGCGGCACCAGCACCTTCGACGGGCTCTCGATCGCGTGGGCAGTGGCGGAACACCTGCACGATGCGCCGGATCTTCGCTGCCGGACGCTCTTCGCCACGCACTATCACGAGCTGGTCGAGTTGGCGGGCACGCATCCGCACCTGCGCAATGCACACTTCGAAGTCCGCGAGTGGGGACACGAGGTAGTGTTCCTTCGCCGGTTGGTCGCCGGCGGAGCGAGTCGGTCCTACGGGATCCAGGTCGCGCGTCTCGCGGGGCTGCCGGATGCGGTGATCACACGCGCGCGCGAGGTGCTGGCGTCGCTCGAGCGGCAGGCACGGGAACCGGCGGCAGTACAGCGGCACGAGGCGGCGCAGGGGGACGGGCGGACGGCGCCGCAGCTGTCGCTGTTCAGCGGGGCGCCGGCGGCGACATCGGAGGCTTCGGCTCGACCGACCGCATCGGCGGCGGAACGCACGGTCTTGCAGGAATTGCTCGCCCTCGACCTCGACCGCACCGCGCCGCTCGATGCGCTGTTGCTGCTTCAGCGCTGGCGCGAGCGGATCGGCGGGGGAGGGTCCGCGTGAGGCGCCGTCGAGCCGGAATCGCCGCGCCGCTCGCGCTTGCCGGCTGCGTCTGCGTCGGCGGCACGGGGATCGCGGCCGAGCGCGGCGCGGTCGCGGACGTGCGGCATTGGTCCTACGACGCCTACACCCGCGTCGTCATCGAGCTCTCACAGCAGGCATCGACGACGGTGCAGGAGATTCCCGCCGACCCGGCGACCGGTACGCCGGCGCGACTGTATCTCGATCTGCCGGGGATCTGGGTCGGTCGCACGCGCGACGAGCCGATCCCGATCGAGGACGGTCTGCTGCGCAGGGTCCGCATCGGGCAGTTCACGAGCGAAGCGGCGCGCGTCGTGCTCGATGTGGAGCGCTGGGAGCGCTATCGGCTGCTGCGCCTGGCCGGGCCCGAGCGCGTGGTGCTCGACGTCTTCGGACCGCGCGCGTCCGCCCGAGGCAACCGGCCTGCCGGCTCTGCCCGCGTCCTCCCGATGGAGCTGCGTTCCCTGCAGCGGATCGTGCTGGACCCCGGCCACGGGGGAAGCGATCCGGGCGCGATCGGCCGCGGACGTCTCCAGGAGAAGGATGTGACGCTGCGGCTCGCGCGGGCGTTGCGCCGGGAGCTGGTGGCGCGCGGGTTCTCGGTCGTGCTGACCCGAGACGGGGATCGCTCGCTCTCGCTGCTCGAGCGCACCGCGATCGCCGAGGGCGCGGGGGGCGATCTGTTCGTCTCGCTGCACGCCAACGCAGCCCGCAACCCCGCGGCCGAGGGCCTCGAGATCTACACGCTCGACGAGAACGCGCGACGCCAGACGCTGCGGCTCGCGGCGCGTGAGAACGGCGTGACACCGGGCGAGGTCGATGCCCTCCAGAACTTGTTGACGCAGCTCCGTGTGTCGGAGACATCCGAGCGCGCGAACCGCGTCGCGGATCTCGTGTTCGAGGAGATCGTCCGCGGCATGGCTCGGCGCTGGCCTTCGGTCGGCGCCGGACGCGGGCGCCTGCGCGGTCCGTTCTACGTGCTCTACCTGTCGGACATGCCGTCGATCCTGATCGAGGCCGGTTTCGTGACGCACGCGCAGGACGCGCGCCGGCTCCGCGATCCCGACTATCTCGACACGCTGGCGGCTCGCATCGCCAGCGGGATCGAGCGGTTCCGCGATGCCGGCGGCCCGGTCGTCGCCGAGCGGCGACGATGAGCATCCCCGAGCCCGTCCGCGGCTGGCTCGCCGAGCTTGGCGAGCGCGGTCCCGTTGCGGGGGGCGGCGCCGCGGACGTGTTGCGCGCGGTGCGTGGGTACCTGGCGGCTGCGCGCGAGCACCTGGCCGAGGTGCATCGGCAGTCGCGTTCCGGCTCGCGGGTGAACGCGCTGCATTCGGACCTGATGGATCGCCTGGTCCGTCGCCTGTTCCAGATCGCAGAGGCGGAGTACTTCTCCGAGCAGCGGGACACCGGCGATCGGGTCGCGGTCCTCGCAGTGGGCGGCTATGCGCGGCGCGAGATGGCGATGTCCTCCGACGTCGACCTGCTGTTGCTCCACGCCGGCTCCGTGACGCCGTATGTGAGCCGCGTCAGCGAGCGGATCCAGCTCTGGCTCTGGGACGCCGGGCTGACCGTGGGCTGCGCGACGCGCACCGTCGCCGAGACCATCGCGCTCGCGCGCACGGACACGACGGTCTTCACGGGCGTGCTGGATACCCGTTTTCTCGCCGGGGACGCCGTCTTCTACCACGAGTTCCTCGATTCGGTTCGCCGGGAGCTGCTGCAGGACGTGGAGGCCTTCCTCGGTCGCCAGATCGAGGCGCTCGAGCAACGCCACCAGGCCTACGGCGAATCCCTCTACCTGCTACAGCCGAACGTCAAGGAAGGCGCCGGTGCGCTGCGCGACTACCACGGCGCCATCTGGGCGATGCGGGCCGTCCTGCCGACCGCTCGCGGGCTCGAGGACCTGCTGCACTTCGGGTTGCTCACGGAATCGGAGATGGAGGCGTACCGGACGGCGCTGGACTTCCTGTGGCGCGTGCGCAACGAGCTGCACCTGCTGGCGAAGCGCCGCCAGGACCAGATGAGCTTCGAGCTCCAGGAGCAGATCGCGGCGAGCTTCGGCTATCCAGACCGCGGTCCCGATGCGCCGCTGCCCGTCGAGTTGTTCATGAGCGACTACTACCGCCACGCGCGCACGATCCAGAACTATTCCGAGCTGGCGATCGAACAGTGCCGGAATCGCTCCCGCCGGACGACGGCTCCGCGCCAGACCGTCGTGGCGGTCGCCGACGGATTCCGGCTGGTCGGTGACCATCTCGAGATCCCGCACGCCGCCCATCTCGCCGAGCGACCCCTCCGGCTGCTGACGGTCTTCGCCGTGTCCCAGGAACACGACGTTCCGTTGTCGCGCACCGCCCAGCGCCTGGTCCGGGAGAACCTCTACCTCATCGACGATGCGCTGCGCAGCGATCCTGCCGCCGCGGAGGTGTTCCTGCGGATTCTCGACTGCGAGCGGCGCGTGATGCGTTCGCTGATGACGATGAACGAGCTGGGACTGTTGGCCCGCTACCTGCCCGAGTGGGAGCACATCGTCTGCCGCTGGCAGCACGTGATCTATCATACCTACACCGTCGATGTGCACTCGATCTTCCTGGTCGAGGAGCTGCGCCGGCTGTGGCGCGGGAAGTACGAGCGTGCCTTGCCCGAACTGACGGGATTGATGCGCTCGTGCGAGGATCGTCCCGCGCTGTTCCTCGGCTCGCTCCTCCACGACATCGGCAAGGGCTTCGGCGGGGAGCACTCGGCCAAGGGCGCCGCGCGCGCCCGGACCTGCCTCGAGCGACTCGGGCTGGCCCCGGAGCGCGTCGAGCGGATCGTCTTTCTCGTCGAGCACCACCTGACGATGTCGCATATCGGCCAGCGCCGGGATCTCTCCGATCCGAGGATGATCCTCGAGTTCGCCAAGCTGGTGGGCGACCGGACGAACCTGAAGAATCTCTATCTACTGACCTTCGCGGACATGCGGGCGTCATCGAGTACCGGCTGGACCGAGTGGCGGGGCGCGCTGCTGCGCGAGCTCTACGAACGTACGGCGGAAGTGCTCGAGACGGGGCGAACCGATGAAGCTGCCGCGCTGGCCACGATCGAATCCCGCGTGGAGAAGCGGCGTCGAGCAGCGCGCGTCGAGCTGCGCTCGCTGGGCGTGGCCGATGCGCGGATCGATGCCTTCTTCGACGAGATGCCGCGACGTTACTTCGTATCGCATACGCCGCGGCAGATCGCTCGTCACGCCAAGGCGCTGCTGGCCTACTCGGACGAGAAGCAGGTCGTCTGCGCGGTGCGTGAGATGCGGGGGGGCTTCTCGGAGTTGATCGTCTGCGCACGCGACGTGCACGGCCTGTACTGGCGCATCGCCGGGACGCTCACGGCTCGCGGCGTGAACATCCTGTCGTCGAACGTCTACACCACGCGTACGGGTCTCGCTCTCGAGGTCTACCGGGTGGCGACGCCCCCGGGCGAGGCGGAGGATCGCGCACGGACCTGGGCGAGCTTCGAGGAGAGCTTGAAGCAAGTGCTCGCCGGCGCCGTCCGCGTCGAGGATCTGGTGAAGCGTCGGCGTCGACCCGTAGGGCTTCCCGAGAGCCCGTCGCGAATCCCGCCCAGCGTCGAGGTCTCCAACGACGAATCGGACTTCTACACGATCGTCGACGTCTCGGCGAACGATCGCCTCGGGCTCCTCTACGACCTCACGCGGACCCTCGCCGGAAACGATCTCGAGATCTACCTCTCGAAGGCCACGACGGTCCTCGACCAGGTAGCGGACACCTTCTACGTGAAGGGGCAGGACGGACACAAGCTCGAGGATCCGGCGCGGATCACGGCGCTGCGCAGCGAGCTGTTGGCGGCGCTCCAGCTCGACGAAGCGGACCATGGCTGAGGCGGGGAGCCGCGCGCGCCCGGGGGCCTCGCTCGAGCACGCACTGCGCGTGGATGCCTTCCTCGCGCACCTGGCCGTCGAGCGTGGACTCTCGCGCAACACGCTCGAGGCCTACGCGCGCGACCTCGCGCGGCTGGTCGCACACCTCGAGTGCGCCGGCGTGGTCGACCCGGCGGCCATCCGCCCCGAACACCTGCGGCGCTTCGCGGAGGCGCTGGCCGCGGACGGTCTGAGTCCGGCGAGCCGCGCACGCACGTTGGTGGCGACGCGGCGCTTCGTGCGGCATTTGCTGGCGCTCGGCGTCCTCGAGCGAGATCCCGCCGAGGGTCTGCTCTCGCCGCGCCAGACGCAGCGGCTGCCGCGGGTACTGCACGCAGCGGAGACCGAAGCGTTGTTGGCGGCGGCCGCCAGCGACGAGGGCCCGTTGGCGCTGCGCGACCGCGCGATGCTCGAGGTGCTGTACGGCGCCGGCCTGCGCGTGAGCGAGCTGGTGTCGCTGCCGCTCGCCGGCGTCGACCGCCGCGCCGGCTGCCTGCGCGTGCGCGGCAAGGGCGGGCGGGAGCGGATCGTTCCGCTCGGGGAGCCTGCCGTCGCGGCGCTCGAGACCTGGCTCGCCGAAGGGCGATCCGTGCTGGCGAAGGCCGCCCGCCGGCCGAACGACGCGGTCTTCCTGTCGCGGCGCGGTACGCCGATGACGCGACAAAACTTCTTCGTGCGGCTGCGCCTGTTGGCACGGCGTGCCGGGATGGAGAGCGACCGAGTTTCCCCGCACGTGCTCCGCCATTCCTTCGCGACCGATCTGCTGGAAGGCGGCGCCGACCTACGGGCGGTCCAGGCGATGCTCGGCCACGCCGATCTCGCGACCACGCAGATCTACACACACGTGAGTCGAAGTCGGCTGCGGGAGACCGTGGAGCGGCATCATCCGCGCGGCGCCCGGCGGCCGCGCGGGGAACCCCGGACCCCGTGATGGCGGCAACCGCAGCCGCGCTCCGCCGAGAACTCGAGCCGGCTGCCGCGGCGCTGCTGAATGCCGTGCTGGGCGAGGCGGAGCGCCGGCGGATCGCCGTCTGGTTGGTGGGCGGCCCCGTGCGCGACCTGTTGCTGCGCCGTCCGCTGCGCGACGTGGATCTGGTGCTCGAGCTGCCGGAGGAGGGTGGCGTCGAGGCCTTCGCGCGCGCGGCGGCGCCGGCGGACGCCCGGGTGACGGAATATGCCCGCTTCGGCACGGTGCATGTCGCGACGTCGGAGGCCGCTCTCGATCTCGCCGCGGCCCGGCGCGAGCGCTACGCGCGGCCCGGTGCGCTGCCGACGGTCGAACCGGCGCCGATCGAGGAGGATCTCGGGCGGCGCGACTTCACGGTGAACGCATTGGCGCTCGCGCTGACCGCGGCGGCGCGGAGCGGTCGGCCGGCGTTGCTGGATCCGGGCGGCGCGATCGCCGATCTCGAGGCGCGCGTTCTGCGCGTTTTCCACGCCCGCAGCTTCCATGACGATCCGACGCGCGCGCTGCGCGCGGCGCGGATCGGGCTGCGGATCGGATTCCGGCTCTCGCGCGCGTCCCGGTCGGCGCTGCGCGACGCGCTGCGCGACGGCGCGTTCGGCGCGGTGTCCGGGGATCGCTTTCGCCGCGAGATCGAGAAGCTCTTCGCGGAGGCGACGCTCGGTCAGGATCCCGCCGCGGCGTTGCGGTTGCTCGGCGAGTGGCACGTGCTCGGAGGGCTCGAGCCCGGACTCGTCGTCCCTCGGTCCGCGGCCCCGTCGCTGCGGCGACTCGGAAGAGCAGCGGAAGAGATTCCCGAGGCGCTGGGAACCGAGCGGCCCTGGGTCGCCGGATTGGCCGCGTGGCTCGCCGAGCTCGACGCGACGCTGCGCCAGCGAACGCTGAGGCGGCTCGCCGTGCGCGGCGAGGCGGCCGAGCGCATCGCCGCGTTTCCGAAGCGGCGCGCGCAGTGGCAGCGGGCGTTGGAACGCGCGCGCGGGCGCGGCGCCGTCGACGCGGTGCTCGGGCCGCTCGACGCGGAGAGTCTGCTGGCCTTCTGGAGCGGTGCGGATCCCGCGGCGCGGCGCCGGATCGCGCGCTGGATTCGCGAGGATCGCGAGCGCCAGCCGCCCGTCACTGGCGCCGACGTCGTCGCCGCGGGCGTCACCGGACCGGCCGTCGGCGCGGCGCTGAGCCGGATCCGTGCGGCGTTCCTCGATGGCGCCGTTCGCGAGCGGGAGGACGCGCTGGCGCTGGCGCGGGAAGTCGCGGCTCGCGAGGCCGCGCGCGCGCGTCGTCGGGTGCGGACTGGCGGGACCCGCACGCGGGCGGAGAAGCGGGACGTCGGCCGCTCGCCGTCGTCGCTGGGGAAGCCGGCCACCGGGGACGAGCCGAGCCTGCGTTGCCCGAGCGAACCCGATCTGCCATGATGCGCGGCGGCCCCCCCCGCGCGCTTCCTCCCGGAGCCACGTTCATGGCTTCCCCGCTGTCTGCCGAGGCCCCCAAGGTCCCGGTCTTCGAGCCGCTCGTCGAGGGCGGCTCCTCCTGTTCGATCCGGCTCCCGGTGTTCGACGGGCCGCTCGACCTGTTGCTCCACCTGATCCGCGAGGAGGAGCTCGAGATCACGGATCTGCCGATCGCGCAGGTCGCCCGCCAGTATCTCGAGTACCTCGGCCTGATGCGCGATCTGCACCTCGACGTCGCGGCCGAGTATCTAGTGATGGCGGCGACGCTCGCGTGGATCAAGTCGCGGATGCTGTTGCCGCCGACGGGCGATGATGCGGCCGAGGAGGGGCTCGATCCGCGTGCCGAGCTCGTGGCGAGGCTGCTCGAATACCAGCGCTTCCAGGAAGCCGCTGCCGAACTCGGCCAGCGGCCGTTGCTCGGGCGCGAGATCTGGGCGCCACCGGGCGAATCGCCGCCGCCCGTGCCGGATTCCGAGCGCCATCTCGAGGTTGGCCTGCTCCAGCTCGTCGAGGCCTTCCGGCGCGCCCTGCGACACGCACAGGCGTCGGATGCGGTCCATCAGATCGTCAGCGAACCGGTGACGGTGCGCGAGCGCATGGTGGCGGTGATCGATGCGCTCGAAGCAGATGAAGTCGTGGAGTTCGAGCAGTTGCTCCACGGCCCGGACGGTCGCTGGCTGTCGCGATCCGTGCTGGTCGCCACCTTCCTCGCCATTCTCGAGCTGGCGCGTATCACCGCCCTGCGGATCTTCCAGAGCCGCAGCGAGTCCGGTGCGCCGGAGGGCCCGATCCGGCTGCGACGAGCCGGCGAACCCGATCCGCGCGAGCAGCTCGCCGACACGATCTGAAGGAGATTCGATTGGAGGATCGAGAACGGCGCCAGGTACTCGAAGCGCTGCTGCTCGCTGCCGCGGAGCCGGTGAGCGCGCAACGCCTGGCGGGTGTCCTCGGGGAGTCGTCGATGCGCGAGGTGCGCGAGGCGATCGCGGCGCTGAATACCGAGTACCAGGAAAGCGCACGTGGATTCCGCATCGAAGAGATCGCGGGCGGGTTCCAGCTCCGCACGCTGCCGGAGCTGGCGCCGTGGCTGCAGAAGCTGCGCCCGCAGCCCCCTCTCCGGTTGTCGCGCGCGGCGCTCGAAACGCTGGCGATCATCGCGTATCGGCAGCCGATCACCCGCGCGGAGCTCGAGCACGTCCGCGGCGTCGATGTCGGTGCCGTGGTGACGAGCCTCGTCGAGCGCAAGCTCGTGCGCATCGCCGGCCATCGCGAAGTGCCGGGCCGCCCGATGCTCTATGCGACGACGCCGAGGTTCCTGGAGATCTTCGGCCTCGCCTCGCTGTCGGACCTGCCGACCCTGCGGGAGATCGAGGAGCTGTTGCGCGATCGCGCGGCGCGGGCGGACGCGTCGCCGGACGGGCTCGACGCGGGTGGCGCAGCGGAAGAGGACGACGAGTCGGCCGAACCCGCGTCCGCGTCCCCGGAACTCGATGCCGTCGAGTTCGAAGCGGACGAAGAGCTCGATCTCGAGCCTCCGATCACGACTCACTAGGCCTCGTTCTCATGGCGACCGAGCGCGTCCAGAAGCTCCTGGCAGCGGCGGGCCTCGCGTCGCGCCGCACTGCCGAGGAATGGATCCGCGCCGGGCGCGTCCGGGTGGACGGCATCGTGGCCCGGATCGGAGATCGTGCCGATCCGGACCAGCAGACGATCACGGTCGACGGTCGCCGCGTGGGCGTGGCGCCGAACGCGAGCTGGGCAGTCCACAAGCCGCGCGGCGTCCTCACGACGGTTCGTGACACCGCGGGACGTCGCACGGTGATGGACCTGCTCCCGCCCGGCTTGCCACGGCTCTATCCGGTCGGTCGCCTCGACCTGGACACAGAGGGTCTGGTGCTGCTCACCAACGACGGCGCGCTCGCCCACGCGCTGCTGCACCCGTCGCTCGGCAGCGAACGCGAGTATGCCGTGACGGCGCGGGGGCGGATGAGCGACACCAGTCTGGGTCGACTGGCCAGCGGCGTCGAGCTCGAAGACGGCCGCACGGCGCCAGCGGAGGTCAGTGCCGTGCGTTTCGATGCGCGCGCCGGCGCCACGCGCTTCGTGCTGGTGCTGCGCGAGGGACGCAAGCGCCAGATCCGGCGTGCGCTGGCGGCGTTGGGGCATCCGGTGCTCCGGCTGGTCCGCACGCGGCTCGGACCGCTGCACCTCGGCCGGTTGCCCGCGGGCGCGGCGCGTCCGCTCACCGGCGGCGAGCTGCGGGCGTTCGAGCGCCATGTCGCGGCGCTCCGGCGGCAGCGGCAGACGATCGGCAAACCGCCCCGGCAACCGCCCGAAGCCGCTTCGAAACCGGCGCGAGAGGCTCATGAGAAACCTCGAGAAAGACGCAAAATCCGTTGAAAAAGAAGTGGTTTTCTGACTACTATCCAAGCTGCCTTCCTGGGAGCGGGCGTTTCGTGAGCGCTGCTGCGGTCACGCCTTCTGGCCATGCTCTCGGATCGCGCTCTCGGGCCGTGGTCTCGAGCTCTGCTGGACGGCGCTGCGAAAGGCTGGACGATGCGGATCATGCAGTGGCCTGGACGGCTCCGTCGGACGATGTCCGCGGTCTCGAAACTCGCGCTGGCGGTGGCGGTGGGCTGGCCGGCCAGCGCGTCGGCGATCACCGGGGTGTGTCCCGACGGCAGCGTCTTCATCGTTCGCCGTGCGGCGGACGTTCCGTGCCGGGAAGCACGGCAGGTCGAGCCGCACCGGGTGCCACCGATGCGGCCGGAAAACCTCCCGAGACCGTACCTGTGGGAGCTCCACCGACAGAAGCTCGACGAGAGCAATCCATACAATCTCGTCGATCGTGCGGAGCAGGTCCGCAAGCTGGGCAATGCCGACGTGCAGAGCGGTGCGGCTGCTCCGCTGCCGCAGGTCGCAGCGGCGCCTCCGTCGGCGCCGCCCGTCCGCGGCCTGCGACCGAGCGATCTGGGCCTCAGCGACGGAGATCTGCGCGACCTGTTCCTGCTCGTCGAACTCTCCCAGCGTCGCGCTCCCGCCGCGTTCCTGCGCGCGGCGCCGGGCGGCGCGGAGAGCATGCGGGTGTCGATGGCGTACTCGCAGGCCTTCGACGAACGCGCGCGCAGCGCCGGAGGCGCGGGAGGAGCCGTCCTGTTGTTCAGCGTCGAGCCGCAGGCGGCGGGGAGCTTCGTGCCGAACTTCACGTTCGTGCAGGGCCATCTGACGTTCTCGCCGCGGCGCGACGATCCGGGGCAGCTCGGCCTCCTGTCGGGTCGCGTCGGCGATCTCGCCGCGGGAGATCTCGTGCTCGGCTACGTCGTCCTGCCGGACGCGATCGACGTGTCGCGATCGCTCGACGTCTACTGGGACGATCAGCAGGTCGTGGCGACGTTCCGGCCCTGAGGCGGCGGCGACGTCGCCTTCGATTCCGGCGGCTCGCTCGCTGCGAGATCAGCGCGGAACGGTGACGTAGAGCTGGGTGTAGTAGAGGGTTCCGTCCGCCGCTCGCGCGATCCCGATTCCCGTCCGGTTGAACATCGGGGCGAGCAGGTTCTGGCGATGGATCGGCGACGCGAGCCAGCCCTGGACGATCTCGACATTCGGGTCGCCGCGGTTGGTGAGACCGACGTTCTCCCCGGCGAGCGTGATGTTCGTGATGCCGCCCCGTTGGAGCCGGTCCGGCGGCGTGAGACCCTCCGGTGTCTCGTGGGCGAAGTAGCGGCGCGCCGCCATGTCGCGGCTGTGCGCCCGGGCGACCGCGTCGATGGCGCTGTCGCGTTGGAGCGGGATCACGCCATGCTGCTGGCGAACGGCGTTGACCGAGTCGTACAGCGCGGATTCGAGCGACACGAGAAGCGGATCCGATCCTGCCGGCTCCGCCGCGCGGATCATCGGGGCCAGCAAGGCGAGCGTCGCCCACAGCGCGGCGGCGAAGACGAGGGCCTGCAGGGGCGTGCGAGGCATCGCGCAGCTCAGGGCGTCGCGCTGGCTTCGTCGAGCAGTTCGCGGCGGACCAACTTGCCGCCGGAGTAGTAGGAACGCACGTCGATCAGGCCGTCGCCGTTGCTGTCCTCCTCGAGCGATGCGGGACGCCCCTTCGCGTCGAAGTGCGTGATGCGCTCGGGGCGGCCGTCGCCGTCGCCGTCCTCGACTCGCCGGAGGAGCCGACCGCCTTCGTAGTAGTCGATCCGATCGCGCACGCCGTTGCCCTGCGAGTCCTGCTCGTGTCGACTGATCTGGCCGGCCTGATAGAGCGTCCACGTATCGGGCTCGCCGTCCCCATTGGTGTCGGCCCGCCGGCGCGCGATCTCGCCGTTTTCGTAGCTCGTCCACGAGTCGACCTGTCCGTCGCCTGTCGTGTCCTCGTCGATGCGCGCGATCTGGTCGCTGCCCGGCTCGTAGTAGATGGTGCGCTCCGGACGCCCGTCGCCGTCCTCGTCGAGCAGCTCGCGGGTGCGGCCTTCCGATCGGTAGACCCAGCGATCGGGTCGGCCATCGCCGGCGCGATCCTCGACCTCGTCCGCGGCTGCAGCGCCGGGAATCGGGGACGCGCCGGCGCTCGGCGCCAGGGCAGTCGGTGCGCGACTTGCCGCGCCCGGCGCGCTGCCCGCGCGCAGCGCCGTCAGCTCGTCGGCGATCGACAGCGTCGGCGTCGGTCTCGCGCTCGCGTAGGCCGGCGCCGCGCCTTCCGCACCGCCCTGCTGGCGGGCGAGCAACGCCTCGTGCATCGCCTGCTGCTGCGCTTGTTCGGCCGCCAGCTGCGAAGAGGTCCGGCTCGTCATACCGGACTCACGCGGGATCTCGACTCCGGTCTGCTCCTCGATCCGCTCGAAGGCTCGTTGTCGGAACCGGGCATCTCGATCCGCGGTCATGGCCTGGTTGAGTTTCATGAACGGCCACGCGACGACAGCGAACGGCAGGAACAGCGGGTTCGACCACAGCGCACTCTCTCGTTTGCGGATGTTCCGGGTATCGATCGTGACGGCGCCGCCGAGCATCGCCATGTCGGTGCCGAGCGGGGGCTGGCCCGTGGGAACCAGCTGCGGCTGTGCTGATGGGTGCGCCGGTTGCTGGCCCGGCGCACCGTAGCCCGGGGCCGGCCCGGGGACCCCCGAGTAGCTTCCGCTGGTGCTGCCGGGACCGCTGGTCGTCGTGCGTTGGCCGTAGCCCGGCATCGGCGGGGCTTGCTGCCCCGGCGAGAGGATCGTGGCGGACGCTCCGGTCGTGAAGATCGGCGCGTTCGGAAGGCCGCTGCTCTTCGCGGCGCAGCCACTGGTGTACAGCGCGGCTGCGAGCAGCGAAGCGGAGAGCGCAAGTCGGGAGAGCATGGATACACCTCTCGCGTGGCGGGCGGATCGACCCGAACCCCCAGCTTGCAAGATGTGTGCTGCGGACTGCCGAGACCGGGTTCCCGCAGCGCCGCCGCCGGTCTCTGCAGGCCTCTGCACGAGCGCTGCGAGCGGGCTGCAGTCCCCGGAAAGGGCAACGGATTTCCCATTCCGAGGCGGTCGCTTCCCAGCGCGCCGGGGGCCGCCCCGCTAGGCTGACCGGCGCGATGTGCGGACGGCTCTTCGTATCGATCCCGGGACCGGATCTGGCGCACCATTTCGAGCTGGCGCTGCAGCCCGGGGACATCGCCCGCTTCAACGTCGCGCCGGGGCAGACGCTGCCGCTGGTTCGGGCCGCACCGGACCTGGAAGCGGGCCGCGTACTGGCGAACCCCCGCTGGGGCTTCGTACCGGCCTGGGCGAAGGATCCCGAACGTGGACGGCGCCCGATCAATGCGCGCTCCGAGACCGTTGCGAGCTCGCCGATGTTCCGGGCGGCGTTCGCGCGCCGGCGCGGACTCGTGCCGGCCAGCGGCTTCTACGAGTGGCAGCACGCGGGCCGCAGCGCGCGTCCGTTCGCGATCCGTCCGCGCGACGGCAGCCTGCTGGCGCTGGCGGCGATCTTCGACCGTCACGAGCGCGACGACGCCGTGCTCGAGACCTGCGCGATCCTGACGACCGAAGCCGCGGCGCCGGTGCGCGCGATCCACGACCGGATGCCGGTCTTCGTGCCGGCCGACGCCTACGCCGCCTGGCTGGATCCATCCATTCGCGACGCGTCCGTGCTGGCGCCGTTGTTGACGGCCGGCTCCGACACGCCGCTCGATGCCTACCCGATCGACCCGCGCGTCAACGACGTTCGCGAGGACGATGCGCACCTGCTGGAGCCGGCACGCGACCTGTTCTCCGCCGGGGCGCTTCCATGAGGAATCTGTCGATCGCGGTCGCCATCGCCGTGCTCGTTGTCGGCGCGCTGTACTGGACGACGCTTTCGCACGTAGGGGTCGAGTGTGAGGTGTGCATGCGCTTCCAGGGGCGCGAGCGCTGCGCCAGCGCCGCCGCCGCGACGCGTGCGGAAGCGGAGCAGGCGGCCTCGATGACCGCGTGCGGAGTCCTCGCAAGCGGCGTGACCGAGGCGTTCAAGTGCCAGGCCACGGTGCCGCGGTCGATCCGCTGCGACACTCCCTAGGAGATCGGGGGTCTTTCCTCGTCGCTGAGGTCCTCGAGCTCGCGTTGCCGGGTTTCCGGCAGCCGCAGCAGCAGGACGCCGGCTACGAGCACGGTGGCCGACACGGCGCTGATCATCATCGGCAGCGAGACACCGGCCCAGCGGCCGACCCCGACGACCCACAGGCCGAAGATCCAGCCGATCGTCTGGAGCAGCGTGAGCCAGGCGGCCGAGGCGCCGCGCTGAGAGGTCGGAAACAGCTCCGTCGAGAAGATCCGCACGATCACGTCGCCGGCACTGCTCGAGAACACGATGGCGATGAATGCGAGCGGGAGCAGCCAGCCCATGCCGTTGTAGAAGGCGATGCCGGCGATCGGGAACAGCGTGAAGGCCGCCATGCCGACCGCGCGCCGACCCGCGCGATCTCCGAGTCGGCCTGCGACGACATTGCCGACGATGCCGACGCCACCGCTCGTCAGCAGCATCACCGAGTAGTGCCAGGGCAGCCAGCCGTGTTCGTTCTGCACGAAGAGCGAGGCGAACTGGAACACCGAGATCGCGCCGAGCGCGTGGATCATGCCGGCGCCGCCGACCAGCGCGGCGCGGCGTGGGTTGCCGCGCGCCAGCGCGAGCAGCGAGCGGAGCGACGCCACGACCCCGCCGCGGCTTCCCGCCGTCTGCTCCTGGTGGACACGGAATCGCGTCGTCTCCTGGAGCTCGCGCCGGAAGTAGGGCAGTAGCAGCAGCGGGAGCGCACCGAACGCGTAGAGCGCGCGCCATCCGAACGGGACGACGTCGATGGCCGCGAACAGCAGCGCGCCGAGCCCGTGCCCGAACGCCGCGAGCGCGCCGAGGATGCCGACGCCCCAGCCGCGGTGCGCCGCGGGAAACTCCTCGGCGAGCATCACGATGCCGACGGCCGAGAGCGTCGCGATGAACGCCCGCGTCATCAGCTGGAATGCGACGAACTGCAGGGGAGTCTGCGCGAGCGCTGTCGCCAGCGTGAACAGGCTCATGCCGATCAGCGACGCGAGGAACACGCGCCTTCGACCGAGCCGGTCGGCGACGGGCAGCAGGAAGAACGCGACGAGTCCGCCGAGCCGGATCGCGCCGAGGTAGAAGCCCAGCTCGTGCTCGGCCATCCCGAGGTCCTCGGAAATGTGCTTGAGCGCAGAGGTCAGCAGCGAGAGGTCGTAGCTCTCGAAGAACAGCCCGAGCGCAACGATCCCGAGGATCCGGAAGTAGCGATCTTCGATCGCCGGAACCCGCCCGAGGAACGGCGGGATCCACCAGGGATTCCGGCGACGCAGCGGCGGCTCGCCCGGAGCCGGGGTGTTGGGCTCGGCTTCCAGGTCGGGGGGCGACGTCACGCGGGGCAGCATACGGGTCGGCGAGCAGAACCGGGAGGGCAGGCCGGAGGAGTTTTGGATTCGCGGCGCCAGCCGGTAGGCTGCCGGCGTGGGACCGCAGGGCGAGACGATGTGCTGGGCGTCCGCGCTGTCCGAGCGACGCGACCCGGAGGACGCCGCCGAGGAAGTGGCGGACGGCGTGCGCAGGGAACTCGGAAGCGTACCGGATCTGGCGCTGGTGTTCTGCGGCGAAGCCTACGCGCGGGACATCGTGCGAATCTCGGAGCGACTGCGCGGCGCGCTCGGCGGTGGGGTTCTGATCGGTTGCACGGCGCGCAGCGTCATCGGCGCGGGCCGCGAGATCGAGGGCCGGCCCGCCCTGTCGCTGACGGCTGCGAGGTTGCCGCAGGTCTCGGTGCGCTCGCTGCGCGTGGCGGGCGACGGCTTTCCGCACGGCGCGGACGCCTGGCGCGATGCCTTCGACATCGATCCGGCCGCGCGGCCGCATTTCCTGCTGCTTGCCGATCCGTTCAGCTGCGACGTCGAGGCGCTGGTCCAGCAGCTCGATCGCGACTTCCCGGGCGCCGTTTCGGTCGGCGGGCTCGCGAGCGGCGCCAACCAGCCCGGGAAGAACGCGCTGTTGCTGGAACATCGCGTCCATGCCGACGGCCTCGTCGGCGTCGCGCTGTGGGGCAACCTCGTCGTGGACGGCGTCGTCGCGCAGGGCTGCCGTCCGATCGGCCAGCCGATGTTCGTCACGCGCTGCCGCGGCCCGCTGCTCACGGAACTCGACGGCCGTCCGCCGATGGACATCCTGCGCGCGCTGTTCGACACGTCCGATACGCACGACCAGAGGCTGATGCAGAGCGCGCTGTTCCTCGGCATCGAGATGGGCCCCGAGCAACACGAGTACCGTCGCGGCGATTTCCTGATCCGGTCGCTCGTCGGCGCGGATCCGGACCTCGGTGCGCTCGCCGTCGGTGCGCCTCTGCGCGACGGAATGGTCGTGCAGTTCCAGGTGCGCGACGCGCGCACCTCCGCAGAAGATCTCGAGGAACGACTCGCCCGGTATCGGCAGACCCCCGCGCCAGGAGGCGCGCCGTGCGGCGCGCTGCTGTTCTCGTGCCTCGGCCGCGGGGCCGGTTTCTATGGAACCGCGGATCACGACAGCCAGGTCTTCCGCCGCCACCTCGGCGAGCTGCCGCTCGGTGGCTTCTTCTGCAACGGCGAGATCGGTCCGGTCGAACAGCGCAGCTTCCTCCACAGCTACACCAGCGCGTTCGGCATCTTCCGCCCGCTGTCCGCGATCTGAGCGTCGAGAAAGGGGCCGGGTTCGTTCGTCAACTTTTCCGAAGGAAAAGTTGACGAACGAACCCGGCCCCTTTCTTGACGGCGCGTTTCAGTCGCCGGAGAAGCTGCTGCGCGCCGTCGCATGTCGCGAGGCGCCCAGCAGCAGGTCGCCGTCGCTCTCCGTGACGTCGCCGAGTCGCGCGGCGAGCGCGTAGCCGCGCAGCTGGGTCTTGGTCATGTGGACGGCGCCCTCCGGCAGTGCGGCAAGTCGCCGAGCCCAGTCGTCGACGACGCGATCGAGGTCCGCGTCCGTCACGGAGCGGTGTACGACGCCCCAATCGGCAGCGCGGCGCGCATCGAAGCGCTCGCACAGCAAGACCGCCTCGCGCGTGCGCGCTGCGCCGATCTCGTGCTCGAGCCGTGCGAGGGCGCCCCACGTGAGCGGGAGACCGAGTTCCACCTCGGGGAGCTGGAATTGCGCGGTCTCCGCGGCGATCCGGAAGTCGCAGGCCAGCGCCAGCACCGCGCCGCCGCCGATCGCGTGGCCGTGGACGCGTGCGATCGTGACGACCTCGCAGTCCTCGATCGCGCGGCTCGCACGCAGGCCGAGCTGGAGCGCGAAGCGCCGCTCGCGCTCGCTGGCACCGGAATCGGCGGCGAGCCGCTCGTGGCCCGGCGGACTGCGCCGGTCGGCGCCGCCGCAGAACGACGGGCCGCGCCCGCCGAGGATCACGACGCGGGTCTCGAAGTCACGCTGGAGGCTGCCGAACAGCGAGGCGATCTCCTCGAGGGCGGTAGTGTCGAGCGCGTTGCGGCGTTCGGGCCGCGCCAGCCAGACGCGCAGGATCGCGCCGTCGCGCTCCGTCTCGAGGGTCTTCCAGCTCATCGGTGGGCTCCCGGTTCATTCCATTCGTGGGGTGTCGGTGAACAGCGTCGCGAGGACGACTACGAACCCCATCGCCAGTGCGCACAGCTGGAGCGTCGCGAAGGGACCGATCGCCGCGCTCACGAAGCCGGACGAAAGCGAGCCCAGCGGTGCAGTGCCGATGAAGCCCAGCTGGAATACCGCCAGCACGCGGCCCCGCGAAGCCGGCGGCGCGTGCTGCTGGAACAGCGTCCGGCTGCAGGTG
Source organism: Myxococcota bacterium (assembly GCA_039794265.1). GTDB lineage: Bacteria > Myxococcota_A > UBA9160 > UBA9160 > PR03 > CAADGG01. The sequence goes on from JBDIVR010000001.1 coordinate 112,495, forward strand.
ATGAACACGGCACCGGCGAGGCCCCACGCGAAGGTCAGCGCCACCAGGCCGCCGAACGGGAGCTGCAGCCCGATCGTGCCGAGGGCGGCGGCGCCGCACGTGAGCGCTATGAGCGCGGCCCGCCCCTTGCGGCGCACGCCGCCCCGCGCGCGCAGTGCGAGCGAGCCGAGGATCGTCCCGAGCGGGAACAGCATCGACACCAGCGCGAGCCGATCGACATCGCCTTGGTAGTGCTGGACGATGACCACCGGGAACACCGCGAGGAAGGGGCCGATGAAGAACAGCCCGACCGCCGCGACGAGAAGGACCGGTGCGCGCAGCCGCGACGAGCGCGCGACCAGCTGCAGGCCTTCGAGGATCTCGCGCCGCGCCGTCGTGCGCGGTCCGACGCGCACGAGCGGCGCGACCGCCGGAACCCCCCTCGTCACCAGCGAGCCGGCGAACAACACCAACGCGAGGACGCCGAGCATCGGTACGGTGCCGATCCAGCGAGCGGCCGCGGCGGACGCTGTCCCGAGCGCCTGCGCGCCGAACTGGACCGCCGTCATGGTCGTGACCGCGTACATCAGATCCGGCCCGGCGACGCGCGAGAGCAGGGCGTCCCTCGCCGGCATCACGAATGCCGAGACGGTGCCGAGACACAGACCATACGCGAGCAGCGCCGGCAGCGAGAGCCAGCCGGTCGCGACGCCCGTCGCCAGCAGCAGCACCGGCACCGCCACGACAGCATGCAGCACGATCAGCAGCCGGCGCGGATCGACCCGGTCGGCCAGCGTGCCACCCAGCAACAGGAACAGCAGCGACGGCCACAGCGTCGCACTCTGCGCGATCCCGACCCACGCATCCGATGCGCGCAGCTCGCCGGCGACCAGCCACGCGAACAACGCGCCGTTCAGCCCCCAGCCGCCGAACCACGAGCCGACGCCTCCGGCGAAATAGCGGAAGTCCGCCGCCGTCGGGACGGTGGCGGCCGGCGCGGCGGGCGGGAGAGCCGGGGCAGCAGGCATGAGCGCGAGTCTGGCGCAGCTGTTCGGGGGGCGCTCTCGTCCTCAGCGCAACTCGTCGAGCCAGCGGAGTAGCCGATCGCGGTCCGCGTCGAGGGCCGGTGCGGCGCGACGCGTCGCCGGGTCCGGCGCGTCGCTCAGCTTCATCGGATTTCCGGGGACCGGGAAGCGGCCGACGCCGGGCTGCTCCACGTCGACGATCATGTGGCGGGCGCGGACCTGGGGCGTGGCCATGACTTCGGCGACGTTCTGGATCGGCGCGCACGGGATGCCGGCGGGTTCGAGGGCGGCGATCCAGTCCGCTCGCGATCGTCCGGCGAGCCGTTCTGCGAGCGCGGCATGCAGCGCGTCGGCATGTGCACTGCGCGCGGCGGCGCTCGCGAAGCGCGCGTCTTCGGCGAGCGCCGGGGCGTCGAGCACGGTCGCGAGCGTCCGAAACAGCGCATCGGTGCCGCACGCGATGACCAGCGGGCCGTCGGCGGTGGGGTACGCCTCGAACGGTGCGATCGACGGATGGCGCGTGCCGAGCGGACCCGGAATCTCGCCGGTCGCCGCGAAGCGCGCGACGGCGTTCTCGAGCAGCGCGACCTGCGCATCGAGCATCGCGACGTCGACGCGGCGCCCGCGGCCGGTGTGCGCGCGCTCGGCGAGCGCGGCTGTGATGCCAAGCGCGGCGAAGAGCCCCGCCGCGAGATCGCCGATCGACGTGCCGACGCGCACCGGAGGCCCGCCGACCGGGCCGGTGATCGACAGGATCCCGCCGAGCGCCTGCGCCACCAGATCGTACGCCGGCCGCTGCGCCCACGGACCCGTGTGGCCGAAGCCCGACACCGACGCGTAGACGAGCCGCGGTTGCTGCACGTGGACGGCGTCCCAGGCGAAGCCGAGCCGATCCAACACGCCGGGCCGGAAGTTCTCGACGAGCACGTCGGCGCGCGCGAGCAGCCGCTCGAAGATCGCGCGGTCCGCGGCGTCGCGCAGGTCGAGCGCGATGCTCTCCTTGCCGCGGTTCAGCGACAGGAAGTACGCGGATTCGCCCGCGACGAACGGTCCGATGCGCCGCGCATCGTCGCCGCTCCCTGGTCGCTCGACCTTGATCACGCGGGCGCCGAGCTCCGCGAGCTGCAGCGTGCAGAACGGTCCCGCGAGCACGCGAGTGAGATCGACGACGACGACGCCGGCCAGCGGACCGGCGGCGGGGGCAGGGGACGGGCGCATGAGGGCGCGGAGGGTATCGTCCCTGGCCGCGTGATGTCAGAAGTCGCTCGCATTCCGGTGCTCGTCGTCGCGGGGTTCCTCGGCTCGGGCAAGACGTCGCTGGTCCGCCATCTGCTGGCCGAGGCGCAGGCGTCCGGCGTGCGCGTCGCCGTGGTATCGAACGAGTTCGGCGCCCTCGGCATCGACCGCGCGCTGCTCGCCGGCACCGACACCGCACCGGGCGGCGTGCCGATCCGCGAGCTCGAGGGCGGCTGCGTGTGCTGCGAGCTGACCGACGATCTGGTGAACACGCTCGAGGCGCTGCGCCGCGAGGTCGCGCCCGACCAGATCGTCATCGAGACGTCCGGCGTCGCGTTGCCTTACGACGTGCAGCTCTCGCTGTGGCGGCCGCCGGTCTCGGAGTGGATCTCCGACGATCTCGGCATCGTCGTCGTCAACGCCGAGCAGCTCGCCGAAGCGCGTGACCTCGGGCCGACGTTCGAGCAGCAGGTGTCCGCCGCGGATCTGCTGGTGCTGAACCAGGTGGACCGCGTCGACGCGGACCGGTTGCCCGCGCTCGAGGCGCAGCTGCGGGCGCTAGAGCCCGACGCGGTGATCGTCCGCGCGGTGCACGGGCAGGTGGATCGCGCGCTGCTGGCGCCGCCGGAGACGCCGCGCGGCGCGCGAGTTCCGCGGGAGGACCACCTCTGCGGCGACGGGCACGTCCACGAGCGCTTCGTCAGCGAACTGATCGACGTCGAGGCGGGGATCGCGCCCGACACCCTCATTGCACGATTGCGCGAGGTCGGGGCGCTGCGTGCCAAGGGCTGGGTCGAGACACTCGACGGGCCGCGACTCGTGCAGGGCGTCGGCCGCCGGATCGAGCTCGCGCCCGGCGCGCCGCCGGGTCCGGAATGGGCGCATCGCGTCGTGGTGATCCGGCGCATTGCGGACTGACCCGCGCCCCACGCTCTCGCCGCTGCGCAGGGAGGTCCGGCGACTCACGACGCTCGCGTGGCCGGTCGCCGTCACCCAGATCAGCACGATGATGCTCGGCGTCGTCGATACCCTGATGCTCGGCCGCTACTCGATCGAGGCGCTGTCGGCGGCGGCGCTCGCGAACGTGTGGGTCTGGGGCACGTTGCAGCTCGCGATCGGTACGCTCCATGGCCTCGATCCGATCGTCGCACAGGCGCACGGCGCCGGCGACGGGCGCCGCGCCGGGCTCGCGCTGCAGCGCGGGCTCGTGCTGTCGCTCGCGCTCAGCGTGCCGCTCGGCCTGCTGTGGTTCGGCACCGGGGAGTTCCTGCGGGCGACGGGGCAGGATCCGACGCTCGCCGCCGCGGCGGAGCGCTACACGCTGGTGCAACTGCCGAGTTTGCCGTTCTTCCTGGCTTTCTTTGCGCTGCGACTGTACTTGCAGGGACGCGAGATCGTGCGCCCCGCGCTGTGGGTCCTGATCGGCGCGAATCTCTTCAACGTCGTCGCGAACTACGCGCTGATCTTCGGCCACTTCGGGTTCCCGCGGCTCGGCCTCGAGGGCGCCGGCATCGCGACCGGCCTGACGCGCGTCGCATCGCTGGCGGCGCTCGCGACGCTGGTACTCCGGTTCCGGTTGCACGAGACCGCGTGGGTCCCGTGGTCGCGACGCGCACTGGCATGGCCTGGCTTGCGCGAGGTGCTCGCGCTCGGGATTCCGGTCGGTGTGCAGACCTCTCTCGAGGCGTGGGCGTTCTTCGCGGCAACGCTGATCGCGGGCCGACTCGGCACCCACTCACTCGCCGCCCACACGATCGTGTTCAACCTGGCGGCGCTGTCGTTCATGATGCCGCTCGGGGTCGCGCTCGCCGCCGTCACCCGCGTCGGGAACCTGATCGGCGCGCGGAGGCTCGACGACGCGCAGCGCGCCGCGTGGGTCGCCATGGCAATGGCGGCCGGTCTGATGGCGGCGGCTGCGGGCGTCTTCCTGACGCTCCGGCATCAGCTGCCGCTGCTCTACACGCCGGATCTCGCCGTTGTCGGCCTCGCCGCGTCGATCCTGCCGATCGCAGCCGCGTTCCAGATCTTCGACGGCGTCCAGGTCGTCGGCTGCGGCGTGCTGCGCGGCATGGGACGAACGCGCCCGGCTGCTGTCTTCAACGCCGTCAGCTACTGGCTGCTCGGCATCCCGCTCGGGGCGTGGCTGGCGCTGTCGGCCGGTTGGGGGCTGGCGGGCATCTGGTGGGGGCTGTGCATCGGACTCGCGCTGGTGGCATCCGCGTTGGTGGTGTGGCTGCGTCTCCGTGGGCCGGCGCATGCCGCGCGCGAGCTGGTGTAGCGTCGCGCGTCGACAGGGAGGGCCGATGGAAGTGCGCAATCGGGTCGTCATCGTCACGGGCGGCGCCAGCGGCATCGGAGCGGCGCTGTGCCGTCGCTTCGCAGCGGAGGACGCCCGCGGCGTCGTCGTCGCCGATCGCAACGAGGCGGGCGCCGGCGAGGTGGCGGACGCGATCGGCGGCGTCGCGGTGGGATGCGACGTCACGGACGAGGCGCAGGTCCATGCGCTCGTGGCGGACGCCGAGTCGCGCTTCGGCGCGATCGACCTGTTCTGCGCGAACGCCGGCGTCGCACTCGGAGCCGGACTCGACCTCGAGACCGACGGCCCGTTCGCGTCCGACGACGCGTGGGCCACGAGCTGGGCGGTGAACGTCATGGCGCACGTCTATGCCGCGCGCGCCGTGCTGCCGGCGATGCTCGCACGAGGCGACGGCTACGTGCTGACGACCGCCTCCGCCGCCGGTCTGCTGACGGATCTTGGCGCCCAGACCTACTCCGTCACCAAGCACGCTGCCGTGGCCTTCGCCGAGTGGCTCGCGATCGCCTACGGTGAACGCGGGATCCGCGTCTCGTGCCTGTGCCCGATGGGCGTCCGCACGCCGATGGTGGCCGACGCCGCGGCCGCCGGCGTCGGCGCCCATCTGCTGCCCGGCGCGCTCGAGCCGGAGGCGGTGGCCGACGCCGTCGTCGCGGGCCTGCGCGACGAACGCTTCCTGATCCTGCCGCACCCGGAGGTGGCGGAGTTCTTCCGGCGACGCGCCGATGATCCCGATCGCTGGCTGCGCGGCATGCGCCGGCTGCGAGGCGAGCTGTACGGCGGCTGACCTCACGCTCGGATAGCATCGCCGCTTTTCGGAGGCTGCCTTGCGCGTCACCTATGCCGAATCCATGTGCGATCCCGACCAGCTGCTGCCGCTCGCCGTCGAGGCGGAGCGCGCGGGCTTCCACTCGATGACCGTGCCCGACAGCATCTGCTACCCGGAAGTGTCGGATTCCCGGTATCCCTACACCCCCGACGGAAACCGCGAGTTCCTCGAGGACAAACCGTTTCTCGATCCGTTCTGCCTGGTCGCGGCGATGGGCGCGATCACCGACCGGCTGCGCTTCACGACGTTCGTCCTCAAGCTGCCGATCCGGCAGCCGGTGCTGGTGGCGAAGCAGGCGTCGTCGGTCGCGGTGTTGACGCACGGGCGCCTGTCGCTCGGCGTCGGCCTGTCGCCGTGGCCGGAGGACTTCGTCGTCACCGGAACGGACTGGAAGACGCGCGGCGCCCGCATGGACGAGATGATCGAGATCGTGCGCGGGCTCACGGCCGGCGGCTTCTTCTCCTACGAGGGCAAGCACTACCAGGTGCCGAGCATCAAGCTGTGCCCGACGCCGGCGCAGCCGATCCCGATCCTCGTCGGCGGCCACGCGGAGCCCGCGCTGCGCCGGGCCGCGCGGCTCGGCGACGGCTGGATGCACGCCGGCGGCGAAGCCGCCGAGCTCGGCCGCGCGATCGAGCGCCTCCGCGCGCTGCGCCGCGAGGCCGGGCGCGAGCGCGAGCCGTTCGAGATCCACGCGATCTCGCTGGACGCGTACACGCTCGACGGCATCCGGCGCCTCGAGGACCAGGGCGTCACCGACGCCATCGTCGGCTTCCGGAACGCCTACGAAACCGACACGACGACGCTGTCGCAGAAGATCGACGCGCTGCGCGGCTACGCCGATCGCATCCTCGCGAAGCTCTGACGTCAAGAAAGGGGCCGGGTTCGTTCGTCAACTTTTCCGCAGGAAAAGTTGACGAACGAACCCGGCCCCTTTCTTGACGGGCGCTAGTAGCGGTAGTGGTCCGGCTTGTAGGGCCCCTCGACGGGGATGCCGATGTACTCGGACTGCTTCTGGGTGAGCTTCGTCAGCTTGACGCCGAGCTTCTCGAGGTGGAGGCGCGCGACTTCCTCGTCGAGCTGCTTCGGCAGCATGGTGACGCGCTTCTCGTACTTCTCGCCCTTCTCGAACAGCTCGAGCTGTGCGAGCACCTGGTTCGTGAACGACGCCGACATCACGAAGCTCGGGTGCCCGGTCGCGCAGCCGAGGTTCAGCAGGCGGCCCTCGGCGAGCACCAGGACCGAGTGGCCGTCGGGGAAGATCCATTCGTCGTACTGCGGCTTGATGTTGACCTTGCGGATCCCGGGAACGGCCTTCAAGCCGGCCATGTCGATCTCGTTGTCGAAGTGGCCGATGTTGCCGATGATCGCCTTATCCTTCATCCGCGCCATGTCCTCGGCAGCGATCACGTGCGCGTTGCCCGTGGCGGTGACGAAGAGGTCGGCGGTCTCGAGCGCGTCGTCGAGCGTCGTGACCTCGTAGCCTTCCATCACCGCCTGGAGGGCGCAGATCGGGTCGATCTCGGTGACGAGCACGCGGCAGCCCTGGCCGCGCAGCGACTGCGCGCAGCCCTTGCCGACTTCGCCGAAGCCGCAGACGACGGCGACCTTGCCGCCGAGCATCACGTCGGTCGCGCGGTTCAGGCCGTCGATCAGCGAGTGCCGGCAGCCGTAGATGTTGTCGAACTTGCTCTTCGTCACCGAGTCGTTGACGTTGATCGCCGGGAACAGCAGCGTGCCGGCCTTCTCCATCTGGTAGAGGCGATGGACGCCGGTCGTCGTCTCTTCGGAGACGCCGCGGACGCCGCGCGCGAGCGCGCTCCACAGGCCCGGGTGCTCCGCCAGCTCGCGGCGGATCAGGTCGAGGATCACGCCCCACTCTTCGGGATCCGCCTTCGGGTCGAAGTCGGGGATCGCGCCCGCCTGTTCGAACTCGAGCGCCTTGTGGACCAGCAGCGTCGCATCGCCGCCGTCGTCGACGATCAGGGTCGGGCCCTTGTCGTCGGGCCAGACGAGCGCCTCGCGGGTGCACCACCAGTACTCTTCGAGGGTCTCGCCCTTCCAGGCGAACACCGGGATGCCCTTCGGCTGCTCCGGCGTGCCGTGCGGGCCGACGGCGACGGCGGCCGCCGCATGATCCTGCGTCGAGAAGATGTTGCACGACACCCAGCGGACGTCGGCGCCGAGGTCGACGAGTGTCTCGATCAGCACCGCCGTCTGCACCGTCATGTGCAGGCTGCCCATGATGCGCGCGCCGGCGAGCGGAGCGCGTCCTTCGTAGCGCTCGCGGAGCGCCATCAGGCCCGGCATCTCGCACTCGGCGAGCCGGATCTCCTTGCGACCCCACTCGGCGAGCGAGAGGTCGGCGACCTTGAAGGGCAGGCGGGCGGGTGCGGGCATCGGGGTGGCTCCTCGGGTCGGATCTGCCTATGCGGATGCAGTGTTTCATGTCATCCCGGTCCCGTCAACGAAGTTCCGGGATCCCGCGGATGGGGGTCGGTGGTAGAGTGCAACCGGACGCTCGAAGGGACCGTCCGCACAGGAGGATCGGGAGTGACCGAAGCACGGCTCGGCAGGTCGAGGTCATCCTGCTCGCCGTGGATCCTCGGGCGCGCACTCGGGGTCGCGTTCGCGCTCCTGCTCGCCGCGTACCCCGCCCGCGCGCTCGACGAGGACGACGGGGCACCTGCCGAGGCCCTGGTGCGCGCCGTCTGGTTCGAAGGCATGCCGTTCGAACGCGCGCGTGCGATTGGCCCGGCGGGGGTCGCGCGTCTCGCGGCGCTGCTGTCGGACCCCGCCGAACGCACCGTCCATGCGAACGCGCTGATCGCGATCGGCATCGCCGGCGCGCCGGGCGCGTTCGAGGTGTTGCGCGACTATGCTGCCGTCGAGCCGGAAGGCGCCGTGGATGGCGCCACCTACGATGCACGCGTCGCGCTGCCGCTGGCCTTCGGGCACCTCGCCCGCGCGGATGACCGCGCGCTGGCCGCGCTGATCGAACGCGCCGTCGCGCCCGTCGCGCCGCCGACCTGGTCGTACCGATCGCTGCGCGGCGCGCGGCTGGCCGCTGCGCTCCGGGAAGCGGTCGCGACGGGACTCGCAGTGTCCGGGCGATCGGATGCCGCCGCTGCGCTCGCTGGACTCGTCGCCGGAACCCGCGCCCTGGACGCGCGGGACGAGCGCGCGCGGAGTCTCGCGATGGACTCTGAGGCCGGGCTAGTCGCACACGTCGCCGCGATGCGCGCGCTCCATGCTCGCGTCGCGAGCGAAGGACCCGAGGCCGTGTTCGAAGCGCACACACCGGGAACACCGCGATGAAGCCCGGCTGCGCCGTGCGCGCGCTCGCCGTCTCGCTCCTCGGGCTCGTGGCGCTGCCGTTCCCCGTACAGGCCGTGCAAGTGGAGGCGTTGCATGCTCTGCGGTTCCAGGTCCACGCGTCGTTGATCGATCCCGCTGCCGGTGAGGACCTCGCGTTCTGGCAGGACGTACTCGACCGCGCGCTCCACCAGGCTACAGCGGCCCTCCAAGGTCATCAGGGGCCGGCGGACACCGCCTGCTGTACGCGCATCGCCGCGGACGCAGCGCTGGAAGTGTTCGGCAGCCCCACAGATGGCTTCGACGTGGTCAACTCGGGTCCCGAGTTCGCAGCGCTGCGGACGACGTTCGGGGATGGCGTCTACCTGATCGCCTCGCTCGAGGTCTGTGGCAGCTCGTTGTCGCCGAGCATCGTCGGGTGCGCCGATACGCCGGGCGATTTCATCGTGGTGGACGTGACGACGCTGGACGAGATCGGTCTCACGATCGCACACGAGCGCGGGCACAATGCCGGCCTGCTGCATCCGCTCGACCGCACCCCGCCGCTGGTCGGAGCCGCACCGTGTCTGCTGATGTCGGCGGCGAACGGCGGAGGCTGCCTGCCGAGCTCCGACTGCGCAGCGCTGCGCGTCGAGGCCGACTCCGTCGGCGCCGACTGCTCGTGCCTGGGCGCTGCCGTGGACTCCGCGCCGATCGCCGACGGCAGCGTCTGCACCGATGAGACCGGTTGCGGCCTGTGCTCGGGAGGCGTCTGCGGCGCGTGTAGCGGCGCCGCTGCGAGCCGCTTCGTCGCGGCGGCCGGGCTCGACGATCCGGCGGCGGCCGTGCCGGACCAGCTCGTTTCCGTGAGCGCGCTGAGCGGCGGCCGCAGCGCAGCCGTCGCCGGCCTCGGCGGCGCCGTCGGAGATCTGGCGTACGACCCGGGACGCGACGTGCTCTTTGCCGTTCGCGCGACGCCGGGCGGGGACGACGAGTTGATCCGCATCGATCCCGACAGTGCGGCGGTGCTCGGCGTGGTGGGTGCGACGGGATTCACGAGGGTCTCGGGTCTCGCCTTCGAGCCCGCGACCGATCGACTCCTCGCGGTCGCGCTCGAGGACGAGATCTTCGGTACCGCCTGCGCGGATCCGCAGATCGGCCTCGAGCCCCCCTGCGCGACGCGCCTCTTGCGCATCGATCCGGAGACGGCGACGTCGACGTCGCTGGGGGTGCTCAACCAGCTGCTGATCCCGGGAGGCGTCGAGGATCTCGCCTGGGACGTCGCCGGAAGCCGGCTCTTCGGCACGACGGCCGCGGGGATCTTCGAGATCGAGACCAGTTGCCCGAGCGGACAGTGCTCGTCCGTTCCGCTCGTCAATCCGGGGGTCGTCGCGCCGTCGGCGCTGGCGTTCGACCCGAACTCGGGTTCGCTGTTCCAGATCGGCTTCGGCGTCGGCCTCGGCGGTCTCCCCGTCCATCGTGCCGTCGACCCCGACACCGGAGCGACGCGGGCGTTCATGGGCGTCGATGGCTTCACCGCGGGCGGACTCGAGGCGCTACCGACGCCGGCTCCGAGCGCGACCGCGAGCGCTGCTGCCGCTTCCGGCACTCTGTGGGTTCTCGCCGTCCGCCGGCGCGGAAGGCCGTGCGCTCCCTCATCGGGAGACGCACGGCCTTCACAGCCCGCTCGGCGCTGCGCCTAGGCCTCCGCCGCCACCGGCGCGTGCGCGGCTGCCTGCGCAGTGGCCGAGACGTAGGCCGTCGACGTACCACTCGCGGTGCCGAACTCGTACGCGCTTTCGCTGTGTTCGGCGAGATCGAGACCGATGAACTCGGCTTCGTCGTCGGCGCGCAGCGAGCCGAAGACCGCGCGCAGCAGCAACAGGATCAAGAGCGTGACGGCCGGCGCGAACACCGCCGTGAAAACGATGCTCTTGAGCTGGATCCAGACCTGGGCGCCGCGGGAGACGCCGTCGGCGAGCGCGAAGTCCGCAAGGAACAGTCCGGTCGCGAGGGCTCCCCACGCGCCGCCGATGCCGTGTACACCGAACACGTCGAGCGAGTCGTCGTAGCCGAAGGCGGGCTTGAGGAAGGTCACCGCCGCGTAGCTCAGCACCGAGACGCCGGCGCCGACGGCGATCGAGCCGAGCGGGGTGACGAACGCGCAGGCGGGCGTGATCGCTACGAGACCGGCGACGGCAGCGGTCGCGGCGCCGAGCACCGTCGGCTTGCCGCGATGGAGCCACTCGATGATCAGCCAGACCACCAGCGCCGTGGAGGCGGCCGTGCTGGTCGTCAGGAAGGCGAGGGCGGCCGTGCCGTCGGCGGCGAGCTGACTGCCGGCGTTGAACCCGAACCAGCCCACCCACAGCAGCGCGGCGCCGATCACGGTGAAGGGCAGGTTGTGCGGTGGCATGGGCTCCTTGCCGAAGCCGCGCCGCTTGCCAAGGAACATCGCCGCGGCGAGCGCCGAGAAGCCGCTCGACATGTGGACGACCAGGCCGCCCGCGAAGTCCTTCGCACCCATCTCGGCTAGGTAGCCACCGCCCCAGACCATGTGGGCGAGCGGGCAATAGACGACGAGGAGCCAGATGGTGATGAAGGCTAGGTAGGGACCGAAACGCATGCGCTCCGCGAACGCCCCGATCATCAGCGCCGGCGTGATGATCGCAAACATCGCCTGGAACATGACGAACGCATATTCGGGAATCGTTCCGGAGAGCGTGTCGGGCGTGATCCCGGCGAGCCCGACCTTGCCGAGCCCGCCGATGAAGGCATTCCCGCCATCGAAGGCGAGGCTGTATCCGACCAGGATCCACAGGACGCCAGCGACGCCCGCCGACACGAGACACTGCATGAACAGGCTCAGCGTGTTCTTCGCCCGGACGAGGCCGGCGTAGAAGAGCGCCAGACCCGGCAACGTCATCATCAACACCAGCGCGGAACTCGTCAGGATCCACGCGGTGTTGCCGGAATCGAGCACGGGAGCCTCTTCGGCCCAGACGGGGGAGGCGGCGAGCAGGGAGCCGGCGAGCGGCGCCAGCGCGAGCAACCAGGGAGAGGAGAACGGCGAGCGGCGTCGAGACATGGGGACCTCCAGGGAGACGAGGACGCAGACAAGGGCTGAGGGGGCGGGCGACACGAGAGCAACCAGCGTGCCAAGATCAGCACGAGCCGGAAACCGCTCGATACGGCGCAGGGAAGCTCGACGAGGCGGGGAGCCGAGCTGCTGGCGGCAGAGCTGCCCGGCTCTTGGGCATCGCTCTGCCGATGCAACAGGCACGGGGGCTCGGGAGCCGGCTCGAGACGGCGGCCCCGATCGCCGCGGCGGCGCCGCCAGAGCGGGAACGGCGCTTGCAAATCGCTCGAAGCATGGTTTTCACAGCGCATCCACTGCGTGCTTCCCTCGACTCCGATCTCGCCGAGCGATTCCGCGAACTCGAACGCAAGCTGGCCGCAGGCGGCCACGATCTCACGCTGCGCGCCTGGCTGGATTGCGCCGAGGCCTGGCGGATCCTCGAAGCGCTGCGACACAGCCGCGGGAACCGTTCCGCAGCGGCCCGCGCGCTCGGCATCGGTCGCCGGACGCTCTACACCAAGATGGAGAAGCTCGGGATCCAGCCGAGCTGGGGTCCAGCGAACGGCTCGGGACTCGAGCCGCACGCGACCGGGCCGCTCTGAAGCGCGGGCACCACGCCGGCCAGGATCGAGGCTGATTTGCGCGGCTAGGAAGCGTCGTGGAGACTGGGATCCGCCATGGCGCCGTCCGCTGCCGGAGTCGATACAGTCGCGATTCGAGAAGCGGTGCGTCGTTGCGCGGGTCGCTCCTCGTATTTCCGGACACGCATGCTCGCCGGGCTGCTCCTGATCGGTCTCGTGGCGGGGTGCGACGCGACGCGCCGGACCGCCAGGGGCGTCGAGCAGGGGCTCAACCCGTTCGCCGCCTCGAAGATCTCGATCCTGCGTCTGGATCGTCATGGGCCGTATCTGCTCGTCGAGTTCCGGTCCCGCCGAGCCCTGCTGACGATACTGGCTCCCGCGGACGACGAAGTGTGCGCGCGGATGCTGCGCCCCGAAGCATCGCTCGTCTACCGGAAGCAGGGAAACTTCGGCCGCTTCGAGCACGACGGCGAGCAGTGCGATCCCGTCGGAGTCGGGTCGCTGGCGGCATGGCGGGATCGCCAGCCCCGCGGAGCCTCGGGAGGCAGCCTGATTCCGCGCCGGGCGGCCCGCTTCCGGGAGATCGATCGCGACGAGTCGGTCGTGCTGGTGCGGGGGCGCTTTCCGTTGGCGGGTCGTGTCGGTGTTCCCAATGGTCAGGATGTCGTGGCCTTGTTGCCGAACGAGCCTGTCTGCGCCCGGGCGATCGAGACAGGGACCGCCTCGCTCGAGTTCTTTCCAACCGGCCGCCAGGCGCTGCGGCTCGTCGGCGATCGCGCGTCGTGTCCGGTGCTCGCGCTCGCGCTCCCGCTCACAGCCGCCCCGAGTCCCGACTGACACCGCCGGCTGGCGTCCGTATGCTGCGCGTTTCCCTCGAATCCCTCGCGTCGGCTTCGGCGGTCCCGGGCCGCACGACTGCCTCGCTGCGCATCTGGCGCGGCGCGAGCACATGGGTTGTCGCGTCACGCGCGCCCGCGCCTAGTCCCATCCATGGTCCGTCAGTGACATTGCGCCACAACTGGGACATCGGGTCGAGCTAGAACGCCGTCTCGAAGCCTTGTTGGAATCGTTCAAGTCATTGCCAGCCATGTGGAAACCGAGTCCGTGCGAGGGGCGGCACGGCTCTTGAAAAGCTCTCGGGCAAATCGCGCAGGAGGTCTCCCGTGTCCCGTCTCGTTCGGCTTTGCGTTGCCCTCTGGCTCAGCGGCGGACTGGTCGCCTGCGGCCCCAGCTCCGAGTCCGAGTCCGCGTCCGAGCAGGCGCCGGCCGCGGCACCAGCGTCCGCACCCTCCGAAGGCGCGGAGCCCTCGGCGACAGCGGTCGCGGAGGCCGAACAGATCTTCTCGACGCGTTGCTTCACGTGCCACGGCGCCGGCGGCGCTGGCGATGGGCCGGCATCGGCAGGCCTCACCCCCCCGCCGCGCAACTTCCAGGATCCCGTGTGGCAGGCGTCGGTGAGCGACGAGCACATCGATCAGATCATCCAGTACGGCGGCGCGGCCGTCGGCCGGAGCCCGACGATGCCCGGCAATCCCGATCTGATGAGCAAGCCTGAAGTCGTGGCGGCGTTGCGCGCCCACATTCGCGGCCTCGCGCCGCGCTGAGGAGAACCGGATGGACCGCATCGTTTCCCGATCTATCTATCGAGTCGCTGCGCTCGGAATCGCGATCGCCGTCTCGGTCGGCTGTGGGCAGCAGTCGGCCGATCTCGCGCCTGGCAACGGAAGCGCGGGTGGCGAGGCCATCGCCGAGCTGATGCAGGCGCGTAATCTCTCCGAGGCCGACGTCCGGGCCGCGCTGAAGACGTACACGCCGACCGGGCGGCACGACGAGTTCTACATGTTCGCGTCGGGCGGTCACTCGGGGCAGGCGGTCGTGATCGGCATGCCGAGCATGCGCATCCTCAAGTACATCGCCGTCTTCACGCCGGAGCCGTGGCAGGGGTATGGCTACGGGGATCAGTCGAACGCGGTCCTCGCCCAGGGCGATCGCGACGGCCGCGAGCTCCGCTGGGCCGACACCCACCACCCGGCGCTCAGCGAAACTGCCGGCGACTACGACGGCGAGACGCTCTTCCTCAACGACAAATCGGGTGCCCGGATCGCGGTGATCTCGCTGAAGGACTTCGCCACCAAGCAGATCGTCGTGAACCCGCTGATCGTCTCGGACCACGGCGGCGCCTTCGTCACCCCGGATACCGAGTACGTGATCGAAGGCTCGCAGTATCCGGCGCCGCTCGGCGGCGGCTATGCGCCGATCGAGGAGTACGACGAGAAGTACCGCGGCGCCGCCACCTTCTGGAAGTTCGATCGCGCCGCTGGGCGCATCGTGCCCGAGGAGTCCTGGGCGATCGAGCTGCCGCCGTACATGCAGGATCTCTCGGACGCTGGCAAGCTGGCGAGCGAGGGCTGGGCGTTCATCAACTCGTTCAATACCGAGCGCGCCACCGGCGGCAACATGGAGGGGAATCCGCCGCTCGAGTCCGGTGCGTCCCAGAACGACATGGACTACCTGCACATCATCAACTGGCGCAAGGCCGAGGAACTGGTGAAGGCCGGCAAGACCGTAGAGATCGCCGGCATGCGCGTGCTCCCGATGCAGACCGCGATCGACGAGGGCGTGCTGTTCTTCGTCGGGGAGCCGAAGAGCCCGCACGGCGTAGACGTGACGCCGGACGGGACGGAGCTGGTGATCTCCGGAAAGCTCGATACGCATGCGACGGTGTACAGCTTCGCCAAGATGAAGGCGCTGATCGACGCCAAACAGTTTGCGGGAACCGATCCCTACGGGATTCCGATCCTGCCGTTCGAGGAGTCGATCCGCGGCCAGGTCGAGATCGGACTCGGACCCCTGCACACCCAGTTCGACGACAAGGGGAACGCGTACACGTCGGTCTTCATCGAGTCGAAGGTCGCGCGTTGGTCGCTGAAGGATCTGCAGGTCATCGAGAAGATCCCCGTCCACTACAACATCGGCCACCTCGCCACGCCCCACGGCGATACCGTGAGCCCCAAGGGCGGATACGTGATGGCCATGAACAAGTGGGCGATCGATCGCTTCGCCGGCGTCGGACCCCTGCTTCCGCAGAATTTTCAGCTGATCGACACGAGCGGCGAGGCCATGCAGCTGCTCTATGACATGCCGATCCCGCTCGGCGAGCCGCACTATGCGCAGATCATCAGCGCGGACAAGATCAACGCGGAGGAGATCTACAGCCCCGCTGGCATCGACCCGGTCACCGGCGAGCGGGATCCCCACGCGGTGGTGGGTGGCGAGGAGCGCATCGAACGCGGCGCCGATGGTGTTCACGTCTACATGACCGCCGTCCGGAGCCACTTCAAGCCGGACACCATCCGTGTGAAGGAAGGCGACACCGTGCACCTGCACCTGACGAACGCCGAGCAGGCCAAGGACGCCACGCACGGTTTCACGATCGACACGTACAACATCAGCGTGAGTCTCGAGCCCGGCAAGCACTCGAACGTGACGTTCGTGGCGGATCGCGCCGGCGTGTTCCCGATG
The DNA here is from genome assembly GCA_039794265.1 of Myxococcota bacterium. Classification (GTDB taxonomy): domain Bacteria; phylum Myxococcota_A; class UBA9160; order UBA9160; family PR03; genus CAADGG01. Next base: position 128,354 of record JBDIVR010000001.1, read on the forward strand.
TACTGCACCGAGTTCTGCTCGGCGCTGCACCTGGAGATGGCCGGCTATCTGCTCGTGGAGCCGAAGGACGGCGCCGGCGGCGCGGATGCTGCGGTCGGAGACGGCGGCGCCGCGCGGACGGCGGCGCGATAGGAGCGGGCGTGCGATCGCGTCGGCTCCGGAGGGTCGTTCGCGCCGGCGGCTCCCTCCGAGCCGCTGCGCTCGCGTGCCTGGTGCTGGTCGCTCCGGGCGCCGGGTCTTCGGACGTGGTTCCGAGACCGGCGCCCGCTCGCCCGGACGCCTGTCGGTCCGTGCTCGCGGCGACCGCGTTGCCGCCGCTGCTCGCGCGCGCGTCGGCGGGCGACGCGTTCTGTCTCGATCCTGGCGACTACGAAGGGCCCCTCGAGATTCCGGCCGGGGTCGAGGTCTGGGGGCCGCGTGACGCCATTCTCCACTCGACGGGGAAGGGAACCACGGTGCGCCTGGAAGGCGACGGCGCTGCGCTGTCGGGTGTCACCGTCGATGGCAGCGGCGGGCGCTTCGACCTGCTCGATGCCGCCGTTCGGGTGGAGGGAGAGGATATCCGCGTCGAGGGGATTCGCGTGCAAGGGGCGAGCTTCGGCATCCTCGCCGAGAAGTCACGAAGCGTGCAGATCCTCGGCAACGAGGTGATCGGCCAGCCGGAGCGGACGCTCGGGCTGCGCGGCGACGGGATCCGGCTTTGGGAGACCTACGACTCCCGGATCGAGGACAACCGCGTCCACGACAGCCGCGACGTGGTCGTCTGGTACTCGAGCCGCAACCAGATCCGCGGCAACGAGATCACGGGCGGACGCTATGGCACGCATCTGATGTACAGCCACGGCAACGCGATCGAGGACAACCGCTTCATCGGAAACGTCACGGGAATCTTCTTGATGTACAGCCGCGACATCCGCGTCGAGCGAAACCTGCTGGCGAAATCCGGCGGCGCGGCGGGCATCGGGCTCGGTGTCAAGGAGTCCGGCAATCTACAGATCCGCGACAACGATTTCGTCCACGACACGGTCGGAATCTATAGCGACACGAGTCCACTCGACGAGGCGGACACCAACGTCTACCGCGGCAACGAGCTGCGGCTCTGCGACACGGCGGTGATCTTCCACGGCCGCGCCAGTCGCAACGTGTTTCGCGACAACACGCTGCGGGACAATCAGGTGGCAGTGGCGGTCGAGGGACGCGGCGATGCATTGGATTCCGATTGGCGTGGCAACGATTTCGACGACTACGCCGGTTACGACCTGGACGGTGATGGCTTCGGAGACGTACCGTTCGAGCTGCGCAGCCTCAGCTCGGCGCTCGTCGCCGAGACGCCGGCTCTCGCGTTCTATCGCGGCACCGCGGCCCTCGGCTTCGCGGAGGCCATCGGCCGGATCGTCCCGCTGTTCACGCCGCAGGAGATCCTCGTCGATCCGCAGCCGCGGGTGCGCCGGCCGGCGCGGGACGCGCGGCCCCTCGAGTCTTCCGATGCGGGTTGAGGCCGACCATGTGACGAAGCGCTTCGGGGACGTGCGCGCCCTCGACGACGTCCACTTCACGATTCCAGCCGGTCGCCGCGTCGCCTTGATCGGGCCCAACGGATCCGGCAAGTCGACGCTGAACCGGGTGCTGATGGGTCTGGTGGCCTGCTCCGGAACCGTCCGCCTCGACGGGCACTCTCCGTTCGCCGAGCGCGTCGCCATCGCGCACCGGATGGCCTATGTCCCGCAGATCGCGCCGCAGCTCGCGGCTCCCGTTCGCGAGCTGCTCCGGGCCGTCGCGGGCGTCCGCGAGCTGCGCTCCGGAGGCTTCGAGGCGGTCGCGCGCCGCCTCGATCTCGATCTCGCGGCGCTCGGCGCGAGACCCTTCCGAAGCTTGTCGGGCGGCATGCGCCAGAAGCTGCTGATCGCGCTCGCGTTCGCATCGAAGGCCTCGTTGCTGGTGCTCGACGAGCCGACCGGAAGCCTCGATGCGCAGGCCCGCGAGCGATTCTTCGAGCTGTTCGAGGCCACCGATGCCGGGGCCACGGTGCTGCTGTGTTCGCACCGGCTCGAGGAGGTCCGTCCGCTCGTCGACGACGTGCTGTACCTGAACGAGGGCCGGCTCGCCTGGCAGGGGCCGGCATCGGAGTTCCTCGAGGCTTGCGGCGTCGCTTCGCTCGAGGTGTGGGTGGACGGCGAGGCGGCGGCCGCATGGCTGCGCGCGCGCGGCTTCCGGCGCACGGCGGCGGGGCCGTGGCTCCGCGACGTCTCGAGCGCGGAGAAGATGAAGCTGCTCGCGGAGATCCCACAGGCGCTCGGCGCGTCGCTCCGTAATCTCAACGCGCGCGATCTCGAGCATCTCGACCTGGGCGCGGCGCCCGGGAGGCCGCCGCATGATTGAGCGGAGCCCGCTGCTGCTCGCGCTGCGGATCGGGACCGCGTGTCTCCTGGCGGCCTGCGCGCGCGATGACGGTCCCGAACCGATCGCGTACGACCGCGAGCCGTGCGCCTATTGCCGGATGCTGATCAGCGATTCGGCGTTCGCCGCACAGCTGCAACTCGTGGATCAGGCGACGGCGAGTTTCGATGATCCCGGTTGCCTGATGCTGTATCGAGACGAGAGGACGCCCTCCGTTCGCGCCGCCTGGTTCCATCACGCCCACGAGGATCGTTGGATCCCCGAGTCGGATGTCCGATTCGTCCCGATGCCGCATTCGCCGATGGACTACGACCTCGGCGCCGTCGGCGCATCGACGGACGGCGCGATCTCGCTCGAAGAGGCGGTCCGTCAGGTCCGGAACCACAGCCAGGCACGGAGGCACGAACCCGATGCGCAGCGCTGAACTCGCCGCGGTCGTTCGCCTCGACTTCGGCGAGGTGCTGCGCTCGCGCTGGCTGCCGTTCTGCGTCGCTGTCTACGGAGCGCTCGGCGTCGTCTTCGTCTGGGTGGGGTTGCGCGAGTCGAGCGTGCTGGGCTTCACCGGCATGGGCCGTGTCCTGTTCTCGCTGTGTCACGCGCTGGTGCTGGTGTTGCCGCTGCTGGCGCTCCTCGCGACGGGCCTCGTCGTGAACCGCGCGCGGGACGACGGCACGCTCGAGTTGCTGTTCGCGAACCCGATCGGCCGCAGTGCGTACCTGGCCGGCGTCAGCGCCGTGCGCTTCGCGGCGCTCGCCGTCCCGTTACTGCTGGTGATGGCAGCGCTCTCGGCGTTCGGTGCGCTCGTCTGGGGGCAGGCCGTCCCTTGGAGCTTCCTCGCGCGCGCGATGGCGGTCAGCTGCGCACTGCTCGCCGCATTCGTCGGTCTCGGGATCGCCGTGTCCGTCGGCGTGCGGCAGCCGACGCGCGCGCTCACGGTCCTGCTCCTGCTGTGGGCGACCGGCGCCGTGCTGCTCGACTTCGCCGGCATCGCGCTGCTGCTGCGCTGGCGGATGCCCGCCGAAGGCGTGTTCCTTCTCGCAGCCGCGAATCCGGTGCAGGCCGCACGGATGGCGCTGCTCGCCGCCGCCGAGCCGACCCTCGCGACGCTGGGGCCCGTCGGCTTCTACCTCGCCAATCGGGTCGGGGCCGACGCGCTGCTGGCGCTCGGCCTCGCCTGGCCGGCGCTGATCGGCCTTTGCAGCTGGGCGTGGGCCTGGCGCCGGTTTCGACGCGGCGACGTCGTCTGATCCATCGCCTCCGAGGAGAACGACATGAGCTTTGCCTGGGACCGCTTCAATCGAACGCTCGAGCGACCGATCGCGCCGTGGGCGCGGCTGCTGCTGGCGCTCGCCGTCGTGCCGCTCGTGCTGAGCTTCGCGTACCCGCTCTGGAACATCCACATGGTCGCTCCGCAGTACCCGGAAGGGCTCGAACTCGACATCTACGCGTATACGATCGAGGCCGGCAACGAGGGCCGCGATCTCCAGGAAATCAACACCCTCAACCATTACATCGGCATGAAGCCGCTCGACAAGGCGGAGTTCACCGATCTGTCCTGGATTCCGTTCGCGATCGGCGCGCTCGCGTTGCTGGCGCTGCGCGTCGCAGCGATCGGAGACGTGCGCTCGCTCGTCGACCTGACCGTCCTCACGATCTACTTCTCGCTCTTTTCCGCCGGCCGCTTCGTCCTCCAGCTCTACAACTACGGCCACAACCTCGATCCGGCGGCGCCGTTCCAGATGGACCCGTTCACACCGGCGATTCTCGGCGTCAAGCAGATCGCGAACTTCACGACGGCCAGCATGCCGCGCGCTGCGACGTTCTTGATCGGGCTCTACGCCACCATGGTCGCAGGCCTGATGCTCTGGCACCTGCTGCGGGGATCGCGGCCGGCCGCGACCGCGTAGGAGACTGCGTCCGTCAGGCCGGACGCCGCATCGAGAGCGCCGCGGTCAGCGACACCAGAGCGAGCAGGCCGCCGACCGCGAACGCCGCGGCGAACGCGGTGGGCGTGGCCTCGCCGCCGTAGATCAGCATCAGCAACGTGATGCCGAACGCCGAGCCGACGGAGCCGGTGAGCCGGTTGACGGCCGACGCGATGCCGAGATCGCGTTCGGCGGCGGCGCTCGCGGCCGAGGACGTGAGCGCCGGCAGCCCGAGCCCGTGGCCGAGTCCCTGGAGCACGAGGCCGATGGCCACCGCGGCGAAGAGCCCGGCGTAGACGCCCCACCACAGCACCGCCATCGACGCCGTCATCACGACGCAGCCGACGACAGCGGCTCCGCGCTCCCCGATCCGCATGCCGAGCGCACCTCCCGCTGGCGAGGCGATCGCCAGCGAGAGCGTGCGCAGCAGCAGGATCAGCGACGTCAGCAAGATCGACAGCGCGAAGCTCGCCTGGAGCATGATCGGCGCGATGACGAACGCGCCCATGTAGGAGGCGCTCATGAAGGTGTTGGACAGGATCGGCGCGGCGAAGCGCCGGTCCGTGAACAGCCCGAGTGGCATCAGCGGCGCGGCGACGCGGCGCTCGATCGCAACGAAGCCGGCGAGCGCGACCAGGCCGATCGCGAGCGAACTCGCGACGACCGGAGAGCCGATACCGAGCTGCCGCACGCTGCCGAGCGCGAGCATGCAGCCTCCGACGCCGAACGCGAGCGCTGCCGCGCCGGCCACGTCGAAGCGAACGGACTGGCGCGGGGTCTCGCGCAGCACCAACGACGCCAGCCCGAACGCCAGCAGCGAGAACGCGCCCTGCATGACGAACACCACGCGCCAGCCGAGGAAGTCGACGAGCGGGCCGCCGACGGCGAGCCCGAGCGCCGGGGCCGCGGCGCCCGTCATCGACCACCAGCCCATCGCGCGCACGCGCCGGCCGGGCTCGGTGATGCCGAAGATCAGCGCCATCGCCGTCGGCTGCGTCGCGGCGCCGACGACGGCGGCGAACGTGCGCAGCGAGATCAGCGACGCCGGATCCCAGGCCAGCGCCGTCAGGAAGGCGATGCCGGTCGAGCCGGCGGTCCCGAGCAGGAATACGCGGCGGTGTCCATAGAGATCCCCGAGCTTGCCGAGCAGCGGCAGAGCGACCGCCGAGAACAGCATCGGCGCCGAGATCACCCAGGCCATCGTCGTCTCACGCGTGCCGAACTCGCGCGCGATCGACGGCAGCGAGACCGTCAGGATCGTGATCGGAAATGTCGTCGCGAACATGCCGGCGAGCGCCGCCCACAGCACCCAGGTCGCATGGGTGCCGGAGGCGTCGAGGCGTGCGCTCACGCGTTCCTGGAGGCGACGCCGCGGTCCGCCCGGCTCCTCGGGCGTGCGGCGGTCTTCGAGCAGCTTCATGCGGACGGGACCGTGGTGGTGGGCGCGGCCGGCAGGGTACCGCTCCCGCCGCACGATCGCGCGCGGCCCCGACTTCGCCGCACCGGAAGATCGAGGTGGCATTGGAGACCGGCGCCGGGTTCTGTACCCAATGGGCGCGGAGCGCGAGGCGTCTCCGCCGCCAAAGCCCTGGGAAGGAGCCGCTCTTGTCGTCGCCTGCCGTGCTCGTGGAACGCGAAGGTCCCGTCCTCGTCGTCACGCTGAACCGCCCCGAGAAGCGCAATGCCGTCAATTCCGAGGCGATGTGCCGACTCTACGATGCGTGGGTGGAGCTCGACCGCGACGACGAGCTGCGCGTCGCCATCCTCACCGGCAAAGGCGAGACCTTTTGCGCCGGCATGGACCTCGCCGAGATCGGTCGGCTCCAGTCCGGCGTCAGCGACAACGAATGGATCGAGCGCGTGCGCAAGGAGCCGCACGTGATCTTCGGCGCCTGGCTGAAGACGTACCGGCCGACGAAGCCGGTGATCCTCGCCGCCGAGGGGTTCGCGCGCGCCGGCGGCACCGAGATCCTGCAGGGGACCGACATCCGTGTCGCCGGCCGCAGTGCGATGTTCGGCGTCACAGAAGTGCAGCGCGGACTGTTCCCGATGGCCGGCTCCGCGGTGCGGCTGCGCCGGCAGATCCCGTACGCGATCGCCGCCGAGATGCTGCTCGCCGGCGAAGACCTCCCCGCCGCCCGGGCACTCGAACTCGGCCTGGTGAACCACGTCGTCCCCGATGGCCAGGCGCTCGCGAAGGCGAAGGAGATCGCCCAGCGCATCGCGGAAAACGGACCGCTCGCCGTGAAGGCCATCCTCGCCACGCTGCGCGCAACGGAGACGCTGTCCGAAGCGGACGCGTTCGCGATCGAGCAGCAGCACGGCATGAAGGTGATGATGTCGAAGGATGCCGTCGAAGGGCCGAAGGCGTTCCTCGAGAAGCGCAAGCCGGTGTTCCGGGGGCTCTAGGCCGGCGGCCGGCCGAGCGCGTCCGAGAGCCCGACGAACGAACCGCCCGAAGCGCGAGGCATCCGGGCGGTCCATTCGATCCGAGAGGCGAGATGGTAGCGGGGGGGGGATTCGAACCCCCGACCTCCGGGTTATGAGCCCGACGAGCTACCAGGCTGCTCTACCCCGCAACAAGCGGCGCGCAGAGTAGTCCCCGGGGTGAAAGCGGTCAACGGCCCGAGGCCCCGACGGGGAGGACGATTTGTGCCGCGGAGAAGGCAAACTGGATTCTAGAGCTGCGGCTTCAGTACCCAGCAGTTGCGTTTCTTTCTCGCTCGAGAACTGACAATTCTCGTCACTCGGTGACGAATCGTGGCACTCTCGAAAGGGGTGGATTGCCCCCCCAACTGGGAGGTGCCAGCGGATGATCAGGACCCGCTCTACTGGGATCAGCTCGAGTTCACGCCGGTTCCCGCAGCTCGCCGCGCGGACCCGATCGGCCGGGGCGCTGCTCGGTGTGTTCGCGTGCTTCGGACTCGTCGCGGTATCGGCGGCACCGGCGGCCGAAGCCGGCACGATGTACCGCTGGGAGACCGAGAACGGAACGCTCGCGTATGCCGACGACGTGAGGCGGATTCCGGACCGCTACCGCGCGAAGGCGGAGGCGATCGTTTCGGAGAACCTGGACGGCTACAGCCGCTTCACGCCGACCGATGCCGGCGCGCAGCAGGTCCATGCCGATCGACTGGCCGACCGCCTCGATGGGCTTCGCGCGCTGACGGCCGACGAGGCGAGCGAAGCCGTTGCCGTCGGCGAGGTCGCGGCTCCTGCCCGCCGGCATCCGGTTCAGGGCATCGCCCTTCAGGACCTCGGCGAGCAGGGGCAGCGCCGTCGCATCGACACGGACGATGAGACGCGCTCGCGCCGGATAGCGCCACAACAGGCGGTGGAGCCCGTCCTCGACGTGAACGCGGATGCCGACTCGGACGCACCTGTCGTCGTCGAGCGGATGCGCGCTCGGCCTCGCGGCTCTTTGACGACTCGCAGGATCACCGTCGTCCGTCAAGGCGATCGCGTGCTCTCGGTGATCAAGCCGCGCTCGTACAACACGTCTCCGAACTGGCCGATCGAGGAGGACCTCGAAGCGTCGCGCTGACACACGGGGGGACAGGGGAGGGGGCGCAGCGCGTCTCGCGACGCGGCCACACCCCGCTCCCCACCCCCAGCGATGAGCGGAGCGCGATCAGGATCCGGCGGCGGGGATCTCTTCGAAGTCCTGCAGCACGCCCGGCGGCACGCCGGCCTGGCGCGCCTGTTCGAGAAGGGCCGGATGTGCCACCTCGGCCTCCTCGAGCTGAGTACGTGCCCTGTCGTACGCGGCGAGGAGTTTCTCTCGTTCCTCGCCGCGCGGGTAGCGGCGCGACCGCATTCTCGACACATCGGACTCGAGCTCGGCGGTGATCTTGCGCAAGGAACGCAGGTTCTGCGCACTCTCCTCGAGTGTGGCGATCCACGTGGACCAATCGTCCGTGCCGTCGAGCGCAGAGTCCGGAGACTTCGCGCTGCCGGCCGACTGCCCCCACGCCGGCACGGCGATCGCGAGCAGCAGGCAGCCGATCCCCGCGACGACAGAGCGACGAATCGCATTCCTCATCGGTTTCCCTCCCTGGCGGCAAGGGGCGCCGGAACGCGCTCCTCGACGTACTCGGACAGCTGGCGGGCCATCTGACGATCGAGGCCCAGGAAGCGCAGGCCCATGCCCGGTGCCTGGGCAGGCGCCGCCGGGCGCGCCCAGATCACCTGCGCCGTCGAAGCGAGCGCGAGCGGGGTCTCGGGCAATTCGAGCTCGAGATCCAGCTCTGCGTGCTTCTGCAGCGTCTGCTCGGTCTCCACGAAGACCCCTCCGCGAGAGAGATTGCGAGCCGTGCCGCGCCACTCGCTGCGCCGCCGGCGCAGCTCCACCGGCGCCTCGATCGCGATGCGCGGCAGACCGCGCGGCGCCGCTTCGAGGAGCAGTCGGCGAGCGGCTTCGAGCAGATGCAGGCGCTCGACCGGCTTCGGGATCACGTCGTCGGCTCCCGCGCGCACGGCGATCTCGCGCTCGCTCGCGGAGTCACTGCTCGTGAGGAGGACGATGGGGACGCCAGCGTGCAGCGGGTTCTCCTTGAGCAGGCGGCACAGTGCAGCGCCATCGAGACCGGGCATCGAGACATCGGCGAACACGAGATCCGGCCGCACGACGGCTGCCAGCGTCAACGCTTCCTCGCCGCTCGCCGCGGTGAAGACCCGCCCCGCGCGAGCGAGGAACAGCGCCGCCAGCTCGCGCAGCAGCGGCGTGTCGTCGACCACGAGGATGGTGCGGCGGCCTTGCGCCTCCGGCGCGCTGGCGACGGCGAGACTCAGAACATCCCCTCGCCGGGTTCGACCGGGCGCCGCTCGAAGTTCGAACGGACGCGCCAGAGCCGCCCGTCCGGCCGACTCCACTCCTGCTGCTCGTCGTAGGCGACGGCGACCGGCTCGGTGCGCAGATAAGCGAAGTAGGTGACCTGCACGGTCGCCGAGCTGCCGTCGTCGGCGAACTCGACCTCGCGGATCGCGTAGTCGGTGAAACGGACGTCGCGGAAGGAGCGGGTCTGTTGCGAGAACTCGCCCACGCCCTCGGCGTCGACGAAGTTGCGAGCGCGGTCGAACTGCGACCAGCGCATCATCTGGGTGTAGTGCTTCTGGATCTCGTAGAAGTCGGTTTCTCGAGCCGTCTGACCGCCCGCGGCGCAGCCGAGACCACTGCCTCCGACCACGATCGCAGCGAGCGCCAGCTGGCGGATGGAAAGCGCGAGCACACGAACCGACATGGATCTCCTCCTGGCGGCAACCCGCTGCCACCGTCCTCCCTTGAATCGGCCGGGCGGGGGAAAGGGTTGAGCCGGAGGCGAGAAGGGCCGTTCCCTGCGCACGACTCGCGCTACGGTTGCGCATCGGATCGGAGGGCCTGCGCATTCCCGCATCAGGAGACCGCCCGCTGCTGGTCGGCATCGACATCGGCGGCACCAAGATTGCCGTCGCCGCCGGAGACGCCTCCGGAGCGATCGCGAGGCGGTGGCGGCGCCCCACAGCACCGTCCGGGCGGCCCGAGGACGATCTCGAGCGGCTCGCGGGCGACGTCCGGAAGCTCGTCGAGGAGGTCGGCGCGACGCTCGACGACGTCGCGGCCATCGGCGTGACGGCCCCGGGTCCGCTCGATCCGGAGCGCGGCGTCGTGCTGCTTCCGCCGAACCTGCCCGGGTGGCGGGATGTCGCCGTCGTCGAACGACTCGCCGAGTCGCTCGGGCGGCCGGTGTTCCTCGAGAACGATGCGAATGCGGCGGCCCTCGCCGAGTGGCACTTCGGCGCGGCGCAGGGCCTGCGGCACGTCGTCTACCTGACGATGTCTACTGGCGTCGGCGGCGGACTGATCCTCGATCGGCGCCTCTATCGCGGGTGGCTCGCGAGCGCTGGAGAGATCGGCCACGTACCCGTCGAGTGGGAGGGTGAGCCGTGCTCGTGCGGGCAGCGCGGCTGTCTCGAGGCGTACGTCGGCGGTGCCGCCTGGACGCGGCGGCTCCGGACGGTCGTGCGCGAGGGCAGCCGCGTGGCGGCACTCGCGGGCGGCGTCGAGCACGCAACGCCCGTCGAGCTGGTCGCCGCGGCGCACGAAGGCGACGGGTTCGCGCGCGCGGAGCTGGCTCGCTGGTGCGACTACGTGGCGCGCGGCGTGACGGCGGTGGTGATGACGCTCGCGCCCGAGGCGATCGTACTCGGAACGATCGCGGTCGCTGCCGGCGAGGAGCTGGCCTTCGCGCCGATCCGCGCGCAGGTCGCGGCGCACGTCTGGCCGCATCTGGCGCGCGATCTGCGCATCCTGCCCGCCGCGCTCGGCGACGACGCTCCATACCTCGCGGGGCTCTCGGTGGCCGTGGAAGGCCTGCGCCGGGACGCGGAGCCGACCCGGGGCCGACGCCCCTAGACGCTCTCCCGCGAGAACGGAGTGAGCTCCGCGTTCAGGCCCTCGGATTCTCGCTGCAACTCAGCGACGAGCGCGATCAGCGCCGGCAGGCTCGCGGTGGTCTTCTGCGTCACTTCGAGGATCCGGGCCGCCGTGGCGGAGACCGCGTCGCTCGCGCGCGAGTGGTTCGCGGTGTTCTCCTGGAACGCGCGGATCATCTCGGTGATCGAGCCGATGTTCTCGCGCACGAAGCGGCTCGAGCTGCGCTGTTCCTCGGTCGAGCGATGGACCTGACGGCACAGCTCGAGCGCAGCCTCCGCATTGCGATGCAGACTCTCGCCGGCCTTGCGCTGCTCCGAGAGCGCGCTCGACATCTGCTGGATCATCTCGCTGGTGCGCTGCGCGGCCTGTGCGACGTGCGCGGAGTTCCGAGTCTGCTCGGTCGCCGCGCGCGCGATCTCCGAGACCCGTGAGCTCGCCTCGTGTGCGGAGGTCCGGATCGTCTCGAGCGCCGTGCCGGCGCGGCGCGAGCGCTCGACACCAGCTTCGACGGCGTCCATGCCGCTGCCCATCGCCGACACCGCGTTGCGGGATTCCTCCTGCACCGCGCCGACCAGTCGATCGATCTCCTGCGTTGCCGACGCCGTCCGCTGCGCCAGGGTCTTCACGTGCGTCGCGACGACTGCAAACGCCTTGCCCTGCTCGCCGGCCTGCGCGGCGATGATCGCGGCGTTCAGCGACAGCAGGTTGGTCTCCTCGTTGATCGCGCCGATCACGGTCAGGATCTCGCCGATCTCGCCGATCCGATGCACGAGCCGCTCGAGGACGTCGCGCGCTTCGCGGGTCATCGAGCGGATCGTCTCGATGCCATCGACGGTCGCCGCGACCGCGCTCGACCCGTCTTCAGCCTCGTGCGATACGCGCTCGGTGAGCTGTGAGGCCTCGCGTACGTGTTCCGAGACCTGCTGGATCGCGCGATCCATCTGCGTGATCGCGGCCGCCGCTTCTTCGGCCATCGCTTCGACGGCATCCGCGCTGTCGGCGACCTGACGGATCGACGCGCTGATCTGGTGAATCGACGCCGTCGAGGAATCCACGGACTGGTGCAGGGAGCCGGCGCTTCGCGCCACCTCGTCGATCGACGAGCCCATCTCGAGGATCGAGCTCGACGCCTCCTCGGTGACGTTGGAGAGCGCTTCTACCTCGCGGTCGATGCCCTTGATGGAGGAGTTGATGTCCGCCATCAGCGATGCGGTCTCTTCGACGGCGCCTTCCTGCTCCTCGCTGGCGCGCTCGATCTCGTCGAGTCCGTGTCCGAAGCGGAGCGGAAGCTGCTGCAACCGCGCCGCCACCGTCTGGAGGCGCTCGACGATCGCGCCGAAGCTCTCGGCGATCCGGTTCACCTGCTCGCCGAGCGGCGCCAGCGCGCCCATGGAACCGAGTTCGACTCGCGCGCCGATGTCGCCCGCGCCGAGCCGCTGCAGGACCTCGAGGGCCTGGGTCACAGGGGCGAGGGCTCGGCCGACGGCGAAGGCCAGTGCGCCTGCGGTCAGCAGTGCCCCTCCTGCCGCCATCGCGAGCCCGACGCCGGTGTTCTCGGCCTGCGCCGAAGCCAGGACGGCGCCGGCGCTCGTCACGGCCACGCCGACAGCGCTGATCGCGGCAAGGCGGAGCTGAAGGCGCCGGAAGAGCGCGGATCCCTGCGACTCGGACATGCGGACGGGTCTCCTTCGGCCTCGATCGAGCCGCAGGAGGCATCGGCGCTCGGGGACGCGCGCTTGAGGCGCAGCCGCTGCGCAAGCCCGCTCCCCAGGGTCCGGATCCGGCCCTCGACCCGGTCAGGTGGCGGAAGGATCAGCCGGCAGCGCGGTGCGTCGCCACGCGGCGAAGCGTCCCGCCATGATCGCCGCCCGCGCGCGTTCGAGCAGCTGGAAGTAGAAGCGGAGATTGTGCAGCGACGCGAGCCGCGCCCCGAGGATCTCGTTCTCCTTCAGCAGGTGGCGCAGGTATGCGCGGGAATGTGTCGTGCACGTCGGACAGTCGCAGGCCGGATCGATCGGACCTCCGTCGCGGGCGAAGCGCGCGTTGTGGATGCGCAGGATGCCCTCACTCGTGAACAACACCCCGTGGCGGCCGTTGCGGGTCGGTAGCACGCAGTCGAAGAGGTCGATGCCTTCGGCGATCGCGTCGAGCAGGTCCGAGGGCCGGCCGATCCCCATCAGGTAATGCGGCGCCGCCGGGGGCAGGCCCTCGTTGGCGGCGGCAACGAGGTCCCGGCGCCGGGCGGAGTCCTCGCCGAGGCCGAGTCCGCCGTGCGCATAGCCGTCGAAGCCGAGCGCCGCGGTCGCCTCCGCGCTGAGTCGGCGTAGATCCGGGAAGACGCCTCCCTGGACGATCCCGAACAGCAGCTGGTCCGGCCGCGTGCGCGCGGCGAGCGAGCGCTTCGCCCAGCGCAGCGTGCGCCCGAGTGTCGCTTCGCTACGCCGTCTCGTTTCGGTGTCGGCCGGATCGCGGCCGAGCCAGCTGAGCGGCCGGCATTCGTCGAGCGCCATCGCGATGTCCGGGCCGAGCGCCTCCTGGATCGCCACGGCCCGCTCGGGTGTCAGCAGGCGCTGCGTTCCGTCCCGGGGCGATGCGAACGAGACGCCCGCTTCGTCGACGCGACAGCGATCGCCGAGCGAGGTCACCTGGAAGCCCCCACTGTCCGTCAACCACGGGTCGCTCCAGCCAGTGAAGCCGTGCAGGCCGCCGAGCGCGGCGACGGTGTCCTCGCCGGGTCGTTCGTGCAGATGAAACGTGTTTGCGAGCAGGATCGTCGCGCCGATCGAGCGCAGCGCCGACGGATCGACGCCGCGTACCGCACCATACGTGGCGACCGGCATGAACGCCGGCGTCGACACGAGCCCATGCGGCGTCGAGAGCAGGCCGACGCGTGCGCCGCCGTCCCGGGCCGTGATCGCGAACGAGAAGCCATTCCGCATCACAGGATCAGCATCGCATCGCCATAGGAGTAGAAGCGATAGCCCTGCTCGATGGCCTCACGGTAGGCGGCGAAGACGAGCTCGCGGCCGGCGAAGGCAGACACCAGCAGCAACAGCGAGGAGCGGGGGAGATGGAAGTTCGTCAGCAACGCGTCGACGACCGAGAATTGCGAGCCGGGACGCAGGAAGAGGTCCGTTTCGCCGTGGCCGGCGGTGACACGGCGTCCGGGAGCGGCGCACGCCTCGAGCACACGCGTCGTCGTCGTCCCGACGGCGATCACGCGGCCGCCGCGGGCGCGGGTGCGCGCGATCTCGTCGGCCGTCGCCTCGGGCAGCTCGAAGCGCTCGGCGTGCAGCGTGCCGCGCGCGAGCGCCTCGGGACCGAGCGGTCGGAACGTGCCGGGGCCCACGTGGAGCACCACGTCGGCCCGTTCGATCCCGGCCGCGGCGAGCTGGGCGAGCAGTGCGGAACCGAGGTGCAGGCCCGCGGTGGGCGCCGCCACGGCGCCGGGCACCCTGGCGAACACGGTCTGGTAGCGGGCGTCGTCGGCCTGATCGTGCGCGGGGCGGCGAATGTAGGGGGGCAGGGGCGGCTCGCCGGCTCGGTACGGATCGATCTCCGCGGCGATGCGAAGCTCGACTTCGCCGTCCTCGTGCAGCGCGCACAGCTCGGCGTCGAATGCGGCGGCGCCATCGCCGAAGCGGAAGACGAGCCCCGGCCGCAGGCGACCGCGACAGCGCAAGAGCGCACGCCAGTGCCCGGGAGTGGATCGGACAGGGCCGAGCAGCAGCGCCTCCGCGCGCCCGCCGCTGCGCTTGGCGCCGCGCAGACGGGCCGGCAGCACGCGCGTCGCGTTGACGACCAGAAGATCCCCGGCACGCAGCCAGCCCGGCAGTCCCGCCACGCCGGCGTGGGCGAGCGCGCCGCTGCTGCGGTCGAGCACCAACAGGCGTGCGGCCTCGCGCGGCTCGGCGGGTCGCTGCGCGATGCGCTCGGGCGGGAGCTCGTAGTCGAAGGCGGCGAGCGGGTCTTCAGTCACCGGGCGGTGTCGGAGACAGGCGATCGCGCAGGGCAGGGGCTTGCGCGATCGCGTCGTAGGAGAACAGCGCGACACCGGGCGGAGCCATCGCCCGGACGGCGTCGAGCTGGGCGCGTGCTCGCTCCGGTTCGTTCTCGAAGAGCCAGGAACCGAGGCCGATCCAGACCCGCTCGCCGCCGACGCCGCCGAGGGCGCCGCGCGCCACGAGGCGGAGCAGGTGATCGTCGAGCGTGTACGCCATCGGGACGGCGAAATCGAGCAGACCCTCGTCGAGCCAGCCGCGCCAGTCCTGGAACAGCGCCAGGTAGCCGCGATCGGCGTAGGCCCACACGGCGGCAGAGACCTCGATCTTCGGTTTCGCACCCCGCGCGGACGAAGCGATGCGCAAGACAACCTCGGTGACGCGCTCCCGGCGCCAATGGTCCCATTGGTTGGCGTTGGCCAGCGAGTGCCCGAGCGGCGCGACGAGGCCCGTCTCGCGCTGGAAGCGCGCCCGCGAAGCCTCGCCGTACCCGAAGTCGATTCCGACGCCGAACCGCGAACCCGGGACGAACGGCAACACGTCCGGGTGGCGGATGTAGTCGAGGTGCACGCCATCGAGCGCGGGATAGCGGGCGACCAGCTCCCCGACGATCGCCGCCAGCGTCTCGCCGACTGCCGGCGCCGCCGGATCGAGCCATACCTGCGGTGTTCCCATGCGATACCAGCTCCGGTCCGGCTGCGGAAAGTCGAGCTCCGGGTACGTGAGCACGTTGCGACCCTTGCGATCGACCATCAGCGCATCGGGCCCGAGCCGCGCGAGCAGCGCGGCCTCGCGATTCGTCGACAGCGACAGCGCGTTCATCCAGGCGTGCACGCGCAGGCCGGCGGCATGCGCCTGCTCGATCAGCTGCGCGAGCGAATCGACGCCGGTCCGCTCGCGCGTCGCCTGGTACGGCGCGGCATCGGCGATCGAGGAGTGGAACCAGGCGCGGCCGCCGCGATAGACCTGGACGAACAGGTCCGTGGCGCCGAGCGTTCGCGCGTCCGCGAGCAGCGCGGCGATCCGCGCGGGATCGTCGAGCACGCGCAACGAACCTTCACACGGGACCCACAGCGCGAGCCGCGGAGGGGGGGAGGGCGGCGACGCGGGGGCGTCTGCCGAGGGTGCCTTTGCCGCCGGCTCCGCGGGGGGCGGGCCCTCGGACGCGCCGACGCTCGCGATCAGCACGCCGAGCGCGAGGAGCGAGCGCAAGCGGGTCGGGCGCATCGGCGACAAAGCGCGGCGAACCTATCGGAGCGCGACGACCGGGACAACGGACGCTCTTCCGCCGGCTCGACGGCTCCGGTGGAGTCGCTCACACTGCGCCTGGATGGCGGGAAGGCGATCGAGGGTGCTGGCGGCCGCGCCGCTGCTGGCCGTGCTGATGGCGGGCGTGTGCGGCGCCGCGGAACCGGTCCCGACGGAGTTCGGGTTCTCGGGCACGGCCGCGGCCGCCGCCGGCGCGCTGCGCGCGGCGCGCGCGGCCGAACGAGCCGGTGATTCCGTGGCGGCAGCCGCGCACTACGCCGAGGCCGCGCAGACTGCGCCGGCGATCGCCGCGCTGGCGAGGCGCTTCGAGGCCGCTGCCTGGCTCGCTGCGGGGCGTGCGGACGCCGCCGAGCGCGCTGCGCGGGCGGGCCTCGCCGTTGCGGGTGCGCCGCCGTTCGTCGGGGCTGCGCTCTCCGAGGCGCTCGGCGACGCGCGTCGGGCGGCCGGTGACGAGAGCGGCATGCGCAGCGCCTGGCGCGAGGCACTGCAGCGCGGACCGGCGGCAGGGCGCGCCGATCCGCTCCGGCTGGCGCTCGCGGAATCCCTGCTGACGGCGGGCGAGACGGACGCCGCGGTTCTCGAACTGCGAGCGCTCTGGATCGGGGCGCCGGCCAGCGATGCGGCACGCGCCGCCGGCGAGCATCTCGTCCGTCTCGAGCGAGAGCTCGAGCGCCCGCTGCGCCGCGCTGCGGACCACCGGGAGCGAGCCGATCGCCTGTTTTCGCTGCAGCGCAGCGAAGCGGCGCTCGCCGACTACGACGCCGCGCTCGCCGCAGGCCTCACCGGCGAGAATCGCCGGCACGCGCTGAGCCGGCGTGCCCACTGCCTGTTTCGCCTGCGCCGCTACGACGAAGCCGAGCCGGCGTTCGCGGCGCTCGGTGCCGAGCCGATCGCACGATTGTGGCGCGCGCGCGCGATGGCCCGGCGCGGCGCCGTCGAGGAGTCGATCGTCGCGCTGACCGCACTGGGAGCGGAGTCGCACGGGGCGACGTCGGCGTGGGCGCGCCAGCTCGCGGGGTTGCTCCACGCCGGCCGCGGCCGCGGCGAGAAGGCTCGCCAGCTCTTCGCCTCCGTCGTCGACGACGACAGCGCGAGCGAGGAGATCGCGACCGCAGCCCTCTGGCACCTCGGCTGGAACGCCTGGATCGCCGGCGATGCGCTCGAAGCGCAGCGCCGGATGGCGGCGCTCGCCGCACGGCAGAGCGATCCGATCGAGCGACTCGCTGGCCGCTACTGGGAGGCGCGGGCGCGCGGCGGCGACGCGGGCGCGGCGGCGCTCGCGTCGATCGCCGGCGAGTATCCGTTCACGTACTACGGCTGGCGGGCTTCGCAGGCCGGGCCGCCCCGCGCGTCCGTTCCGCCGCCGCTCCCGATGGGGAGCGCGGCGCTGAGCGACGCCGATCTGCTGCCTGCGCGGATTCTGATCGCCGCCGGTTTCGTCGCCGATGCGCGGGCGGAGCTCGCGCAGCTCGACGTGCGCGCGGGCGGGCTCTCGGACCGCGTCGCGCTCGGGCAGCTGCACGTCGCCGCCGGTAGTTGGGACGGCGCGCAGGGGCTCGTCGTGCGGGCCTATGGCGAGCGTCTCGCGCGCGGGCCGGCCGCCGATCAGGAGGCACTCTGGCAGCTCGCCTGGCCCGATGCCTACGGCGAAATGCGGCGCGCCGCGCTGCCGGCGAACGCAAGGATCGACGCTGCGCTGGTCGCGGCGGTGATGCGTGAGGAGAGTCGATACCAGGCGGATGCGGTGTCGGTCACCGGTGCGCTCGGGCTGCTCCAGATCATGCCCGACACCGGCGAGCGTCTCGCGCGCGAACTCGGCATGGACGACTTCACGCCAACCCGCCTGCTCGAGCCGAGTCCGAACCTTCGTCTCGGCAGCTACTACCTCGACAGGCTGGCAAGGCGCTTCGACGGCAAGCTGCCCCCCGTGATCGCGAGCTACAACGCCGGCCCCGGCGCGGTTTCCGAGTGGCTGGCAGAGGAGCCCCGTCCCGACGACGAGTGGATCGAGGCGATCCCGTACGCCGAGACGCGTACCTACGTGAAACGCGTGCTGCGCAGTCTGCATGCATATCGGGTGCTGTATCCGTGAGCGACGCGTTGCTGCGCGAACGCGCCGGCGTGCGCGAGTTCGACCTGCTCGGCATCGGCCAGTGCTCGATCGACCACGTCTGCACCGTCGAGGGCCTGCCGCCGATCGGCGGCAAGGAGGCGATGCTCGCCTACGAGGTATTGCCGGGCGGGCAGGTCGCGACGGCGCTGCTCGCCGGCGCGCGGCTCGGGTTGCGCGGCGCGTTCATCGGCTCGGCGGGCACCGATGGCGACGCCGATGTGGTGCTCGCGCCGCTCGCCGCTGCCGGCATCGATCTGACCGGCGTGCGCCGCGTCTCGGGCGCGGCGACTCGCCTGGCGACGATCCTCGTCGATCGCGGAAGCGGCGAACGCACGGTGCTCTGGTATCGCGATCCGCGGCTCCGACTGCGGCTCGAGGACGTCCCGCGCGAGAGGCTCGCCCGCGCGCGCTGCGTGCTGCTCGACGGCGATGATCCGGACGTCTCGGCCGACGCCGCGCGGATCGCGCGCGACGCCGGCGTGCCGGTCGTCCTGGATGTCGACGCGCTCGGTCCCGGGATCGAGACGTTGTTGGCGCTTGCGGATTTCCCGGTGGTCTCGCGCAGCGTCGCGGAGGTGCTCGGGGGCGAGCAGGGAATCCGCGGCGGGCTTGCGCGGCTCGCCGCTGGTGGGGCCCGCCTGGCGGTCGTCACGCTCGGGGAGTTCGGCTGCCTGGCTCGGCTGGGGGAGCGCGAGCTAGCGAGCCCCGCGTTCGCGATCGCCCCGCGCGATACGACCGGCGCCGGGGACGTGTTCCATGCTGCGTTCGTGTGGGGACTTCTCGAAGGTCTCGAGCCCGAGGCCTTGTTGCGCGCGGCCAACGCTGCCGCGGCGATCAGCTGTCGCGCGCTCGGTGCCCAGGGCGGCCTACCGACCCGCGCCGAACTCGATGCGTTCCTCCGGGATCACGCCGCCGGTCCGTGGCGCGAACCGGACGCGCGCTGAAGCAGAACCCTCCGCTGGCCGATGCAGACGCGGAGGAGCGAAGTCATGACGAATCCGACCGCTCGACGCTGCGGAGGAGCCGCGAGTGTCGCACTCCTCGTCGCGCTCCTCGTCGGCGCCGCGGCCGCCGGCGCGTGGAACTACCACCGCAACCTGGTAGCGGAGCAGCAGGATCGGGCGGCGCGCCCGCTGTACGGCTACGAGACCGGCGATCTCGAAGCGCTCGCGGAGGCCTATCGCGCAGAGGCGGCGGAACTC
Organism: Myxococcota bacterium; assembly: GCA_039794265.1. Classification (GTDB taxonomy): domain Bacteria; phylum Myxococcota_A; class UBA9160; order UBA9160; family PR03; genus CAADGG01. The sequence continues at coordinate 147,673 of JBDIVR010000001.1, forward strand.
ACGCGCCGCTACGAAGGCGTGCGGAACCAGAGGGTCGAGACGCGCGAGCGGGGGTTCTTCGGCGACCAGATCGAGGAGTACGAGCGCGTGCGCCGGCGCAGCGGAAGTCGCCGCGACATCGGGGCGGATCTGGGCGAGACCGAAGCATCACTGCGCGGTGTCGAGAAGGAACTCGAGGCACGCCGGCGAGAGGCCGGTACGCTCGTGGACATCCATCTGCGCCGCCTATTGCGGTTCTGACGGCGAGCGCTTCGCTACTCCTCGTCGGCGCCGAAGACGTCGTCCTCTTCTGCGTCGCCGGGCGGGAACAGATCCTGCTCCGCATCGTCGATGTCGGTGCGGACGCCGAGATCGAACTCCTCGTCGTAGCGAACCGTCCCGTCGTCCTCGTCGTCGAGAAGCGGCGCCATCGGGCGCGGCTGCTTGCGCGGCGCCGGGGGGTGGGCGGGCGCCGACGCCGACGCCTTGGGTCGCTGCCGCTGGTCCGCGCCGCACTTGGGGCACAGCGGTTCCGGTCGGTTCAGGTCGTAGAAGCTCGCCGCACATTGGAAGCAGTTCCACTTGCGTCCGAGCTTCGAGACGATTCCGCTGCCCACCGTGACGGCGATGGTCCGAGGGGGACCCGCCGCGGCGCTGCGCTTGCGCGCGGCGACACCGGGCTTGGGGGCTTCGGCGGCCTTGGCTGCGCCCTTGCTGCGCTTCGTCCGCGACGAGGTCGACGTCTGGGTGTCCTGGGTCGCCGTCTTCCCGGCAGCGCCCTTGTCGCGCGTGCGCGGCGTGGTCTTGTCGGTTTCCGGAGTTGCCGCCGCCCTGGGAGATTTCGTGGCGATCGCCGCCGGCTTCTTCGCGCTTTTGGTCTTCGTAGCGACCGCCCTGGCGGGTTTGCTCCGCGGGGCCGCGGCGCTCTTGGCGGCTTTGCCCTTCGTCGCGGTGCCCCCGTTTCGCGCGCGGTCCGTCGCCTTGGCGCCGCCCGATCTGGACTTCGTCACCGCCTTCTTCTCGCTTCGCGTCGTTTTCTTGGCCGTGGTCTTCGGGGCGCTCTTCCGACTCGCCATCACCCCTCCCTCGGCGCGAGGCGGATCGCCTCGTGCGGCAGGTCGCGCGGACCGAGAGCGCGCAGATCTTGCTCGCCGTCGATCCGCGAATGATCCAGCTCGATGCGGACGTCTCGAGGCACGTCGAGGCCGGCAGCCGTCAGCCAACGGTGCGCGAGCGCGTCGAGTGCTCGGCGGGCCGTCTCCGGTGAATCGTTCCCGGCGGCGTTCTTCACCGGCGCGTACTCTTCGTCGCGCGCCACTTCGAGCAGCGCACAGCGCGCGGCCGCCGGCAGTGCGTCGAAGAGAAAACGCTCGAGCTTGTAGCCGTTGGGCTCGTCCGGCCGGATCCGCCGGCCGTCCGCGTCGACGTACGGGATCTTCTTCGCCGACGCGTGGTACGGGAGCAGGCGTTCCGTATCCGCCGCGACCCGGCGGGCGAACGACACGTCGATCGCATGGACCGCAATGCTGCCGGCCCAGTACACGAGGTCTCCTTCGGCATTGCGCAGGGAACGATTGGCGTCGTCGATCTCGGTGTACTCGACGACTCCGATCCGTCCGTCGATCTGCGCCACCACGCCGACCTTTTCCATCGGGTCGCGCTTGCGAACGACCTTCGCAGACATCTCGGCATCGGCAAGCGCGTGCATGCCGAGGAAGACAGGATCGACGAGAGGAACGAGGGGATTGTCCACCTGGTGGTAGGAGATGGTGTCGATGCCCCGGCGTTCCATGTCCGCGAGCGCTCCGGAGGCGGCGAGGGCCGGGAACGCGCCACCGTGACCATTCGGACTTTCGGCGATCCGGCCCGGCTGTTCGAGCAGCAGCCGCCCGTCGAAGTCCAGACTCGGTGCCGTCGACTGGCACAGGAAGAACACATCGTCGGCTGGGATGCCGAAGCTCCCGTGCTCGGCGAAGAAGGCGCGTGTCGGTTCATCTGTGGCCGGGCTGGTCATCACGTACCACGGGACGGGGGCAGACCAGCGGCGGCGGGCGCCGCGGAGCTTCTGTGCCTGGAGCTCGAAGAGAGATCGGTCGCTGATCGGGCCGATCGGAAACGAGCCCTTCGGGCCGTCGAAACCGAGGCGTGTTCCCTGACCGCCCGCCACGACGAGCACCGCCACCCGTCCGCCGGTGAGGAGGGTCTCCCCGCGCGCTCGCGCTTCGGCGCGACGGGCGGGGTCGCCCCCGTGGGTGGGGAGCGCGTCCACCGACGCCGGTGCGAGCTTGCGTGCGTCCGGCCCCCCAAGCTGCTGCGTGCGCCGGAACGTGTGTTGCAGTTCGTCCAGATCGATCCCCATGGCCTGTCGAGCGAGCGAGCGCCGATCGTCGGGCGCGAGGCCATCCCAGAACCGGAACACATGGTCCTGTCCGTACGCGGCGAACTGCTCGCGGAGCTGGGCGATGGAATGCGTCATTTCGATTGATGGCGGCCCGGGAGCACGAGAGAGGCGTTCGCGGCGCCAAGTAGCACAACAAGGGGTCGAAGCAACCCCGCGGGACAGCAGCTCCGGTACAGACCGGCAGGGAGTCTCCTGGCGCTCGACCGGATGGCGGGAACGCGGAGTTCGCCTCTATTTGACATAATGAATCTTATCGGACATTGAAATCCGCTCGGCGAGAAGCGTCATCGGCCCTCGCCTGTTGCTTCAGCGCTGGACGAGACGGACTGCGGCCTTTGGAGATTTCCAGCGGCCCGTCGGCCAGGCCTCAGCGAGCTCGTCCGGATCGCCGGCTGCACAACGACGATCGGTTCGAGAAACGCTCTCGGGACCAAGCCCAAGGCCCAGATTCGGCCGATCTGCGTTGTGCCTCAGTCCGCGGCTTGTAGCTCTGAGAGCCGGGCCTCGAGGTGCGGTGCCAGGCGGTATTCCGGCGCCTCGCCCTGGATCCGCGCGAAGACGGCCAATGCCTCCTGCCGGTTGCCGGCATCGGCCCAGCAGCGAGCAGCGTCGGCCAGTGCGTCGAAGCGCAGCGGGTACCCAGGGGCCTCCGCGGCGGCAGCGTGGGCGCGCGCGGCCGCTTCGAAGTCTCCATTCGCCTCGTGGAGCACCGCGACGCGCCGCTGCGCCACGGCGCGGACCGGCGAACTGGTCGGGAGATCTGCGACCGTTCGCTCGACGATCTCCCGGGCTCGGTCAGTCGCGCCGAGCTCCTCGAAAATCTGACTCGCGTCGAGTGCCGCGAGAGCCTGTGCCGGCGTGCCCGCGTGCTCCTCGATGATCTTGACGAAACGCTCGACATAGTCGGTTCGAATCTGCCGCGCCGTCTCGGGATTCGCGGGTTCGGGGGCGATCAGATCCGTCGCCGAGCCGCCCATCGCCACGACATACTCGCTGCGAACCTGGGCGACCTGCGCGGAGGCCTCGTCGGCCGCCGAGGAGCGCCACGCACGCAGCCCGCCGATCGATGCGGCGGTCACGAGGATGACGCCGGCCGTGCCGAGGATCAGCAACGGGTTGTCGGACAGCCAGCGCACCAGGCGATCGCTGAGGGACTCGAGCTGCTCGAGCGTGTCCGTGGGCGCGTTCTTGCGATGCTGGGCCAAGAGCAGTCTCCGGGTCTTGGGGCCACCGAGGGCCGCGCATTGTAACCGCCCCTACCCATCCTTGCTGCGCCGGGCGCGCAGCTGGAGGCGGATCGGCGCGCCCTCGAGTTCGAAGCGCTCGCGCAGGCGGTTCTCGAGGTAGCGCCGGTAGGACTCTTTCACGGCTGCCGGTTCGGTACAGAACAGGACGAACGTCGGCGGGCGCTGGGCGACCTGGGTGGCGTAGAAGAACTTCAGCGGCCGCTTCCGCGTGCCGCGCTGGGCCATCGACGGCTCGTGCGCCGCCGCGGCCTCTTGCAGCCAGCGGTTGAGCTCGTGCGTCGGGATCCGGAGCCGGGCGGCGTGGGCGAGGCGGCGGATCAGCGGGAAGATACGAGGGACACGCAGGCCGGTCTGCGCCGAGACCAGCAGCGCCGGGACGTCGGGCGCGAAGCGCAGGCGGTCGCGAATGCCCTCGCGCGCCTTCCGACTCGCGTCCTCGTCGTCGGCGGCGAGATCCCACTTGTTGACCAGCACGCCGGCCGCGCACCCGCGCTCGCGCACGAGACCGGCCAGCTGAACATCGCCTTCGGTAAAGCCCTGGGAGGCGTCCGTCACGATGAGTGCGACTTCGGCGCGCTCGATCGCCCGGACCGCCATCAGCGCGCTCGGGCGCTCGCCGATGCGATCGCGCCGCCCCGGGCGGCGAATGCCGGCGGTATCGACGAGCACGTACGTTCCCTCGTCGCGCTCGATGACGAGGTCGACGGCGTCGCGCGTGGTTCCGGCGACGCTTGACACCACCATCCGCTCCGAACCGAGCAGCCGGTTCGCGAGCGAACTCTTGCCGACGTTCGGCCGCCCGACCAGCGCGACGCGGATCGGGTCGTCGGCGGTCTCCGCGATCGCTTCGGGATCGAACGCCTCGTCGGCTGCGCCGCGGTCGTCGCCCGGGGCGCCCTGCTCCGGCGGTAGCGCGGCCACCAGCTCTTCCACGGCGTCCCACGCGCCGCGCCCGTGCTCGGCGGAGATCGCTCGGACCGTCGGGAAGCCGAGGCGATGGAACTCCGCCGCCGCCGCTTCGTGTTTCGGCGCGTCGATCTTGTTGACGGCGACGACCAGCGGCCGGCTCGTGCGGCGCAGCTCGCGCGCGATCGACTCGTCCTCGGGCAGCAAGCCGGCCTGGCCGTCGACGACGAACAGGATGGCGTCCGCCTCGCGAACGGCCGCGCGCGCCTGTGCCTGAACGGCGGCGTGGAGGTCCTCGCCTTCGCCGTCGCGGTCCGTCAGCGGCTCGAGACCGGCGGTGTCGACCAACAGCACGCGGCGGCCCGAGACCTCGACCTCTTGGACCAGTCGGTCGCGGGTCAGCCCTGGCTGGTCATCGACGATCGCGCGCCGCCGCCGCCCGATGCGGTTGAACAGCGTCGACTTGCCGACGTTCGGGCGTCCGACGATCGCGATCAACGGCAGGAGGGCCGGGGGCATGGGAGTCCTGGCGCCGCGCCGAGGCGGCTGGAAGATTGCGGAGTTTCTTGACATTCGGTCTCGTGCGCAAGTAGGCTGCCGTCCGGGATCGACGGGCGGACCTGCAGGGGGTGCCGGCGCCGCTCGTCCTCGTTCTGCTGCGAGGCCTGTTCGAGTCCGGATCCGGTTCGCCTGCGAAGCGTTTGCCTGCGAGCCCTGATCCGGTTCCGAACCTGTCCTACCCAAGGTGTCCTACCCAAGGAGATCGCCGTGACCTGCTCCGCGCGCCGACTTCGCTTCGTTGTTCTCGCCTGTGCCGTGGCGCTGCCGCTCGTCGCCGTCGCGCCGGGAGCCGCAAACGCGACGACCAAGACGATCACGCGCTCGGTCCAGAACCTGCTGCTCTTCCCGGTCGACTTCGCCCTCTCGCCGTACGTCGCCACCAAGGCCCTGTACGAGCGCTGGAGCACCAGCGACGACACACCGGGCGTCAAGTACGGCTACGCACTGCCCGCGATCCCGTGGTCGATCAGCGTCAACATGGGCGCGTCGATCCTGCGCGGTGTCGCCGGCGCGCTCGAGTTCCTCCCGGGCCTCGTACTGATCCCGTTCGATGCCGACATGAACCAGCTCTTCGACCCGGCCGAGAACAACGCCGCGCTGTTCGACTCCGGCGAGGACCGCTTTGCGCGCGTCCGGCTGGGTGTCGACTACGTCTCGCCCGCCTCGTACTGATCCGTCGAGGTCCCTCTACGGAGCAGCGGCGAGGAATTCCGAGACGCGCTTCTCGAGTGGGGAACGCTCGTCCGGGTGCGTCCACACCGCGTCCGGGACTGCGCGAAACCACGTTCGTTGGCGGCGAGCGAATCGACGCGTGTCTCGGCGCATGCCCTCGAGCGCATTGGCGAGCGTGTCGCTTCCGTCGACGACCGGCATCACGTGGCGGTAGCCGATCGACTGCAGCGGGCGCAGCTCCGGGCCATAGCCGTGCTCGCGGAGCCAGCGGCACTCGCGCAGCAGACCGGCATCGATCATCGCGGCTGCGCGAGCATCGATGCGGGCATCGAGCGCCGCCACGCCGGGATCGAGCACCAGATACAGCACGCGGTACGGTCGATCCGAGAAGCGATGGGTCGCGCGCAGACGCGAGGCGTTGCTCCCCGTGCTCGCGCAGAGCTCGAGCGCGCGCACGACGCGCCGGCGGTCATTCGGATGGATCGTCTGCGCGGCCTCCGGGTCGACCGCGGCGAGCCGGCGATGGAGCCGGTGCGGGTCTCCCTCCGCAGCGGCGCGCTCGGCCTCGCGCTCGAGCTCTGCGCGCAGCGCGGCGTTGGCGGGTCCGTCCTCGATCAAGCCCTCGAGGAACGCGCGGATATAGAGCCCGGTTCCGCCGGTGAGGAAGACGATGCCGGCGCGCGCGTGAATCGCAGACGCGGCGCTGCGCGCCTCGCGCGCGTAACGCCCGGCGTTGTAAGGCACGTCCGGCGTGACGACGTCGAGCAGGTGGTGCGGCACGCGCGCGCGTTCGGCGAGGCTCGGCTTCGCGGTGCCGATGTCGAGGTACCGGAAGATCTGGACCGAGTCCGCATTGACGATCTCGCCGCCGAAGCGCAGCGCGAGTTCGATCGCGACGGCGGTCTTGCCCGACGCCGTCGGTCCGGTCACCACCACGACCGGCGGCGCTGCGTTTGCGCGCGATTCCGTCATCGCCGACAAGGTAGGGGCCGTCGCTACGTGCGCCCGAAGCGCCGCTCGATCTCGCCGCGCGAGATCGGAATCGCCACCGGACGGCCGTGCGGACACGTGGGCGCCCAGGGGATCTCGTCGAGCGCCGCGAGCAGGACCTGCTGCTCGCGCGGGTCGAGGCGTTCGCCGGCGCGGCGTGCCGCGTGGCACGCCAGCGATGCGAAGAGCCGATCGGCCGCCTCGGGCGCTCGCAGCGCCCCTTCGTCCGGTCCTAGCTCGTCGGCGAGATTCACCAAGAGGGCGGCGGGATCCTGGCCGGCCAGCTCCGCCGGAATCGCGCGGACGGCGACGACATCGGCGCCGAACGGCTCGACCTCGAAGCCCAGGCGCTCGAGTGCGGGACCGGCGCCGACGACACGCGCCGCCTGCTCCGGCGACAGGTCGACCGGAACGGGGAGCAGCAGCCCTTGCCGTGACACCGACCCCGTTCGCCAGGACGCCCGCAACCGCTCGTAGAGCACGCGCTCGTGGGCCGCGTGCTGGTCGACCAGGATCAGCCCGTCGGGCGCCTCGAGCAGCAGGTACGTCGCGAGCAGCTGGCCCAGCGGCCGCAACGTCGCCAGGCGCAACCCCGGCGCCTGCTCCTGCTGCGGCGAGGGCGCCGAGGCACTGGCACCGCCCTCCCCTGCTGCGGCCGCGCGCGCCCCGGTCGGCGAAGCCAGGATCCAGTCGGAGGTCATCGGCTGCTCGCGCACCCGTTCGGCATCGGGTCGCGGCCAGGAGCCGTCGCCTGCGGGCGACGGGGCAGCTGGAACCGAGAGCCAGCGTCGCGCGCCGAGAGCGTCGCGAACCGCTCGCGCGACCAGGCGATGGACGGCGCCGGGGTCCGCGAATCGAACCTCCCACTTGGCGGGATGGACGTTCACGTCGACGGCCTGTGGCGGGAGATCGAGGAACAGCACCGCGGACGGGAACCTTCCGCGCGGCAGCACGTCTCGGTACGCGTCGAGCAGCGCGTGACGGAGCAGGCGATCCCGCACCGGACGGCTCTGGACGAACAGATGGAGCCCGGCGGCCGTCGGCCGATGGGCATCGGGCCGCGATGCGAAGCCCGTGAGCCGCAGCGCGCCGTCCTCGCCCGTCACCGGGACGAGCCCCTCGGCATCGCGCTCGGACAACACGGCGGCGATCCGGTCGAGCGGATCCGTGACGGCCGGCCAGTGCACGGCGGGCCGGTCGTCGCGACGGACGTCGAAGTGCACCGCGGGAAGCGCCAGCGCCGCCCGTGCGAGCCACTCGGCGACGTGGCTCCACTCCGTCGCGGCGGCCTTCAGGAACTTCCGGCGCGCTGGCACGTTGTAGAACAGGTCCGCGACTTCGATGCGGGTGCCCTCCGGACCCCCGGCTGCCTGCTCTCGGAGGATCTTGCTGCCCTCGACTTGGATTTCGACGCCTGCCTCCGTTCCGCGCAGCCGGGTGCGCAGCCGCAGCCGCGAAACCGAGGCGATTGCCGGCAGCGCCTCGCCGCGGAAACCGAAAGTCGCGATGCGCGAGAGATCCTCGGCCGACGCGATCTTGCTCGTCGCATGGCGCTCGAGTGCCAGCTTCGCGTCCGCCGCGGTCATGCCGCGGCCGTCGTCGCTGACCGCGACGAGCGCAGCACCGCCGTCTCGGACCTCGATCCGCAGCCGACGCGCGCCCGCGTCGAGCGCGTTCTCGACCAGCTCCTTCACCACCGAGGCCGGGCGCTCGACGACCTCGCCTGCGGCGATCTGGTCGACCAGGGCATCCGGAAGGCGCCGGATCCGAGGGGCTATCCCCCCGTCTCCATTCAGCGTTTTCTCATCCCCGGCTCGTCCGCTCGTGGCCCGGTCCTCCCGCCTGCTCCGCCCGATCATGGCTTCGAGCTGACACCGCGGTCAACCCCCGTGTCGCAAAATCGATGCTCAAGCCCTCATTTTCATTGACAAAGCACCGTGTTTCTACATAGCCTCGCCGCGATACCTAGGGGGTTGGAGGGGAAATGTCCGAGGGAGTCACCTCACAGAGCGTACGGGGGATCGCCGCGGCGAGTCCGATCGGTCCGTCGATCGGAGCCTCGATCGAGCCCGGCCCGGCGGGTCGAGAGACGCCTCGCGCGCGAAATGCCGGGCGTCGCCGCGAGGATCGGATCATCGCGGTCAGCGCGGCGGCGCAACGCGCGGTGGATCGCGCCACCGTCGCGGCGCGTGATCCGAAGCCCGTCGTGATCCAGGGGCCGCCGGGGAGCGGCAAGTCGCTGCTGGCTCGCGCCGTGCACGCCTGGAGCGCTCGTGCGGGCGGGGCTCTCGAGGTGCTGACGACCAGCGCGGTCCCCGAGCCGCTCCAAGCGCGCGAACTGTTCGGTTGCAGCGCAGGGACTTATCCCGCTCTGCCGACCCCGTTCGTCGGCGCCCTCGAACGTGCCGCTGGCGGCACCCTGATCGTCGATGGTCTCGAAGGACTGACGCCTTCCGTTCGAGCCGCCCTGGCCCGCGTCCTCGTAGCGGAGCGGTTCCAGCCGGAGGGCGGCGGCGAGGAACGCCCGCTGGCCGCGCGCCTCGTGGCGACGAGCGACCGGGATCTGGGAGAGGCTCCCCTCGGCGTGACGCACCAACAGGTCGATCTGGCGCCACTCGCCGAGCGTCGCGAAGACGTGCTTCCGCTGGCGGCGCACTTTCTGTCGTTGGCCGCCGGAGAAGTGGGCGCCGCGCCGGTCGGATTCACGGCGGAGGCGCGCGCGGCGCTGCTCGAGGAGGCATGGCCGGGAAATCTCACCGAGCTGCGCGAGCGGATTCGCCAGGCCGTACGACTGACCGGCGCCGGGGCGATCTCGGCCGAGGCACTGCTGCTCGCCGCGCCGGGCGATCGATTGCCATCGTTCCGGGAGGCCAAGCGCGGGTTCGAGGCTCGCTACGTCCAGGCGGTTCTCCGGCTCTGTGACGGCAACATCAGCCAGGCGGCACGGCTCGCGCGCAAGGACCGCAAGGATTTCTACGACGTGATCCGGCGCACGGGCATCGACCCGGCCGACTTCCGGCGCTGACAGCACGCGCGAGGGGATCGGGGCGCCTCCGCGCGGCGCACCGGGTATGGTTCCGCGATGCGCGCAGCCGTCGTCCAGATGACTTCGACCGATGACGTCGCCGCGAATCTCGCGGCCACACGTCGCTTCGTCGCCGCCGCCGCCGCGGGCAGCGCCGAACTCGTTGCTCTCCCCGAAAACTTCGCGTTCCTGCGTCGAGAGGGTGAGCCGATCCCCTGCGCCCAGGGTCTCGATGGCGAGATCGTCTCGACGCTGCGCGAGCTGGCACGACACCACCACGTGTGGATCCTCGGCGGCACGTTCCCCGAAGCGACAGCGGGCGGAGATCGCGTCCACAACACCAGCGTCGCAGTAGCACCGGACGGCGAGATCGCCGGGCTCTACCGCAAGATGCACCTGTTCGACGTCGATCTTTCGGGCCAGGGCGGGCTCGTCTACCGCGAGTCGGATCGCGTGGCTCCGGGCGACGAGCTGGTGAGTTTCGAAACGCCGTTCGGCGGGGTCGGCCTCTCGGTCTGCTACGACCTGCGATTCCCGGAGCTGTACCGAGCTCTCGCGGCGCGGGGCGTCCGCTTTCTGGCCGTGCCGGCCGCGTTCGCGCGCGAAACGGGCCGCGACCACTGGGAGGTGCTGCTGCGCGCCCGTGCGATCGAGAACCAGGCCTTCGTGCTGGCGGCGGCGCAGGTCGGCGAGCACGGCGGCGGGCGGGCGAGCTACGGGCGCTCGATGATCGTCGATCCGTGGGGACTGGTTCTGGCACAGGCACCCGATGGACCCGGCCCCGTGTATGCCGAGTGCCGGCTCGAGGAACAGGACCGGATCCGCGCAGCCCTCCCCGTTCTTCGCCACCGGCGCGTGTAGGACCGCGCGGCGGCCGGGTCGGCGCGCCGCACCGCGGCCGGAAGCAGTCGGACACTGCCGTAGTCCGGTGTCCTTCGAGCGGGGATCGTCCACCTCTTCCGCGTCGGCGCGGTCTCGCAGCGCTCGAGCAGAGTCAGCTGCCCTTCTTGCGGAAGAGCGCATCGAGAGCGTTCCGCGCGGTCTGCTCCGGGCTGGCGCCGGCGCGCCCTTCGCTCGCGCCCGGGCGGAACCACTCGCAACGGTTGGCGCGCTCGCGGTCGCCGACCCGCTCGGCCTGGGGCTCGCGGCACTGGTTGTAGGCGCCGGGATCGTAGAGCTCGCAGTTCCGGCAGACGTGGAGATCGGAGCCGCAGCGTTCGCACTCGTCCCGAAAGCCGACGCGATCCCCGCTGGCGAGCTCGATGGCGGCGTCGCATCGAAAGCAGCGCATCCCGGCCACCGTGCGCCACCGATTGCGTGCCTGTCAAGACGCGCGAGGCGGGGGCCGTGGTGATACGCTGCCCGCGATGCCGCATCGACGAACGAAGCTCCGCTTCTGGCGACCGCTCGCGGCGTGGCTCGCGTTCGCCGCGCTGTTCACACCGGCTCCCGCGATCGCCCGCTCCGAGCCCGACGTCGTGGACTACGTCCTCTCCTGGCTACGAGGCGGCTGGCGCTCGCCGCTGCTCTGCACGTTCGAAGGGCAGCCGCTTCAGGGCGTCCGCCGGGTCTTGATCTCACCCGGTCCCGCGCAGTCCGAGCGACGCGTCGCGCGCATCCAGTTCACACCGCTCGAAGCGCGAGAGGCGGAACGTTGCCGCAGCGTGCTCGGCGGGGAAGCGCCGAACCTGGCCGGCAGTCTCCTCGTCACCTACACCCAGATGAGACAGCGTTCCGATACGCCGCGGCGCGATTTCGATCTGCTCCTGCGCGAGGGCCGTTTCGGTCTCGACGTGATCAGCGGCAAGTTGCGCATCGGCTCCGCCCAGGCGGCACCGGAGGATCTACCCGAGGTGGAGTTCGGGGGCGGCCGGGCAGAGGTCGGAGAGATCCCGCCGAACTCCGACACCGCGCGACTGCTGTCCGACTTCGGCTCGCGCCGCCGACTGTGGCTGGCGCTCGAGGCGCCGGACGGCACGCGGATCGAGCTGCCGCTGGTCCTCTTCGAGGGCCGTTGAGGTCCGACGAGGCCGCGCATTGGCTCGCACGCGCGCGCTGGCTGCGCCGCGCCGACGTTGCGCCGGCCGAGTTCGAGACGTGGCTGGCCAAGGCGCACGCCATCCTTGCGGCCGGCGCCGAGCCCCGCAAGGCCGAGCGACACAAGGCGATGTTCGAGCTGGCACTCGGCGGCGGGAGATCCGACTTCCTGCTCAAGATCGAGCGCCACGGGCACGCCTCTCTTCCGCGGCGGCTCACGGTCGCTCCGGCCGTATCCCAGCTGCGGCGAGCGGAGGCCGTGGCCGCGTGCGGCATCGCGACGCCCGTGCCTGTCGCCGCGGGCTCTTGCCGGCGGTACGGGTTCCTCGAGGCCTCGCTGCTGCTGGTCCCGCTCGTTCCCGACGCGATCGATCTCGCGCAGTTCTGGCGCGACGATCGCAGTCCTTGCCACGAGCGCCGCGCCGCCGTCCGTGCGCTGGGTTCGTTGGCCCGGATGCTGCACGAGGCGGGAGCGGAGCAGCACGATTTTGCGCCCAACAACTTTCTGTGGCGACCATCGATGCCGCCGCACGTGCTCGCGATCGATTTCGAGCGCTTCCGCTTCCGCCGCTCGCTTCCACGGCCGGCTAGGACGCGCCAGCTCGCGAAGCTCGATCGCCACGCGGTCGGGGCCCACGCGAGCGACCGCCTTCGCCTGCTCCGCGCCTACGCAGGCGGAGACCCGCAGGCCGCGCGTGCCTGGTGGCATGCCGTGGCGATCGAGCAACGCGCGTTGGCGGCTCGAGACTTCCGGCACCTGCTGCGAACCGGTACGCGGGAGAGCCGCCGCTTCGTTCCCGTGTCGGAGCAGGGGTGGCGGGGCTGGCGGCAGCGCCAGGCCCCTCTCGCGTCAGTCCTCGAGGCGCTGACGGGACCCGCGGATCCGGCGCCGCCCGCTCATCGGGCGCGGGCGCTCGGCGATCTCGATGCGCGCGGGGCCGCCCGTGCGTGGGCGGCGGCGCTGACGCTCGCGCAGCGGGGCTGCCTGCCGGAGCCAGCCGCCCTGCTCCACCGGGAAGGACAGGCCGCTCTCGTCTGCGAGGCGGTCGCGGGATCACGAGCACTCGCGGACTGCGACCGCGAAGTGGCGCGTAGCGCGCTCGTCGGCCTGCTCGGGCGCCTGCTCGCCTTCGGCTTCGAACCGCACGCGCTCGGCGCGGACGACATCGAACTCGTGCCGGGGCGAAGGGGCGGGTGGCGTGCGTTGGCGCTCGATCCGCGCGGACTCCGCGCCGGGCGCTCGAGGCGCGGCGAGCCGCTCGAGGCACGAGCGTGGAGTTCTGCGCTTCTCGACGCGCTGGACTCCTCCTCGGCGAGGAGGTGACGCGGCGGGACGGGGGGCTCGAGCACCGGTTCGCGCTGGAATCTCTTCGGCACGCCAGACCGGCCCGATCGGAATCAGACCAGGCCCCCGCGATGGCCAAGCCGAACGCGTGTCACCACGTGCGTCAACTCGACGATCTCGGCATGCGTGCCCGCGGCATCGCCGTCCCGGCCGCACGCGGCAACGCGCTCGGCGGCGTCGGCGAGCGGCGGGAGCCCCATCGCGAGCGCCTTCGCCGCGAGCTCGCTGGCGCGCTTCGCCGCCTCTTCGAGCTGCCCGAACTGCTCGGCTTCCTGGATCCAATCGATCCGCTCACCGAGTTCGAGGACGAACACGTCGAGCTGCTCGAGCGCCTGCTCCTCGACCAGAAGGGAATAGATCGGGCCGTTCCGGGGAGATTCCACGCGGTCTCTATCGGACAGCGCTCCTCGCGGCTGTACGAGGCGCCGTGCGCCCGCGGCGCCTTCCCGTATGATCCCGGCCGATGTCGCGCCCGCGGAAGCCGAGCAACTATTCGCTGCTCTTCACGTATGTCGCGCCGTACTTCGCCTACGTGTTCGCGCTGATGCTCCCCGAGGAACAGGTGCCGAAGGCTTGGGCCTACGGGATCGCCACCGTCGCCAGCGCCGCCGCGATCGCATGGGCCTGGCGCTGGTATCTGCCGCTGCGCGGACCGCGTCCAGTGTCGGGCTCGGTACTGGCCGGGATCGCCGGCGGCGTTGCGGGGACCGCGCTCTGGCTCGCGATCAAGGAGCCGTTCTACGAACCCGGCGGCGAAGCCTGGGAGACCGGCGCCTTCTGGATGCGCGTACTGGCATCCGGAACTGTCGTGGCCGTATTCGAGGAGCAGTTGTTTCGAGGACTGATCCTGCGGGGAGCCGTGCTGTGGGACCGGCTGCGAAAGGCCGGCGCCAAGGATCCCCTTGGCGATACCCTGCACGACCACACGCCGGACGACGTCGAGCCGGGTGGCTGGACCGCGGCTGCGCTCGCGGTGTCCTCGCTGGCGTTCGCCGCCGGGCACGCTCCCGGGGAATGGGTGGCGGCCACGGCCTACGGGTTGCTGATGTCCGGGCTGTGGATCTGGCGAAAGGATCTGCTCAGTTGCGTCGTAGCGCACTCGGTGACCAACGTGACGCTGGCGCTGTGGGTCTGGAGAACCGGTCATTGGTCGGTCTGGTAGGTGTCCCCAGGGGAATCGAGGATGCCGGGTTTCTTGTATGCCTTCATTCAGATATAGTGATTGATGATGGAATCCGTTCGGCAGCGACTCGAATCCGCCCTGCGCGACCGCATCCTGCTGCTCGACGGCGCGATGGGCACGATGATCCAGCGCCACGCGCTCGGCGAGGCGGACTTTCGCGGCGAGCGCTTCCGCGATCACCCATGTGACCTGCAGGGCGACAACGACCTGCTCGTGCTGACGCGTCCGGACGTGATCCGCGAAATCCACGAGGCGTACCTCGAGGCCGGCAGCGACTGCATCGAGACCAACACCTTCAACGCGACCTCGCTGTCGCAGGCCGACTACCAGCTCGAGCCGCTGTGCACCGAGCTGAACGTCGCGGCGGCGCGGCTCGCCCGCGAGGCGGCCGATGCCTGGAGCGCGCGCACGCCGCGGCGACCGCGCTTCGTCCTAGGCGCGATCGGTCCGCTCAGCAAGACCCTGTCGCTCTCGCCCGACGTCAACGAACCCGCGTTCCGGGCGGTGACCTTCGAACAAGTTCGCGATGCCTACCTCGAGCAGGTGCGCGGTCTCGTCGACGGCGGTGTCGACGCGCTGCTCGTCGAGACCATCTTCGACACGCTGAACGCCAAGGTCGCCCTGATCGCCATCGAGCAGGTGCTGGCCGAGAAGCAGGTCGACCTGCCGGTCCTGATCTCGGTGACGATCACCGACAAGAGCGGCCGGACGCTATCGGGTCAGACCGTCGAGGCGTTCTGGACGTCGATCGCGCACGCGCGCCCGCTGAGCGTCGGCATCAACTGCGCCCTCGGCGCCGCCGACATGCGGCCCTACGTCGAGGAGCTGTCGCGCATCGCCGACACGTTCACGAGCTGCTACCCGAACGCGGGTCTGCCGAACGCATTCGGCGGCTACGACGAGACGCCCGAGCACATGGCCGCGTTGCTCGGGGAGTTCGCCGCGCAGGGCTGGTTGAACCTCGTCGGGGGCTGCTGCGGCACCTCGCCGGACCACATCCGCGCCATCGCGGAAGCCGTGCGCGGGCTTCGGCCACGCGTCGTCCCGACGGTTCCGAAGCTGCCGCGCTGGAGCGGCCTCGAGCCGATGGTCGTGCGGCCGGACAGCAACTTCATGATGGTCGGCGAGCGCACCAACGTCACCGGCTCGAAGAAGTTCGCGAAGCTGATCCTCGCCGGGGACTACACGACGGCGCTCGAGGTGGCCGTCGAGCAGGTGCGCGGCGGCGCCAACGTTCTCGACGTCAACATGGACGAGGCGATGCTCGACTCCGAGCAGGCCATGGAGACCTTTCTCAAACTCGTCGCTACCGAGCCCGAGGTCGCGCGCATTCCGGTGATGGTCGACAGCTCGAAATGGTCGGTGATCGAGGCCGGCCTCCAGTGTCTGCAGGGCAGGTCGATCGTGAACTCGATCAGCATGAAGGAAGGCGAGGCGGATTTCCTCGCGAAGGCCGCGCGCGCGCGCAGCTTCGGCGCGGCCGTCGTCGTGATGGCGTTCGACGAGCAGGGACAGGCCGACAGCGTTGAGCGCAAGGTGTCGATCTGCCAACGTGCGTACCGGCTGCTCACGGAGCAGGCCGGCTTCGATCCGACCGACATCATCTTCGATCCGAACATCTTCGCCGTGGCGACCGGCATCGAGGAGCACAACCGCTACGGGATGGCGTACCTCGACGCGACTCGGGAGATCAAGGCGACGTGCCCGGGCGCGCTGATCTCGGGCGGCGTCTCGAACCTCTCGTTCTCGTTCCGCGGCAACGACGTCGTACGCGAGGCGATGCACTCCGCATTCCTGTACCACGCGATCCGGGCCGGCATGGACATGGGCATCGTCAACGCCGGCCAGCTGGTCGTGTACGAGGACATCCCGAAAGAGCTGCTCGAACACGTCGAGGACGTGCTCTTCGACCGGCGGCCCGACGCGACCGAACGACTCGTCGAGCTCGCCGAGCGCGTGAAGGGCAAGGGCACGAAGCGGGAAATCGACCTCTCGTGGCGCGAGGCGTCGGTCCGGGACCGTCTCGTCCACGCGCTCGTGCACGGTGTCGTGGACTTCATCGAGGCCGACGCCGAGCAGGCGCGGGAGGAGCTCGGCCGGCCGCTGTACGTGATCGAAGGCCCGCTGATGGACGGCATGAAGGTCGTCGGCGATCTGTTCGGCGCGGGCAAGATGTTCCTGCCGCAGGTCGTGAAGAGCGCGCGCGTGATGAAGCGCGCCGTGGCGTACCTGACGCCGTTCCTCGAAGCCGAGCAGTCGGAAGCGCGCTCGGCGGGCAAGGTCGTCATGGCGACCGTCAAGGGCGACGTCCACGACATCGGCAAGAACATCGTCGGCGTGGTGCTCGGCTGCAACGGCTACCAGATCGTCGATCTCGGCGTGATGGTGGCCGGCGACAGGATCCTCGAGGCGGCCGCCGCCGAGGGCGCAGATGCGATCGGTCTCTCGGGCCTGATCACGCCGTCGCTCGACGAGATGGTCCGTGTGGCGCAGGAGATGGAGCGCCGAGGGCTGCAGCTCCCGCTGCTGATCGGCGGCGCCACCACCAGCAAGCAGCACACCGCGGTGAAGATCGCCCCGCGCTACTCCGGTCCCGTCGTGCACGTGCTCGATGCGTCCCGCGCCGTCGGCGTCGTCTCGACGCTGCTCGACGAGCAGCGCCACGCGCCGTTCGTGGAGGAGACGCGCGCGGACCAGGAACGCCTGCGCGCCGTCCACGCGACGAGCGTGTCGCGCCCCTTGGTGCCGTGGGCCGATGCCCGAAAGCGCGCCGCCGCCCTGCCCTTCGACGCCGACACCGTTGCGCGTCCCGCGTTCTGGGGCCGGCGCGTCCTCGGCGACGTCGACCTGCGCGAGATCGCCGCGCTGATCGACTGGACATTCTTCTTCCACGCCTGGGAACTGCCGGGAAAGTACCCGCAGATCCTCGAGCACCCCGAGAAGGGTCCGGCGGCGCGCGAGCTGTTCCAGAACGGCCAGGTGCTGCTGGAGCGGATCCTCGCCGAGCGGCTGCTGGGCGCGCGCTGCGTCTACGGTTTCTGGCCGGCGAACCGGGACGGCGAGGACATCGTGCTCTGGCAGGACGAGCAGCGCAGCAGCGAACGCGCGCGCTTCCCGATGCTGCGACAGCAACGCGCGCCGGCGGGAGAATCCCCGAGCGCTGCCGCGAAGCCGCTGCTGTCGCTGGCGGACTTCGTGGCGCCGGTGGAGTCCGGCGTGCTCGACAGCGTCGGCGCCTTCGCCGTCACGACCGGCATCGGCGCCGAGCAGCTGGCCGCGGGCTTCGAGCAGGATCTCGACGACTACCAGGCGATCCTCGTGAAGGCACTCGCCGACCGTCTCGCCGAGGCGTTCGCCGAGTGGCTGCATCGGCGCGCGCGTCGCGAGTGGGGCTACGGGCGCGATGAGCAGTTTCGCCTCGAGGATCTGATCGCCGAGCGCTACCGCGGGATCCGGCCGGCCTTCGGCTATCCGGCTTGTCCGGATCACACCGAGAAGCGTCGTCTCTTCGAACTTCTCGAGGCGCCGGAGATCGGCATCTCGCTGTCGGAGAACTGCGCGATGTTGCCGGCGGCGAGCGTCTCGGGGATGTACTTCGCCCATCCGGCAGCGCGCTACTTCACGGTCGGCCGCGTCGGTCGGGATCAGGTCGAGGACTACGCCGCGCGCAAGGGCATGTCGATCGCGGAGGTCGAGCGCTGGCTCGCGCCGAATCTCGGCTACGAGCCGGCGGCTCCGGCGGAGACGGCGCAATGATCGCTCCTCTCGTCTTCGTGAGTGGCGGCTCGAGCGGAATCGGTCGGGCGATGATCGAAACGCTCCCGTGGCCGGGCGCGCGCGTGCTGAATCTGAGCCGACGCGCGGTGCCCGGCTCCGAGCATGTCGCCGTCGATCTCGCGACGCCGTCGGGTTGGGACCTGGCGGCGGGCTGTTTCGAACGCGAACTCGCCGCGTTCTCCGGCGAGCTCGCCGTCTTCGTCCACGCCGCCGGCACGCTGACGCCGATCCGTTTCGCCGGGGACGGCGATCCCGACGCCTACCGGCGGAACGTCCTCTTGAACTCCGCCGCGCCGCAACTGCTCGGCGATGCGTTCCTGCGCGCGCTCGCGCCGAGCCCGGCGCGCGGTTGGATCCTGTTCATCGGTTCCGGCGCATCGACGGGCGTCTACGAAGGCTGGTCCGGCTACTGTGCCGGCAAGGCCGCGATGGATCACTGGGTGCGCACGGTGGGGGCGGAGCAGGCCGCTCGCAGCGGTCGCTGTCGCATCGTGTGCGTCGCGCCGGGCATCGTCGCGACGCCGATGCAGGAGGAGATCCGCGCGACGTCGGCGCAGCACTTCCCGCAGGTCGAGCGCTTCGCAGCGCTGCACAGGGAGGGACTGCTGCGCGCCCCCTTCGAGGTCGCGCGCGAGCTCTGGGCGGTCCGCGATCGCGAGTTCCCGAATGGCGCCGTGATCGATCTGCGGGACGTCTGAGGCGGGGCACGAGGATCCCCCATGTGTGCGTGGCGAGCGGTCATCTTCGATCTCGGCGGCGTCGTGGTGGGCTCGCCGCTGCATGCGATCGCCGACTACGAACGGGAGCTCGGCATTCCCGCCGGCGCGGTCAACCGGCTGGTCGTGGCGACGGGTCCAGACGGCGCCTGGTCCCGGCTCGAGCGCGGCGAGCTCTCCCTCGAAGAGTTCCTGCCCCGATTCGACGCCGAGTGTCGGACTGCGGGCCATCCGCTGTCGGCCCGCGCGATGATGGAGCGGATCGGCCGCGCCACGCAGCCACGACCGCAGATGCTGGCGGCGATCCGCCAGTTGCGGGATCGGGGCCTGCGCACGTCGGCGCTGACGAACAACTGGCGCAGCGAAGACAGGGGCGAAAGAGACTGGATCGGTCCGCTCTTCGACGTCGTCGTCGAATCCGCGGTCGAGGGGCTGCGCAAGCCGGATCCTCGCATCTACGCGCTGGCACTCGAGCGACTCGACGTCCAGCCACACGAGGCCGTGTTTCTCGACGACATCGGGCGGAACCTGAAGCCGGCACGGACGCTCGGCATGCACACGATCAAGGTGGAGGATCCCGACGCCGCACTCCGCGAGCTCGGCGACGTGCTGGGCTTCCCGATCGGAGCTCCATGAGCGGCGTGTCGGGCACGCCGCGTACGCTCGGCGTGATCGAGTGCTTCATGGCGGTGGTCCGGCAGTGTCCGAAAGCGGCTGCGCGCGCGCTGGCCGAGAGCGCCCTCGCCACGGTCGAGCGCGACGGAAGCCACGTGCTCGCAGAGCAGGCGTATCTGGTGCTCAGCTCTCTCCAGGGCTGGCAAGGAGAGCGCGCGACCCAGGTGAAACGTTCGCTCCAGGCGTTTCTCTCCGACGCCGGGAGCTGACGCGACGGAGGCGTTCCGATCGGGTTCGCGATCGCCATGGGCCTTCTCTATCCTCCTACCCCTGCAAAGCCGGAGAGGATCGATGGTTCAGCTCCATGTCGCGATCGCCGGTGCCACCGGAGCGGTTGGCGCCGAGTTCCTGCGCCTGCTCGAGAAGCGGGACTATCCGATCGGCCGGCTCACGTTGCTGGCGAGCAAGCGCAGCGTCGGCCGCACGCTCCGCTTTCGCGGCGAGGAGCTGCCTGTGACCGAGCTGACACCGGGCGCGTTTCGCGGTGTCGATCATGCGTTCTTCAGCGCCGGGGGCAGCCAGAGCCAGGCGTTCGCGCCGGCGGCGGCGGCGGCCGGCGCCGTGGTCATCGACAACTCGAGCGCGTTCCGGTACGACGACGAGGTCCCGTTGGTGATTCCGGAGATCAATCCGGAAGACGCCTTCCAGCATCGGGGCATCATCGCCAATCCGAACTGTACGACCATCGTCACGCTGATGGCGGTCGCTCCGCTACATCGCGCATTCGGTCTTCGCCGCGCCGTCTCGTCGAGCTACCAGGCGATCAGCGGCGCCGGCGCGCAGGCGATGGCGGAACTCGAGCGGCAGGTGCACGACTGGGTGGCCGGCCGATCGCTCGAGGTGAAGCACCAGCCGAAGCAGATCGCATTCAACGTGATCCCGCGTATCGATACCGTGCAGGACAACTTCTACACCAAGGAAGAGATGAAGTTCGTCTGGGAGGGACGCAAGATCCTGCATCACGCAGAGCTCCTGGCGACCGCTACCTGCGTACGCGTTCCGGTGTTCCGATCCCACGCGGTGTCGCTGAACCTCGAGTTCGAGCGACCGGTCTCGCGGGCGGCGGCGCTGGACGTGCTGCGTGCCGCGCCGGGCGTCGCGGTCCACGACGATCCTGCGGCGGAGGTCTATCCGACGCCGCTCGAGGTCAGCGAACTCGACGACATCTTCGTCGGCCGCGTACGCGAGGACATCTCGGTGCCGGGCGGACGCGGGCTCGCGCTGTGGGCCGTGGGCGATCAGCTCGCCAAGGGCGCCGCCTTGAACGCCGTCCAGATCGGCGAGCTGCTGCTGCGGGGGCGCTAGTCCGGCTCGCGGAGAACGATCTCGCTCATCGGGTGCGTCTCGACCCGGTCGAGATCCAGAAAGCACTGCACACTCGCCACCATCTGGCCCAATCGCTCGCGCAGCTTGGCAGGATCTCCGACGGCGTCGTACCAGCGCTCGAGGTCGATCACGGCGCCGTCGGGGAAGGCTTCCTCGACGAGGCCGAGCCACGGCGGGGCGTCCTGCGTCAGCGCTCGCGCGACGACGTTCCGGACGTAGCGGAACGTGCACTGGATCGCGATCGCCAGCGGCGAGTGCTGGTCGTGCCAGAGCGCGAGCCACTCCGCCAGCGCGAGTCGCTCCGGCTTCTCGAGCAGCGCGAGCATCGTGGTGCCGGGCGTGCGCGATCCGAGCGGCGCCCGCTGGGACGTGTTGCGCAGCGGAACCGACTCCGTCACGAGATAGCCGGCGGCGCGATGCACGCACGGGGCCAGGGCCGTCTCGATCGAGCGCCGATCGTCGACGCTGTCGAGCCACACCGAGAGCATGCCGGCAACCGGATCGTCCATGTGGGTGATCCGGGCGCGGGAGACGGACTCCGCCTCGGCATCCGCCGTGAGCAGAGACAGCCCCCGGACGCCGCCGGCGAGCAATGACGGCGCGACGTCATCGAGCAAGGCATCGCGAAACGCATCGCCCGTCATCGCGGGTGGTTTCCACAGGACGTAGCAGAGCTTCTCCATGTCGTTCCTTTCGACCCGCCGAATCAGCCGATTTCGAGCGCGCGGCCGGTCCTTGCCGGACCTCCTCGGGCAGTCAAGAGGGCTCCTCGATCGGGACCGACGCCGCGCCGGCGAGCCACTCCGCGCGCAGCTCGGCGAGGTTCGCGAAGAGCCGCGCGACCGCCTCGGGATCCGCGACGCGCAGCAGGGCTTGCGAGGGTCCCTCGCCGACCTTCACGCCGAGATCGGGCCCGCCGAGCGTGGCGAACGCATCCTCGTCGGTGACGTCGTCGCCGACGAAGCAGACGGCCGATGCGCCGACGCGCTGGCGCAGCCGCTCGAGCGCCGTGCCCTTGTGCGTCGAGAGCACGCCGAGTTCGACGACCTTCTTGCCATGCTTCGTGACCACTCCCTCGAGCGCGCCGGGGCCAGCGAGGACGGCCCGCATTCCCGCTTCCGCGGCGGCGTCCGCGAGCGCGCGGTAGTGAAACGCGATGCTGGCCGGCTTGGCCTCGACGCGCGCGCCGGGAAGCGCGCGTGCGATCTCGGACAATTCGGCGAGCACGCGATCGCGCAGATCGAACGCTTCGCGCGGCAGCGACTGCGCGAAGTCCGGATCGAACTCGCTGCCGTGACTGCCGACGAGGTGTACGTCCTGCGGCTCTCCCATCGCGCCGGCCAGGTCGCGCAGCGCGCGGCCGGAGATCACGGCGACGTGCGTATGCGGGAGACCCGCCAGCATGCGCAGAGCCACGACCGATTCGCGCAGGGGCCGCGCGGCGGCGGGATCGGCGACGATCGGCGCGAGGGTTCCGTCGTAGTCGGTGGCAACGAGCAGCACCGAGGTCCGGGCCAAGCGGGCGAGCCGGCGCTCGAGGTCGTTCACGCGTCGAGCCCCTCGAGGAACGCATTCGCCCAGGCGTGGACGTGGTGCCGCTCGACGACTCGCCGCAGCGAACCCATGCGGCGCGCCTGTTCGCTCTCCGGCAGCTCGAGCGCCCGGGTGATGACATCCTTCAGCCCCTCGACGTCGTACGGGTTCACCTGCAGCGCCGAGCGCAGTTCGTGCGCAGCGCCGGTCAGCTCGGACAACACGAGCACCCCCCGTTCGTCGACCCGCGACGCCACGTACTCCTTGGCCACCAGGTTCATCCCGTCCCGAACGGGCGTCACGAGCATCACGTCCGCGGCGCGGTAGAGAGCCACCAGCTCCGGCATCGCGAAGCTGCGGTGCAGGTAGTGGACCGGAGCGCGGCCGACCTCTCCGAAGGATCCATTGATCGATCCCACGAGACGCTCGACCTCGTTGCGGAGGGCCTGATACGCGTGCACCTGTTCCCGGCTCGGCACGGCGACCTGCACGAGCACGCACTCGCGGGGATCGATCTTCTTCTCACGCAGCAGTTCCTCGAAGACCAGGAGCCTCAGATCGATGCCCTTGGTGTAGTCGAGGCGATCGACTCCGAGCAGGACGCGCCGGGGATTCCCGAGCCGAGCGCGGAGTTCGCCGGCCATCCGCATGACGTCCGGCAGCCCCCCGACGCGCGAAAACTCTTCGGTGTCGATCGAGATCGGAAACGCGCCGATGTGGCTGGTGTGCCCGTGCAGGCGCAGTTCGTCCCGCGAGCCCTCCGCGCCGGCATAGCGCCGACACAGGACGCCGAAGTTGCGGGCGCCGACCATCGTCTGGAAGCCGACGACGTCTGCGCCCAGCAGGCCCTCGAGGAGCTGCCGTCGCCAGGGGATCTGGGCGAAGAGTTCCTGCGGCGGGAACGGAATGTGGAGAAAGAACCCGATCCGGAGATCCGGTCGTCGCTCGCGGATCATCCGCGGGACCAGCTGGAGGTGGTAGTCGTGGATCCACACCACGGCGCCGCGCGCCGCTTCCTCGATCGCCGCGGTGGCGAAGAGGCGATTGGCCTCGACGTACGAAGCCCACCAGACCCGGTGGTACTCGGCGGGCCGGACGGCGTCGTGATAGAGCGGCCAGACCGTCCGGTTCGAGAACCCCTCGTAGTAGTGTTCGACCTGGCTCCGGCTGAGTTGCACCGGGCGGAGCCGGATGCCCTGGCTCACGAGGCCGCGCGGCGCGCTCGAGCCCGGACCGGGCCATCCGACCCATGTGCTAGGCCGCTTCTGGAGCACCGGAGTCAGCGCAGAAACGAGCCCGCCCGGGCTCAGATCCCAGTCGTCGCTGCCGCCGCGGCGGGCGCGCGTGACCGGAAGCCGATTGGACACGACGACCAGCTCGCTTCGCGTTCGCTCGGGCAAGGGACTCCGCCGCAGCTCCGGCGGACCCGCCGGCAGCTCACCGGCGCGTGACGGAGGGGTCCTGGGACGCCGCGGCCACGCGCGGATTGTTTTGCAAGACCAGCATGTTAGCAGCGGTTCAGCAGATCGGCACCGAACTTCAGCCGCCGGCGCGGAGCCGCGGCGGCGACTCTCCCGCGGCCGCGCGGCGCAACGCCCGGAGGACGTCCTCACGCGCGATCATCCCTACGAGTCGACCGTCCGCGACGACCGGGAGACTCTTCACGCGGGTCGCCGCCAACATCTCGAGGGCGCGCGTCAGCGGCTGCGCCGACGCGATCGTCAGCGGCTGCAGCGTCATGATCGTCCGCACCGGACGCGCGCGGATCTCGTCGTAGCGCGGGACGATCGTCTCCGGCGAGAAGACGTAGGCCCGCAGCACGTCGAGCTTGCTGACGATGCCCGCCAGCGAGCCGTCCGCCGCCACGACCGGCAGCGCATCGAAGTCGCGCGCATCGAACGCCGCCTCGGCGTCGGCGATGCGCGCCTCCGGTCCGATGCGGACGACCGTGCGCGTCATCACGTCATCGACGCGCCACGCGAGGAACTCGTACATGTTCGCGGCAGATCATGGCATGCTGCGTGCACTACGGCCAAGGGGCCGAGTCGCAGCGCTCCTCGGCCCGCTGAGGCAAGGTGGATGAGCGAGAGGGGACCCGATGGCACACGGCGTGGCACAGCGTCCCGAATCGCCGGCTAGCGCGCCCGGCGCCGCGGGAAAGCCGAGACGAGACGCTCGTTGGCAACTCGTCGCGGCGACGTTGCGCCGCCAGGGCCATCGACCGCAGGCCCTGATCGAGGGGATGCACGCTGCGCAGGAGAGCTTCGGTTGTCTCGAACCCACTACGCTGCGGGCGCTCGCCGACGCGCTCGGCGTTCCGCTCGCGAAGGTCTACGGCGTCGCGACGTTCTACCACCTGTTCTCGCTGAAGCCGCCCGGCGCCCACACGTGCGTCGTCTGCCTCGGGACGGCGTGCCATCTGAAGGGAGGTCCGGCGATCCTCGCCGCGCTCGCAGAGGCGCACAACGTGGAGCCAGGCAAGACCAGTCCGGGCGGCGAACTGTCGCTGCTGGTGGCGCGCTGCGTCGGTGCGTGCAGCCTGGCTCCTGTCGTCGTGATCGACGGCGACACGATCGGCCGCGTGACGCCAGAGGTCGTGCTCGCGCGCGTCGGGCCGTGGTTCTCGGATCGAGAGGGAGCACGCGACGCATGACTCCCGACGAGCTGCGGACCCGCGCCGGACTGGAGCGCGCCAAGACGGCGGGCTATCGCGAGCGCGTGCGGGTGTGCACTGCGGCGA
The DNA here is from genome assembly GCA_039794265.1 of Myxococcota bacterium. Taxonomy (GTDB): domain Bacteria; phylum Myxococcota_A; class UBA9160; order UBA9160; family PR03; genus CAADGG01. The sequence continues at coordinate 172,786 of JBDIVR010000001.1, forward strand.
GCTGCCTGTCGCTCGGGAGCCGCGCGCTGCAGGAAGCGCTGGTGGCCGAGGTGGATCGTCGCGGCGAGACGGATCGCTGCGAGGTGAAGAGCGTGGGTTGCCTCGGTTTGTGCGCGGCCGGCCCGCTGGTCATGACGGAGCTCTTGGAGGGCGACACCCCGTCGGAGCAGCTGCTGCGCGAGGTCCAGCCCGAGCAGGCAGCGACACTGCTCGATGGCTTCCGTCACGGATTTCCGGCCCGCCAGTCGATCTCGTCCGACCTGCCCTTCTTCCGCAAGCAGGAGCGCATCGTGACTGCGCAGTGTGGTCGGCTCGACCCCGAGCGGATCGACGACGCGATCGCAATGGGCGGCTACCAGGCGCTGCTGCAGGCGCTCCACGAGCGGAGTCCTGCCGAGGTGCTGGCCGAGATCGAGAGTTCGGGACTGCGCGGCCGCGGCGGCGCCGGCTATCCCACGGGTCTCAAGTGGCGCACCGTCGCGAAGGCCGAAGCACCGCAGAAGTACGTCGTCTGCAATGCGGACGAGGGAGATCCCGGCGCCTACATGGATCGCAGCATCCTCGAATCGGATCCGCATCGCGTTCTCGAGGGGATGGCGATCGCCGCGTACGCCGTCGGTGCCTCCGAAGGCTACCTCTACGTCCGCGCCGAGTACGGGCTCGCCGTCGAGCGGCTGCGCAAGGCGATCCGCCAGGGGGATCGCCTCGGCCTTCTGGGAAGCGCGATGGGCGGCACGTCCTTCCGCTTCCACGTCGAGGTGCGCCTCGGCGCCGGCGCCTACGTGTGCGGCGAGGAGACGGCGCTGCTCGCGTCGATCGAGGGCGGCCGCGGGACGCCGCGACCGCGCCCGCCGTATCCCGCGGAGTCGGGCCTGTACGGCTCCCCGACGCTCATCAACAATGTCGAGACCTTCGCCAACGTGCCCGCGATCCTTGCGCGCGGGGGCGAGTGGTTCGCGTCGATCGGCACCGAGAAGTCGAAGGGAACCAAGGTGTTCGCACTCGCCGGCAAGGTCGTACACAACGGCCTCGTCGAGGTCCCGATGGGAACGACGCTACGCGAGATCGTTTTCGACGTCGGCGGCGGCATCCCCGATGGCGCCTGCTTCAAGGGCGTCCAGACGGGAGGACCTTCGGGCGGCTGCATCCCCGCGGCCTTCCTCGATACACCGGTCGACTACGAAACGCTGGTCGAACTCGGCTCGATCATGGGCTCGGGCGGCATGATCGTCATGGACGAGCAGACCTGCATGGTGGACCTCGCGCGATACTTCATGGCATTCTGCCGCGACGAATCCTGCGGCAAGTGTGTTCCGTGCCGGGTCGGCACCGTCGAGCTCCATCGGCTTCTCGATCGGATCGCGCACGGGCAGGCGATCGCAGGAGACATGGACCTGCTGGAAGAGCTCTGCGATCTGGTGAGACACACGAGCCTGTGTGGACTCGGGCAGTCGGCGCCGAATCCCGTTCTCAGCACGCTTCGGCACTTCCCGGAGGAGTACCGGGCCCACCTCGAGGGCCATTGCCCGGCCGGTCGCTGCTTTCCGACGGAGTCCCCTGGGTGACCGTCCATACACTGGAGATCGACGGGCGCGAGGTCGGCGCGCGCGCAGGTGAGACCATCCTCGCCGTCGCCCACGAGCACGGCATCGAGATTCCGACGCTGTGCTCGCTCGAGGGTCTCAGCACGGTCGGCGCTTGCCGGCTCTGCCTGACGGAAGTCGACGGCGCCGGGCGGCTGCTACCCGCCTGCACGACGGCGGTGACCGAGGGCATGAAGGTCCGGACGCGTTCGGAGCGACTCGATCGCTACCGCCGCGGCGTGCTCGAGCTGCTGTTCGCCGAGCGGAATCACCAGTGCGCCGTCTGCGTCTCGAATGGGCACTGCGACCTGCAGGCCCTGGCGACGGCGGTCGGCATGGATCACGTCCGGCTGCCGTACAGGAACCCGCGACTCGCCGTCGACGCCTCGCACGAGCGCTTCGCGCTCGACCACAACCGCTGCGTCCTGTGCACGCGCTGCGTCCGCGTCTGCGACGAGATCGAAGGCGCCCATACGTGGGACGTGGCGGGTCGCGGCGTCGAGTCCTGGATCGTCAGTGACCTCGCCGAGCCGTGGGGAGATTCGACATCTTGCACGAGCTGCGGCAAGTGCGTGCAGGTGTGTCCGACCGGCGCTCTCTTCGAGAAGGGAAAGGCGGTCGGGGAGATGACCAAACGCACTGGCTTCCTACCGTATCTCCAGCGGATGCGGGGAAGCCGTCGATGAGACCGCGGCTCGCGACGCTGTGGCTCGACGGCTGCTCGGGTTGCCACATGTCGTTGCTCGATCTCGACGAACGGTTGCTCGAGATCGTCGAGCGATACGAGCTGGTCTACTCGCCGCTGCTCGACGTCAAGGAGTATCCCGCTGCCGTGGATGTCGCGTTTGTCGAGGGCGCCGTCTCGACGGAAGCCGATCTGCGGCGGATTCGCGAAGTCCGCGCGCGGACGCGCACGCTGATCAGCTTCGGGGACTGCGCGGTGACCGGCAACGTTCCGGCGCTGCGCAATCAGATCGGGATCGAAGCGGCGCTCGCCGTCTACGAGGCGCCGCCCACGCACGAGGTCCCTGGCCTCTTGCCGGTCCTCCCGGTGCACCAGGTCGTGGCGGTCGATCACTTCCTGCCTGGCTGTCCGCCGTCGGCGGACGCCATCTTCGGGGTTCTGATCGCCCTGCTCGAGGGCCGCGAGCCGGCGCCGGCCGGCGTGCGCTTCGGGAGCTGACGATGGCCGCGCAGCGCATCGAGATCCATCCGGTGACGCGCATCGAGGGGCATGCGCGGATCACGTTGCAGCTCGGCGACGACGGGCGCGTCGAGACAGCGCGCTTCCACGTCGACCAGTTCCGCGGTTTCGAGAAGCTCGCCGTCGGCCGGCCCTTCCACGAGATGCCGGGCCTGATGGCGCGCACCTGCGGGATCTGTCCGGTCAGCCACCTGATCGCGTCTTCGAAGGCGGGGGATGCGCTGCTCGCGGTGTCGATCCCGGAGAATGCCGTTCGGCTGCGCCGGATCCTGCATCTCGCGCAGATCCTGCAGTCACACGCACTCTCCTTCTTCTACCTGTCGGCGCCGGATCTCCTGCTCGGCATGGATGCGGATCCGGCGGGCCGCAACCTCATCGGCCTGCTGAGCGCGGAGCCAGAGCTCGTGCGCGGTGGCATCGCGCTACGCGCGTTCGGGCAGGAGAGCATCGCCCGGATGGCGGGCAAGCGGGTGCATCCAGCCTGGGTGGTGCCCGGCGGTGTCGCCTCGCCGATCTCCGTGGAGACGCGAGATTTTCTGCTCGCGGGCGTGCCCGCTGCCCTCGCGACGGTCGAACGCGCCCTCGCGCTCTTCCGTGAGCGACTCGCCGGCTTCGAGGACGAGGTCCGGCACTTCGCCAACTTCCCGTCGCTGTTCCTCGGTCTGGTCAGCGCGAGCGGACAGCTCGAGCACTACGATGGTCGACTGCGCGTCGTCGATGCCGACGGCGGGTCCGTCGTCGAGGGATTCGACCCCACGCACTACCAGGAGCTGCTGGCGGAGGCGGACGAGCCGGACTCGTACCTGAAGGCTCCGTACTATCGCGCACTCGGCTTCCCGGACGGCATCTACCGCGTGGGACCACTGGCCAGGCTGCAGCTGGTGACGGATTGCGGGACACCGCGCGCAGACGCCGCGCTGGCGCAGCTGCGGAACCGCGACGCCGGGACCCACGGCTCGAGTTTCCTGTACCACGAGGCGAGGCTCATCGAGATGCTGTTCGCGCTCGAACGCATTCGCGAGCTCGCGAGCCATCCGGGCATCCTCGATCCAGAAGTGCGTGCGCACACTGGTCCGAACCGCCGCGAGGGGATCGGTGTCGCCGAGGCGCCGCGCGGCACGTTGATCCATCACTACCGCATCGATGCCCACGGCCTCGTGACGGCGGTGAACCTGATCATCGCCACGGGACACAACGCGCTCGCGATGAACCGCGGCGTGCTCCAGGTGGCCCGACACTTCGTCGATGGCCACCGTCTGCGCGAAGGCATGCTGAACCGCGTCGAGGCGGTGATCCGCGCCTTCGATCCCTGTCTCGCGTGCTCGACGCACGCGCTCGGGCAGATGCCGATCGCCGTCCGCTTGCTCGACACGAGCGGCGCGATCGTGGACGTGCTGCGCCGGAGCGGCGCATGACGACGTTGTGGATCGGATTCGGCAATCCACTCCGCCGCGACGATGGCGTCGGCGCGCAGGCAGCGCAGATCCTGGCTGCCGAAGGCCTCCTCGCAAAGGCCTTCATCCAGCCGTTGCCGGAGCTCGCCGTCGAGATCGCCGCGGCGCGCCGCGTGGTCTTCCTCGACGCGGATCTCGAACTCGCGCCCGGCGTCGTGCGGCTACGGGCCCTCGACCCGGCGGCGTGCTCGCCGTGGAGCCATCGACTCGACGCCGCGGGCCTGCTTCTGCTGGTCGCCACGCTCGATCGCGAGCACCCCGAAGCGTGGCTGGTCTCGATCGGGATCCTCGACGTCGGTATCGGCGAAGGACTTTCCCCGTTGGTCGAGGCGGGGCTCGACGAGCTGTTGGCCCGCGCGCGCTGCTTCGCCGATGATCGCTGGCTGCCGTCCGAGTCGTCATGACGACATCCCCCCAGCGTGCATACCCGTCCCTGCCCTCAGCTGCTATCCAATCGCCCCGTGTCGGAGCCCACCCTGCACTACGCGCGTACGCGCGACGGCTGGCAGCTCGCGCTGCATCACCGAGCGCCGCCGCGCGGCGGTCACGCGACGCCGATCGTGCTGTGTCACGGCATGGGCTCGAATCGGTTCAACATGGATGGGCCCGGACGGGTGAGCCTCGCCCGCCATCTTCAGCGGCAGGGTTACGACGTCTGGGTGCTCGAGCTGCGCGGCGCGGGTCGCTCGCGACGGCGCTGGCAGTGGCCGCGCGCCCGCTACGGCTGGACCTTCGAGGATTACGTGCAACACGACGTGCCGGCCGCGCTGGCGCTCGTCCGCACGCTCACCGGCCGACAGCAGATCCTCTGGGTCGGCCACTCGCTGGGCGGAATGGTCGCCTATGCGGCGCTGATGACGCCCGTCGGAGGCTCCTTTGCCGGCGTCGTCACTCTCGCGTCGCCGGGGATGACGGACGTCGGCCACGAGGCGATCGACCGCTGGGTGCAGCTGCGCCGGCTGCTGCGCTTCGCCCCGGCGCGGCTGCCGGCGCGCTGCGCCGCCCGAGCCGGGTCGCCGTTCGCCGGTCCGATCGTCAGCGGCTTCCCGACGCTGATCCGGGACTGGCTCTGCCATCCGGACAATCTCGATCTCGACGTCGTCCGGTTCATGATGCGCCACGGCGTCGAGGATCTGCCGCGTTCGCTGCTCGTCGAGTTCGCTCGCTGGTACGAAGCCAAGCGGATGAGCGATCGCTACGCCTTGTTCAGCTTCGGCGACCATCTCGAGCGCATCCAGGTGCCGATGCTCGTGATCGCCGGCGGGCGGGACCGTCTGACGCCGGCGGCGGACCTGGAACACATGGTCGGGCGCGTCGGATCGCCGGACAAGACCTTCTGGGTCGCCGGCCACGCATCGGGGCTGTCGCACGAATACAGCCACGTCGACCTCGTGCTGGGGCGCTTCGCTCCCGATGAGATCTATCCCGTCGTGAGCTCGTGGCTCGACGAGCACAGACCTGCTCCTGCGCGGACGACCGCCGGGAACGCCGTCAGGCCGGCTCCGGGACGGCGGCGACGAGACGCTGGAGACGCTCGGGTGCGAGCAACACGATCCGCCGGTGATCCCGGCCGATGAGTCCCTCGCTCGAGAACTCCTGGAGCGTCTGATTGACCGTCTGGCGAGTGGCGCCGACGAGCGTGGCCAGCTCGCTCTGCGTGATCGGGATGTCGATCACGCGACAGCCGTTCTCGTCGCAACCGAAGTCGTCCGCGAGCTCGCCGAGCATGCGGGCGACGCGCGTCCGCACCGTCCGGAAGACGAGATCCTCGACGCGGCTCTCGACCTTCTTCAGCCGGTCGCCGATCTGCTTGGTGATCTGCATCGCCAACGCCGAGCGAGCCGTCAGGACGCGATGGAAGTTCTCGCGCGGGATCCTCCAGACCTGACTGGTCCGGACGGCCTGCGCGAAGCTCTCGCGCGGATAGTCTCCGAAAGCCGGCAGCTCGCCGAACACCTCTCCCGGCGCGACGTAGCCGAAGCTCGTCTCGCCGCCTCCCTCCGAGAGCCGATAGATCCGGGCCAATCCCGTCTCCATCAGGTAGACCGAATGGGGGTTGGCGCTCGGCGCGAAGATCATCTCCCCGCGCGTGTAGCGCCGCGCCTGGGATCCCCGCTCGAGCTCCGCGCGCGCCTGTTCTCCCAGCTGCGCCAGCCAGTCGATGTTCCGCAAGTGCCAGACCTCCCTGCCGGTCATGGGGGTTGCCATGCCCGGCGTCATCGCTTCGGCTCGTCGTCGTTCGAGGAACTCCCGGAGCGGCGTACGCGCTCTCGCAGGGACTCGAACTCGCGAGACAGGAAGTCCGCCACGTCGCGGCCGGCGCGTTCCACCGAGGCGCGCAGCTCGACGAGCGTCTCTTCCATCTCGACCCGCCGTCGCTCGCGACGGCCGCGTCGACGCGAGGCTTCTACGGAACGCCTGGCCGCCTCGCCGAGATCATCCAACTCGCGACCGAGCTCGACGATGAGATCGTCGACAGACACCAGACCGTGAACGCGCCCGTCGCGGACGACGACGATGCGACGGACCGCGGCGGCCCGCATGCGCTCGATGACGCTCTCGACCGGCTCGTTCGTCTCCGCCGTCACGGGCGGCTGGCTCATGATCGAGGTTGCCTGGACCTTGTCACCGTCCCCGGAGCGAGCGATGACGCGACAGAGCAGATCGCGGTCGGTGACGACTCCGAGCGGATGGCGATCCCCGTCGACGATCACGACGCAGCCGACCGCATATTCGCCCATTCGCTCGGCGAGCTCGAAGGCGCTGGCATCGGGGGGCGCGGTCACCACCTCGGTCCGGTAGTAGTCTCGCGTGCGCATGGCTACTCGACCTCCGGGGCATCGCGACGGACCGCAGGCGTACTCCCGGAGGGTGCCTGTGCGGCGACGACATCGGCGACGCCCGACACTTCCTTGGCGACGAGCCGCAGCAGATCGTCGAAGGCGATCACGCCGACCAGCTCGCCTGCTGCATCGACGACCGGCAGCCGGCGCAGCGCCGTTCGCCGCATCACCGCCGAGGCCGCGCGGAGCGGCGACGTGTCGTGAATCACGACCGGATCGGCACCGACCGCTTCGAGCGCGGTCGTCGTATCGGGATCGGCACCGGCGCGCAGCACGCGCAGCGCGATGTCGCGATCCGTCAATACGCCGCGCGGATGTCGCCCCTGGACCACGACCAGGGCTCCGACGCCCTCTTCCGCCATCCTCTTGGCGGCTTCGCGCAGCATCTCGCCAGCGCCGATCGTGCGGACGTCGCGTTGGCAGTAGTCTCCGATCGGCATCTCGGTTCCCTCCGCGCGAGTGACGCCGTCCGCAGCCGGGCGATCCGTGGAGATCGGACCCGCGGAACCCCCAACGCCACTGCAACCGCTGTGCCGACCGCGGCCGGCCGTTCCCGCACTCGAGCATGGGCGCGACGTCTCCCCGACACCGCGCCTGTGGCCTTCTGGCGCAGTCGCCGCCCCGAACGAGACGGCGTGTCTGCGCCTGAGAGGGTCGTACCGGCCGAAAGCAACAGGCGTGCCCGCTATCCTCGGCACGGCTTCTGCAGAACCCAGCCGGGGAGGATCCCCGCGATGAAAACGATCGCAGCGCGCCCGATCGAGACCATCATGCGCACGGAGTTCGCATCGCTGCGCCCCGAGGACCGGCTCGACCTCGCGGATCAGGTGATGAAACTGGGCCGGGTCCGCCACCTCCCGGTGCTCGATGGCGACGGCCGCCTCGTCGGCATCGTGTCGAACCGCGATCTGCTCGAGGCGTCGCTCACGAGCGTCCTCTCGTTCGACACGTCGGAGCGACGCGGATTCCTGCGCTCGATCGGCGTGTCCGAGGTGATGAAGGCGGAGGTCGAGACGGTCGGGCCCCTGACGCCGCTCGCCGTTGCCGCCGGACGATTGATCCGCAACAAGATCGGCTGCCTTCCGGTGGTCCGGGAAGATGGGACGATGATCGGACTCGTCACGGAGACCGATCTCCTGATCGCCGCTTATCTCCCGGACTCCGATCCGGAAGCTCCCGATGCCGAGGCGGACCCCGACTAGAATCTCCGCAACGAATAGGACTCCGCGTGATCGGCGTCTCGCTCGGGGTGGGTGTCGTCGTCGAGAAGGTGGCGCGCCGCCGGTCCCTCCCAGTCGTCGAACTCGCCGCGACGCACCCCGCGCAGCACCAGCCAGAGCAACCCGCCGGCGAGCAGCAGCGTCATCGGAATCGTGATGCCGAGGATGCTCACGCTGGGCCCCGCCAGCGCAGCAGGCGGATCGAGTTGCCGGTCACGACGAGCGAGGACAGACTCATCGCGATTGCCGCGCCGAGCGGTTCGAGCCAGCCCAGCGCGGCGAGCGGCACGGCAATCACGTTGTAGAGCACCGCGAGCGCAAGGTTCTCGCGCACGCGTCGCAGCGCCGCCCGCGCCAGACCGACGGCGTCCGCGAGGGCTCCGAGCCGCGGCGCCAGGACGATCGCATCGGCGGCGTGGATCGCGACGTCGGCGCCGCGGCCCATCGCGACGCCGACGTCGGCGGCGGCGAGCGCCGCCGCGTCGTTGATGCCGTCCCCGGCCATCAGCACGGAAACTCCGGCGCTGCGCAAGGAGCGCACGTGCTCGACCTTCGCTCCCGGGCCCACGCCGGCGTGACGTTCGCGGATTCCCGCTCGCAGCGCGGCGAGCCGCACGGCATCTCCGTGATCCCCGCTGACGAGGGCCACGCGCAAGCCGAGTCCGTGCAGTCGAGCGACGGCGGCGGCTGCGTCGGGTCGAGGCGGGTCCGCGACGGCGAACACCGCGACGGCGGCGTCGCAGGACGCGAGGAAAGCGAGCGAGGCGCCCCGCTCGGCCGCTGCCTGCGCTGCGCGGGCCAGCTCCGGCGGCAACGCTGTGATGCCGAGTTCGCCCAGCAGTGCGCCGGACCCGACGGCGGCGACGCCATCGGCCGTCTCGGCCACGACGCCGAGTCCCGCGACCGTGCGCCGGGCTTTCACGACCGGCGCGGGGGGAGCGGCTGCGTCGCCGTTTCGGCCTCGCGCGTGGTCGCGGATCGCGGCGGCGAGCGGATGCGTCGAGCTGCCTTCGACCGCCGCCGCCAGGGCGAGTGCGCGCGCCGGTGTCCAGCCCGCCGCGGTCGCAACCTCGTCGACGCGCAGTCTGGCTTCGGTGACGGTGCCCGTCTTGTCGAGCAGCGCTGCGCGCACGCTGGCAGTCCGCTCGATCGCCTCGCCGCTCTTGAACAGGATGCCGAGTGACGCCGCGCGGCCGATCGCCGCCGCCATCGCGGCGGGCGTCGCGAGACCGAGCGCGCACGGACACGCGACGATGAGAACCGCAGCCGCCGTCATCGCGACCTCGAGCCACTCGGCCCCGCCGAGCCGCCAAGCCACGGCCGTGGCGCCGGCGATCGCGAGGATCGCCGGCGCGAACACGGAGGCGACCCGATCGGCCAGACGTTGCACGCGCGGACGCTCTGCCTGCGCGCGTTCGAGGAGGCCGGCGAGGCGCGCGAGCGTTCCCTCGGCGAGGGCGGCGCGCACCTCGACCTCGACCTCGGCGAGAACGTTGCGGCTGCCGCCGGTGACGGACTCACCGGCCATCCGGGCCACCGGGCTGGACTCGCCGGTCAGCAGCGCCTCGTCGACCTCGGTGGCTCCCATGCACAGCACGCCGTCGGCGGGGAATGCCTGTCCGGGAGGGACGACGACGCGATCGCCGGGACGCAAGGCGCTCGCCAGGACGTCTTCGACGCCGCCGTCCGCCGTTCGCCGGAGCGCGCGTTCCGGCGCCAGCGCGACCAGCCGCTCTACCGCTCCCGATGCACGCGCGCGCGCTCCGCGCTCGAGCGTGCGGCCGAGCAGCACGAGGAACACGATCATCGCCGCGGAGTCGATGAAGATGTGCGCCACTCCTTCGATCGTCCCGGCCAGGCTTGCTCCCCAGGCCGTCGCAATCCCCAAGGCGATCGGCACGTCGATCGTGATCTCGCGACGACGCAGGCCCGCCCAGGCGCCCTGCCAGAACGGTGCGGCGCACCAGGTCGCCGCCGGCAACGACAACGCGAGGGCCAACCAGCGCAGTCCTGTCCGGATCTCGGGTTCGATTCCCTGATAGCTCCCGATGTACAGCGCGGCGGAGATCATCATCACGTTGGCGGCGAGAAAGGCCGCCACCAGCATCCGGATCAGCGCCTCGCGGGCGCCGCGCGCGGACGGTCGCTCGAGCGCATCCGGGTCGAACGGCGTCGCGCGGTAGCCGAGCGTCGCGACGCGGGCCACCAGCGTGTCGACGGTGAGCTGCGCCGGCGCATAGCGCACCAGCGCGCGATGATTGGTGTGATTGACGTGCGCCTCGGACACGCCATCGATCTCGCGCAGAGCGCGTTCGATCCTCGCGATGCAGCCCGCGCAGCGAATGCCATCGAGGAAGAGACCCGTTTCGGCGATCCCCGCGGCCTCCACCGCCGGCCACGAGGCCGCGTTCGTCGCGACGGCGGCAGCGCCTGCGGAGGCGCTCGCGCTCACAGCGGCGATCCCTCGCCGCCGCCGGGCATCCAGAGCGCGAAGCTCCGTTCGGCCGCCTCGCCGTCGAACTCCGCGCGCACGACCAGCGTCCAGCGTCCCGCGCGCGGCAGCTCGATCGCGCCCGACCAGCGGTCGTTCTCGGCGTGCAACACCGCTTCGTCGTCGAGCCCGCCTTCGGCCGGTCGCTCGCGGCGCAACAGGACGCGGTCCGCGCGGATCGGCCGACCTCGCTCGTCCGACAACGCGACGCGGACATCGGCAGCGCCGGGATGCGGCGTGGCTTCGAGGGTGATCTGCCAGCCCAGCTCGGCGGCGCGGCGCGCGGCCCGCACGGTTTCCGGATAGTCGAGCTTGGCGCCGTTCGCATCCGTGACGACGAGCGGATCGGGGTGGCGCAGCGCCACGCGCAGGAATCCGACCGATCCGCCGATCATGAACAGCAGCAGCGCCGCCACGGCGATCGGCCACGGCTCGCGGCGTCGACGTTCACCCTTCACGGGCATTCTCCTGCGGCCGATCGCCGCGGCTGGGATTCATGAATGTCGACGCCCGCACGATCCGCTCCTCCGGCGCTTCGAGCTGCTCGAGCACGAACTGGATCCCGGTAGCGCCTTGCGGGTTCCGCTGCGGATCGCGTGTCGCCGACTCCGCGCCCGATAGCACGAACACCCGCGCCTCGAGGCTTCCGGTCGCCGGGATCACCACCGGGTTCACTCCTGCCAACAGCTGGTATCCGTCCGGGGCCTCCAGAAGGATGCGATACACGTGATCGCGTCGGTCTCGGTTCTGGATGTGCAGCGTATAGGCGTTCGAGATCCGGCCATCGGCGGCGGTTTGATACAGGGACGAGGAGTTTCGTTCTACCTGCAGGTCGAGCGGCGCCCTCTGGACCAGCGCGACGCCGAAGCCGGCGCCGACTACGGCGAGCAATGCGGCATAGACGAGCACGCGAGGCCGCGCGAGCCGCGTCCGCCGCCCCTCGAGCGCCGCGAGCGATCGGTACGCGATGAGCCCGGACGGACGGCCGGTCCGGTCCATCACGCCATCGCAGGCGTCGATGCACTGCGTGCAGCCGATGCACTCCATCTGGAGCCCATGCCGGATGTCGATGCCGGTCGGGCAGACAGCGACGCACAGGCCGCAATCGACGCAGTCGCCGACGGGCGCCGCGCCACGGCGTCTCTTGCCGCGCGGTTCCCCGCGAGCGGCGTCGTACGCGACGACGAGCGAATCCCGATCGAGCAGCACGCTCTGGAAGCGGGCGTACGGACAGAGGTACTTGCAGAAGGTCTGGCGGACGATCGCGAAGTCCGTGTACGCGAGCGCCGTCGCGGCGGCGAGGAAGCCCATCGACGCGCCGCCGAGCTGGCCGTGCGACCAGGAGGCCAGCATGTCGTACGGCGACCGGAAGTAGCCGACCAGGTGGAACCCGACGAAGGCCGACAGAGCGATCCACACGAGATGTGTCGCGACGCGGCGCCAAGGTGCGACGTGCGGCGGCGGCCCCCCGCGTGACCAGCCCTGGATCCGCCGCGCGATCGCGGCGTACACGTCCGTGAAAACCGTCTGCGGGCAGGCCCAGCCGCACCACAGCCGTCCGGCCAGGGCGGTGAAGAAGAACAGCGCGAGCGCGAGGCCCGCCACGATCAGCCACAGGAAGAACAGCTCCTGCGGAAAGATCACCAACCCGAAGACGTGGAACTTCCGGCTCGGCACATCGAGCAGGATCAAGGGCTCACCGCCGATGCGAATCCACGGGATCGACAGCAGGATCGCGATCAGGACCGCATCGGCGCCCCAGCGCAGCGTGCGGAAGCGCCCCTCGACAGGCCGGGCCGACAGCATGAGCGGCTCCTTTCAGCCTCCCGACGGCTCTTCCGCCGTCGGAGTCGGGGTGGCGAGCTCCGGCGCGCCCATGCCCGGTTCGTCGCTCTTCGGCAGCGACTCCAGGTAGGCGAGCACCTTCCAGATCTTCTCGCTGCCGAGCTGCGCCTCCCAGCCCGGCATGCCCCCGGGTCGACCCTTCGCGACCGACTCGAAGAGTGCGACATCCTGCTTCCCGTATTTCCAGTACGGATCCACGAGGCTCGGCCCGACGAGGCCGCTGCCGTCGGGCTTGTGACACGCCGCGCAGATCGTGTCGAAGGTCTGCTTCCCCTCGCCCATCGCGGCCTCGTCGCCGTGGAACGGATTCGTCGTGGGCAGGCTGGCCCGCACCTCCGCGGTCAGCGCCGCGGCCCGTGCCACCTGCTCGGCATACATGCCTTCCTGTGACCACCCGGAGAGCGTGTAGTACGGGGTGTAGAACGCGGCGAACAGGATCGTCGCCATGAAGCTCCACCACCACCACGCGGGGATGTCGTTGTCTTCTTCCCCGATCCCGTCACGAAGCGGTTCGTCCGGACGAGCGTGTTCGGGAGTCTCCCGGATCTCGGCGCTCATTCGTCGTCCTCCAACATGCGGCGGGCCGGCTCCTCGAGCCGTTGCTTGCGCTTGCGGGAGAAGGCCCAGATGGCGATCGCCAGCAGCCCCAGGGCCAGCACCCCCAGGCGCGCGAGCTTGTACAGCGCGATCCATTCTTCCGTCACGGCGTCGCCCCGGGGCTCGCGGCCGGCGTCGCTGCGGCCCTGCGCCATTCGATGTCGCTCCCGAGTCGCTGCATGTAGGCGATCAGGGCGATCGTCTCACTGCGTGCCTGGACGTCGCCGATTTCGATGCCGTCTCGGCGCAGCGACGCGGCGACCTGCTCGGCCTGTGCGGTCGCCGCCGCGGCGGCTCCTTCGACGTCGGCCGCGGAATAGGGGTGCCCGAGTCCGCGCAGCACCTCGAGTTTCCGGGACGTCAGCGAGAGGTCGAGGGTCCGCTCGGCAAGGAATGCGTACTCCGGCATGTGCGAGCGAGGCTCGATCTCCCTCGGGTTCCGGAAATGGATCCAGTGCCACGAGTCCGGGTACTTGCCGCCGACGCGCGCCAGGTCCGGGCCGGTGCGGCGGCTGCCGTACAGGAACGGCCGGTCGTAGACCCCCTCCCCGCCCATCGAGAACGGGCCGTAGCGGTCGGTCTCGGTCTTGAACGGCCGGATCATCTGGCTGTGGCAGTTGATGCATCCCTCGCGCATGTAGAGATCGCGACCCTCGAGTTCGAGCGCGCTGTACGGCCGCACGCCGTCGATCGGCTCGATGGTCCCCTGCAGGAAGTACGGCGGAATCAGCAAGATGAGACCGCCGATCACGACAGCGAGGAACGTCAGCACGGAGAAGGTGATGCCCTTCGCCTCGAGCGGGCGATGCCAGTTCCAGGCCATCGTTCACTGCCCTCCCGCGACCGGCACGGCTGCGAGCGGCGGCGGCGCGGGCGCGGGCGCTTCGGCCGAGCCCTGCCGGATCGTGCAGATCACGTTGTAGAACATCAACAGCGCGCCGCAGAGGAACAGCGCCCCGCCGGCCGCACGGATCATGTCGTAGACCCGGATCGCGGCGACGGTCTCGATGAAGGTGTAGGCGAGGCTTCCATCCGGGTTCACCGCGCGCCACATCAGGCCCTGCGTGACGCCCGAGATCCACATCGACGTCACGTAGAGCACGAGCCCCAGCGTCGCGATCCAGAAGTGGACCTCGGCCAGGCGAATGCTGTAGAGCGTCGTATGCCACAGACGCGGGATCATGTAGTAGAGCGAGGCGAAGCAGGTGAGCGCCACCCAGCCGAGCGCGCCGGAGTGCACGTGTCCGATCGTCCAGTTCGTGAAGTGGGACAGCGAGTTCACCGTCTTCACGGCCATCATCGGACCCTCGAAGGTGCTCATTCCGTAGAAGGTGATGCCGACCACCATCATCTTGAGGATCGGGTCCGTGCGCAGCTTGTCCCAGGCGCCGCGCAGCGTCAGCAGGCCGTTCAACATGCCGCCCCAGGACGGCAAGATGAGCATGATCGAGAAGCTGGTCCCGAGAGTCTGTGCCCAGTCCGGGAGCGGCGAGTAGATCAGGTGATGGGGCCCCGCCCACATGTAGAGGAAGATCAGCGACCAGAAGTGGACGATGGACAGGCGGTGCGAGTAGATCGGGCGGTTCGCCTGCTTGGGCAGGAAGTAGTACATGAGCCCGAGGATCGGCGTCGTCAGCAGGAAGCCGACGGCATTGTGCCCATACCACCACTGGATGTTGGCGTCGTGGACTCCGGCGTAGATCGAGTACGATTTCCACATCGAGACGGGAATCGCGAGGCTGTTGAAGATGTGGAGCATTGCGATGGTGAGGATCGTCGCGATCCAGAACCAGAGCGCGACGTACATGCCCTTCTCGCGGCGCCGGGCGATCGTGCCGAAGAAGTTGACGGCGTAGACGACCCAGACGACGGCGATGGCGACGTCGATTGGCCACTCGAGCTCGGCGTACTCCTTGGTCGTGGACTTGCCGAGCAGCAGTGTCACGGCGGCGGCGACGATGATCGCGTTCCAGCCCCAGAGATTGATCCGCGACAATGTGTCGGAGAACATCCGGACTCGGCACAGACGCTGGACGCCGTAGTAGCTGCCGGTGAAGACCGCGCCGAGGGTGAAGCCGAAGATCACGGCGTTCGTGTGCAGCGGCCGGATCCGCCCGAAGCTCAGGTACGGGGGCACGTTCAGCTCCGGCCACACCAGCTGGAGCGCGGCCAGGAGGCCCACGAGCATGCCGACGATGCCCCAGATGAGCGTCGAAAGCGCAAAGCCTCGGACCACGGCCATGTCGTACGGGGCGGGTGTCGCAGTCGCGGACACGGACTCCTCCTGGTGAATGGCGTACGCCCGGAGTGCAGACCGCGTGCCACCCCACGTGGGGCCCTCGCCGCTCGTGACGACGCGCTGCGTCTCGAGCTCCACGCGCTCGGTGACTCGCCGCCTCACTTCTGGTCTCACTGTGCGTCCCTGCCCCACAGCGGCCGGCTGTGACACATCGGCGCTTCAGGCACGGCCCGATGCGTCGTGACGGCACAGACCCGGGCTCGGGTTGCGCTGTCGAGCCGGTTCCCGCCGGGTATGCCGTTTGCACTGCCACCTTTTCGACACTGCACGGTTGCAGCGTCGGGAGGGTCCAGGACATGTCCCAGGCGTCACCGATTCGTTGTCTGCTGGTCATCCTGCTCGGGTGTCTGTCCGCCGCGTCGGCGCGTGCGCTTCCGCCGGAATGCCCGTTGTTGTTCCCCGACCTGCGCTGCGATCGCCAGGGTCGCTACGAAGGCTTCGTTCCGCCGATGATGCATCCGTATCTCTTCGAGGATCCCTTCATCACGACGGGCGTTTCCGGCTGGGGCATCTGGCACGAGTTCCCGGGCGACTCGATCCTCGACGGCGGCCACTTGTGGGCCGCGGCACTGCAGGCGCGGATCGCGATCACCGACCGCATCGCGTTCATCGCGACGAGGGACGGATGGGTCGACTTCGAGCCGGGGCTCTCGCTGCTCGACAACCGGCGCGGATCCGCTGATCTCGGGCTCGGATTCAAGGTCGCAGCGATCGATCTGCCCGAGGTTCCGTTCATCCTGACGCCGAGCCTGCGTCTCCAGATCGCGCAGGGCAGTCAGGACGTGCTGCAGGGCAACGGCGACGGCGTGCTGATCCCGGCGGTATCGGCAGCCTGGGGGCGTGGGAACTTCCACGTCATCGGCGACGTCGGGATGGAGATCGCCCTCGATCCCGACGCGCAGAGCACGTCGCTCTTCTACCATCTGCACCTCGACTATGCGGTGCACCGGTTCCTGGTGCCGTTCGTCGAAATCGGCGGCTTCACCTACACCGACGGCGGCGACGGGTCGACGAAGATCCGGCTTCGCGGCGGCGACGAAGTCCGGCTCCGCGATGCCCAGGCGTTGCTCGGAGAGGATCCGGAGGAAGGATACGACTACGCGAACCTGGGTTCCAAGAGCATGGCAGGCCACACGGTCGTCGCCGGATCCGTCGGCGTGCGGGTTCCGCTCACCGAGCACGTGATCCTCGGCGCCGCGTGGGAGTATCCCCTGACGCCGAGTCGAGACGTGCTTCGCCAGCGCGCCAGCATGAACGTCATCGTCGAGTTCTGACCGTCGTCGAGAAGGGTGCCGGGTTCGATCCGTCAACTTTTCTGGCCCAGGCCAGGAAAGTTGACGGATCGAACCCGGCCCCTTTCTCGACGTCAGTACTCGCAGTCGGCCTCGAGCGGGCCGTCGGGCTGTTGGCGGACGCGCAGGCGCGTCATGCAGGCCATGCAGTAGAGGCGGTCGCCGGGGCGGATCTCGCGGGTCGAGCGGATCACGACCTTGCAGACCGGGCAGATCACTTCGTTCGGGCCGAGCTGGTCGCCGGGGCCCTGCCAGTGTCGATAGAAGCGCCTGTACTTGACCGGCACCTCGTCGAACCCGCGGTCGTCGAGCTCGAAGTGCCTCCGAGGCGCCTGCGGCGCGCGCTCGTCGTCGCTCCGATCCGAGGAATCGCTCATGAGCTGAAACCGAGGCGTTCGACAGCCGCCAGATAGCTGCGGCCGAGATCGGGCCGCTCCGTCGGCGGGATGCCGATCTCGCGCAACGTCTCCTCGAAGGTTTCCAGCACGAGCGCGTCGAGATCGCGTTTCACCTCGCCGAGGCGACTGCGGCGATGGGGACTCTCCCGGAGCCGCCGCCCGAGTTCGTTCTCGCCGAAGCCGATGTGGCGCCGCTCGTCCTTGATGATTCCCTGCAGCACCTCCTTCGTCACCGGGTCTGCAGTTCGTGCATGGCTCTGGAAGACAGTGAACTCCATGGCCTCGAGGATCACGTTCTGCGCGAACAGCGCCGCCTCCCAATCCTTGCTCGCGACGAGCTGCAGGAGCCGACGGCGGAACTCCTGGATCGTCGGGCTCGCCCGCCGGTCCACCTCCGCTTCGGGGTCCTCGACGCCGAGCTTCCGAAGCCGATGCAGCAACACCTCGAGGTGGCGGCCCTCATCCACCACCTGCGTGGCGAGAAAGACCTGCGTCGGCCGGTTCGGCGCGATCGCAACGAGTCCGCTCGCGCCCTCGAGCGCCGCCGTCTCGCCGACGCAGTAGTTGCACAACACCGTGATCAGCCGCTCGCGCTCTTCTTTCGCGAGCGGCCGCTCGGCCGTCCGCAGGCGATGCCCGTACACCGTGTCGGTGAGGTACCCCGCGACGGAATGGAACCAGAACTCGAAGGAATGCACCCGCTCGTAGAAGTCGTGCGGATCGAGATCATGGATCTCTTCGTCACCGTTCATCGGGCTTCGATTCGGACACATCGTTCTCTCCTCGCCGGATCGCCCCGTTCAGGCGCGCAGCGCGAGCCGGAGGAAGTCGCTCTCGGTCAGGATGCCGACCAGTCGACCGCCGTCGACGACCGGCAGACAGCCGATCTTCTTCTCGAGCATGATCTGAGCTGCCTCTGGGACCGGAAGGTCCGGAGCGACGGTGATCGGATCGCTCGTCATCACGTCTTTGACGAAGAGCATGCCGAGGACCTTGTGCTGCGCGTGCTGGCCGTAGCCGAGCGCGCGGGCCAGGGCGCCGCGGAACAGGTCGCGCTGCGAGAGGATGCCCACGACCTCGTCCCCTTCGTCGTCGAGGACGGGCGTGTGGCGGATCCGGCCGAGGTTCATCAGGTCGTCGGCGATCTGCAGTTGCTCGTTTCGCCGGACCGTGGCCACATCGCTGCTCATCAGATCCCGAACCTTCATCGCGTTGACTCCTCAGAGGTAGATGCTGCGCCGGTCGCAAAGCGAGCCGCGCCCCTTGCTCACGGCGACTGCCCGCAGGATACTCGGCCGATCGTGAAGGAAGAGATCGACGATCGGCTCGCCTTTCTCGGCTTCACGGACGGCGACCGCCGGTTGCTGGCCGGGCTCGCACCGCTGCTGGAGCGGCATGCGGACCGCCTGGTCTCGGCATTCTACCGGCACCTGCTCTCGTTCGAAGAGACGCGGATCCTGCTGGCCGACCCCGCCGTCAAGACCCGCCTGCTCGCGAAGCAACGAGCCTACCTGCTGAGCCTCGCGGGCCCGCGGATCGACGAAGACTACGTCCAGGACCGGCTCCGCATCGGGCGGGTCCACGCGCGGATCGGACTCGGTCCCCGCTATTACCTGGGCGCCTATGCGCTGTACTTCTCGCTGCTGGCGCCACTGATCGCCGAGGACTGCCGCGGCGAGGGAGAGCGCGCGCAGGCGACCCTGTCCGCACTGCTCAAGCTGCTGCTGCTCGACGCGCAGCTCGCCATGGATGCCTACATCGAGCGCCACGACGAAGGGCTCACCCACCTCAATCGCGAACTCGCTGCGGTGAGTCGTAACCTGTCGCGTGAGTTTGCGACGCAAGAGCACGAGCTGCGGGAAACCGAGAAGCGCGCGCGCGCGGCCGAGGACCTTGCTTCGATCGCCACGCTGGTGGCCGGGCTCGCCCATGAGATCGGCACCCCGATGGGCGTCATCCGCGGACACGCCGAGGCGCTCTCGGGCGCCGTCGATGGGGAACGAGCGCACTGGCGCCTGCGGACGATCCTCGAGCAGATCGATCGCATCTCGAACATCATCCGTTCGCTGCTGAACATCGCTCGGCCCCGGGAGGCCGTCGTGACCCCCGTCGACCTGCCGGAGGTGTTGGACACGGCCCTCGCGTTCCTGTCCGAGAAGCTGCGCCGGCGCGGGGTCGAGGTCGAGCGCCGCTACGAACCGGTCCCGGAGCTGAAGGGAGATCCGGACAAGCTCCAGCAGCTGTTCCTGAATCTGCTCCTGAACGCCGCCGACGCGATGCCCGACGGCGGTCGCCTCACGGTGTCCATGGCGTGCGCCGGCGATCGCGAGCTGGACGTGCGGATCGCCGACACCGGGGTCGGCATCCCCGAACCGGATCTCGCGCAGCTGTTCAAACCGTTCTTCTCGACCAAGCCCGCGGGTCGCGGGAGCGGCCTCGGGCTGGTCGTGGCGAAGGGCATCGTCGTCGATCACGGCGGTCACATCGAGGTGCGCAGCGAAGTCGGCGCGGGCACCGAGTTCCGGATCCGATTGCCGCTCGACCGTCATGCACGTCTGCCGGAAGACACCGCCTCGTAGGCCAGGCGCAGCAGATCCGCCTCGGTCACGAGCCCGATCAAGAGCGGCCCCGCTGTGGTCGGCTCGACGATCGGCAGACAGCCTACGCGCGCGCGGTGCATTCGGGCCACGACCTCCCGGATCGTCGTCGCCGGCTCGGCCGTCTCTTCGACCCGCGCCATCACTTGCTGGACGAGCGCCGCGATGCCCGCGAGCCGTGCAGCGACGAGCCCCGGGTAGGAGAGGACACCGACGAGGATCCCGTCGGCAACGACCGGAAGCTGCCGGACGCGCGCCAGCCGCATCAACTGGAGCGCGTCGTCGAGACGGGCAGAAGGCGACAGCGAGATCCAATGCCGGCGCATCACGCGGTCGACAGGTCGCGTGCGCAACCGTTCGGTCGGGCTCATGACGAGAGTCGCCTGCAGCGCCCGTGCCAGCTCGGCAGGGTCCCCTGCGCCGTCTTCGGGGGCGGGAAGCGCGGCAGACCGCCGCCGTCCCGGGCGCAACACGTCGCACCCTGGGGCTGTGCGTCGTGGGTCAGAGTGTCACAATCGTGCCTCTCCGCCCCGCTGCCGGCCGCCCGATCCCCTTCTCCGACCCGCGCGGGCTGGCACGCAAACTGCTCAACTGGATGGTTGCCATGACCCGAGCCCGCTCCGTCCTGGTCGTCGATGACGACGCCGCCATGCGCGAAATGATCGTCTCGTTGCTCGAGGACGAGGGGATCGAGGCAGCCGGCGCCGGGACCGCCGATGAGGCGATGGCGCGACTCGCCGACTTCGACTGCGACGTCGTCCTCTCGGACATCCGCATGCCGGGCCGCACCGGGATCGATCTGCTGGGCGAGATCCGCGAGGCGCGCCCCGACACCGCAGTCGTGCTGATGACCGCGTTCGGGAGCATCGACTCTGCCGTCGAGGCGATCCGCGCCGGTGCCAGCGACTACATCACGAAGCCGTTCAAGAAGGACGCCCTGCTCGTCACCCTCGAGCGGGCTTTCGAGCGGCGCGCGCTCGAGGAGGAGAACCGGCGCCTGCGGCGCGCCGTCGATCGGACGTCGTCGTTCGGCGACCTGCTCGGGGCGAGCCCGGCGATGCGGGAAATTTTTGCGCTGATCCGCAAGATCGCCGATGGCCGCAGCTCCGTGCTGATCACCGGGGACAGCGGAACCGGCAAGGAGGTGGTGGCGCGCACGATCCACTTCTCCGGCGCCCGCGCGTCGCGACCGTTCGTACCGATCAACTGCACGGCGATCCCGGAAGGCTTGCTGGAGAGCGAGCTGTTCGGACACGTGAAGGGCGCCTTCACCGGCGCGCACGTCACCAAGCGAGGGCTCTTCGAACAGGCGAACGGGGGGACGCTGTTCCTCGACGAGATCGGCGACCTCGGCCAGGGTCTGCAGGGCAAGCTGCTGCGCGTGCTCCAGGACCGGGAGATCCGCCCGGTCGGCGGCAATACGTCCGTCAAGGTGGACGTGCGGATCATCGCCGCGACGAACCGGAATCTGCGCGACGAGATCGAAGCCGGGCGCTTCCGTCGCGACCTCTTCTATCGGTTGAATGTGATCCCGATCGAGATCCCGCCGCTGCGCGAGCGCCCCGAGGACATCCCGCTCCTCGCCGCCGCCTGCATCGAGAAGCACGCCGAGGGCCGTCCGATGCGACTCACGCCGGCAGCCATGGAACGGCTCCAGCGCTGCCGCTGGGAGGGCAACACCCGCGAGCTCGAGAACGTGATCGAGCGCGCGATCGCACTCTCGGAGGGACTGGAGATCGGGCCCGACGAGCTCCCGTTGCCCGACGAGCCGGGAGCCAGCGGCGGGGCGCCGGGCAGCACCAGCCTGGTGCACGATGCGCTCGACGCCCAGCTGTCTCTGGCAGAACTCGAGGACCGCTACATCGACCTGGTGCTCGATCACACCCACGGCAACAAGGTGCAGGCGGCGCGCATCCTCGGCATCAACCGCCGGACGCTCTACCGTCGCGGGGATCGCCGCCATCGCGAAACTCCCGAGGAGGCTCCTCGATGAGCCGATTCCACACCGTGGTCGTTCCGGTCGACTTCTCCGATCACTCGAGTGCCGCACTCGATCTCGCGATCGAACTGACGCGGGCGGCGCAGGGGAAGATCCATCTGCTCCATGCGTACGAGCTCCCGCTCGGTGCGATTCCGCCGTACGGCGTCGCCGTGCCGCCGGCGCTGCTCGGCCAGGTTCGAGATGCGGCGGCCCGGAAGCTCGAGAAGTCGGCGCAGCGCGTGGAGGCGGCCGGTGTCGCCTGCGAGACGCAGGTGCTCCATGCCGCGCCGGCCGACGCCATCGTCGAGGTCGCGAGTAGCATCGGGGCCGATCTGATCGTGATGGGCACCCGGGGTCTCACCGGTTTCAAGCACGTCCTGCTGGGCAGTGTTGCGGAGCGCACGGTGCGCACGGCGCCCTGCCCGGTCCTCACCATCCGCTCGAAGTCCGATTCCGCGTGAATCGGGGTCCGAGTCGCCGGAGAACCCGTGGGCCACTTCCAGAAACTCCTCGTTCCTCTCGACTTCTCGAAGCACTCGGACGCCGCGCTCGCCCTGGCGATCGAGCTGGGCAAGGAGCACGGCGCGGAGCTGCACCTGCTGCACGCCTACGAGCTTCCGGCCGCCGTCACGATGGCGTATGGCATCGCGATCCCGCAGGCGGTCTGGGAGGGTGTGCAGGAGGCCGTGACGACACGGCTCGCCGAGGCTCTCGACCGCGTCGAAGCGGCGGGCCTTCGCGGTCATTCCCACATCGCGACAGGGCCCGCGGCAGACGCGATCGTCAGCGCGGCCGAGGCGCAGGGAGTCGACCTGATCGTCATGAGTACGCGGGGCCTCACCGGACTGAAACATGTGCTGCTCGGAAGCGTCGCCGAGCGCACGATTCGCACCGCGCCCTGCCCCGTGCTCACCGTCAAGGGTGAGGACGAAGACCTCTGACGATCCGCGAACCGCTGCCGAACGGTCTGGCCGAGGATCTGGCGCGGCCGCGAGCGCATCCGCATGATCCGAGCGCCGCCCGCGGGATCGAACACGTCCAGACCCACATCTCCCACGTGTACCTGACCGGCGAGCGCGCGTGGAAGCTGCGCAAGGCGGTGCAGCTCGGCTTCGTCGACTTCTCGACGCGCGCGGAACGCAACGCGGACTGCGCACGCGAAATCCTGCTGAACCGACGCCTGGCGCCGGACGTCTATCTGGGCGTCGCGCCCGTCGAGACCCGGGACGGAGGATTCCGGATCGGCCGCATCGTCGAGCCCGCGACGCCAGCGGTGCTGGCCGACGAGCCACGCGAACACGTCGTCGCGATGCGCAGACTTCCGGCGGGTCGAGACGCGCTCTCGCTCGTCGAGCGGGGCGTCCTGCGCGCCCGCCACATCGACGCCATCGCCGAACGGCTCGCGCACTTTCACGCTGCCCACGGGCTCGGAGCTCCGGCGCCGTTCGACGCCGCTACGTGGCTCGACCGGATGCGCGAGCCGGTGCTCGAGAATCTTCGGCTGCTCGACCCGGTGGCGGGGCAGCTGGTCCCGCGGAGCCTGCTGGCGCGCGTTCGCGGTCGAACCCTCGCGGCCCTCGACGAGCTGGCGCCGGTCTTCGAGGCGCGCCGACGCGCGGGCCGCGCCGTCGACGGCCACGGGGACGTCCACCTCGAGCACGTGTGGTTCGAGCAGGAGGCGTCCGCGCCGATCTTCGTCGACTGCATCGAGTTTCGCGAGGACTGGCGCCGGATCGACGCCGCCGCGGAAGTCGCCTTTCCCGCGATGGACCTGCGCTACCGCAACCGGCCGCGGTTCGCCGCGCGCTTGCTGCGCGGCTACGCCGCCGCGAGCGACGACTTCGATCTGTACCGCGTCATCGACTACTTCGTGAGCTACCGAGCGGCCGTGCGCGCGAAGGTGGCCGCGCTCGCGGCGGCGGACTCCGACATCGCCCCGGCGCAACGCGAGGCGGCCGGGAAGAGCGCCCGGCGTCACCTCTCGCTCGCGGACCGTGCCCTGCGGCCGCCTTCGCGGGGAGCGCTGGTGCTGATGACCGGCCTCGTGGGCAGCGGCAAGAGCAGCGCCGCAGGGGGACTCGCGGACGCCGTCGAGGGGGTCGTGATCGCGTCTGACCGCGTGCGAAAGCACCTGCATGGACTCGCCCCCGAGGCCCAGCGCGG
This sequence comes from Myxococcota bacterium, assembly GCA_039794265.1. Taxonomy (GTDB): domain Bacteria; phylum Myxococcota_A; class UBA9160; order UBA9160; family PR03; genus CAADGG01. Next base: position 196,753 of record JBDIVR010000001.1, read on the forward strand.
CGCCGAACAGGGCCTCTACGACGACGACGCCAAGGAGAAGGTCTACGCGGCGCTGCTCGCGCGCGCCGAGCCGGTCACCGCCTCGGGCCGGATCGCGATCCTCGACGCGACCTATGGGCTCGAGCGGCATCGCCGCACGGCGATCGAGTGGGCGCGTGCGCGGCAGCTCGCGCCGACGATCATCGTGCAGACGCACTGCGCGTACGACACGGCGCTCGGGCGGCTGGCGCGGCGCGCCGCCGAGGGCAAGGATCCCTCCGACGCCGGTCCCGAACATCTTGCCTGGAGCGAATCCCATTTCGAGCCGCCGCGTTCGCAGGACGATGCCGAGCTCTACACTGTTGCGACCGACCGCCCCGGATGGCGCGCCCGCCTCCGCCAGGTCGCTCGGACCATTCGGACCGCGTAGCGCGAGGCTACGCCCGCCAGGAGGGAGGCATGCCCCATCGTCCCGTCCGCGCCGTGATGCAGTCCCGGGTCGTGACGCTTCGTCCCGACATGACCGCCCGTGATGCCGAGCGCATCCTGGCGGAGCACCGGCTCACCGGGGCTCCTGTCGTCGACGATGCGCAGCACGTGCTCGGCGTCGTCTCGCAGAGCGATCTCGTTCGCCTCGACGCCCAGCCGCCGAGCGCCGCGACCGCTGGTGCCTTCTTCAGCGACGTCGCCGCGTACGACGATCTCGGGACCCTGCCCGCCGATGAAAGCATGGTCCGCCTCGACACGCTGATGTCGAGGAACGTGCTGGCGGTGGCTCCGGGGGATCCCCTGACCCAGGCCGCGCGCCTGATGCGACAGCACGGCGTCCACCGCTTGCTCGTCGTCGAGAACGGTACGCTGCGTGGGATGATCAGCGCGCTCGACGTCCTGATTGCCGTCGCGGAAGCGCCCGGGCCGGCGTAGCGTCAGTGTGGGACGAGGGATCGATACGCGCGGAGGTGTCGGATCGCTCCCTTCGGATCGCCTAGCCGATCGTGGAGTCGCGCCAGGTTGTAGTGCGCATCGGCACAATCCGGGGCATTTGCGAGCGCTTGCTCGTAGGCATGGCGCGCCTCCTCGAAGCGCTCCAGATCCTCGAGCGCGACGCCGAGGTCGAACGCGGCCGTCGCATCCTCGGGCCGGGCGGCGAGCGCCGCGCGATAGTGCTGCTCGGCTTCTCGCGGCCGGCCCGCCTCGTGCTCGAGGCAGCCGAGATTCACGTGGCTGTCGGCGTGCGCCGGATCGAGGACGAGCGCCTGTCGATACGCGAGCCGTGCCTGCTCCGGGTCGCTCTCTTCGAGCTCGGCGCCGAGCGCGTACCAGCCATCAGCGGTCGCCGTCAGCGCCACCCCCGAGTCGCTCTCGGTGCGGGTCTCCTCGGCGCGCAGCGCCACCGGATGCAGCCCTTCGTTGCCGGCGCCGAAGTCGAACCAGTATTGGCCGGTCGCCGGGCTCCAGGTCCGATCGTCGTCGCGCACGACGATGTCGCCGCCCTCCGCGGTGAGCCGCACGCCGGACAGTGGGCGATCCGCGGGCAACACCGAGCGCAGGCGCAGGAGCGCCTGGCGCACGCGCCGGGGCGGAACCCGCGAGGTCGCAAGACCCTTCACGACGCGCAGGAACACGAGGTCCTGGAACGAGAAGCACAGCTCGCCACGCGGTCCCCGCGCCGGCTCGAGGACGCCCGCCCGTACGAAGCTCCGGATCTGCGCGACGGTGAGGCCGAGCAGACCCGCGACCTGCTCGGCTCGGTAGCGACCGGACTCCTGGCTCATCTCCGACCTGGCGACAGGGGGCGCTGCGTACGGTTCGCCGCTCGACGGCAGAACCGAACCCTCCGCGCGCGACGTGTCGAAGGATCCGCGAGCGGTCGCAGCCCGTCAACCCGGGCGCTGACGGCGGGTGGGACTCCTACCTGCTAGCGTGCTTCGCCCTGCGGTCGGCGCTCGTCTCTCCATCCTGCCGCGCGTGCCAGCACGGCGGTGTCGGGCTCGATCCTCGTTTCCGTCGAAACGGAGTCGTCGTGATTCTCGAGTTCGAGCGTCCAGCGATCGCGAGCGTGGCGATCCTCGGCGTACTGCGCTGCATCGCGCTCGGGCTGCTGCTGGTCGCGTCCGCAATGGCACGCGCGGAGGCGCTTCCGCTGCCGGTCGTCGCGACGATCGAGCCGCTCGGCATGCTGTTGCGCGAACTCGGCGGTGCGCGCATCGATGTCACGGTGTTGGTGCCCCCCGGCGCGAGTCCCCACACCTTCGAGCCGCAGCCCTCCGATGTCGCGCGGCTCGCCGAGGCACGGCTGGTGGTCGAGATCGGCGGCGACTTCGACGCGTGGGTCGCGCGGCTGCGCAGCGCGGCCGCGAATCGCGCGCCCGTCTTCACGGTTCTCTCGCTGGCCGGCCTCGAACCGATCGCCGACGACGAAGGCCACTCGCGATCGCCGAGCGGAGCCGCCGTCATTTCGCCCGATCCCCACGTCTGGCTCGACCCCCTGCGCGTGCGCGACGTCATCGTTCCCGCGCTGTCCGAGCAACTCGCAGAACTCGATCCGTCGGGCAGGCCCACCTACGCCGCAAGTCTCGAAGCGTTCCGCGCCCGGCTGACCGGAGTCGACCGCCAGATTCGCGCGCAACTCGCCGGATCGAAGCGTAGCTATGTCGCGTTCCACCCGGCCTGGCGCTACTTCGCCGCCCGCTACGAGCTCGTCGAGATCGGCGTGGTCGAACGGTCGGCCGGAGAAGGCCCGACGCCGCGCGAGCTGGCGTCGCTGGTCGCGGCGGCCCGACGGGCGCAGGTGCCGGCGATCCTCATCGAACCCCAGCTGGATCCGCGCGTGGCCCGGACACTGGCCCGCGAGTTCGGCGCGACGGTCGTCCTGGTGGACCCGAATGGAGACCCGGCCGATCCGGCGCGCGCGCGCTATCAGGACTTGATGCTCTGGAACACCCGCGCCTTCGTCCGCGCGCTGGGAGGCGCCACGCCTTGATTGCTCCGGCTCCCGACGACGTCGTCGTGCGCTTCGAAGCGGTGTCGGTCGAACGCGACGGTCGCAGCGTGCTCGAGGGATTGAGCTTCTCGGTCCGCGCCGGTCAGGTCGTCGGCATCATCGGGCCGAACGGCGCCGGCAAGACCACGTTGCTGCGCGCGCTGCTCGGACTCGTGCCGGTCTCCGCGGGGCGCATCGAAGTCCTCGGCGGGCCGCCCGGCGCGGCCCAGGGCGAGATCGGCTACGTCCCGCAACGGCACTCCATCGACCCGAACTTCCCGGCGACCGTGCGCGACGTCGTCGCCATGGGGCAGCTCGAAAGCGTCGCGGGCCGGCGCCGCGGACGCAGCTCCGCCGCCGAGCGGCGCGCGTCCGCAGATCGGGCGTTGTCCCGGGTCGGCATGGAGCCTCTCGCCGATCGCATGGTCGGGCGTCTCTCGGGCGGCGAACAGCGCCGGGTCGTGCTGGCGCAGGCGCTGTGTGCCAGCTCGCGCCTGCTCGTGCTCGACGAACCAACGATCGGACTCGACCTTCCGGCCGAGCAGGCCTTCTACGCCCTGCTCCGCGAACTCCAGCGGGAACTCGGGCTCACCGTGGTCGCCGTGTCGCACGACCTGCTCGCGCTCGCGTCGGCAGCCGACGAGCTGATCTGCATCAACCGCACGATGCACGTGCACGGCAACCCCGACGAGGTCGTTCACAGCCACGCCCTGCGAGAGGCCTATCACTGCGAGTTCGATTTCCTGGCCGGCGAGCTGCACCACCACGAACGCCTGGGACGCGACGCATGACGGCGACGCTGCGTCCGGCGACGGGATCGTGATGCTCGAGTTCGCCTTCATGCAGCGCGCGCTCCTCGCCGCTCTTTGGATCGGCATCGTCTGCGGAGCACTCGGCTTCTTCGTCGTGCTGCGACGGCTGGCGTTCATCGGGGTCGGGATCTCGCACTCGGCGATCGGCGGCATCGCGCTCGCGGTGGTGTTCGGCTGGCACCCGCTGGTGACGGCCGCCTTCTTCGCGATCGCGGTGGCGCTCGTGATCGCCCGGCTCTCGCGCAGCGGCCGGCTCTCCGAGGACACCTTGATCGGCGTGCTGTTCTCGGGCTCGATGGCGCTCGGCGTCGTGTTGTTCAGTCTGCGCCGGGGCTATCAGCAGGATCTGTTCGGCTACCTGTTCGGCAACGTGCTCGCGATCACCCCCGTCGAGCTGGCGGTGCTCGGGGCCGTCGGACTCGGCGTGCTGGTCGCGCTGGCGGTCCTGTTCCGGCCGCTGCTGATGCTCGCGTTCGACGAGGAGGTGGCCCGGGCGTACGGGCACCCGGTCGGCCTGCTCGAAGGCGCCCTGCTGGTCCTGCTCGCGATCACCGTGGTGATCGGTGTCCGGCTCGTCGGGGTGATCCTCGTCGAAGCCCTGCTCGTGATCCCGGCGGCCACCGCCACGCTCTGGGCGGCGCACTACCGGGGGCAGCTCCTGCTCTCGATGTGCCTCGGGGCGGGGTGCGGAGCCGTCGGTCTGGCGCTGGCGTATGTGCTGGATCTGGCCGCCGGAGGCACCATCGTCCTCGTGGCGCTGACGGCCTTCGTGGTCTCGATCGGGGTCCGCCCGCCGCGCGCCGCCTAGCGGGGCCTGGGCCGGCTCGCACGATTTGCTATCTACAGGCGCCCGGCGCTGTCGTTCACCCCCGGGAATCCGCATTCAGTGAGGATCGATCGGAATGGCCAAGACGTCCCAGGTGCACCGCGATCTCCGCCGCAAGGCGCTGATCCTGAAGCACGCCAGCCGGCGCGCCGAGCTGCGCGCGAAGTTGCAGGATCCGGCGGTCTCGATCGAAGAGAAGCTCGCCGTGCAGCTCGCGTTCTCGAAGCTGCCGCGCAACTCGTGCCCGACGCGCAAGAACAACCGCTGCGCGATCACAGGCCGCTCGCATGCGTACTACAACAAGTTTGGAATCTCGCGCATCGCGATGCGGGACCTCGGCCTCACCGGGCAGCTCCCGGGCCTCCGCAAGTCGAGCTGGTAGGAGACGGACGTGAAGCCGGACATCCATCCCGACTACCACAAGGTCCTCTTCATCGACAGCGCCAGCGGGACGGAATGGGTCTCGCGCTCGACGATGAAGTCCGGCGAGACCCGCGACGTGGACGGCGAGACCGTCCCGGTGATCCGTCTCGAGATCTCCGCGGTGAGCCACCCGTTCTGGACCGGCCACCTGCGCGAAGCGGCCCGCGGCGGCAAGGTCGACGAGTTCCGACGCCGCTACGGCAAGAAGAAGTAGAGAGGACGCCATGCCCCGGCGCTGTGAGCTCACCGGCACCAAAGTGACCTTCGGCAACAACGTCTCGCACTCGAACCGCAAGTCGAGCCGGACGTTCGCGCCGAACCTGCAGAGTGTCTCGCTGCCGTCCGAAGGGCTTCGTCGCACCGTACGCATGCGCGTGACGACGCGCGCGCTGCGCACCGTGCAGAAGGTCGGCGGGCTCGACGCCTATCTGCTCGGCACGGCGGACGCCAAGCTGCCGCCCGAGGCGCTGGTGCTGAAGCGCCGGCTGCGCAAGGCGATGACGGGCCCGGGCGCCAAGGCTACCGCCGCCGACTGACCGAGGGAACCGCGATGACCCGCGCGAGGATTTCGTTGCGACGCTGGACGGCGGCCCTCGCCCTCGTCGCCGTGGCCTCGCTCGGACTCGCAGTCCACGCCCACGCCACGGCGTCGAGCGCGTCGCGGCTGACGATCGAGACCAGCGGCGATCCGGCGGCCGACGGCCACGAGTTCGCGGACTGCCTCGCGTGTCGTTCGCACGGTCGAGACCGGCTGCTTCCGCCCGCGCCCGCCGCCGCCGCCACGCTCGCGATCCACGCCGCGGCCATCCCGCTCGAGATCATCGACGCACCGGTGGCCCGCCCTGCGGACTCGCCGCCTCCGACGCCGCCCCGCGGCCCTCCGCTCCCGACGAGCTGAACTCCGATCCTGTTCGAGTTCATCTGCGCGATGCGTGCGCTGGAGAGATCCGGCGCCCGTCGCGGTCTCGCGCGCGCGTGCGCACTGCGCCGCGTGCCGGAGGGAGAGTATGCGGATTCCTTGCCCGCGTCTGTCGATCGCCTTCTTCTTCAGCGCCGTGCTCGCGGCGCCCGTCGCCGCCGAGGACGTCCCGCCCGCGGTCCAACGACAGCTCGACGCCCTGGCGGCCGAGAACGAGGAGCTGCGCCGGACGGTCCAGGGCCTGGCCGGCGAGGTGCGCAGCGCGCGCGACGAAGCGCGCGCCGCCACCGATCAAGCGGCGAGCCTGCCCGCCGCGCCGGTCCCTGCCGTCCCCAGCGCCGGGAGCGACGCTCCGATGCTGTCGGTCGCCGGCGGCCGGCTCCAGCTGCTCGACCTCTCGCTGAACGTCCTGGCGGCGGCAGGCTGGTCGGAAAACAACAACGAGCAGCTCGAACTGCTGCAGGGCGGCGGGCACGACCCGCGCCGGCGGGGCTTCACGCTCCAGCAGGCGGAGCTGTCGATGCTCGGCGCCGTCGATCCGTATTTCACCGGCGAGGCGCACGTGATCTACTTCCTCGATCCCGAGGGCGAGTCCCGTTTCGAGATCGAGGAAGCGTTCGCCACCACGACCAGCCTGCCCTTCGGACTGCACGAGCGCGGGGCCCAGCTGGAGCTCGGCCACTTCTTCACCGAGTTCGGGCGGATCAATCCCCAGCATCCGCACCAGTGGGACTGGCAGGACCAGCCGATCGTCAACTCCCGGTTCTTCGGCGAGGACGGCATGCGCGCCCCGGGCATGCGGCTCGGCTGGCTGCTGCCGCTGCCGTGGTACTCGGAGGTCCATCTCGGCGCCCAGAACGCCAACGGCGAGACGATGGTCTCGTTCCTCGCGAGCGACGAAGTGTTCGAGGAGCGGCCGATCGGTGGCCGGCCGTTCGGCGAGGTCGACGTCCGCTCGCCGAAGGACCTCCTGTACCTGACCCGCTGGGTGAGCGCCGTCGACGTCTCCGACACGGTCAGCGCGCAGCTCGGCGCCTCGTGGGTCACGGGACCCAACGCCAGCGGGCGCGATGGCCGCACGCACATCTTCGGCGGCGACCTCGTGGTCAAGTGGCGCCCGCTGCAGACGGACCGCGGCTGGCCGTTCGTGACGTTCCAGACCGAGGTGATCGGCCGCCGCTACGAGGCGGATGGCTTCGCGCTGTGCGTGGACGAGGACGACTGCGAGACCACCACGATCGACGTCGGGAACGACACACTCGAAGACTGGGGCTTCTACTCCCAGCTCCTCTACGGGTTCCGGCGCAACTGGGCTGCGGGCTTCCGCGTAGAGTACGCGCGCGGCTTCGGGCGGGATTTCGACGTCGACGGTTCGCTCGAGGCCGGGGAAGCCTCCTTCCTGTCGTCCAACGTGGATCCGTTCCGCGACGAGCGGACGAGGATCTCTCCGCTGCTGGTGTTCCATCCGTCGGAGTTCTCGCGGCTGCGGCTGCAGGCCAACTACGACTGGGTGAAGACGCCGGACCTGGAAGACGGCCTGTCGGTGTGGGCCGGCATCGAGTTCACCCTCGGCGCGCATGGCGCGCACAGCTACTAGGAGCCCCGTCATGAAACTGCGAATCCTCGCTCTCGCGTTGTTCGGGGTGTGGCTGGCGGTGGCTCCGACGGCCGCCCGCGGCGACCGTCTCGAGGTCGTCGCGACGATCCCGGATCTCGCCGATCTCGCGCGGACCGTCGGCGGCGACGCCGTCGCTGTCATCTCGCTGGCCAAGGGGCCGCAAGACGTCCACTTCGTCGAAGCACGCCCGAGCTTCATCAAGAAGCTGCACGATGCCGATCTGCTGCTCGCCGTCGGCATGGAGCTCGAGGCCGGCTGGCTGCCTCCGCTGGTGCAGGCGGCGCGCAACCCGCGCATTCTCACTGGCGGTCCGGGCTTCTTCGATGCCTCGATCGCGATCGTCGCCCTCGAGGTCCCCCAGAGCCGCGTCGATCGCTCGATGGGCGACGTGCATCCCTTCGGCAACCCGCACTATCTGACCGACCCGCTGAACGGGCTACGCGTCGCCGCTGCGCTGCGCGACAGACTGGCCGCCCTCCGGCCGGCCGACGCGGAGGCGTTCGCCGCTCGCTACGAGGCCTTCGCGGACGACCTCGTCGTCCGGCTCGTCGGGCCGGAGCTCGCCGGGCGACGTTCGCGAGGCGAGATCGTCGCGTCGATCGAGGGCAGGCGTCTCGCGTCGCTGGTGGCCGCCAGCGGCAGCTCGCTCGGAGGCTGGCTCGGGCAGACGCAGGGGCCCGAGCCGCGTCCGGCCGTCGAGGATCACCGCGCCTGGGTGTACTTCGCGCAGCGTTTCGGACTCGAGCTCGTGGCGGCACTCGAACCGCTGCCGGGCATCGCGCCGACGACGCGCCATCTGCGCGAGGTCGTCGAGCGGATGCGGGCCGACGACGTGTCGCTGATCCTGGCGACGCCCTACGTGGCCCGGCGTCACGCCGAGTTCGTCGCCGAGCAGACCGGCGCTCGGATCCTCGATCTCGCGCATCAGGTCGACAGTCGTGCCGGGACTGGAGACTATCTGTCGATGGTCGACTACAACGTCCGGCAGCTCATGGAGACGCGATGACGAGCGCACGAGCGGCTCTCGATGCCCGCGGCACGGAGCCGCTCGTGCTGCGCCTCCGAGGCGTGAGTGTCGGGTACGGATCGGATCCGGTGCTTCGAAGCGTCGACTGGGAGATCCGCGCCGGCGACATGTGGTTCCTGCTCGGTCGCAACGGGTCGGGCAAGACGACGCTGTTGCGCTCACTGCTCGGACTGCTGCCGCTGTCGCGCGGCGCGATCGAGCGCGATCCGACCCATGCGGGCCGGGAACGCACCGGCTTCGTGCCGCAGCGCTGCGAGCTGTCGCCGGCGCTGCCGACGACGGTCCGCGAGTTCGTCCTGCTGGGGCTCGTCGGGCTGGCGGTGCCGCGCGCCGAGCGTGCGACGCGGCTCGCCGAGGCGCTTGCGTCGGCGGATCTCGGCGGCTTCGAGCAGCGCAGCTACTGGTCGCTCTCTGGTGGCCAGCGCCAGCGCGCGCTGGTCGCCCGCGCGCTCGTCCGGAGACCGGCGCTGTTGATCTTCGACGAGCCGACCGAAGGACTCGACGCCCCGAGCGAGACGGCCTTCCTGGATCTCGTCGACCGCCTGCGCCGCGAGCAGCGGGTCACCGTGGTGTTCGTGACGCATCGGCTGGCCACGGCCGCTCGCCGGGCGACACACCTCGCCCTGCTCGCGGACGGCTCGCTGACGGCCGGCCCGCGCGACGCGATGCTGCAACGCCCGGAGCTCGCGACGGCCTTCGGCGCGCATGCGGCAGCCCTGGCATGATCGAGGCCTTCCTCGACTCGTGGCCGCTGTTCCATACCACGTACCTGGCGGGCGGCGCGATCGCGGTGTTGCTGGCGCTGATCGGCGTCTGGGTTGTCGCCCGGGAGCAGATCTTTCTCGGCGCGGCGATCGCCCAGGCCTCGACGCTGGGAATCGCCGTGCTGCTGTGGTTCGCTTCACTGGGCTTCGCGGCGGGCTGGCCGTGGCTCGAGTCGCGCGCAGCCGCCGATGCGTGCGCCGTCGCGGCGTCGATGACGACGGCCTGGCTCACCGCCGTGCCGAGCGCGCGCGGCGCCGGCAGCGGCGAGGCCCGCACCGCCTGGATCTTCCTCGTCGCCGCCAGCCTGCCGATGCTGCTGCTGGCGCACAGCCCGCACGGCCTCGAGGAAGTCCACCGGCTGATGTTCTCGACGTTGCTCGGCGCTGCGCCGGAGGAGCTGTGGGTCTTCGCCGGGCTCGCGCTGGCGAGCGCGCTCGCCGCGTGGCGCTGGCACGATCGGCTCCGGCTGCTCGCGACGGACCCCGAGATGGCGGCAGCCGTCGGGATGCGGACGGGATTGTGGACCCGAAGCGTCGCGCTGTGGCTCGGGCTCGTGATCGGTCTTTCCCTGCGGGCGTCCGGGCTGATCTACACGTTCGGATGTCTGGTGCTGCCGACGCTCGTCGCGCGCAACCTGTGCCGCGAGGTCCGGCCGATGCTGCTCGTGGCGCCCCTCGTCGCCGCAGCGGCTGCGCTCGCCTCGTTCGTCGTCGCCAACGCGATCGACGTACCGCCCGCCCACGCCGCCGTCGCCCTGCTCTGCCTCCTCGTCCCCGCGACGTGGCCTCTTCGCCCCCGGACCTGACCCCGGAGCCAGACGGGACTCGTCTGCGTATGCCGCGCGGCTCAGCTGTTTCCCGGATCGAGCCGATGGACTCCTCGACCACGAACGGCCGTGGAGGGGAGTGCCGTGCCGCAACGGATCGCTGCTGCGATCGCGTTCGTCCTAGCCGTGTTTGCAGCTCCGCCCGATGCCGCCGCTCCGCGACCGGCCGCGCGACGCGCGTGGGATCTGTTCGCAGCAGAGCGCCTGCTGAGCGCGCCGGAGGCGCGCGGGTTCTTTTCCCCCCACGCAGAGCTGGCGCCTCTCCCCGACTCGGCCCCCAGGCTTCACGCGACGCCGGAGCCCGGCACGAGCGCGCTCGTCCTGCTCGGGCTGGCGCTCCTGTCGAGGCGCACCCGTCGCCGCCCGCGAGCGAGCTCTACCGCTCGTCGAGCCACTTGCGGGCAACCGCCCTCGGCGACCGACCCGACTGATCGACGAGCCCGTTGAGCACCTGCATCGTGCGGGCGTCGATCGCGCCGTCGAGTCTCCGCAGGGCCCGTACGACCTCCGGCCGATCCCGTGCAAGGCGCGGTCCCACGAGCACGACCGCGTCGTAGGGCGGAATCACCCCGCGCTCTTCGCGCAGCAGCACGAGGTCGAGCGTCGCGAGTCTCCCGTCGCTCGAGAACGCGCTGATGACGTCGACCTGTCCGCGGATCAGCGCCTCGTACATCAGCGAGGGGTCCATGCTGCGCGAGCTGCGGAACGAGAGCCCGTAGCTCGCCGCGAGCGCCCGCCACTCGGGTCTCGCGAGGAACTCGTAGTCGGAGCCGAGCTCGAGTCGCGGCGCCTCCCGCGCCAGATCGGACATGCTCGTGATGCCGAGGTCGCGCGCGCGCACGCGCTGCATCGCGAGCACATAGGCGTTCTCGAAGCCGAGCGCCGCTGCGACTTCGATCCCGTACTCCGCGGGGAGCACGCGGCGGATCTCGGCCAGCATCGACTCGCGTCCCGGACTCGCACCGCTGCGGCCGAGGATCGTCGCCCACAGCGTTCCCGTGTAGTCCACATAGACGTCGACTTCGTCGGCGCGGAGCGCATCGAAGAGCACCGTGGATCCGAGCGAGGCGAGAACCTTCGTCGGGGCACCGCCGGCCTCGCGATCGATCCAACCGGCGAGCAGCTCCGCGAGGACGTACTGCTCGGTGAAGCTCTTGGCGCCGATCACGATCGGCTCCCGGCCGGTGACGCCGCGATCCTTCGCAAGCGGGACATGAGCCAACAACGCGAGGCTTGCGAGCACCCCCACGCCGCTGACGACCAGTCCGCGCCGCCGCGTCGCGAGTCCGCGTTCGAGCAGCCGGATCGTCCGCTCGAGGGCGATCGCGAGCAGCGCGGCGGCGAAGCAGCCGACCGACACGGCGGCGTAGTTGCGCGTCTGCAGTCCGCTGAAGATGAAGTGGCCCAGACTCGCGGCGCCCACCGGCGTCGCCAGCGTCGCCGTTCCCACCACCCAGACGGCCGCCGTTCGCAGCCCCGCCACCATCACCGGAAGCGCCAGCGGCAGCTCGACCCGTCGCAGGCGCTGCCGGTCGGTCATGCCCATCGCCGTGGCCGCCTCGCGCACGGCAGGATCGACCCCGGCCAGGCCCGCCACGGTGTTCTGGAGGATCGGCAGCGTGCCGTACAGCGTCAGCGCCATTAGCGCGGGTCCCCGGCCGATGGCCGCGATCTCGAAGTCGAGCAGCCGCGAAGTCCAGGAGCCGAGCGCTGCGAGCACGGGAACCATGAATGCGAGTAGCGCCAGGCTCGGAATCGTCTGCAGCGCACCCACGCTTGCGAGCACCGATGGCGCAAGCCGTGGCCGCCGGCTCGCCCAGATTCCGAGCGGCACGCTCACTCCCGCGGCGAGCGTCAGCGCAACCAGCGACAGCTGCAGATGCGCGGCGGCATAGACCGGTAGCTCCGACAACAGTTCGCGCATCACGCCTCTTCCATGAGCAGCGCGTCGACCGCGGCGGCCTGCCGTCGCGGCGTCGCCAGCAGCTGCTCGACGACGTCACTGGCCGGTGCCCGCAGCAACCCGCGCGGCGTGTCCAGCTGCACCAGCCGGCCGCCGTCGAGAACTGCGATCCGGTCCGCGAGCCGCAACGCTTCGGCCATGTCGTGCGTGACAAAAAGCGTCGTGATTCCAAGCGTCTGTCGGATCTCCTGAAAGCGTTGCTGGAGAGTGTCGCGGGTGATCGGGTCGAGCGCGCCGAACGGTTCGTCCATCAGCAGCAGCTCGGGCCCCGCCGCCAGCGCGCGGGCGATTCCTACCCGCTGCTGCTGTCCGCCCGACAGCTCCGATGGCGCGCGATCTGCCAGCTCGAGCGGGAGCTCGAGCCACGCCAGCAGCTCTGCCACGCGGCGCTGTGCGCGATCGGCACTCCAACCGAGCAGCGCCGGCACCACCGCCACGTTCTCCGCGACACTGAGGTGGGGAAACAGCCCGATCTGCTGGAAGCAGTAGCCGATGCCTCGGCGGAGCTCGGGGCCCGGCACACTGCGTACGTCGCGACCGGCGACTCGCACGATGCCGTCGGACGGCTCGATCAGCCGATTGACCATCTTGAGCGTCGTCGTCTTGCCCGAGCCGGATCCGCCGACCAGGGCCACCAGCTCGCCCGGTGCGACGCGGAGCGAGACGTCGTCGACGGCGACCACGTCGCCCCAGCGTCGACAGACTCCGATCAGCTCGATCACGTTCCGCCCCCCCTTCGCCGGATGCTAAGCCGCCTGGCCCGCACCTGCGACGCGGGGCACACTCCTCCGCGATGCTTCTCGTTCCCTCGGCACGGCAGGTCCGCGGCCAGCTCGATCCGCGCATCGATCTGCCGCCCGGGCGCGCGTGGCGGCGCTCGCGTTGATCCGCGCCATCCTGTTCGATCTCTTCGATACGCTCGTGGATCTACCGTGGAACGGACTTCCGCGACACGAGGTGGGAGGACGCCTCGTGCCGACGACATCGGGCGTCGTGCACGCCGTTCTCCACCGGCATGTCGATGTCGACTTCGAGACGTTCACGTCCACACTGGCGGAGGTCGACCGTCAGCGCAGCGCGCTGGCGTATGCAGAGGGCCGAGAACTCGCGACTCCCGATCGCTTCGCATCGTTGCTCGGAAGACTCCGGATCCCGGACCCGGCCGGCATGCTGGCGGGGGAGCTGACCGGCGCCCACATGGGGATGCTGATCGCTCTGGCGCAGACGCCTCGGCACCACCGAGCGATTCTCACCGCGCTCCACACCCGGGTTCGCCTCGCACTCTGCTCCAATTGGAGCTGGACACCGTCTGCTCTCGCGATTCTCGAGGACGCCGGCCTGCGCGAACACTTCGACGCCCTCGCCATCTCCCACGACGTCGGGCTTCGCAAGCCCCGCCCCGAGATCTTCGAAGCTGCGCTCGCGGGACTCGGCGTAGCTCCCGCGGAGGCGCTGCATGTCGGCGACAACCTCGCGGCCGATGTCGTCGGGGCCGCCGCGCTCGGCATCCGCACGGTCTGGGTCACTCGCTGCGTCGCGGATCCCGCCGCTGCGCGTGCTCGCACGCCCGACGCGCGCCCGGATTGGATCGTGCACGACCTCGCCGAACTCGGCGCCATCCTCGATGCCGAAGCGTCCGCTCAGCGCTGAGGGAGAGCCAGCGCCGGGTCGAACCAGGAGAGAATCGTGTCGTTCGCTTCGCGGGGATACGCGTGCGAGAGATCGTCGATCTCGTGGTACGTCAGGTCGGCGCCGGCGCGCGCGAGCTCGTCGCGCGCGTGATGCGCGAGCGCCGGCGGAAACAGCCAGTCGAGCGACCCGTGGACCTGCAGGATCCGCCGTCCTCGCGCGCGTTCGAGACGGCCGCGTTCGCGGTGGCCCGGGTGCAGCACACCGGCGACCGGCGCCAGGGCGGTGTAGGGCGCCTCGTCGTCGAGCCCGGCGAGCAGGGTGAACGTGGCGCCGTCGGAAAGTCCCGTCAGCAGGATGCGTTCGCGATCGACGGGCCAACGCTCGCCGACCCACGCCACCATCGAGCGCAGGCGCAGGGCATCGACGGGAGGCGCGGTGAGCGACCAGGTGCTCTCGACGGAACTCGGCGCGAGCAGCAGGAATCCGCGCCCGCGCGCCTCGCGGAGCCAGCTCCACAGGAAGTCGCGCCCGTGGCCGGCGCCGCCGTGCAGCGCGACGACGAGCGGCCGCGGCGCATCCCCGGCGAGCCATTCCGGAACGTACAGCGAGAAGCCGCCCCGAGCGTCGGGAGCGTCCTCGGGTCCAGCGCGGTGCAGCCCCACGCCCTCGCCGAAGGCCGGCGGGGGATCCGGGTCGAGCGTCGCGAGACGGTCGTGGAAGACGGGCTCGACGAACCAGCGTCCGAGCGGCGGCAGCACCGTCCGCAGGGGATAGAGGGCCTCCTGCGCCCGGCAGTACCGGCGCTGGCTCTCGAGGATCCGCGCGACCATCTGGCCGGGCGGATCGGGCGCGAGAAACAACTGCTGCGCGTCCAGCGCCTCGCTGGCGCCCGCGAGGAGCTGAGCGTGAAACGGTTCGAGACCCGGCGGGACGCCGGCCCGGCGGAACCCGTGCAACGCGTGCGCGAGTCGGTTGCGGTGGAGCTGGAGGTCGTCGCGCAGCCGCGCCAGATCGGGCGGGTGCAGGCGTCGCTGGGCCCACTCGAGTGCGCGCAATGCGCCGATCACGGCACCCCCGGTCGCCGCCAGCGCCTGCGCGTACTCAGCCGGGAGAGTGTCGTGATCGGCCGCGCTCATTCGGGCGGGATCCACGGCAGCTCGTGCTGCCGCGCGCGCAGTGCGTCGCGTACCGCTGGATGGGCGATCTCGATCAATGCGCGAGCGCGCTCGCCTGCGGTGCGGCCCGCGAGCTCCGCGGCACCGTACTCGGTCACGATCACGTCCACCTGGTGCCGCGGGGTCGTGATGCACGTGCCGGCGGCGAACTGGCTGGCGATCCGGGAAACGCGGCCCTCGGGCGTGTTGGCGAACGACGGCAGGCAGATCAGCGAGCGGCCTCCGGGCGAGAACGCTGCGCCCGTGACGAAGTCCTCGTGTCCGCCGATCCCGGAGTGCTCCTTCTCGCCGATGCGGTCGGCAACGACTTGTCCGACCAGGTCGATCGAGAGCGCGCCGTTGATCGAGATCATGCTCCGGTTGCGCGCGATCAGACCCGGCTCGTTGGTGTGGCTCACCGGCAGGAAGCGCACGCCCTCGTTGCCGTCGAGCCAGTCGTACAGCGCACGCGTCCCGAACGCGAACGTCGCCACCGAGACGCCGTCGAAGAGGCCCTTGCGGTTGCTGACCTTGCCGGCCACGTGGAGCCGCATCAGCCCGTCGGTGAACATCTCGGTGTGGATGCCGTAGTCGCCGCCGTGGTCGTCCGCGAGCAGCCGTACGATCTGGTTCGGAACGCCGCCGATCCCCGTCTGCAGCGTCGCGCCGTCGGGAATGAAGCGCAGCGCGTGCTCGGCGATCCGCCGTTCGATCGCATCCGGCTCGGCCTCGGGAAGGGTCACGATGTCGCGATCGCTCTCGACCAGCACGTCCACCTCGTCGACGTGCAATGCATGGCGATGCTCGGGCGGGAGTCCCAACGTCCGCGGCAGCTTGAGATTGGCCTCGACGACCAGCAGGCGCTCGCGATCGCGCCCGCAGCGGCGAAGCTCGTCGACGGTGGCGCCCGCGTGCAGCGACAGCGAGAGCCAGCCGTCGGCATCGGGGGGCGCCGCGGCCGTGCCCATGACCCGCGGCGCCATCTCGCGCGCGAGGTTGGCGAAGCGGCGGAAGTCGGCCGGGACGAAATGGATCTCGTGGCCGCCCGCGCGCAGGATCCGCTCCACCGGCCCGAAGAAACCCGAGAGCAGTGTCACGCCGTGGCGGGTGAAGAGCGGGTAGAAGTCCACGAGCAGCGCAGCAAAGACCGTCAGTCGCTGCCAGTCGTCGCGTGCCGACAGCGCGTGGAGGAACGCGGCGGGCTGCCCGGGGCCGAGCGGGACCGCGAGCGTGTCTTCCGGTCGGAGAAGCGCAGCGGCCTCGGCTTGGGTCAGTACTCGCATCGACGCCTCCCCCATTCGATCCGTCCATCGGCATCGGAACCCGCGACCGGCCCCGGCCGACGAGTCTCAGCCCTCGGGCGCCGGCCGGCAATCGGCCTCCCGACCTTCCGACAGGCCCGCTTTCGGGACTCCGCGCGGCGGCTACTCTCCGGCGCCCGGAGGTTCCCATGAGTCATCGCATCCTGTTCCCGGCCGCGGCGCTTCTGGCGCTCACGGCGATCGCGGCGCCCGCTCTCGCCCAGAAAGCACCCAGCACCGACGACGAGAAGACGCTGTACGCGCTCGGTCTGAGCGTGGCGCGCAGTCTCGATTCCTTCCAGCTGACTCCCGCCGAGCTGGAGTTCGTCGTTGCCGGACTGCGCGATCAGATCGGAGACAACGAGCCGAAGGTCAGCATCGACGAGTTCGGTCCACGCATCCGCACGCTCGCCGAGACCCGCACCAAGTCGGCAGCGGCCGCGGAGCGCGCCGCGGGTGAGGAGTTTCTCGCCAAGGAGGCCGCCGTCGCGGGTGCCGCGAAGGCAGACTCAGGTCTGGTGAAACGGGTCCTCGAGGAAGGCAGTGGGGCGTCCCCGAAGTCCGACGACATGGTCAAGGTGAACTACAAGGGGACGCTGCGTGACGGCTCCGTCTTCGACAGCTCGGAGAAGCATGGAGAGCCCGCGCAGTTCCGACTCGGCGGCGTCATCCCGTGCTGGACCGAAGCCCTGCAGACGATGAAGGTCGGCGAGAAGGCCCACATCACCTGCCCCGCAGACCTCGCCTACGGCGACCGCGGCTTCCCGGGCACGATTCCGCCCGGTGCGACACTCGCCTTCGACGTGGAGCTGCTCGAGATCCTCGACGCCGCGAGCGCGCCGCCGCCCGGCCACCCGTAGTCGCACGGTTCGCGACACCCGTCGTCCATCGGAACCGCCCCGACGCCGTGAGGGAGTTCGATCCCTCGCGGCGTCCGGGCGGAGCACGCCCTTCGCCGCGCCGAACCGGCCGTCTCACGCTTCGAGGGGTCCGTGCGCGAGCTGCGGCAGGACGTAGCGCGCGAACAGATCGGATTCGCCGGCGTGCGGATACCCGGACAGGATGAACGCACGGATCCCGAGCGACGCGTATCCGCGCAGCTTCGCCAACACCTGGTCCGGGTCGCCTACGATGGCTGCGCCGCAGCCACTGCGTGCTCGGCCGATCCCCGTCCACAGATGCTCTTCGACGAAGCCCTCGTCGTCCGCGGCTTCTCGCATTTCCGCCTGCCGCTGGACGCCGATCGAGGCATGATCGAGCGAGCGTCTGCGAATCGCCTCTCCGGTGTCAGGATCGAGCTGCGCGACCAGCGCACGCGCCGCCGCTCGCGCCTCCGATTCCGTCTCGCGCACGATCACGTGAACCCGGTAGCCGAACTGCAGCCGCCTGCCGACCCGCTCGGCGCGCGCGCGCATGTCGCCGAGAAGCGCCCGGACCGCCGGTAGCGGCTCGGGCCACATCAGGTAGACGTCGGCCTCTTCGGCGGCCACGCGCCGAGCGGGCTCCGACAGCCCGCCGAAGTAGAAGAGCGGCGATCGCCCCGACACGGTTCGCACACCGGGCGGATCGAGGTCGAACGAGTAGAACTCGCCGCGCGCCGAGACGGCCTTCCCGTCGAGCAGCGAGCGGAGGATCTGCATGCACTCGCGCGTCCGCTGATAGCGCGGCTCCGACGCGAGCGGCGCCCCGGGCAGGTCGCTCGAGATGATGTTGACGGTGAGGCGGCCGGCGAGCATCTGGTCGAGTGTGGCCAGCTGGCGGGCCAGCTGGGGTGGCCAGAGTTCGCCGCAGCGAACCGCGACGAGCAGTCGGATCCGCGATGTCAGAGGAGCCGCACCGCCGGCGAAGGCCACCGAGTCGATTCCGAGCGCATAGCCGGATGGACACAGGATGTTGTCGAAGCCATGGCGCTCTGCGCGCAGCAGGATGTCGGAGCAGTGCGAGAAGCTGCTGCGGAGGCGCGGGTCCGGGATCCCGAGCACTTCGTAGTCGTCGTCGCAGAGCGGACAGAACCAGGAGATCTCGAGGGCGTCCGTCATGGCATCGGCTCCCCCTGCGACGCGGCGACGATCTCGTACCAGTCTCGTCGCGACAGACGTACGTCGAAGGCGCGCAGGCACTCCCGGATCCGCTCGGGACGCTGCGTGCCGATGATCGGGACCGCGCCGGACGGGTGCACCAGCAACCACGCCAGCGCGACCGCTGCGCGGAGCACTCCCTCGCGCGCTGCGATCCGATCGAGCGTTTCGAGCAGGCTCGTCAGTCGGGCTCCGTCGGGCTGCTTGCGCGCTGCCTCGAGCGGGAGCGCCAGCAGGCCACCGCCGAGAGGGCTCCACGCGAGCGGCGTCATCCGGGCGCCGAGACACTGATCGAGCACGCCGTCCCGCAGTGGCGCCAGCGTCCAGCACGACCACTCCGGCTGGTGCGTCGCGATCGGAAAGTCGAGGTAGCGCTGCAGCGTCTCGCACTGGGCGGGTGTGTAGTTCGAGACGCCGACCTCTCGGATCTTGCCCTGCTCTCGGAGCCGCGTCAGCGTCGCCGCGACGTCCTCCGGATGCGCGAGCCAGTCCGGTCGGTGGATCTGGTAGAGATCGATCTGCTCGATGCCGAGCCGCTTCAGCGACGCTTCGCAGGCCGCGGCGAGATGCGCAGGACTCGAGTCATAGGGAACGGGGGGCACGATCCCGCCCTTGGTGGCGATCAGCATGCGCTCGCGCAGCCCGGGGGCGTCGGCGAGTGCCCGGCCGAACAGCGTCTCGCTCTCGCCGAACGCGCGCCCGCCATGATCGAGGCCATAGACATCCGCGAGGTCGAACAGATCGATGCCGGCCAGCAGCACGGCCTCGACGTACGCGCGCGCCTTCGGCACGTCGTCGCCGACGAGCCGCCACACGCCGGCGGCGATCGGGAACGCCGAAAGGGAACTGCGGCCGAGCAGGCGGCGCGCCGTCGAGAGCGGCAGGGCATCCATCGGCCGCGTAGGCTATCACAACCGGACTTTCGATCGGGAGGCACTCGGTGGCAGCAGACCAGGGGCACGGCGGCCCGCTTCGCTACGGCATCATCGGCACCGGGATGATGGGCTGCGAGCACATCCGGAACCTCGCGTTGCTGCCGGGCGTCGAGGTCACCGCGATCGCGGACCCGAACGAGCGCAGCCGCGGCTGGGCCCGTCTGGCGCTGGCCGGTCGCGCCGTCGAGGAGTTCGAGGACCCCCGCGAGCTGCTGCGCCGAGCTGCCGTCGATGCGGTCGTGATCGCGACGCCGAACCATACGCACTACGACATGTTGCGCGCCGTGTTCGAGACCGACAAGCACGTGCTCGTCGAGAAGCCGCTGTGCACCGAGGTCGACGACTGCAAGCGCGTGATCGACGCGGCGGCGAAACATCGTGGGCTGGTCTGGGTGGGGATGGAGTACCGCTACATGCGACCCGTGGCGCGCCTCGTCGAGGAGGTGCAGCGTGGCGCGATCGGCAGGCTCTGGATGCTCGCGATCCGGGAGCATCGTTTCCCGTTCCTGCGCAAGGTGGAGGACTGGAACCGGTTCAATCGCAACACAGGAGGGACGCTGGTGGAGAAGTGCTGTCACTTCTTCGACCTGATGAACCTGATCGTGCAGCAACGACCGGTTCGCGTGTATGCATCGGGCGGCGCCGACGTGAACCATCGCGACGAGCGCTACGGCGGGGAGACGCCGGACATCCTCGACAACGCGTTCGCGGTGGTGGACTTCGCCGGCGGAGCGCGGGCGCTGCTCGATCTGTGCATGTTCGCGGAGAACGCGAGCCACGAGATGGAGATCGCCGCGACGGGTGATGCCGGCAAGGCGGAGGCCTTCGTCCCGGCGCAGCGCCTGGTCCTGACCCGACGCGATCGCAACGAGCCGGCCACCATCACGTTCCCGCTGGCGGCCAACCTCGCCCATGCGGGGGCCCACCACGGCTCCACGTTCTTCGAGCACCTCGCATTCCGGGATGCCATTCGGACGGGCGGGGCGCCGGTCGTGTCGGTCGAGGACGGCGCGCTCGCCGTGGCGATGGGCGCCGCGGGCGAGCGTTCGGCGCAGCTAGGGCGGCCAATCGACCTGACGGAACTGGGCTTCTAGTGTCCTGTCTCAGCAGTCCTGCGTCGGATTCTCGAGGCCTTTCTTGGCCCGGAGACGCGATCGAATGCAGGCGGACTTCCGGGACTGGACGCTAGTTTCCACCCGGGAGTCGCGAGGGCGACACCCCGTGATTCTTCACGGTCGGGCACCGATCGGCGCGACTTTCACGAGAACGTCACGTTCCTCGTCCGCGCGGGGTCCGGTTTCGCTTCCCTCGTCGCCGCTCGCTTCGATAGAATCCGCGAGCCCGATGAGCAGACGCCATCCCGTCACACGAACGTCGTTCGATCGCGATCTTTCGATCGGTCCCAGACTGTTCGAAGACCTCTTCGCACCACTCGAGACGCTGATCGCGCAGGCCGGTGCGCCGAGGACTTCGATCGCGCGACGCCTTCGGCTGCTCGGCACCGCGAGCCGCCGCGTGGACTCCCTGTTTCAGACTCGCGCTTCGTCCCTCCGGGTCGCCGGAGGGGGAACGGCGGCCCGTGCCCGTCGGCAACGACTGCGTCGTCTGCTCGAAGGCGCACACGCGATCTGGGAGGGGGCGGTCTTGCCCGCCTTGCGGGAGCGCGGGGCCGTGATCCACGCGTGGCCGGAGCTGGCGGCAGCAGAGCAGCGGGCGCTCGCGCGGATCTTCGTCAGGGAACTCTCTCCCCTCCTGACGCCGCTGACCGTCGACGCGACCCACCCGTTTCCCGCCGTGGCAAGCCTGGCACTGAACGTGGCGGTGTTGGCGCGCGAGCGCCGAAGCGGCGCGGAGCGATTCATCGGCATCGAGATTCCGCCGACGGTGCCACGTTTCATCGGCATCGCGAACAGCGTGCGGCTGCTCTCCGTGGAATGCCTGATCGGAGCGAACCTGACAACCCTTCTGCCGGATCTCGAGGTCGTGCATCACCACACCTTCCGGGTCACTCGTGATGGGCGCCCGTTGCGCGCGCGGGGGCTCGCCAATGGCCTCGCGTCCCGCACGCGCCCCGCCGTGCGCCTCGAAGTCGACGCGGAGATGCCCCCGGCGCAGCGCGCGCTGCTGCTCGCGGGTCTGGGTCTCGACGCCGGGGATCTGGATGCCTGTGCGCCCCCGCTCGATCTCGCCTCCGTAGCCGCCGTGCCGCTGGCGCGCCTCGTGGCGCGAGGCTGCGACGAAGCCACGAACCTGGCCAGCGGTGAGGGGCACGCCCGTCGCGAAGCCGGTGGTCGCTGACCTCCCGTCGGCGCGGGTCGTTCGAGGCGCGGCACCGCACGCAGGCGAACCGGCGCCGCGCAGGGTGATGCTGCTTCGCCACGCGAAGTCGAGCTGGAGCGATCCGTCGCTCGCGGATCGGGAGCGCCCACTGGCTCCGCGTGGACAGCGCGCCGCGAAGGCAATGGCACGTCACCTCGCCGCCAGCGCGCGCGGCGTTCCCACCCGGATCCTCTGCTCTCCCGCTCGGCGAACCCTCGAGACGCTGGAGCCGCTACGTCGCCTTCTCGAGGAAGGCACTACCGTGCAGATCGACGACGCGTTCTACCTGGCGGGAGCCTCTCGATGGCTCGAGGAGCTCCGCGGGATTCCGGAGGAACAGCAGGCCGTGCTGGTGATCGGGCACGACCCGGGACTCCACGATCTGGCGCTGGCGCTCGCCCGCCCCGACGGGAGTCCGGAGTATCGGCAGTTGCGAAAGAACCTCCCGACGGGAGCGCTCGTCGAGCTCGAGGTGCGGATCGCGTCGTGGCGCGATCTCGCGCCCGGGAGCGCGCGCCTGGCGGCCTTCACGCGACCTCGCGACCTCGCCTGAGAGCGACTGGAGCCGAGGCGTCTCTTCGCCGCGCCGGCGGCCGCCCGCTGCTACTCCCGCCTCCGATACAGCTCGTTCAGGTACTCGACCAGCAACCGCTCGCGCATCTTCGCGGGCAAGGCATTCAGCACCTCGTTGATCTCCGCCATGCGCCCGGGCAGCGAAGTCCCGTCGACGCCCGCCATTCCGAGCAGACCCGCGAAGGCTTCCGGGCCCAACGACTCCGGATCGAGCGAACCGAACGCCTCGCGGATCTTCCCGGCGAGCTCGCCCGAGGGAAGAGCCCTGGCCGCCGCAACGCAGACATCGAGATCCTCGAGCAGCGCGTCGACCCAGCGCACGCTCGCCGGGTTGATCGATAGATGGATATTCTCCTTCGAGTCCTGGAAGCCGAGCTGGGGCTGCACGTACCAGCCGCGTTGTTTCATTTCGTCGATCACGTGGAAGACGCTGACGCTGTCGGAAGTGAACGCCACCAGGTTCATCTCGGGTCGGCCGAGCAGCCGCAGGTCCGGATGCGCCTCCACCCAGTCGGCGATCCGCTGGGTCGCGCCGAGAACCTGGCGCGCGATCTCCAGGTAGCCTTCCTCGCCGAGAAAGTGCAGCGCCGCCCACGCCGCGGCCAGGGGACCCGCGGATTTCGTGCTCTGCACGGTCGGATTGATCACGGTGTAGCCGGTCCAGTTGGAGCACGCGTAGATCTGGTATCGGCGCAGCTCCTTGCTGCGGTGCAGAATCACCGAAGCGCCTTTCGCCGCGAACGCGTACTTGTGGAAGTCCATCGAGATCGACGTCACGCCCGGCACGTCGAACTCGAAGCGCGGGACCGGGGCGCCGAGACGCCGGAAGTACGGAAGCAGGAAGCCGCCCATGCAGCCGTCCACGTGGAGCAGCAGATTCCTCTCGAGCGCGAGCTGGCCGAGTTCCTCGATGGGGTCCACGACGCCGTGCGCGTAGGAGACGGCCGAGCCCACGAGCAGGATCGTATTCGGCGTGATCGCGTCACGGATCGTCGGGACGTCGGCCTTGAAGGTCTCGGCGTTCACCGGCACCAGGATCGGCTTCACGTCGAGGTAGTGGGCCGCCTTCTGGAATGCTGCGTGCGCCGTCGCCGGTAGCACCATTTCCGGTTCCCGGATCTGCGGCTGGAGCGCGCGGGCGCGGTCCCGTGCGGTCTTGACCGCGAGAAGGATGCTCTCGGTGCCTCCGCTCGTGAAGTTCCCACACACCTCGGCGTCTCCCTGCAGATGCGACGACGCCATCGAGATCAGGTCGTTCTCGAGCTGAAGCGCACTCGGAAAGACGGTGGGGTCGAGCGCGTTCTCGGTCAGGTACATCGAGAACGCCTGCTTGATGACCTCCTCGGCCTCCCTGCCCGGATCGTAGACGTAGGCCCACGTGCGGCCGTCGCGCCACGGCATGTCGTTGGCTCGGTACTCTTCGAGCCGGCGAAACAGCTCGTCGCGCGCGACGCGCTTCTCGGGAATCCTCATCTCCAGCCTCCTCGCGTGTGCGGCAGTCTCCGCACCGTCATGGCCCTTGCTCCGCCTCTACCCGCAGTCGGAGCTCCGTGAAAGCCCACAGGAACAGCAAGGCAAAGCTCCCGACGACGTGCCACAGCGCATGCATCGAGACCACTCGCCCGATGACGACGTCGCCGTCCGCCGTGGCCAGGCCGAACCCGACCAGGAACAGCACGGTCACCGCGTAGAGCAGCGGCCGGGCGGCCGGCGCGATCCGCGCCCGCGCGGCGTAGAACAGCCCGACGGTCACGAAGGCGTCGAAGATCAGGACCGCCTCGCCAGCGTAGAAACCGCCGAACTCGCCGAGCGGAATCCAGTGGACCTTCGTCGCGGTGATGCCCTCCCGCACCATCCAGCCGATGGCCGCCAGGTTGAGCAGGCCCGAGCCGATCGCGAGTCGGCGCACGAACGCAGGTCGGTAGAAGTCACCGGCCACCGCGAGCTGCACGGCCCAGGCGAGCAGCAGGTTGCTGCCGACATCCGCCACCCGCCAGGTTTCGTGGGTCCAGTCGTCGGCGACGGTGCCCCATCCGTGCCAGCCGAGAGTCGGCAGCCCGGTGAGGAAGATGCAGAAGTACGCGAAGCGCCAGCGCGCTGGATGCCGGCTGACCCAATGCCCGAACGCGAGCGTCGTCGCGCCGGCGCCGATCGTACAGAAACTCGTGACGGCGTTGGCGAGATCCGGCGGCGAGAGCGTCCCAGGCATGGCGACCGGTGATAGCAAAGTGAGCGCCGATCCCGCTCGACCTGGCGCCCCCGAGAGGACTCGAACCTCCGACAAACGGTTTAGGAAACCGCTGCTCTATCCATCTGAGCTACGGGGGCGCGGGCGAAACCCTAACCGACCCGATCCGCGCCTGCCGCGTCGCGCGTTCAGTTCGCGCTCTCCGCACCGCTCGCGCCCGCGGCTTCGTCAGCCTCGTCCTCCGAGAGTCCGAGCTCGCGCAAGCGCTTCTGGATCTCTTCGGGCGACATCCGGATCTGCACCATCTTGAGCAAGTACTTCGGCTCACCCGCCGGCTTCGGCTCGAAGGAGAACACCACGGCGCGATCCGTAGGAATCGCTGCGACGGCGTTCTTGAAACCCTCCTTCGTCCCGCTGTTGTCGAGTCCGCCGCCCTTCGATGCCTTGATGACGGTGCGGCGCAGCACGCTGCCCTCCGGAACGACCTCGAACTCGAGCTCGTCCCCCGATGAGACTCCGGGCGCGGGTTTGCCGGCGATTCCGCCGCTGCCGAAGCCGCCCGAAACCTTCGGGCTGGTGATCTTCACCTTCATGAGATTCCTGGATTCGTCGTAGCCGAGCAGCATGCCTTCGGCGCCGAAGCGCTGGGCGTCCTTCGCAAGCGCAGCGGGAGGGAAAAGGACACAGACCAGGGCCAGCAGCAGGGGGAGTGAGTGCAAGCCTGTCATTCTCTTGTTCCTCGAATCGGACCCGGGCGCCCGGCAACGCAGGCGGAGGATAGCGTGCTCCCCTCGCGCTGGTTCAGTACCGAAGCAGTGTGTGGATCCGCTCGGTCCCGAGCCGACGACGGCCTTCCAGCGCCGTCAGCTCGATCAGGAACGCGCAGCCCACGATGCACGCCTGGGAATCGCGCGCCAACTGCAGCGCTGCCGCTGCGGTCCCGCCTGTCGCGATCAGGTCGTCGACGACGAGCACGCGTTCGCCGGGACGCAAGGCATCCTCGTGCATCTCGACCGTGTCGGTTCCGTACTCCAGATCGTACGTGACGCGTCGCGTGCGCCACGGCAGCTTGCCCGCTTTGCGGACCAGCGCGAAGCCCGTCTCGAGCTCGAGCGCCACCGGTGTCCCGAGCACGAAGCCCCGCGACTCGATCCCCATGACCTTCTCGACGCCGAGGCCGCGGAACGGGTCCGCGAGCGCCCGGACGGCGGTCCTCAGCGCGCGGGCGTCCGCGAGCAAGGGCGTGACGTCCCGGAACAGGATTCCCGGCTTCGGAAAGTCGGGGACATCACGGATGAATGCGCGCAGATCGGGCGATGTAGACACGAGACTCCCCGGCATCGAGGAAGCAGGACTCACGGCAGACACGCGAGCGGATCGCGCGGACGATTGCTGCGACGGATTTCGAAGTGCAGGTGCGGAGCGCTCGCGTTTCCGGTCCGGCCGACCCGCGCGATCGGATCGCCCTGTTCGACGAAGTCGCCCTCTTCGACCAGGTTCGCGTCGTTGTGCGCATAGACCGTAGCCCAGCTTCCGACGTGCTTGACGATCACCACGCGGCCGTAGGCCCCCAACCGATCTTCCGCAAAGACGACCTTGCCCGCCTCGGCGGCATGGATCGTCGTCCCCTTGGCGGCGGCGATGTCGATCCCGTCGTGAGGTCGGCCTCGACGCAGGCCATACGCCGACGTGAGACGCCCTGCGACAGGCCACTCGAAACGCAGCCCGTGCTCACGTGCGGCATCCGAGCAATCTCCTCCCCAGCTGCGTTCCAGCGAGCGAGGGCGATCCGGTGCAGCTCCGACGGCGGGGGCCGTGGCGGACGGCGAAGAGCCGGCGCGGCCGCCCGGGATCCACAGTCTCTCCCCGATCCGAAGTGCGTGCACGTCGGCGACGCGATTGGTCCGGCGGATCACGTCGACGGAAGTACCGGTCTGCTGCGAGATCCGCCATAGGTTGTCGCCGGGGCGGACGACGTACCAATCCCCGTTGCCCTGTCCCGGCCGCACGGCCCCCGGCTGAGTACGACAGCCGATCGCGCCGGCGATCATCACGAAGCCGATCAGCACGAGGAGCGGCAGGACGCGCGCTATGCCGCCCATCCGTGCCGGCCGACGAGGTCCACGAACCGACACGGGCCCAGCGTCTCCGCCTGGAACCTCCCCGCGTCGCGACAGCGCACGCGCAGGAGCCGCTGCGCCCCGCGCGGACCGACGGGAGCCACCAGGCGGCCGCCCGGAGCCAGCTGCGCGAGGAGCGGCCTCGGGAGATCCGGCGCGCCGGCAGTCACGACGATTGCATCGTACGGCGCCTCGGCGGCCCGGCCGACGGAACCATCTCCGAGATGCACGACGACGTTGCGGATGCCCAGTCGGTCGAGCGCGCGACGGGCCGCGGCGGCGAGCCGCGGCAAGCGCTCGACCGAGATCACCCGCTCGGCGAGCAGCCCGAGGACGGCCGCCTGGTAGCTCGAGCCAGTGCCGATCTCCAGCACCGTCTCGGTGCCGCGCAGCTCCAACGCCTCGCTCATCGCAGCGACCGTCGACGGCGCCGAGATCGTCTGCCCCTCGCCGATCGGGAGGGCGTGGTCCCGGTAGGCCTGCGGGTGGAGCACCTCGGGGACGAGCCAGTGGCGCGGAACCGCTTCGAGCGCCGCCAGGACGCGGGCATCGCGCACCCCGCCGCCCGCCAGGCGCTCGACCATCCGCCGTCGCGCTCCCCGAAGCTCGCCGCTCGCACGGATCGCCGTGATCACAGAGCCCCCCTTCCGGCCGCGCAAGGTAGGACGAGTCGCGCGGGGCCCGCAAGATGGGCCGGAAGTCCTCGGAATTGCGAGGCGCTGTGGCGGTCGCCGGCGACGCAAGCCGCTAGCGCGGAGAATCGCGGTCGAAGGGGTCTCGATCGCTTGCCGCGGCCGGCGGCGCCGAGTCGAAGCGATCTCCCTCCGGCATCGCGAGCCAGAGCGCCAGATAGACGACCAGGAAGATGCCGGCGGAGAAGAACGCGCCGAGTGCGAATGCCAGCCGCACGATCGTCACCGAAATCCCGAACTGCTCTGCGAGGCCGGCGCAGACCCCTGCGAACATCCGCCCCTCGCGGGGCCGCAGCCACGGCTCGCTGAGCGAGCGGGCGCCGCTCGCGTCGAGGATGCTCCCGCAATGCCGACACTTGACGGCCTCGGCGCGAATCGACTCCGCGCACCAGGGGCAATGCTTGCGGCTCGCTTCGGCCGGCAGCAACTGGACCTCGCTGTCCGTCATGACACCTCCATGCGGGCGCGGCGTACCGTCGCCACCCAGAGCGGGATACACGCATACATCGTCCCGACCATCAGCAGGAACGTTCCGAAGTAGAAGACCCCGAGACCTATGATCACGACCTCGGGCACGATCGGCTCGAGCAGTACTGCCACCCCCTGGGCCACCAGCCACGCCTGCGCGACGGCGATCGGCAGGCCGAGCGCCAGCACGACGACGGCGGCGACCCACTGCCTCCCGAAGCCGCGCGAAGGCTGGTGTGCCCGCAGCGCGCGGACGGCCCGGCTCTCGATCCGAACGAGCGCGCCGCGGTCGGGAGCGACCGCGACGTCGCTGGCGAGCGAAGCCAGGAGAGCCCGCAGGAACCGGAGATGTGCGGTGCACGCGGCACACGCGCGCACATGATCGCGCAACACGGGATCCCACGATGCTGGCTCGGCGCCCCGCGACACCAGCATCCATTCGGTCAGCACTTCCTGCGTCGTCTCGCAGCTCAACTCGCATCCTCCCAGCCGCGCTTCAGCTCGCGGATCGCGCCATGCAGCCTGCTCTTGACCGTGCCGCGCGGGATTCCGAGCGCCTCGGCCATCTCGGCCTCACTGAGGTCCTCGTGGTACCGCAACCAGAGGACCTCGCGGAGGCGATCGGGCAGCCGGCCGACGCGGTCGCGCAAGGCGAGCGTCTCGAGCGGGCGCGCCGGTGCCGGCTCGCTCTCGTCGTGCGCCTCACTGGCGAAACGCCTGCGGACGGCGCGGCGTCGGTGTAGATCTCGAGCGAGGTTCGACGCGATGCCGAGGAGCCATGGCCGCACCGCGCGGCCCGGCTCGAAGCTGCGTGCAGCGCGCGCGACGCGGAGCCACGTCTCCTGCAGGAGATCCTCTGCGTCCTCACCGCTGCCGGTCATGCGCACCAGATGCGCATGCATGCGCCCGGCGTGCCGCTCCACCAGAGCGCCCAGCGCTCGTTCGTCCCCCCGCGCGACGAGCGTCATCAGCTCCTCGTCGGACTCCATCCGTCCGACGCCCCCTTGCCGCCGGATTCCCGGCGTCCGTGCACCGGCGGCGGCGAAGCATTCCGTTGCCGGCGATCCCCGCCGCCGACGAGATCGCGTACCGCCTCGAGCGCGCGATCGAAGCCGGAGCGGCCACCGGGCCCGTCGGGCAGGAGCAGCCAGAGGATCGCATACAGTGCGATGCCGAATCCGTGCACGAGCGTCAGCAACAGGAACCCCGCGCGCACCGCCGTCACGGACAGGCCGAGCTGGTGCGCGACCGCGGAGCAGACGCCGGCGATCTTGCGATCGCCATAGTCGCGGTGCCACTCCGCCGGATCGCGGAACCCCCCGCTCACGCGACTCCCGCACCAACGGCACTTGATCGCCGCGGCCTGGATCTCCTCGGCACACCAGGGACAGACTTTCGTGGCCATGCTTCCTCCCCTCTGCGAGCGCGTGGTTCCGAGCGCTCTTCTTGCGCGCGCGCTCGAGATCTCTCCTTCTGGTACGCGCGAAGCGCGGCCCCGGTTCACGCGGCGATGCCCCCTCGCACGAATCCCCGGTGATTCCGCTGTGCTCAGGTCCCGGCGGGGGCCGTCGGAGGAAACCGCCGGCGGAGCGCTTCGACGATCAGCGCGGCGGAGGCGTCGGCGGAGAGATCCTGCGTGTTGAGCACGACGTCGTAGAGGGTCGGGGCGTCGCCCGGCAGACCGAGCCGGTCGCGCAGGAACGCGAGCCGAACGGCATCCTCCTGCTCGACATGCCGCACGGCCTCCTCGCGCGTACCGCCGCGCTCGTCGTTCGCACGCTGAACTCGATCCGGGAGCGGCGCCACGACGAGAACGCGCAACGTCCGCTCGCGGGGCAGGATCGAAAGCGCGCCGCGGCCCACGACGACGGCCATGCCCCGCTCGCCGAGCGTCGCGAGAACCCCAGCCAAGTCGCGCAGCTCCGCCTGCCCCAGGGCGCCGAACAGCTGCTCGACGCGCCTCTCGATGGCGCGTGACACGGCGGGCTCGAGATCCGCGGCGAGCTGCGCCCGCAGTCCGGGATCGCGCGCGATCTCGCGCAGCGTCTCGAGGCTGAACAGCCCGTAATCCAGCCACGCGGCCACCAGGCCGGCCACCTCATCGCCGCCCGCATACGGCAGCTGCGAGATCGACACGACGGCGCCTCGCAGTCGAGGCATTCCCGCTCGCCCGTCGATCGACCAGCGCGACGCCTGGCGTTCGAAGAGCTCCGACAGCGGCGTAACGGCCATCCCCGCCCTCCCCGGAACCGGGATCGTACCCCGCGGGCAGGAACGCCGCCTTTCTGCCTCGAACTCGCGCCGAGCCGGGGTATGCTGGGGCATTCCCGAGGAAACGGAAGGATCCCCCATGGCCTCGTACTCGCCTCGCGACGAAGAATTCCCGGACGACCCCTACTTCGACGGCGAGCGGACCTCACGCCGACGCAACCGGCCGTTCGATGCCAGCCTGCTGCGCGAGTCGACTCGTGTCCTGCCAACGCGAGATCCCCTGCTATTTGCCCCGTCCCACACGGTGACCCAGGCGATGCGCGCGATGCAGAAGGAACACCGCGGGTGCGTCCTCGTGACCGAAGACGGAACGGCAAGCACGCGCGTGGTCGGCATCTTCACCGAACGCGACGTGCTTCTGCGAATCGTCGATCGCGGTCGCAACCCGGCGACGCTCGCGCTCGCGGAGGTCATGACGCGCGACCCCGACAGCCTGCCGGTCGATGCCGCTGTCGCCTGGGTCCTGAACAAGATGTGTGTCGGGGGCTTCCGCCACGTTCCGGTCGTGGACCGCGAAGGCCGGCCCGTTTGCGTCGTCTCGGTCCGTGACGTCGTGGAGCTGCTCGTCGAACGGTTCCCGCGCGAAGTCCTGACGCTCCCGCCCGAGTACGGCGCCGACGTCGCTCGAACACGCGAAGGGGCCTGAGCCGCTCGGCCCCGAAGTGAAAAGGTGTGGTGCCCGCGCCAGCCGACAGCAGCTGCAGCACGAGGACAGTACCGGCCCCGTCAGATTCCGCGCCGGACTCCGCATCCACCCGAGCTCCCCTGCCGACGCGGGCCCACGCTCGATGGGTTTCCCTGACCACGCGATCGGTGACGCGGAAGTCCGGCGAGACGGCTCCGGACGCCGTCGGCCCCCTTCCGGTGGATCTCTTCTTCCCGGTTCGCCGCGGCCCGCAGTCCCTCGCTGCCGCCGCTACGCTGCGCCGCTTCGCCGCTGATGGAGGAAGAGACGGATGCGAGAAACCGTGCTCGAGGATCTCACGAACGGGGTTCTCACGCTCACCTGGAACCGCCCACGACGGAAGAACGCCTTCGACGAGCAGATGTGGTGCGAGAGCCGGGATGCCCTTCGCGATGCCCGAGACGACGACCGGGTGCGGGCCGTCGTCGTCACCGGCGCCGGCGAGTCGTTCTCTGCAGGCCAGGACCTCGGCGAGATGGCAGCGCCCCCGCGCAGCGCCGCTGGCCCGGCGTTCCCGAGCTTTCTGGACGAGCTGGTCGGCTTCGACAAACCGCTGCTGGCAGCGGTGAACGGCGTCGGCGTGGGAATCGGGCTCACGATGCTGCTCCATTGCGACATCGTGTGGATCGCGAACGAGGCGCGCCTGCGCGCGCCCTTCGTGACCCTCGGCGTGGTCCCGGAAGCCGCGAGCAGCTACCTGTTCCCGCTTCAGCTCGGGCACCAACGTGCCGCCGAGCTGCTCTACACTGCGGAGTGGCTCGATGCCGCTGCCGCCGTACGGCTCGGGATCGCGACGCGCGCCCTGCCGCGGGAGGAACTCCTTCCCGAGATCCTCGGACTCGCCACCCGGATCGCCGCGCAGCCGCTCGGCGCCCTGCGCCACACCAAGCGCCTGCTGCTCGCCGTCCGAGCCGAGGGCATCGGCGCCGCTCGCGCGCGTGAGGACGCAGCCTTTCGCGTCCGTGTCGGCTCCCCGGAGAACATCGAAGCCCTGAAGGCCTTCTTCGAGAAACGGCCGGCCGACTTCACGACCGTCCCTGCCTCCGACCGCGGGATCTGATCCGCCGCGCACGGACGAGGTCAGCCGCTCGACCGGGTACCTGCCACGATCGCCGGAGACTCGACCTGGTGGACGTAGGCCGTTTCTTCGCGCTCCGGAGAGATCCCGATTGCAACCATCATCTCGGCGAGACTGAAGAGCACCGGCGCCACGGACTGTCGCGCAAAGTAGTCCCGCATCGCATGGCGGCGCTGGACCGTCTCGATCCGGGTCGGTCGCGTGCGGAGGGGGACCGAGACGCATCCCAGCGCGGTGTAGGACGCCGCGAGCTTCGGCGGCATGAAGGCGTAGACGTGCGTGATGCTGTGTTCGAGCATCACCTCGAAGACGGCCTTCAGCATCCCCAGCATCGGCGCGCGCGTGCCGCCGCGGTGGCCCGGCGAGATCGCGAGCCGACCGTACTCGCCGATCCGCTCGCGCGGAACGTCGGGCGCATCGAAGTCGAAGAAGCGCTCGGTCGGAAAGCCGAGATCCGACGGCAGCACGAAGCGCGTGGTGGCGACGAGGGCTCCGGCTGCATCGTCCACGAGAATCTGCTCCGAGACGGCATCGAACTCGTCGTGGAACGCGCCGGACGGGAACTCCTCGGCGCGGATGAAGCCCTCTTCGGAGAACACCGCATGGCGCAACCCGAAGGCCCGGAATCGTTCCCGCTCGGTCTCTGCGCGCCGAAAGTGATAGCCGCCGAACTCGAACCGCTTCCCGACTCTCTGGTTCATCAGTGCTGCGAGCGGAGTCGACATCAGTGACCTCCTGCATGGGCATGCGCGGGTTCGGAAACCGAAGCAGATAGGACCCAGTCACCACCCGGCCCTGGACCGAGGAGATGCCACGACTCGGCTTCGCCGTCGAGTGGGTGGATCAGGACCCGCTGTCTACCGCGCGCTTTCGAGCGCGCGGTAGACAGCGGCGTCTCGCCAAGGAACGCGAGCGTCCGCTGTCCACTCGGGTGTTCCCGCAACAGCGCTGTCCAGAGCGATCCATCCGTCTCCACGGCCACGGCGACCGGGGCTGGCGCTTCCGGGCGTTGCCACCGGGCCAGAACCTGCGCCGGCAGCACCAGCAGATCTCCCAACAGGCAGTACACCATCGTAAGCGCCGTGAAGGCGCCAAGAAACGCCACGGAGCGGAACTCCGAGAGCAGCAAGGCGCCGAATCCGGCGACGATCAGGATCGTGGTCAGCAGGATCGGGCGGCCGGTCGTCAGCAGCGCTCGCAGGACGGCAGCAGGCCGCGAACCGTAGCGCCGTTCGATGGCGCGGGTGCCGACCAGCAGATGGATGCTGCTGTCGACGGCGATGCCGAGAACCGTCACGGAGATGATCGACGTGGCATCGCTGAGCGCGATTCCGAGCAGCGACATCGTCGCGAGATTCAGCAGGATCGGGATGCCGTTCGGAAGGAGCATGTAGAGCCCGGCGGCGATCGAGCGGAAGCTCAGCATGACGGTCAAGAGGATCAGCACGAGGGCCACTGCGAAACTGCGGATCTGCTCGTGAACGACGACATCCGCTGCGCGGGACAGGAGGATTTCGGTGCTGAGAACCGCCTCCGGGCCTGCCTCGGCCGGGAAGTGCCGCTCCGCGAGCGCCTCGAGACGCGAGCGGAGCAACGCACTCGCCCGACTCGACGGGACATCCGCCTTGAGGAGGATCCGCGCCTGCGCTGCGTCCGGATCGATCAGGTCGTCGAACTCCTCTGGGCTGCTCGCGGACGTGTAGAGGAACAGGTACTGCCCGACCTCCTCCGCGGTCGCCGGGATGCGCAGCTCGTCTGCGCTGCCGCCGAACATCTCTCGGTTCATGAAGGCGACGTAGTCGGCGATCGAGATCGTCCGGTCGATCTCGGACAGCGCCTCGGCATCGCGCTGGAAGGCCTGGATCCGCCGCAGCGTGTCGGGCTGCAGGAAATGCTCCTTCGGACCGGTCAGGTACACGCTCTCCAGTACGTCGCCCGAAAGCTGGGTCCGGTAGAACTCGGAGGAGACGCGGAAGCGGGAATCCTCCGGGAACCGGTTCGGGCCGCTCGAATCGACCTCGATCCCGAGAATCGAAACCGCCGCCAGCGCCGAGACGCCGACCGCCAGCGCCAGCACCGTCCACGGTCTCCGGCTGGTGATCCGCGCGATCGCCAGCAACGGCCGACCGAGCGCCGTCGTCGCCCCGAAGACCCCTGTCTGGCCCCGCGGTCGAATCAGCGCGAACGAGGCCGGAAGGACGAAGAGCCCCACCGCCATCACCGCGACGATGCCGATCACGAGGGCCATCCCGAAACCGCTGACCACCGGCACGCGGGACGACGTGAGCGAGCCGTATCCGACGATCGTCGTCAGGCCTGCCACCACCATGCCGAGGCGTACCTCGCGCAGCGCATATTCCGCGATCTGCGGCGGCGTCCCGCCGCTCGCGGCGCGTCGTTGCGCGGCGGCTGCCAGGTGCATCAAGTAGGCAGTTCCCAATGCCAGCAGGACGGTCGGAGCGGCATTCGACATGGCAGTCAGCGGGATCCCCGCCCAGCCCATCGCGCCGAGCATCCAGAGCACGGCGAGCAGCACGCCCGCGAGACTGAGCAGCGCGGTCCGCCAGCAACGCACCGCCGCGAACAGCAGCAACGCCATGACCGCGATCGTTGCGGGCACGAGGACCGCCAGATCCCGCGCGATCGTCCGCGTGATCTCGCTCTTCATGAACAGGTGACCGGCGAGGTGATACGGATGCGAGCCCAGCTCCTCCGCAAGCAGCTGGTCGATCGACATCAGCGCAGTGCTCCGCTCAGGTTCGGTGCTCGAGGCATCGAAACGGACCTGCAGCGCCGCGGTGCGGCCGTCACGCGAGATCAGGAGTCCGGGCAACAGAGGATGCCGTGCGACGCGGGCGCGGATCCCGTCGAGCTCAGCATCCGAGAGCTCCCTCGGGTCGCCCTCGGGCACCAGCGACTCGATCGAGAGCATGTTCCCGGCGCCGTCGATGTCGTCGACGTTCGTCAGCGAATCCACGTCGGCGATGACGGGGAGGGCCTCGATCGCCTCCGCGAGCCGCCGCTGCAACGCGAGCGCGTCGCGCGCCAGCGCGTCCTCGAACGGCAGGGCGATCGACAGCACTTCGTCGCTGCCGAAGATCTCCTTGTTCCGCTCGTGCTCCGCGTAGAGCGTATCGTCCTGGACGTACATCGCGGCGAGCGAGGAGTCGATCTCGAGGCGAGTGATGCCGTCGGCCAAGACGAGCGTGAGAATCCCGGCCATCGCGAGCGCGACGGCCGGGCGCCGAACGGGAAACTCCGTGAAGCCGAGGAGCCGCTCGCTCAAGTCCACGGTCCGGCGCTGGTCAACTGACCCCCGCGCCCGGTGACGAACAGCTCGTGCAGCAGCTGTGTGCCGAGGATGAGGGTCAGCACCCACTCATGCTTGACGCGCAGCAGATGATCGTCGGGCACCTCGTGGAGGCTGCGGCGCAGCCGCGTCACGATCTGCGGATCGAAGAGCCCGGCGTCACGCACGGCGCGCTCGTCCAGGACCTCCGCCACGTAGGCCGGACCGCCCTCGGTGAAGAACCAGCTCTTGAGCGGCGTGTAGAACGGGCGTTTCTGGCGCTGCGCGATTTCCGGCGGGAGGAGATCGCGCACGGCGCCGCGCAGCAGCGCCTTCTCCGTGAAGCCCTGCATCTTCAACGCCGGCGACAGCGCCGCCGCGTACTCGACCACCTCGTGGTCGAGGAACGGCACGCGCGCCTCGACGCCGTTGGCCATCGACGCCCGATCCCCGATCTGCAAGATCCAAGACGGGAGCCGGCTTTCGAGCTCGAGGGCGAGGACCGCATCGAAGGGATGCAGCGCGCCGGCGTCCGCCGGCAGCAGGTCGAGGAATCCGTCGGGCGGCTCGTCTGCCGGACGCGCCGTCCGGCCATCCGGAGAGAGCAGCCGCGCGCGGTCGAGGTCCAAGGTGGTCCACATGTCGAACCACGGCGGATAAACGCCTCCGAACCGGCTCTTGATCTCCTCGGAGCGCCGCTGGTTCGCGAGCATCATGTCGACGGTGCCGTCGGGAAGTCCATGCCACCCGTAGAGGCGGCGATACACGGCCGGCCGGAGCGGGCGCAACAGCGGCCGATCGAAGATCCGCCGCATCTTGTCGGCGCGGAAGCAGTCGTAACCGCCGAACAGCTCGTCGGCGCCTTCGCCGGTCAGCACGACCTTGAACCCCTGCCCGCGGGCGCTCGCGGACAGGCGCTCGAGCGGGAGTGCGAGCGGAAACTGGAGCGGCAGCTCCATGTGCCACAGCACGTGGGGGTAGGCTTCGGCGGTCGCTCGACCACACACGACGGTGTGTTGCGGACTTCCCAGCCACGCCGCCATGCGGTTGGCGAACGGAAGCTCGTCGTGCTCCGTCGATTCGAAGCCGATCGAGAACGCCGTCGGCGGATCGCCCGTCACCTCCTTCACGAGCGCCGACAGCGCCGACGAGTCGAGGCCTCCCGACAGGTACGTCGCGACCGGGACGTCCGATTGCAGGTGGTCGTAGACCTTGCGTAGCAGGAGCTCGCGCAACTCCGCCTCGGCATCCCGGCGCGAGACCCGGCGATGCTCGCCGCGCGGGACGAACGGAGCGCGCCAGTACCGGTGCGGCTCGCGCAGGCCCCGGCCGTCCCCGGCGCGCCCCTCGATCCAGTGCGCGGGGCGCAGCTCGCGAATGCCGGCGAACATCGTTCGGGGTGGACACGGATACGACAGCGAGAGCAGGTCGTCGAGCGCATCGCGGTCGATCTCGCGCGGCACCAGGCCCGACGCGAGCAGCGCCTTGATCTCCGACGCGAAGAGCACGTAGTGTGGCGTCTCGGCGACGTACAGCGGCTTGATCCCGAGCCGGTCGCGCGCCAGCAGCAGGCGCCGTTCGCGGGCGTCCCAGATCGCCAGCGCGAACATGCCGCGTAGGTGTTGCACGAAGTCTGCGCCCCAGAGCTCGTACGCGTGCGGGAGGACGGCCGAGTCGGATTCGCTCTGGAGGCGGTGGCGGTCCTGCTGGAGCTCCCGGCGCAGGTCGTAGTGGTTGTAGAGCTCGCCGTTGTAGACGGCGACGACGCCCGCGTCGCAGCCCCAGACCGGCTGGTGCCCTTCCTTCACGTCGATGATCGAGAGCCGCACGACTCCGAGTTGCACGTCGTCGGAGAGGTACTCGCCGGACTCGTCGGGGCCCCGGTGCTCGATCGTCGCGACCATCCGCCGCAAGACGGAGGGATCGGGCAACGGATGCGCACCGCGCCTCAGGATGCCTGCGAAACCACACATGAACGACTCGATTCCAGCAACCGCTCGGGACCTGGAGAGCGCTTCCTATCGGGAGTGCCCGATCGGACGCCGAAGTGACCGATCGGTTCCCCCCAGCCGCCCGGTCGCCGGAGCCGCCGGCGCTGGCGACGCAGCCGCCTGCGTGGAAATCCCGGCGCACGGGAACCACGACGGTCGGCGGCATTAGGCCACGAACTTGCGAGCAATGCAACGACTTCCTCTATGATCTCCGCCTTTGCTTCCGGAGGTGCCCTTGCTCCCGCTCCACCGTCTCCTCCTTCCTCTGCTCCTGGCCGGGTTCGCGCTGCCGGCAGCGGCCGAGACGCCTGCCTCGGAGCTTCCCACCGGGCTCGAACTCGTCGAGCAGGTCAACCGCCGCCAGGAAGGCGTGACCCTGCGACGCGACAGCCGGATGGAGCTGATCGACTCGAAGGGCCGCACGCGATCCCGAGTGGCGCGGATGTTCCGCAAGTACGACGGCGCGGACAAGAAGACCACCGTCTACTTCACCGAACCCGCGACGATCGCCGGCACGTCCTTCCTCACCTTCGACTATGCCGACGCCGATCGCGACGACGACCAGTGGCTCTACCTACCCGCGCATCGGAAGGTGCGGCGGATCTCCCCGACCGACCGCGGCAGCTCCTTCTTCGGCACCGACCTCAGCTACGAGGACGTCAAGAAGGAGACCAAGCTCGCCGTCGAGGACTACCAGTGGAAGGTGCTCGGCACCGAGACCGTGGACGGGCACGACTGCTACGTGCTCGAAGGTATCCCCGTCGACGAGCAGACCGCCCGCGATCTCGGCTACAGCCGAGTGGTCTCCCGGATCGACCGCGAGCGCTGGATCACCCGGCTCGCCGACTACTGGGACCTGAAGGACCAGCATCTGAAAACGACGCACAACGTCGAGATCGAAGACGTGAACGGGATCTGGACGATCCGGCGCACCGAGGTCGAGAACCACCGCACGGGGCACCGCACCGTGCTCGAGTTCTCGAACATCGCGTACGACGAGGGCGTCTCCGACCAGCTCTTCGAACCGGGGAACCTGACGCGCGGGATCCCCTGACGACACGGGCGCGAGGCCGTCGCCCGTCGCATGGTCGGGCCGGCGGGATTCGAACCCGCGACCTCCTGAACCCCATTCAGGCGCGCTACCAAGCTGCGCTACGGCCCGACTGGCGCAGGATGTAGCCGTCGTGGCGCGTGCTGTCGATGCCCCTCGGGTAGAGATACCCTTGGGCGCACATGCCGCAGGATCTGCCGCGCAAGCACGAGGCGCCGCGCCGTCCGGATCCCTCCCGTCCGCCGTCGTCGGACGCCGCGCCGGCTGGCGCGTGGTTCCGCACGCTCGGCTACGTGCTGCTCGCGCTCGCGCTGCTGTGGCTGTGGCAGGGCCGTCTGCAGGATCTGGCAGTCCACGAGCTGTCGTATCGCGAGTTCAAGCAGTCGCTCGCCGCCGGTGAGCTCTCGGAGCTGCGCATCGGCGAGCACGAGATCGAGGGCCTTCTGCTCGCCCCCGCGACGGCGACCGAGCCCGAGGCGGGCGCCGTCGCCAGACCGGACGAGGAGCCGGCCGCGGCCACCAGCGCTGCGGCGGACTCGCGGATCCCGTTTCGCACCGTGCGCGTCGAGGATCCGGATCTGCTCGCGGCGCTCGAGGCCGCCGGCGTCGACTACACCGGGGCGCGGCCGAGCGTCCTCCCGCAGCTCCTGCTCGCCCTCTTGCCGCTCGGCCTGCTGGTGCTGCTGTGGATCTTCCTGTTCCGCCGGATCGGCGGGGGCGCCGGAGGCGAGGCCAACCGCGCCGTCTTGTCGTTCGGAAAGTCCCGCGCACGCCTGGTCGCCGATCGCGATGTCGGCGTGACGTTCGACGACGTCGCCGGTTGCGACGAGGCAAAGACGGAGCTGGCGGAGATCGTCGAGTTCCTGCGCCGGCCGGAGCGTTTCACGGCGCTCGGCGCGAAGATTCCGAAGGGCGTCCTGCTGACGGGTCCTCCCGGCACCGGCAAGACGCTGCTGGCCCGCGCGGTCGCCGGCGAGGCGAAGGTGCCGTTCTTCTCGCTCTCCGGCAGCGACTTCGTCGAGATGTTCGTCGGGGTCGGCGCGGCGCGCGTCCGGGATCTCTTCGAACAGGCGAAGCAGCACGCGCCGTGCATCGTCTTCGTCGACGAGCTCGACGCGATCGGCCGTGCGCGCGGCGTCCATCTGTCCAACATCAACGACGAGCGCGAGCACACGCTGAACCAGCTGCTCGTCGAAATGGACGGCTTCGAGGCGAACTCGGGCGTCGTGCTGCTCGCCGCGACGAACCGCCCCGACGTGCTCGATCCCGCCCTGCTCCGGCCCGGTCGCTTCGACCGCCAGGTCGTCCTCGACGCCCCCGATGTCGTCGGGCGCGAGGCGATCCTGCGCGTTCACGCGCGCAACAAGCGCATCGCCGCCGGCGTCGATCTCGCGGCGGTGGCGCGGGCCACGCCGGGTTTTTCCGGCGCGGATCTCGCGAATGCGCTGAACGAAGCGGCGCTGCTCGCGGCCCGCCGCGGGCACGACCAGATCGACCAGAAGGACGTCGAGGAGGCCGTCGAGCGCGTCGTCTCGGGACCGGAGCGCAAGAGCCGTCGCCTCGACGAGGCCGAGAAGCGCCGCGTGGCCTACCACGAGGTGGGACACGCGCTGGTGGCGATGCACGCGGCCGATGCCGACCCGGTGCACAAGGTCAGCATCGTGCCCCGCGGACGCGCAGCGCTCGGCTACACACTCCAGCTGCCGACCGGCGATCGCTACCTGCTGACCGCCTCGGCGCTGCGCGACCGGCTGCGCAGCCTGCTGGGCGGGCGCGCGGCAGAGGATCTCGTGTTCGGCGACGTATCGACGGGCGCCGAGAACGATCTCGAGATGGCGACTGCGCTGGCGCGTCGGATCGTCTGCCAGTTCGGGATGGGGAAGTCCGTGGGGCTGATGCACGTCGCGCGCGAGGCGGACTGGACCGCCGTCGGCACGCCCGCCCTCCAGCGCGACTGCAGCGAGGAGACCGCGCACGCGATCGACGAGGAGGTCCGCGCGCTGCTCGACGGCGCGTACGAGGAAGCGCGGCGCGTGCTGCTCGAACATCGCGACCAGCTCGAGCGCATTGCGGCCGCGCTGCTGACACACGAGACACTCGACGCCGCCGCCTTGCACGCGCTGCTCGCGGTTCCCGCGCCGTGAGCCGGCTCGCTCCGGCCGCGCGATCGCACGCGCGCGTCGTCGTCGTGCTCGGGTGGGTATCGTTCTGGAACGATGCCGCGAGCGAGATGCTGACGCCGCTGCTGCCCCTGTTCCTGACCGCGACGCTCGGCGCCGGGCCGGCGATCGTCGGCCTCGTCGAGGGCGTCGCCGAGGCCACGGCGAGTGTACTCAAGTTCGTGTCGGGACGGCTCGCGGATCGCGGCTGGCGCGCCAAACGGCTGGTCCTGGGCGGCTACGGGGTGTCGAATGCCGCGCGGCCGTTGCTCGGCCTCGCGACCGGCTGGGGCCACGTGCTGGGACTCCGCTTTCTCGACCGCGTCGGCAAGGGTGTCCGGACGGCGCCCCGTGACGCCCTGATCTCCGGCGCCGTCGCGAGTGATCGACGCGGTCGCGCGTTCGGCTTCCAGCGGGCGATGGATCACAGCGGCGCGATGGTCGGCCCGATCGCGGCGTTCCTGCTGTTGCAGGCGGGCGTCGAGCTGCGCACGCTCTTCCTGGCTTCGGTCGTGCCGGGCGCGCTCGTGCTCGCGCTCCTCGTGTTCGGGCTTCCGGCCGAGCCCCGCGCCGTGGCGCCCGAACCGCCGCCCCCCCTGCGCTGGCGAACGCTCGACCCCCGCGTTCGCGCCCTGATCGTCGCGGCGGGGGGGCTCGCACTCGCGTCGACGCCCGAGGCCTTCCTCGTGCTCTGGGCGCTCGAACGAGGCCTGGCGCCCGCGTGGATACCCCTAGTCTGGGCGGCAGCCAGCGGCGCCAAGGCGCTCGTCGCGGGTCCGGCCGGCCGGCTCTCGGACCATCGCGGTCGGCTGCCCGTCGTCGGGATCGGATGGAGCGCGCGCATCGCGGTGCTGCTGTCACTGGCGACGGCGCCGGACGGTCCCCTGGTGGTGTGGCTGCTGTTCATCGCCTACGGCGTGACCCTGGCATCGACAGAGGCGGCCGAACGGGCGCTGATCGGCGACCTCGCGCCGGCTGCGCAGAAGGCGACCGCCTTCGGTCTCTACCACCTCGCGACCGGGATCCTCGCCCTGCCCGGAGCTGTTCTCTTCGGCGCGATCTGGCAGCGCTTCGGTGCTGCGTCTGCATTCGTCACCGCAGCCATCCTCACGGCGCTCGCTGCGGGCGCACTGCTCGCGATCGCGAGCCGTGAGGGCGGGCGGAGCTGAACTCACAGCATCGCGCGAATCGCCTTCAGCTCGTCGCGGATCCGGCGCAGGCTGACGAGCGGATCGAGTTCGAGGCCGAGATCCATCTGCGGCTTGTCGAGGGCGCGCGCGATGCCCATCTCCTTCAGTTTGCGGCGCGCACCGGCGATCGTGAACCGCTCTTCGTGTAACAACCGCTGGAGCAGGCGCACGACCTCGATGTCGCGTTGGCGGTACATGCGCTGCTTGGAGCGGGACTTCGCAGGCGCCATCCACCGGAACTCGGACTCCCAGTAGCGCAGCACGTGCGGCTTCACGCCGGTGAGCTTCGCCACTTCGCCGATCCGGTAGTAGCGCTTGTCGGCGTTCGTTCCCGGTGAGCCGCTCTGCGGAAGAGATGTCGTTCCGGTGGAGTCGTCCACGTGCCCCCTCCCCGCCCGAGCCGGCTCGGGCCGTCATTCGCGAGGGTGCCTCGTGCCGGCCGGGCGCAGGAAGCGACTAGTCGTCGTCGTCGTCGTCCTCGGGGCCGGTCAGCGGCGGGCTGTCCTCGTTCAACAGATTCTTTAGCACGAGACTGGGCTTGAAGGTGAGGACGCGGCGGGCGTCGAGCAGGATCTCCTCTCCGGTCTGGGGATTCCGCCCTTTCCGGGCATTCTTCTCGCGCACCAGGAAATTCCCGAAGCCGGAGATCTTGACCTTCTCGCCGCGTTCGAGCGTCTCCTTGATGATCTCGAAGACCTTCTCGACGAGGTCCGCCGATTCCTTCTTGGAGAAGCCGACGCGCTCGTAGATCTGCTCGACGATCTCGGCCTTGGTCATGGTCCGCCCTCCCGTCGCTTCATCGCCCACCAGCGACCCCTCCGCCGTGGCGCAGCTCGCCCCGGAACCGATCGGCCAACATTGCTACCACACGATCGCTCGCGCGTGTCACCTCGGCGTCGGTCAGCGTCCGGTCCTGCCGCTGGAAGACCAGTCGGAAGGCGACGCTGACACGACCCTCGGGTACGCCGGGACCCTCGTAGCGATCGAACACGACGACGTCGACGAGATGGGGGCCCGCCGTGCTGCGGATCGCCTCGAGGACGCGGCCCGCCGCCTCCTCGCGCGGCAGCAGGACGGCCAGGTCTCGGCGCACCAGCGGCTGGCGCGACGGCTCGGTGAAGCGACGCTCCGCCGGCGCCGCGGCCGCGAGCGCCTCGAGGTCGAGGCACGCCAGCGCGCACGGGAGGTCGATCTCGAAGCGGGCCGCCACCTCCGGATGGAGCTCGCCGATCCCGCCTACCGTTCGGCCCGCCACGTCGATGCGGGCACTCGAGCCCGGATGCCAGAACGGTTCGTCGGCGCCGGACGAGAAGCGCGCGGCCACACCGAGCGCATCCAGCACCTGCTCGACGGCGCCCTTCAGCTCGAAGAAGACGGGCGCCGCGCCGGCCTCCCACAGCCGCTCGCCTCCCCGCGTGAGGACCGCGACGAGCGCGAGCTGCTCGCGGGGGAGCTCCCCCGGATCCGACGGGTGGAAGGTCCGGCCTACCTCGAAGACGCGGACCCGTTCCGCCTGGTGCGCGCGATTGCGATGGACGACACCGAGGAGCGACGGGACCAGCGTGCTGCGCAGGGCGCCCTCCTCGTCGGTGAGCGGATTCTGCAGCCGCACGAGCTGCCTGCGTTCGTCGTCCTCGGCGAGACCCAGGCGATCCAGATCCGCCGGCCGGGCGAACGGCAGCGTCATGCACTCGAGGAGCCCCGCGGCCGCGAGCGCATCGCGCGCCTCCTCGACCACGGCGCGACTCCGTGCGACGACGACCGGAGCGAGGGGCTGACGCGGCAGTGTCGCCGGGATCGCGTCGAAGCCGTGGATCCGCGCGATCTCCTCGATCAGATCCTCGCGCCGCCGCAGATCGTTGCGCCAGCTCGGGACCCGGCAACGCAGGGGGCTCGCGCCGGCGTCCT
Organism: Myxococcota bacterium; assembly: GCA_039794265.1. GTDB lineage: Bacteria > Myxococcota_A > UBA9160 > UBA9160 > PR03 > CAADGG01. The sequence continues at coordinate 239,976 of JBDIVR010000001.1, forward strand.
CCACGGCCACGTCGACGCGCGCCAGCAGCGCCACCACGGCCTCGCGCGACAACGCGGTGCCCAGCAGCCGATCGACGCGTCCGGGATCCAGCTCGATCGGCGGGACCGGAGCCGGCACGGCGCCGGTCGCCTCCACGGCACCCGGCACGACGCGGCCGTCGGCGAGTTCCGCGAGCAGGCGGGCGGCGCGATCGGCCGCGCGCCGGACGCCCGCCGGATCGATCTGCCGCTCGAACCGGTACGAGGCTTCGCTCTGGAGCCCGAGTCGCCGCGCCGTCCGGCGCACCCGCGTCGGATCGAAGTGCGCGCTCTCGAGCAGGACGTCGCGCGTGCGCGCCGTGACCTGGGTCTCGGCGCCGCCCATCACGCCGGCCACCGCGATCGCGCGCTCGGCGTCGGCGATGACGAGGTCCTCCGGATCCAGCGTACGGGTCTCGCCGTCGAGCGTGGCGAGCTTCTCGCCGGGCGCCGCGGGCCGTACGCGGACGACGCCTCCGCGCAGCGTCCCGGCGTCGAACGCGTGCAGCGGCTGGCCGAACTCGAGCATCACCAGATTCGTCACGTCGACGACGACGTCGACCGGCCGCATGCCCGCGGCCTCGAGACGTCGCTGGAGCCACGCGGGGCTCGGACCGATGCGGACGCCGCGCACGATGCGGGCGACGTAGTGCGGACAGCCGGCGGCATCGGAGATCTCGACGCGCACGTCCGGGGCTCCCGCAGCGGGATCCTCCGGCGGTTCGGTCGGAGGGATCGCCAGCGTGCCGCCGAAGTGGGCCCGCACCTCGCGCGCGATGCCCAGCATCGACGCGCAGTCGCCGCGGTTCGGGGTCAGCGCGATGTCGACGACGCGATCGCCGACGGGCAGCACCGTGTCGAGCGGGGCGCCGACCGGCGCCGCCGCGTCGAGGACGAGGATGCCGGAGGCGTCGCCTTCGAGCCCGAGCTCGGACGCGGAGCAGATCATGCCGTGGGACGTGACGCCGCGGATCTTCGCCTTTTCGAGCTGGCGGCCGTCGGGCAGCTTCGCGCCCGGCGACACCACCGCGACATTCTGACCCGCGGCGACGTTCGGGGCGCCGCAGACGATCTCCACCGGTTCGCCATCGCCCAGATCGACACGGCACAGAGACAGGCGGTCGGCGTTCGGGTGCTTCTCGCGAGCTAGGACGTGCCCGACGCGCACGCCCGAGAGATCGGGACCCACGCGCAGGACGTCCTCCACCTCGAGGCCACCCTGGGTCAACCGCGCGACCAGCTCGGCTTCGTCCGGCAGTGGGATCCACTCGGCGAGCCAGCGCAGCGGGACCCGCATCAGATCTGCTCCAGCACGCGCACGTCGCCGTCGAAGAGCAGATGGATGTTCGGGATGCCCCAGCGCAGCATCGCGGCGCGATCGAGCGTCATGCCGAACGCGAACCCCTGCCAGCGCTCGGGATCGATGCCGCAGTGCTCGAGCACCACCGGGTGGATCATCCCGCAGCCGCCGGCCTCGATCCACCCGCTCTGCGAACAGGTCGCGCAGCCGGCGCCACGACAGATCAGACACCGGTAGTCGAGCTCCGCCGACGGCTCGGTGAACGGGAAGTACGACGAGCGGAAGCGCAGCTCGACGTCGGCCCCCATCATGTGTCTCTGGAATGCGTAGAGGATGCCCTTCAGGTCCGCGAACGAAACGTTCTCGTCGACCATGAAGCACTCGACCTGATGGAACATCGGAGAGTGTCGCGGGCTCCGATCGCAACGGTAGACGCGACCGGGAGCGATGAAGCGGAACGGGGGCGTCCGGCCGCGCATCGTCCGGATCTGCACGGGGGACGTGTGGGTGCGCAGGACGTGGCCGCCATCGACGAAGAAGGTCGCCTGCATGTCCCGCGCCGGATGATCCGCGGGCATGTTCAGCGCCTCGAAGTTGTGCCACTGGGTCTCGACCTCGGGGCCCTCCTCGACGCCGAACCCGAGACCGGTGAAGAACGCGATCACGTCGCGCTCGATCCGCGTCACCGGGTGCAGCCCGCCGCGCGGAGCTCGCCAGCCCGGAAGCGTGACGTCCAGCCGGGTCCCGGCGAGTGCGCGCTCGCGCTCGCCGCGCTCGAGTTCCTCGCGGCGCGTCGCGACGAGCGCCTCGATCCGCTCCTTGACGACGTTGGCGCGCTCTCCGATCCGGGCGCGCTCCTCCGGTTCGAGCCGACCGATCCCGCGCAGCACCGCCGAGAGCGCGCTCTTCTTGCCGAGGAAGCGCGCGCGCAGATCGGCGACCACCGCCGGCGTCGCCGCCTCGGCCAGCGCCCGCTGCGCCTCTTCCTCGAGCCCGTCGAGGCTCGCCTGCTCCGGGGACACCCTGCTCTCGTCCCGATCAGGCGCTCTTCGGCCGGGCCTGGGCCGCCAACGCCGCGAAGGCCTGCGGATCCGACAGCGCGAGATCGGCCAGATTCTTGCGGTCGATCTCGATGCCGGCCTTGTGCAGGCCCGAGATCAGCTGGCTGTAGGACATCCCCTGCTCGCGGGCGGCGGCGTTGATCCGCACGATCCACAAGCTGCGGAACTGGCGCTTGCGCTGCTTTCGATCCCGGTAGGCGTACGCCCAGGCGCGCTCGACCGACTCGCGAGCGACCTTGAACAATCGGTGCCGCGAGCCGAAGTAGCCCTTGGCTTCCTTGAGAATGCGGTTGTGGCGGCGTCGCCGGGCGACGCCGCGCTTGACGCGAGGCATGGACTCTCCCTTCCCTAGCCGGCGTTGCCGGGCAGCAGCTGCTCGAGCCGCTTCTGATCGACGGCGGACACCACGACGCGCTGGCGCAGCTGGCGCTTCCGCTTCGAGCTCTTCTTCGTGAGGATATGGTTCATCCCCTTCTGGCTGCGGACCAGCTTCCCGGTGCCGGTGCGCTTCACGCGCTTGGCGGCTCCGCGATGGGTCTTCATCTTCGGCATCAACCCTCTCCTGCGTCGGGCGTGTCCCCCGACGGCGTCTCGGACGTCTCGACTTCCAGCTCGCTCGCGCTGCCCTCGGCTGTCTCCTGCTGCGCTCGTTCCCGTTCCAGCTTGGCGATCGCTTCGCGGTTCGGCACCAGGATCATCGACATGAAGCGCCCTTCGAGCCGCGGCGTGCTCTCGACGTTGGCAACGTCGGCCAGCATGACCTTCACCCGCTCGAGCTGTTCGAAACCCAGGCTCGTGTGCACGATCTCGCGACCGCGGAACATCAAGGTCACCTTGACCTTGTCTCCCTCCAACAGGAAGCGCCGAGCGCCGCGGACCTTGAAATCCAGATCGTGGTCATCGGTGCGCGGCCGGAGCTTCACTTCCTTCAGCGTCGCGGCGTGCGCCTTGGCCTTGCTCGCCGCCTGCTTCTTCTTCAGCTCGTACTTGTACTTCCCGTAGTCCATGATGCGACACACGGGCGGACTGGCATTCGACGCGACCTCGACGAGGTCGAGACCGCGTTCCTGCGCTTTCTGCATGGCATCCCAGGGTGTCATCACCCCGAGCTGCGAGCCGTCCTCGTCGACCACCCGGACCTCGCGCGCGCGGATGCGCTCGTTGACACGGGAATCGTCTTCGGGGCGGACGTTTCTATCTCCTCGCTTGGGAAATCGGATGCGCGTTCCTCCGCGGGACGGTCGTGTGCCTGCCTACGGGCGACGCTCGGCCACCTTGGCCGAGAGTTCCGCCACGAAGGCGTCGAGCGGCAACGCCTCGGTTGCCTCCTTGCCGCCGCGGCGGCGGCGCGGAGTGACGGTCCCGCTCGTCACCTCCTGGTCCCCGACCACGGCCATCACCGGGATCTTGTGCGTTTCCGCGTCCCGGATCTTGAAGTTCAGCTTCTCGTTGCGATCGTCGAGCTGCGCGCGCAGACCGCGCGCCGCGAGGGCGTCCCGCACCTTGGCCGCCCACTCGGTGTGTCGCTCTGCAATCGGCAGCACCGCGACCTGCACCGGACTCAGCCACAGCGGGAAGTCTCCCCCTGTGTGCTCGAGATACACGGCGATGAAACGCTCGAGCGAACCGAGCACCGCGCGGTGCAGCATGGCGGCGCGGTGTTCCTGTCCGTCGCTTCCGACGTAGCTGAGGCCGAAACGCTCCGGAGCCGACATGTCCACCTGGATCGTGCCGAGCGTCCACACGCGTCCCATGACGTCGCGGAAGTCGCACTCGACCTTCGGGGCGTAGAACACCGCCTCGCCGGCCTTGATGCCGCAGGTGTAGCCGGCCTCTTCGACGGCGCCGATCAGGAGCTTCTCGGCGCGATCCCAGGCTTCGGGAGTCCCGATGAACTTCTCCGGACGCGTCGACACCGAGACCTGCACGTCGTCGAGTCCGAGCGCGGAATAGATCTCCCGCAACATCGCGAAGAAGCTACGGAGCTCCGATTCCACCTGCTCGGGCGTGCAGAACACGTGGGCATCGTCCTGCGCGAACGAACGCACGCGGGAGAGCCCGTGCAGCGTTCCCGAGCGCTCGTTGCGGTGCAGGCGCGTGAACTCGGCGAAGCGCAACGGGAGATCGCGGTAGGAATGCTTCGCCGTGTTGTAGTAGACGCAGTGCCCCGGGCAGTTCATCGGCTTCACGAAGAGCTCTTCGTCCTCGTCGCCCTGGAAGCGGAACATGTCGTCGCCGAAGTTCTCGTAGTGCCCGGAGGTCTTGAACAGATCGGCGCGGAAGATCTGCGGGGTGATGATCTCCTGGAAGCCGTACTTCGGGTACAGCCCGCGCACGTAGGCCACGAGCTCGTTGAAGAGCACGACGCCCTTCGGATGGAAGAACGGCGAACCGGGCGAGAGCGGATCGAGATGGAAGAGATCGAGCTCCTGGCCGAGGCGGCGATGGTCGCGACGGCGGGCCTGCTCGAGCCGCTCGAGATGCTGGTCGAGCTCCTTGGCGGACGCGAACGCGGTGCCGTAGATGCGTTGCAACATCGGGTTGCGCTCGTCGCCCCGCCAGTAGGCCCCGGCGAGCTCGATCAGCTTCACGGCGCCGATCTGGTCGGCGCGCTGCACGTGCGGTCCCCGGCACAGGTCCTGGAACGCGCCGTGACGATAGATCGTGATCGGGTTGCCCTCGGGAATGTCGTCGATGCGCGACACCTTCAGGTGCTCGCCGAGTTCGGCGAAGCGCGCCTTGGCTTCCGCGCGGTCCACGACCTCGCGCTCGAATGCGGCGCCTTCCTCGAGGATGCGCCGCATCTCGTCCTCGATGCGCTCGAGATCCTGCGGCGTGAACGGCCTCTCGACGAGGAAGTCGTACTGGAACTTCTCGCTGTGATCGCTGCGGCCGACGTCGATCTGCGCGTCGGGGAACAGCCGCTTCACGGCATCCGCCATCACGTGCTCGGCCGAGTGCCGGATCACCTCACCGGCCTGCGGATCCCGCGCCGTCACGATCTCGATCGCGCCATCGCGATCGAGCGGCGCGCGCAGGTCGACGAGCCGGCCGTCGAAGCGGCCGGCGAGCGCGGCGCGCGCGAGCCCAGGCCCGATGCGCTCCGCCACGGCAAGAACCGTCGTTCCTGCCGGAACGGCCAGCTGCTTGCCGTCGGGCAGGCGAACCGAGATCTCGCTCATGAGCGAAGCAGGTGCATGGCGGGAACTCGTTGGTTTCCGTGAGGTTTGGAGGTGGAGACGGTGCGGGAGCGAGAAGCGGCCCGATGAACTTCGCTCGGCTGCGCCTCGCTGCGCACTGCGCAGCCGCCGAGCCGGCTGCTTCGGGAACCTGATGAACTTCGCTCGGCTGCGCCTCGCTGCGCACTGCGCAGCCGCCGAGCCGGCTGCTTCGTTTGCGGGTGGTTGGCACGGGCGGGATTGAACCGCCGACCCCCACCGTGTCAAGGTGGTGCTCTCCCACTGAGCTACGTGCCAGATAGTGCTCTAACTTGCCGGAGTCGATACCGATTTCGCCGCCGTTCGTCAAATCGCGGCGGGCCTCGCGAGCGGCTCAGGGGGCCGTTCCGAGGTCTGGCGACCGGGCGCTCGGAGGGGCCGCGACGACCCGGACCCGGAGCGCGCTCGGCTCCGACCCCTCGAGCGCGAGATCCAGCGATCCGCCGACGGCTCGGCGCAGGCGCGCCACCAGCGCCTCGTTGGTCTCGTCCGTCTGGAGCTCGGCGACGACGATCCCGCGGGAGAACTCGACCGGATGCAGCGCGCCGCCTCGCGCCGCCAGAGCGCGGCGCAGGCGCTCCCACGTGGGCCACGCATCCACGCCGACGATCGTGATCCAGAGCGACCGGACGCCGAGCTCCGTCGTCGCCCCCAGCAGGCCCGAACGGATCAGCGCGTCGCGGACCCGCTCGCGCTCGACCTGCGCCTCCACGAGCACCACGTACTCGCGCTCGACCCCCGCCTGCTGGACCAGCTGCGCCGGCCGCTCGCCGCGGTCCTCGACCAGCTCGTACTGGACGGCATACGGCAGCAGGTCGCTGCCGAGGGCACGGCGGAGGGCATCGCGGTCGTCCGTTCGCGCGCCGGCCTCGCGGGCGAGTTCGGCCGCGACGAGCAGTACCGCCTCCTCGACGCCCGCTTGCAGGGCCGCCTGCCGAGCGCCGGAACCCGCCGCGACGACACCGACGGCGTCCGTCCGGACGAGCTCCGCCAGGGCAGCGGCCGCCAGCAGGCCGAGTCCGACTGCGACTCCGACGGCCCCCACCCACGGCGTGCGGCGCGCTCGCATCATACGACCATCTCGGCGACGCGGCGCCCGAAGAGCTGATCGAGCTGGCGCATCAGTCCGTCGCACGGGTCGACGGCCCAGCTCCCCGGCAGCGCGATCACCGTCTCGCTCTCGCCGGGAATCCGCACGACGAGGACGACCGGACAGTCGCCTCGGTGTTCGCCGAGCGCGCGTCGCAGCGCCAGCATCCGATCCCTGCTGGCATCCGCCGCCAGCACGGCGATCTGGAGCCGCTTCGCGAACCGCCCCTCGGCGTCCTCGAGCGTCACGGCGTCCCGCACGAGCAGCTTCGGCGGATCGCCGGCCTCGAGTTTGCCGCTGATGAGCAGCGGCAACGGGGGGCTTCCCGCCTCGGGCTCGAGCGCGCGCTTGAGCAGCGTCCGCAGGCGACCGTAGGGTTCCGCGAAGACGACGAGATCGAAGGCCCCCTCGAGGTCTTCGAGCGTCCCGAAGGCCATCGTGTCGCCCTTGCGCGTCCGCGTCTCGCGCAGACCCGTGAGCAGTCCGCCTGCCCGCACCTCGCGGCCGTCCTTCTCGGCTGCGATGCCCGCCCGCACGTCGGCGAAGCGAGCCAACTCGGCGGCGACGGCCGCGAGCGGATGCCCCGTCACGTAGAAGCCGAGCAGCTCCTTTTCATAGCCGAGCCGCTCGCGGTCGGTCCAAGGAGCGGCGTCGCCGAGTCGTGGCCTCTCCTCCGAAGCGGGAGCTGCCGGCCCTCCGAACAGGCTCGTCTGTCCGATCTCACGATCGCGCTGCGCGGCCGCTCCCCGCTCGAGGGCAGTGTCGAGAGACGCCCAGACGGCCGCGCGGTTCTCGTGCAGCGAATCGAAGGCCCCGCACTTGACGAGGCTCTCGACGACGCGCCGGTTGACGCGCCGTCCGTCGACCTGCTCGCAGAACGAGAAGAGATCCGCGAACCGGCCCTCGCCCGAACCGGTCGACCGTGCGGCGAGGATCGACTCGATCGCCCCCTCTCCGACGTTCTTGACGCCGGCGAGTCCGAAGCGGATCCCGGTACTGCCGACGGTGAAGTCGCGCTGGGATTCGTTCACGTCGGGCGGCAGGATCTCGATCCCCTTGGCTCGCGCGTGCGCGATGTAGCGGGCCAGCTTGTCGTGGTTCCCCGACTCGACGGTGAGCAGCGCGGCCAGGTACTCGCGCGGATAGTTCGCCTTCAGATAGGCGGTCTGGTACGTAATCAGCGCGTACGCGGTGGAATGTGATTTCGCAAAGCCGTACTCCGCGAACTCCGCGATCAGATCGAAGACCCGGGCGGCGCGGATCGGATCGATGTCTCTCTTTGCACAACCGGAAACGAAGCGCTCGCGCTGCTTCGCCATCTCCGCGGTCTTCTTCTTGCCCATCGCCCGCCGCAGCAGATCCGCCTCGCCGAGCGAGTAGCCGGCCAGCTTGTTCGCGATCTGCAGCACCTGATCCTGGTAGACGATGACGCCGAGCGTCTCGGCGGTGATCTCCTCGAGCTCCGGGAGCATGTAGTCGACCTTCGTGATCCCGTGCTTGCGGTTGACGTAGTCGTCCACCATGCCGGAACCGAGCGGTCCCGGCCGAAACAGGGCCACCAGCGGGATCAGCTCCTTGAAGGTCCGCGGGCGCAGCTTCCCGACCAGGTCGGTCATTCCCGAGGACTCCACCTGGAACACGCCCTCGGTGTCGCCGGCGCAGAGCAGGTCGTAGGTCTTGGCGTCGTCGAGCGCGACGGACTCGACGGAGAAGCCCGGCTCGCGCGTGCGGATCGCGCGCTCCGCATCGGCGATCACCGTGAGCGTCTTCAGCCCGAGGAAGTCGAACTTGATCAGCCCGACCTTCTCGATGCAGCGCATGTCGTACTGCGTCATGACATCGCCAGTCCGCGCGTCGCGATAGAGCGGGACCGAGCGGATCAGCGGATCGGTGCCGATCACGACGCCTGCCGCATGCTTGCCGACGTGCCGCGTCAACCCCTCGAGCGTGCGCGCCGTCTCGAACAGGCGCGCCACCTGCCCGTCCGCCTCGATGCGCGCGCGCAGGTCCGGAGACTGCGCGATCGCCTCCTCGAGCTTGATCCCCAGCGTGTCGGGGACCAGCTTGGCGATCCGGTCGACGTCGCCGAAGGGCATGCCGAGCACACGCCCGACGTCGCGGATCACCGCCTTGGCCTGGAGCGTTCCGAAGGTCGCGATCTGCGCGACGCGCATCTCATCCGGGGACGGACTGGCGGTGCCATCGTACTTCTCGGCGACGTAACGGATGACCTGGTCTCGCCCGCGCATGCAGAAATCGACGTCGATGTCCGGCATCGACACGCGCTCGGGATTCAGGAACCGCTCGAAGATGATGTCGTACTCGATCGGATCGACGCCGGTGATCCCGAGTCCGTAGGCAACGAGGCTGCCTGCGGACGAGCCGCGCCCGGGACCCACCGGAATCCCGCTGCGCCGGGCATAGTCGATGAAGTCCGCGACGATCAGGAAGTAGCCGGCGAACCCCATCGACTGGATCACGCCGAGCTCGCTCTTCAAGCGCTCCTCGTAGCCCCGGTGCTTCGACGGAATCGGCTCATCCGGATCGAGCCCGAGCCGCCGCCGCAGGCCCTCCCACGCCTGCGCTTCCAGCACCTGCTCGCGGCTGAAACCCGTCGGAACCTGGAACTCCGGCAGATGGTAGCGACCCATCTCGATCTCGACGTTGCACCGCTCGGCGATCTCGAGCGTCGCGTCCACCGCCGACGGATGGTCATGGAAGAGTTCGCGCATCTCGTCGCCGTCGCGCACGTAGAAGCCGTTGCCGTCGAAGCGGAAGCGCTTCGGGTCATCGTGGTTCGCCGCCGTTCCGATGCAGAGCAGCAGGTCGTGGTGGCCGTGGTCGCACTGCTCCAGGTAGTGCGCATCATTGGTCGCGACGAGCGGAAGCCCGAGATCGGCGGACATCTTCAGCAGTTCGGCGTTCACCTGGTCCTGCGCCGGGATCCCGTGCCGCTGCATCTCCAGGTAGAAGCGCCCCGGAAAGATCCGGCTGAACTCCTCGACGACGCGCCAGGCCCGGTCGGCGTCGCCGGCCAGGATCGCGCGGCACACCATCGACGACAGGCAGCCCGACGTTGCGATGAGTCCCTCGCTGTGATTACGCAGCAGGTCGAGGTCGATCCTCGGCTTGTAGTAGAAGCCCTCGAGGTATGCCTTCGAGACCAGGTACACGAGATTGCGATAGCCGGTCTCGTCCATCGCGAGCAGCAGCAGGTGATTGATGGCGTCGAATCCGGACTCGTCGCGCTCGCGGCGCTCCTTGTCGAAGCGGGATCCGCCGGCGATGTAGGTCTCGCAGCCGAGGATCGGCTTCACGCCGGCGCCTCGCGCCTGCTCGTAGAAGTCCACCGCGCCGAACAGGTTGCCGTGGTCCGTCATCGCGACGGCCGGCATGTCCAGCGACCGGACGCGCTGCATCAACGGACCGAGCTTGATGGCGCCGTCGAGAAGCGAGTACTGGGTGTGGAGATGGAGATGCGTGAAGGGTCGCGGCATCCGACCCCTACTCCCACTCGATGGTGGCCGGGGGCTTGGACGAGATGTCGTAGACGACCCGGTTCACGCCCCGCACCTCGTTGGTGATGCGACTCGAGGCGCGCGCCAGCACGTCGGGCGGGATCACGGCCCAATCCGCCGTCATCGCGTCCACCGACGTCACGGCGCGCAGCGCGATGGCGTTCTCGTAGGTCCGTTCGTCCCCCTGCACACCGACGCTCTGGATCGGCAGGAACACCGCGAAGGCCTGCCAGATCTGGTCGTAGATCCCCGCTCGCCGGATCTCCTCGATGAAGATCGCATCGGCCCGCCGCAGGATCGTGAGCCGCTCCGGCGTCACTTCGCCGATCACCCGGATCGCGAGACCCGGCCCCGGGAACGGATGCCTTCCGATCAGATGCTCCGGCAGTCCGAGGCAGCGGCCGACCTCCCGGACCTCGTCCTTGAACAGCTCGCGCAGCGGTTCCACCAGCGCCATCCGCATCCGCTCCGGCAGGCCACCGACGTTGTGGTGGGTCTTGATCGTCTGCGAGGGACCGCGCACCGAGATGCTCTCGATGACGTCGGGGTACAGGGTCCCCTGGACCAGGAAGTCGGACCCGCCCAGCCGGTTCGCCGCCTCGTCGAAGACGTCGATGAAGAGGCGCCCGATGATGCGCCGCTTCTGCTCGGGGTCGATGACGCCGCGCAGCTCCCGAGCGAAGCGTTCGCGGGCATCCACGACCTCGAGATCGATGCCGAGCGCGGCGCGGAACACGCGCTCGACCTCCTCGGCTTCGCCTTCCCGCAACAGCCCGTGATCGACGAGGATGCAGTGCAGACGATCGCCGATTGCTCGGTGCACCAGCGCCGCCGCGACCGCCGAGTCCACGCCGCCGGACAGGCCGCAGACCACGCGTCCCTCGCCCACCTGGGCGCTGACCCTGGTGAGCGCCTCGTCGAGGAAGGCCGCCATCGACCACGAAGAGCCGCAGCCGCAGATGTCGTGGACGAAGCTGGCGAGCAGATCCGTACCGCCCTCGGTATGGACGACCTCGGGATGGAACTGGAGTCCATAGAGCGGCTTACCGCGCTGCCGCACGGCGGCAAATGGCGAGTGGTCGCTCGAAGCGAGGACTTCGAAGTCCGCGGGCAGCCGCAGGACCCGGTCCCCGTGGCTCATCCACACGCTGCGCTCCGCCGGCCCGCCAGCCCAGCCGCCGAACAGTGGATCCTCGCGTTCGATCCTCAGCTTGGCGCGTCCGTACTCGCGGTCTTCCGCCTTCTCGACGACACCGCCGAGCGTATGGCAGATCCACTGCAGGCCGTAGCAGATGCCCAGCACCGGGACGCCCAGGTCGAGGATGCCCGGATCGGCGAACGGCGCGTCCTTCGCCAGCACGCTCGCCGGTCCTCCCGAGAGGAGGATCCCGCGCGCACCCCAGCTCCGGATGGTCTCCAGCGGCAGATGACAGGGATGGATCTCGCAGTACACACCGCGCTCGCGGATGCGGCGGGCGATCAGCTGGGTGTACTGGCTCCCGAAGTCGAGGATGAGGACCCGGTCGCGATGCGCGTCGGCGGACATGGGATCCTTTTCCTATTCGAGGCGATAGTTCGGCGCTTCCTTGGTGATGATCACGTCGTGGACGTGACTCTCCTGGAGGGATGCCGACGTGATCCGGACGAAGCGCGCCTTCTGGCGCAGCTCCGCCAGATCCGCAGCGCCGCAGTAGCCCATGCCGGAGCGCAAGCCGCCGACCAGCTGGTGGATGCCGCTGGTGAGACTGCCACGATACGGCACGCGCCCCTCGATTCCCTCGGGAACGAGTTTCGCCGCTTCCACGTCGTCCTGGAAGTAGCGATCGCGGCTGCCTTCGGCCATCGCGCCGAGCGATCCCATCCCGCGGTACAGCTTGTACGTCCGACCCTGGTACAGCACTGTTTCCCCGGGCGATTCGTCGGTCCCGGCGAACAGCGAACCGATCATCACGGCGGAGGCTCCCGCTGCGAGGGCCTTCACGGCGTCGCCGGAGAACTTGACTCCGCCGTCCGAGATCACCGGAACGTCGAAGCGAGCGGCGACGCGCGCGGCATCGATGACCGCCGTCAACTGCGGAACGCCGACACCGGTGACCACGCGCGTCGTACAGATCGAGCCGGGCCCCACACCGACCTTCACCGCCGACGCGCCTGCCTTGATCAGCGCTTCGGTCCCTTCCCCGGTCGCCACGTTGCCGCCGATGACGGGCAGATCCGGGAACGTTCGACGCATCTCTGCGACGGCCTCGAGAACCCCCGCCGAATGACCGTGCGCAGTGTCGACGACGATCAAGTCGACGCCGGCGTCCACCAATGCCTGGGCGCGTTCCAGGCGATCCGGGCCGACGCCGACCGCCGCTCCGCAGCGGAGCCGGCCGAACGAATCCTTGGCGGCGTTCGGGTAGCGCTCGTTCTTCTCGATGTCCTTGATCGTGATCAGGCCGCGCAGATCGCCCTTCTCGTCGACGACCAGCAGCTTCTCGATCCGGTACTGGTGGAGCAGCTCCTTGGCCCGCCCGAGCTCCGTTCCCGGCGCCACCGTGACGAGCTTCGGCTGCGGAGTCATGACCTGGTCGACCGCCTGGTCCACATCCTTCAGGAAGCGCAGGTCGCGATTCGTGAGGATGCCGACGGCCTTGCCGTCGCGGACCACCGGGAGGCCCGAGATCCGGTACTGCGCCATCAGCCGGAGCGCCTCGCGAACGCTCTGTTCCGGATGGAGGGTGATCGGATCGGCGATCATCCCGGCCTCGAACCGTTTCACCAATGCGACTTCGCGCGCCTGGCCGGCCGGCGGCAGGTTACGATGGATGACGCCGAGCCCACCGTTCTGCGCCATGCAGATCGCCGCGGCGTGTTCCGTCACCGTGTCCATCGCCGCGGACACGAACGGGAGATTCAACGCGATCTCGCGAGTCAGCCGCGTGCGCACGTCGACGTCACGCGGCAGTACCGTCGAAGCGCCCGGTGTCAGCAAGACGTCGTCGAAGGTCAGCGCCTCGCGGAAGCGAGGAGCGGTCTCGAGCGAGTCGTCGCGCGTGTCCGTCATTTCGTCGTCGACCATCGAATGCGGACCGTCACCCTTCCTGGATCGCGGCCGCCGAACAGCGTGCTACCGAGCAGCGTACGCCGGGCAGGATTCGCAGGGCACATGGAACGGGCCGTTCGTTCGAGGAATCGGGGAATTCGGGGGGTCCGAATCGTCCGGAAGTCTAATCGCGGCTCTCGACGGGGTCAACCGAAGGAGCGGGCAGTTGGGCGAGGACACCGCGTATCTGCGCGGCCAGCTCGGCCGAAAGGGCCATGGCGATCCGGCACGCCGTGCGTGGGCTGTCTTCCGCCAGGCGCAGGAAGGCCTCGCGGCGGAGCAGGAGCAGCTCGCTGCGCTCGGCGCCGGCCACCAGGGTCTCGCGCGCGCCGACCGCGAAGAGCGCGAATCCGCCGAGCACGGTTCCTGCACCGACCTGCGCCTGCTCGTTCGCGCGCTGGCTCGAGATCGTCAGCGCGCCGTCGACGACGAGGACCAGTGATTCGGCATCGTCGCCCTCGGCAAACAGGGTCTCACCGGGGGAAAGGCTGCGTTCCTCGAGCAGGTCGGCGATCTCCGCGCGTTCCGCGTCCGAGAGGTCCGCGAACGGGGCGAAGCGCTTGAGCTCGACGCTCATGGAAGCAGTCTCGAGAATGCACTGCGCAGCAGCTCCAGAGGATCCCGCCCCCCGTCGAGCGGCATCAGGAACAGCGTCGACTCATCCTCCAGCTCGACGTGCCGCCGGACCTCTTCCGCCAGTCCGGGCTCTCCCGAGCGAAGCAACAGCACATGCAACAGCCGCGAGCGGGGCAGCGAGCGAAGCGCATCGCCGAAGGGTCGCAGCGATGCCACGCATTCGGTCACCGGGCCCTCCATCAGCAGCAAGGTGCCGAGCGCGCCGTAGCCGGCGAGCTGCCAGAGCGGCGCATAGCTGGCGGAGATCGGGACGTGCACCAGCTCGATGCCGAGATCATCCTCGAGCCGCAACCGCGCGATCGGACCCAGCGAGTGCGCAGCCAGACCGTCGCCCATGCGGGGGTGCGGCACCAGGCCGGGGACCGAGCGAAGCAGCCGCAGGAAGTCGCGTGTCACGTTGGGTGCCGCCGAGGCCACGAGCAGTTTTCCGTCGCGCGGCGTACCACCGCGAACGCCTAGCCATTCGCGGAGTCGCTGGATCTGCGAGGCTCGGAACAGACCGGAGTCCGGTGCCGGAACGGGCGCTCCGGCGCGCAACTCGACGACCCCGCGTTGCACCAGCGTCTGCAGCGTGCGCAAGACCTGATAGTCCGGATAGGACGCGTGATCCACCAGCTCGCCGACCTGACTGTAGAGCTCGAGGAGCAGCAGGACTTCCTGCGTCAGCGGATGGACCACGCTCGGGAGCTGGCCACTGCGGACGCGCAGCGCCACATGCGCGTCGAGAGCGGGCAGCTCGGCGCGGAGCCGACGAAGGTCGTCCAGCTGGCGCATCCCTTCCATGAGCAGCGCGCGCGTGGTCGTCGTGATGCGCGGTGGGATCGACACCGATTCGGGTCGGAATGCGAAGTTGCCGTCGCTCCACGTGAGCAGCCGGAACAGCGCCTTCTCCCCTTCGACAGGCCCGGTCGCGGCCTGGACGATGTCGCCCTCGTGGAGATAGATCCGTCCTCGCTCGTTGCGCCCATCGGCGGTTCGCCGGCGCAGCTCGAAACTTCCGCTGCGCCGGTTCAGGTGGAAGAGCTGGAGCAGGTCCGCGAGCGGAATCTGGGCGAGGCGGCCTTCCACCTCCTCCCGCGCCTCTTGCAACATCGCGTCGAGTTCGGAGCCCCTCTCGGTCAGGACGGATACGCGCTCTCCGACCTCGTCGGGGTCGGACTCGAGCGGCAGCAGGACGGCGCCCCATTCGGCGGGCGGCGCCTGGTCCGGATCGCTCAGGAACACGAAGCGAACCCGGCGCGTACGCGGATTCGTGCGCAGGATCTCGACGAGCTTCGCCGCATCGATCAGCGCCAGCGAGCCGACGGTGACCAGCACTTCCGGGCTCTCGGCGACGCAGGACTCGAGGGCGTCCGCTCCGTTGACGACGGCGCGCGTCGCGAAGCCACGCACGGCACAGGCTTCGCGAATCCGATCGGCCCGATCCGGATTCGCGTCGGCGACGATGACGAGACGGCTCACGGATCCTCCGACTAGCGCGAGATCGGGACGCCGAGCGCCCGCTGAAGCTGAAACGCCAGGTGTTCGACCAGCACGCGATCAGCCGTCTGGAACAACGTGGCCGCATCCCCCGCCGTCCCCGGCTCGCCGACCAGCGCGTAGGCCGGGCCCTCGGCGTAGTAGAGCAGGAAGGGTCTTCGCGAGCCGATCTGCTGCGGGGCGATGCAGGTCACCGGGACGCCCGCGAAGGCATCCGCCCGACCATCCGTCACGACCACGAGTTCGGTGCGCGTCTGGGTCGGATCGAGACGCGCGAGTCCATCGCGTGCGACGTGCACCAGCGACGGCCCGGGCGAGAGGCACAGGATCCCGCGCTCGCCGGCCCGGCGCTCGAGCTCGGCGATGACGAAGCGAAGCACCTGCTCGAAGGCCTCGGCAGGCAGCGGCTCTCCGCGGCCGGCGAGCGCATCGAGCAGAATCGGAAACGGTTTGTGCTCGAGCCCGAGGGACCGGACCAGGCTATCGCGATCCCCGAGCAGGCGAGTCGAGAGCATGCGACCCAGCTCCTCGAGCTGCGTGCCATCGACGGGATAGCTGGCGGCCGCGAGGTTCAGCCGGGGACGCGGGCCGGCATCGCGTGCGAGCAGCTCCCCTCGCTCCAGGACCTCGCCGATGCGGCGTTTGAGCACGGCGGCTCCCAACGCGTCGGTCTCCGGAAGCAGGATCGCGAAGCGGTTCTCGCTCCGTGCGGCCAGCAGGTCCGTCGTGCGCAGCACGCGGCCGACCTGGAACGCGAAGCGCTCGAGCCATGCGCTGAAGTCTGCGTCCACCATCTCGCGCCGGAACTCGGCGAGACCCGACAGCTCGACCTCGAGCAGGGAGAACGCCCGACCGAAGCGGCTCGCCTTGCGGATCTCGCTGCGGACGACGTCTTCGAAGAACGCGTACGTGTAGGCCTTGGTCAGCGGATCCCGGAACGAACGGTGCTCGAGGGAACGGAAGCGCAGCGCATTCGCGATGGCGATCGCAGCCGACGCGGCGAACCGCTCCGCCACCATGTGATCTCGCTCTGCGAAGGCGGCCGCTGCGAGTTTGTCCGTGAGCTGCGCGAAGCCGAGCAGGCGGCCCTCGTGGCGAAACGGCACGATCAGCGCCGGTGCGCTTCCGCCGGCGCCGGCGACCTCGAACGGCAGGCCGTCGGGCGTGTGCAGCGGATCGAGCTCGGCCGCCAACGCGTCGAGCGAAAGTTCCTCGGGCTCGCGGTCGACCTGGACCAGGCCCCGACTCGCCGCCAGTCGGAGTCGGCCTGGATCGTCCGAGCGGGCCAGCCACACGACGCCGCCCTCTGCGCGGACCTCGAGGCAGAGCCCCTCGACGATGCGATCGGCGAGCGGCTCGAGCGAGAGCGTCGAGAACAGCGCGAGCGTCCGCTCGTAGAGCGAGAGCACGCCCAGGTACTCGAGATTCTCGGCCATCAGTGATGCGTGCTCGCGACGGAGCCTGCGGCGTTGCAGGATCGTCTCGAGCGAGCGGTTGAGAAGCGTGGCATCGAGCGGCTTCAACAGGTAGTCGCTGGCTCCCGCGCGCATCGCATCGACGGCGGTCCGCACGTCGCCGACGCTGGTCACGACCACGACGTCCTGTTCGGGCCAACGCGCCTTCACGCGCTCGACGAGATCGCTGCCGGAGAGTCCCGGCATCACCAGATCCGTCACGAGGATGTCGAAGGCCTCGCGCTCGAGGATGTGCAGGGCCTCTTCCCCGGCGCCGGCGGTGTGCACCTCGTACCCCTGCTGTTCGAGCAGGTCCTCGAGATACACGCGGAAATAGCGCTGATCGTCGACCGCGAGGATCCGGGCCTTGGCCATGCCGCCCCTCGGACGCGGCTCGCCGCTCCGGCCGGAAGAGCCGGTCGGGGAGCCGTACCGCCCTGACTCATCGGCTGGAGGCGGCAGCTCCTGAACGGGAAGCTCGCGCCGGGAGGCGGAGGACCGGCGCGGCGGCCGAGCCGAGGAGCGAGTGCGGCGTCACCTCCGTGACGCGGACGCTGGCGAAGCTGCCCGGAATCGCCCCGGGGAACGCCCCGGGATCGACGTGGACGATCCGATGCTGCGGGTCGCGGCCCTGCCATTGCGACCCCTTGCGGCTCGGTCCTTCGAGTAGAACCTCGGTTTCGCTCCCGACCCGACCCCGGTGGTACGCAATCGTCAGCCCGCGCTGGAGCGCCTGGAGCTCCTCGAGGCGGGCCTGCGCTTCTGCTTCGGAAACGCGGTCCTCGAGCGCGGGGGCCGGAGTGCCGGGACGGGGCGAGTACTTGAACGAGTACGAATCGACGAAGCCGATGTCCTCGACCAGCGCCAGGGTGTCCGAGAAGTCGCGCTCGCTCTCGCCGGGGAAGCCGACGATCAGGTCCGTCGTCAGTGCGAGGTCGGGCCGGGCTGTGCGGAGCCGGTTTGCGAGCCGGCGCACGTCGTCGGCTCGGTAGCGGCGCCTCATCTTCTCGAGGATGACGTCGGAGCCGCTCTGGACCGGCAGGTGCACGTGCGGGCAGAGCGATGGCAGGTCCGCGTGGGCGGCGATCAGTTCGTCATCGAAGAAGACCGGGTGGGGGCTGATGTAGCGAAGCCGACGCAGACCTGGCACTGCGTCCAGACGCCGCAGAAGCCTCGAAAATGGCATCGTCCCGGCGCTGTCGACGCGGCCGCGACGGACGTCGTGACGCCCGTAGGCGTTGACGGTCTGCCCGAGCAACGTCACCTCGACGACGCCCTCCGCCACGAGCGCCTCGACCTCCTGCACGATCGCCGCGGCCGGCCGGCTGATCTCCCTGCCACGCGTGTGGGGCACGATGCAGAACGAGCAGAACATGTCGCAGCCTTCCATCACGGTGACGAAGGCACGGCCCGGGCTCTCCTGCGACAGCGAGGGGTGGCGGGCCGGGAGGTCGAACCGGTCGAGCCCGCCGCGCTCGGCCGTCTCCGCCCGGCGGACACCCGCTTCGGCCGACGCAACCAGCGCGGGAACCATCCGCAGGTTGTGGGTCCCGAACACGAAGTCCAGCTGCGGGAACCGCGCGAGCAGCGCATCTCCTTCCTGCTGGGCGACGCAACCGCCCACGCCGACCAGCCGGCCCGGACGCTCCTCCTTCCAGCTCCGGAGCCGCCCGAGATCGCTGTAGAGCTTGTGCTCGGCCTTCTCGCGGATCGAGCACGTGTTGATCAACAGCAGGTCCGCCACCCCGGCCTCTGCGGCGACCCAGCCGTCATGCAGCAACAGGCTCGCGACCTTCCCCGAGTCGTGGGCATTCATCTGACAGCCGAAAGTGCTGATGGAGAAACGCTTCTCGCCCATGCGGCCGCCGAACCTATCCGAGTGGCAGTTGCGGCGCCAAGCGCCATCGCGAGCCCCTCGGGGGCAAATGCCGCTCGCAGCCTCCGATCCGGTTCCCAGCCCGCCCCGCTCCCGGCCACAGAGACACAGATTCCGAGGGAGAAATGACAAATCGTGTTTGACTTGTGGGTGTCGGGGCGCGCATAATCCGCGACGGTTCTGGAGCGGCGGTGGATAAGGCATTTCGACTCGAAATGTCCAACCTCTCACCCCCCATCAAATATCCACCGTCACTCCCCCCTGTACGACGCCCCGCCTGAGCTTCCCTCAGGCGGGGCGTCTCGTATCCGGAGTCTGCCCACGCGCCGTGATCAGAGCACGAGCTTGTCGACGATGCGCGAGAGCTGGCGGAGGTTGCGGCACTCCTCGGCGAGCGTCGTGTACGGCAGGTATTTGTCCATCACGCTGTCACCGAAGCCCCAGGCGCTGGGGCTCTCGGGGTTCAGCCAGATCACGTTCTTGGCCTTGCTGTGCAGGTCGCGCAGGCACCACGCCTTGGGGTCGTTGTAGTTGTTGCGCGCATCGCCGAGCACGAGCACGGTCGTCTTCGCATCGACGGCGCTCAGGAAATCCCGCCAGAAGGTGTGGAAGGCCATGCCGAAGTTCGAGCGCGTGTAGACGTTGATGACGCCTCCGCCTTCCAGCGCTTCCTCGATCGCCTTGGCGACGTCGTGGTCGTGGAAGACCTGCGTCACCTCCCCGAGTTCCGCGACGAATACGAAACTGCGGATCTTCGTGAAACACTCCTGCAGGCTGTAGACGAACTGGAGCATGAAGCGCGAGACATTGGCCACAGAAGAGGAGACGTCACACAAGATGACCAGCTTGGGCCGGTCCTTCCGCTTTTCCTTGAAGACGAGCTCGAAGGGAATGCCGCCGCGCGCCATGTTCCGACGCAGCATCGTATGCAGATCGAGCTTCCCCCTCTTGAGCCGACGACGACGGATCGACATGACGTTCTTGATGCGCTGCGCCAGTCGATTCACGACCTCACGCATGCGAGCGATCTCGTCCTCGGTCAGGCTGTAGAAGCTCTTCTCGAACAGCGCCTCGCGACGGAACTTCTCCATGTACTCGAAGTTCCGGGTCTGGAGTTCACGCTCCATGAAGCTGCGAACGCTCTGACGCAACGCCTCGAAGAAACGCTCTGCGAGCCGGCCGATCGCCTCCGCTTCGGCATCGCCCATGCCCGCCGCGCGCAGCCGCGCGGCGAGGTCGCGCAGCTCCCGCGTGGCGCCCTCCGCATTCATCGCCTCGAGCGTTCGACGGCCGAAGAAGCCGATCTGCAGCATGTTCTCGATCCGCGCCACACCCGCCTGCGTCGCCGCCGCGCGAATCATCTGCTCGAGCTCCGAGAGATCGCCGGTCAGCAGCGCGCGCGCCAGATCCGAGAGATCGACCTCGCCTTCCGGCACCTGCCCGCTCTCGAGCATCTCGCGGATCTGTCGGAGCAGTTGCTCCATGTCGATGCCGTCGGCAGACAGCGCGCCGGCCGCCGCTTCGAATGCGTTCTTCAGGTTGTCGTGGAATCCCGACCAGTAGAGGTCGAAGAGCTGGTCATAGGTCGGTACGTCGTCGCCGCGCTTGACGAGTGACGCCCGCAGAGCGTCCCGGAACACCTCGCGGTCGTCGATCGAGAGCTCTTCGAGCGCCTGGAACGCATCGATGGCCTCGGCCACCGACACGCGCAGCCCGCTCTTCCGGAGCAGGTTCGCGAACTCGACGATCTTGCGTTGCACCGGACCTCCCCGCGGAGCGCGTGCGAACTAGTGGAGCGTACCCTTCTTCGGCGGGGTGATCGGCGCCGACGGGTTGCTGGCAGGTGTGCCGGTCGCCGCCGGAGGGGATCCGACGGGCGCGGCGGCCGCCGCCTTCGCGGTCATCATCCGCGACAGCTCCTGCTGCGCTTTGCGGATGTCCGCCTCGTACTTGAGGATCACGCTCATCGTATCGCGAACCGCATCTTCCCCGAGGCTCTCCGCGTTGAGCGCAAGCAGCGCCCGCGCCCAATCGATCGTCTCCGCGATCGACGGCGTCTTCTTGAGATCGAGCTGCCGCAGCCGCTGCATCATCGCGACCAGGTCGGCCGCGAGCTTCTGGTCCATGCCCGGCACCTTCGCCTGCAGGATCCGGAGCTCCGCCGCCTCGTCCGGATAGTCGATCCACAGATGCAGACAGCGGCGCTTCAGCGCGTCGCTCATCTCGCGCGCGTCGTTGGAGGTCAGGAACACCAGCGGGCGATGCTTCGCCACGAACGTTCCGATCTCGGGCACCGTCACCTGGAAGTCCGACAGCACCTCGAGCAGGAAGGCCTCGAACTCCGGATCCGACTTGTCCACCTCGTCGATCAGCAGCGCGCACGGCTCCTCGGTCGTGATCGCATGCATGAGCGGTCGCGGCACGATGAACTGGTCCGAGAAGAAGACGCTGTCCTGGGCGCCGACGCGCTCCGCTGCCTCGCGCAGGGATCCCGTCCCCTGCATCACCTCGCCGATCTTCTCCTTGAGGATCTGCGTGTACAGCAGCTGCTTCGAGTACTCCCACTCGTAGAGCGACTTGGCTTCGTCGAGCCCCTCGTAGCACTGCAGCCGGATCAGCTGGCGGCCGGTCGCGGCCGCGACCACCTTGGCCAGCTCGGTCTTCCCGACGCCGGCCGGCCCCTCGACGAGCACCGGCTTCTCGAGCCGGCTCGCCAGGAACACCACGGTCGCGATCCGTTTGTCGCAGATGTATCCCTGTGCTTCGAGCTGTTTCTGGACGTCTTCGACGGTCTCGAACATGCGGGCCCCGATCGGTTGGAGGTGTCTGGACAAGGCAGTCGCGAAGCAGGCGTGGACTCAGCTCATCAGATGCAGCAAGTGGCCCAGCCGTTCCTTCTTCGTGCGCAGGTATTCGTAGTTCTTCTCGTTGGGTGCAATCTCGAGCGGAACGCGCTCGACGATCGTCAGGCCGTAGCCTTCGATACCGGCCCGCTTGCCCGGGTTGTTCGTGATCAGGCGCATCCGGCGGACCCCGAGGTCCACGAGGATCTGCGCGCCGACACCGTAGTCCCGCAGATCGGCCGGGAAGCCGAGCCGCTCGTTGGCATCGACGGTGTCGAGTCCTTCCTGGTCCTGGAGCGAATAGGCGCGGATCTTGTTCTTGAGACCGATTCCGCGACCCTCCTGCCGCATGTACAGGATGACGCCGCGGCCCTCGGCTTCGATCATCTTCATCGCCGCGTGAAGCTGTTCGCCGCAATCGCAACGCATCGAGCCGAAGGCGTCGCCGGTGAGACACTCGCTGTGTACGCGCACCAGCACGTCATCTTCCGGGCCGATGTCGCCTTTCAGCAGCGCCATGTGGTCCACGCGGTCGAGATCGTTCTCGTAGACGAACGCGCGCCACTCGCCGGCGATCGACGTCGGCAGCGCAGCTTCTGCGACTCGGCGCACCAGCTTCTCGTGGCGCAGCCGATACTCGATGAGGTCTGCGATCGTCACGATCTTGAGGCCGTGCGCGCGGGCGAACGCCACCAGCTCCGGCATCCGCGCCATCGAGCCGTCGTCGTTCATGATCTCGCAGATCACGCCGGCCGGACGATGCCCTGCCATGCGCGCCAGGTCGACGGAACCCTCCGTCTGCCCGGCGCGCCGCAACACGCCACCGTCGCGCGCGCGCAGCGGGAAGATGTGGCCCGGACGCGACAGGTCGTGCGGGCGCGACTGCTCGTCGATGGCGACCTGGATCGTCCTGGCGCGATCGGCGGCCGAGATGCCGGTCGTGACGCCGTGACGGGCCTCGATCGAGATCGTGAAGGCGGTTCCGAACGTCGTCGTGTTGTCCTGGTCCGGCACCATCATCGGCAGGCGTAGCTCGCGAATCCGCTCGTCGGTGAGCGACAGGCAGATCAGCCCCCGACCGTGCTTGGCCATGAAGTTGATCGCCTCGGGAGTCACGCAATCCGCGGCCATGCACAGGTCGCCCTCGTTCTCGCGGTCTTCGTCGTCCGTGAGAACGATCATGCGACCGGCGCGGATCTCGGCGACGCCGGCCTCGACGGGAACGATCACATCGGCCCATTCCGGCGGCACGGCTCCGCGCTTCGCGCGCGGCACGGAAATCGGGAGCGGAGACACGAGCTGGGGCATCCGGTTGCGAACCTCACGTAGGGAAGCCTTGCGACGGGATCCACGGACGGACCGCCTCGATGATGGACGGCTACGAGGGACCGCTCGCGCGGTCTCGCCACACGCTTTCCCCACGGGAATCGGCGCACGGAAGCTATCAGCGTTCGATCCGGGAGTCAAAGGGGGGGAGCGGCGGCGAGGGACGCCGGCGCGCCGGCGGGTCAGCTCGCGACGGCAGCCTCTTCCGGTCCGGGGCGGGCGACGTTCTGGAAGACCCCGGCGAGGAATTCTTCCTCTGTGATTCCGAAGTTCCGGGCGAGCTGGTGCTTCTGCTCGAGGTTCCGATAGAGCCGCCGCAGCAGCTCGCGGAACGTCTCGAGGACGCCCTCGCCACGCATCGAGACAGCCGGAAACGTCGCGATCTCCGCCCAGGCCTTGCGGATCTCCGCGAGCGGCTTCACGTCCGGGAGATCCCGCTTGTTGAACTGCACGACCTTGGGAATCGCGTCGAAGTCGATGCCGTTGGCGCGCAGGTTGGCTTCCATGTCGCGCCAGGAGTACGCGTTGGCACTCGCGCACGAGCGCTGGGAGTCCGCGATGAAGGCGACCGCATCGGCGCCCGCCAGCACGACCTTGCGCGTCGACTTGTGCATCACCTGCCCGGGGACGGTGAACATCTTGATCTTCACCGAGACGCCGCGGCCGGCGCCGAACTGGATCGGCAGGAAGTCGAAGTACAGCGTGCGGTCGTCGGCGGTGTCGAGTGTCACCATCTTGCCGCGCGAGGCGGGGTCGATCAGCGCATGCAGCTGCTGGAGGTTCGTCGTCTTGCCCGAGAGCGCGGGGCCGTAGTAGACCACCTTCAGCGTGATCTCGCGCGCGGCCATGTTGATCTGGACCATCGGAACTCTCCGCAGCCGGGGTTGTGTCCGGTCCTTGCATCGGCAGCCCGGCGGCGGAAGTGAAGCGCCGACCGGCAATTCGAAGCTCCCTGCGGTCGCGTGACCCGCGGGGCCGGACGCTCAATCGCGGGAGGTCGCCGAGAACAGCGCCAGGAGCGCCCGTGCGGCCGCCGAGGCCGTGGTCTTGCGCTCGGTCACCTCGGCCTCGAGGCGCGGAATCGCCTCCGCAACGACCGGGTGGGCGCGAAACGCGGCCTCGAGGCCCTCGCCGACCAGGCTCCACAGCCACGCCCGCGCCTGCTCCCGGCGCCGGGTGTCGAGTTCGCCACTGGCCTCCAGCGCGCGGCGATGGGCGAGGACCGCCTCCCAGACTTCCGCGATCCCGTCGCCCGTCTGCGCGCTCGCGAGCAGCACCGGCGGCTGCCAGTGACGCGAGCTCGGCCGCAGCAGCTCGAGCGCGTGCTGATACTCGAGCCGGGCACGCCGCGCGGCGGGCAGCAGCTCGCCGTCGGCCTTGTGGACGACCAGCGCATCGGCCAACTCGAGCACGCCCTTCTTCATCCCCTGCAGCTCGTCGCCGGCCCCCGGCTGCAGCAGGACTCCGAAGAAGTCGACCATCGACGCGACGGCTGCCTCCGACTGGCCGATGCCGACGGTCTCGACGAGCACGACGTCGAAGCCAGCCGCTTCGCACAACAACAACGTCTCGCGCGTGCGGTGCGCGACGCCGCCGAGCGAGCCACCGGACGGCGAAGGCCGGATGAACGCGCGTTCGTCCTGTGCGAGCCGCTCCATGCGGGTCTTGTCGCCGAGGATGCTGCCGCCCGTGCGTGGACTCGAGGGGTCCACGGCCAGGACGGCCACGCGCTGGTCCTGTCTCGTGAGATGCAGTCCGAGCGCCTCGATGAACGAACTCTTTCCGACGCCGGGTGTTCCCGAAATCCCGGCGCGCACGGCACGGCCCGTGTCGGGCACGAGTGCCTCGAGGATCGCGTGTCCGAGCGCCGCGTGGTCCGCGCGCCGACTCTCGAGCAACGTGATCGCCTTGGCGAGCAGGCGCCGATCGCCGCGCCGGATCCCGTCCCGGTGCTCGGCGATCGCCTCCGGGTCGACGCTCATGCGCGGCGCGCGCGGATCTGGCGCAAGACCTCGCGCGCCGCCTCCGGGATCGCCGTGCCCGGACCGAAGACCGCCGAGACGCCCGCCGCCTCGAGCGCCGGGACGTCCTTCGGCGGGATCACCCCGCCGGCGATCACGACGATCTCACCGGCCTTCTGGGCGTGCAGCGCCTCGATGAGCTGCGGCACCAGCGTCTTGTGCCCTCCTGCCTGCGTCGACACGCCGACGGCATGCACGTCGTTCTCGATCGCCTGTCGCGCCGCCTCCTCGGGCATCTGGAACAGCGGGCCGATATCGACGTCGAAGCCGAGATCCGCGAAGGCGCTCGCGATGACCTTCATGCCGCGATCGTGCCCATCCTGGCCGAGCTTGCAGACCAGCATCCGCGGGCGGCGTCCCTCGGCCGCCGCGAAGGTCTCGACGTCGGCGCGCGCGGCATCGAAGTCGGCATCTCCGCTCGATACGGCCGCGTAGACGCCGGAGATCGTGCGCGTCTCGGGCCGGTGCCGTCCGTAGACCCGCTCGAGCGCCTCGGAGATCTCGCCGAGCGTCGCCCGCGCGCGTGCCGCGTCGACGGCCAGCGCGAGGAGATTACCTGATTCGTTGCGTGCGGCTGCCTCGAGCGCAGCCAGCGTCCGCCTGACGGCGGTCTCATCGCGCTGCTTGCGCAGCTCGGCCAGGCGGCGGACTTGCGACGCGCGCACCGCGCTGTTGTCGATCTCGAGCAGGTCCAGCTCGGCCTCCGCGCCCTCCGTTCGATACTTGTTGACGCCAACGACGACATCCTCGCCACGGTCGATGCGCGCCTGTCGGCGCGCCGCGCACTCCTCGATGCGCAGCTTCGGCATTCCCGCGTCGATCGCGCGCGCCATGCCGCCGAGCTCCGCCACTTCGGCGATCACCTTGCGCGCCTCGGCCGCGAGGCTCGCCGTCAGCGACTCCATGAAGTACGAGCCTCCCCACGGATCGATCACCGCAGGGATGCCGGTCTCCTCCTGCAGGATCAGCTGCGTACTGCGCGCCACCCGCGCGCTCGCCTCCGAGGGCAGCGCGAGGGCCTCGTCGAAGGCGTTGGTGTGCAGCGACTGCGTGCCGCCGAACACCGCGGCCATCGCCTCGACGGTGGTGCGAACGATGTTGTTGAGCGGAGCTTGATAGGTCAGGCTCGCGCCCGACGTCTGGCAGTGCGTGCGCAGCATGCTGCTGGTCGGGTTCTTCGGCTCGAACTGGGCCATGCTCTCGGCCCACAACAGTCGCGCCGCGCGCAGCTTCGCCACCTCCATGTAGAAGTTCATGCCGATCGCGAAGAAGAACGACAGCCGCGGGGCGAAGTCGTCGATCGCGAGCCCCTTGGACAGCGCGGCGCGCACGTACTCGAGGCCGTCGGCGATCGTGAAGGCCAGCTCGAGGACGGCGTTCGCGCCGGCTTCCTGCATGTGGTAGCCGCTGATCGAGATCGAGTTGAACTTCGGCATCTGCTGGGCCGTGTACTCGATGATGTCGGCGACGATGCGCATGCTCGGGAGGGGCGGATAGATGAAGGTGTTCCGGACCATGAACTCCTTCAGGATGTCGTTCTGGATCGTCCCGGCGAGCTTCTCGTGCGGAACCCCCTGCTCCTCTCCGGCGACGATGAAAC
The DNA here is from genome assembly GCA_039794265.1 of Myxococcota bacterium. Lineage (GTDB taxonomy): Bacteria > Myxococcota_A > UBA9160 > UBA9160 > PR03 > CAADGG01. Next base: position 266,504 of record JBDIVR010000001.1, read on the forward strand.
AAGCCAGGACCGGTAGCACCGCGCCGTTCATGGTCATCGAGACCGTCACCTGGTCGAGCGGGATGCCGTCGAAGAGACGCTTCATGTCCTCGATCGAATCGATCGCGACGCCGGCCTTGCCGACGTCGCCCACCACGCGCGGATGATCCGAGTCGTAGCCGCGGTGCGTCGCGAGATCGAAGGCGACCGAGAGGCCCTGCTGGCCGCCCGCGAGGTTCCGGCGGAAGAACGCGTTGGTCTCCTCCGCGGTCGAGAAGCCGCCGTACTGCCGGATGGTCCAGGGTCGGTTCGCGTACATCGTGGCGCGGACGCCGCGCAGGTACGGGAACGCTCCCGGGAGGCTGTCGGTCCCCTCGAGCCGCTCGAGATCCGCTGCGGTGTAGAGCGGCGCCACCGGGATCCCCTCCGGTGTCTCCCAGCGAAGCGTCTCCGGATCCTTGCCTCGCAACTCCCGCGCTGCCAGCTCTCGCCAGCGTTCGAGATCGGGGTGGTTCGACCTGGTCGACATGCAGCCCTCCGTAGAACGCGGCGCAGGATAGCCGAGGCTACATCGCCCGCCGATAGCGCCCGCCCACCTCGAACAGCGCCGTGCTGATCTGCCCGAGGCTCGCGACCTTCGCGGTCTCCATCAGCTCGGCGAAGACGTTCCCACCGGAGGAGGCGACCTCCTGCAGCTTCCGCAACGCCGCGGGGCTGCGGTCCGCGTGGCGAGCATGGAACGAGCGGAGCGCCTCGAGCTGGCGCCGTTTCTCCTCTTCGCTCGAACGCACGAGCGCGTCCGGCCGCGGCGCTGCCGACTCGGATCGAGGCGCGACGAAGGTGTTGACGCCCACGACGGGCAGCGCGCCGGAGTGTTTCCGCTCCTCGTAGCGGAGACTCTCGTCCTGGATGCGGCCTCGCTGGTACAGCGTCTCCATCGCGCCGAGCACGCCGCCGCGCTCGGAGAGCCGCTCGAACTCCTGCAGAACGGCCTCCTCGACGGCATCGGTCAGCCAATCGACGACGTGCGCGCCCTGTAGCGGATTCTCGTTGCGCGCGATGCCGAGTTCTCGCGTGATGATCAGCTGGATCGCCAGTGCGCGCCGCACGGATTCCTCGGTCGGCGTCGTCACCGCTTCGTCGTACGCATTGGTATGCAGGCTGTTGCAGTGATCCTGCAGTGCCGTCAGCGCCTGGAGCGTGGTGCGGATGTCGTTGAAAGCCATCTCCATCGCGTGCAGCGAGCGGCCGGAGGTCTGCACGTGGTACTTGAGCTTCTGGCTGCGTTCGCTCGCGCCGTAGAGCTCGCGCATCGCGACCGCCCAGATCCGCCGCGCGACGCGACCGATGACCGTATATTCGGCATCGAGTCCGTTGCTGAAGAAGAACGAGAAATTCGGCACGAAGTCGTCGACGGCCATGCCGCGGGCGCGATAGTACTCGACCAGCGTGAAGCCGTTGGCAAGCGTGAAGGCGAGCTGGGTGATCGGATTCGCACCGGCCTCGGCCATGTGGTAGCCGGACACCGAGACCGAGTAGAAGTTGCGCACGGCCTCCTGTACGAACCAGGCCTGGACATCGCCCATCATGCGCAGCGCGAACTCGGTGGAGAAGATGCAGGTGTTCTGAGCCTGGTCTTCCTTCAGGATGTCGGCCTGGACGGTGCCGCGCACGCTGCGCAGCACGTCGGCGCGGATCCGCGCATAGGTCTCCGCGTCCACCGCCTCGTCGCCCGCGATCCCGAGGAGTCCGAATCCGAGGCCGTCGTGATCGGCCGTCCGCTCGCCGTGATACGAGGGAAGCCCGCGCTCGCGGAAACGCGTGCGGACGGCTTCCAGCCGCCCGTTCTCCCGCAGATGGCGCTCGACGCGCTGGTCGATCGCGGCGTTCAGGAAGAACGCGAGCACCATCGGCGCCGGGCCGTTGATCGTCATCGAGACGGACGTCGAAGGGTCGCAGAGGTCGAAGCCGGAATAGAGCTTCTTGGCGTCGTCGACGGTGCAGACCGACACTCCCGAGTTCCCGACCTTGCCCCAGATGTCCGGCCGCTCATCGGGATCGCGACCGTAGAGCGTCACGCTGTCGAAGGCCGTCGACAGCCGCGCTCCGCCGGTGCCGCTGGCGAGCAGATGGAAGCGGCGGTTCGTGCGCTCCGGGGTGCCCTCGCCCGCGAACATCCGCGTCGGATCCTCGTCGCCGCGCTTGAACGGGAAGACACCGGCGGTGAACGGGAAGTGGCCCGGGAGATTCTCGCGTCGCAGCTGACGCAGCTGTTCGCCCCAGCTCCGGGTCCGCGGGAGCGCGACCCGAGGCAAACGCGTGCCGGAGAGCGTCTCGACGTGATTCTCGACGCGAATGGGCCGCTCGCGAACCCGGTACTCCTGCGCATCGGCTGCGTAGCGCGCGCAGGTAGCGGGCCAACCGCGGAGCTCATCCCTGGCAGCGGGATCGAGAACGGCGAGCACATCGTTGTAGCGACGGCGCAAGGCCGGGACGGCGCCATCGCCGGCGTCCTCCGCCGAAAGGGAACTGTCCGGGTAGGGCATCATGTCCTCTGGCGGCGCTTCGCCGAGACTGCGCAGCGCGCGCTGGAGCGCCCACGCATCGTCGGCGCGCTCGGCCGACTCTTCGCTCCGCGCGCGGTACCCGCGCACTGCGTCGGCGATCTCCGCGAGATAGCGGCGCCGAGCACTCGGCAACAGCCCATGCGTCGCCGCCTCGGCGGGCGGGACCGCAGCGACGTCGACGGCCAGAACGGCGCCGCGTTCGCCGAGCGATCGTGCGAGGCTTCGGTAGAACCGCTCGATCCCGGGGTCCTGGAAGCGACTCGCGACGGTCGCGAAGACCGGCACGTCCTCGTCGCTGTGCGGAACGCGTTCGCGGTTCCGGCGCCACTGCCGGCGGACATCGCGCAACGCGTCCTGCGCGCCGTGGCGATCGGCCTTGTTCAGTACGACGAGGTCCGCGAGGTCGAGCATATCGATCTTCTCGAGCTGAGACGGCGCGCCGTATTCGGGTGTCATCACGTACACGGAGAGGTCGGCGAGCTCGGTGATCTCCGAGTCGCTCTGTCCGATGCCCGCCGTCTCGACCAGCACGAGGTCGAAATCCGCCGCCTGCAACACCGAGGTCGCATCGCGGACGGCCTGCGAAAGCGCGACATGGGCTCGTCTCGTCGCGAGGGAGCGGACGTAGATCCCGGGCGCGCCGATCGCGTTCATCCGGATGCGATCTCCGAGCAGCGCCCCGCCCGTGCGGCGCCGCGTGGGATCGACGAGCAGGCAGCCGATCGAAACCGTGGGTCGGTCGCGCCGGAGTCTGCGCACGACCTCGTCGACGACGCTCGACTTGCCCGCACCTCCGGTTCCGGTGAAGCCGACGATGGGCGCCGGCGGGCGCGAGCGACGGCCCGCGAGCGCGCGGCGCACGCGGCTGGCTTCCGCATCGTTCGGAGCGCTCCGCTCCTCGAACCAACTCACCAGCTGCGCCACGGCTCCCGGCGCAGCGGGCGCCAGCTGCACAAGACACCGGTCGGGGTCCACAGCGGGCCGCCGGGTCGATTCCTCGAGGATGCTGCGGATCATCCCTTCGAGGCCGAGCCGCCGACCATCCTCGGGGCCGAAGATCCTCGCCACGCCATCTGCCTGCAGGGCGGCGGCTTCGGCGGACGTGATCGTGCCGCCGCCCCCTCCATACACGCGAATATGTTCCGCCCTGCGCGCGCGCAGCCGCGCAAGGAGATAGCGGAAGAACTCCATGTGACCGCCCTGGTACGACGAGACGGCGATGGCATGCGCGTCCTCCTGGATCGCCGCGTCCACCACCTCGTCGACGGATCGGTCGTGGCCGAGATGGATGACTTCGGCGCCCTGGGCCTGCAGCAGACGACGCATGATGTTGATCGCGGCATCGTGTCCGTCGAACAATGAGGCCGCGGTGACGACACGCACGCGCGACGCGCTGTCGAGCGCAGGGACCAGACGCGCTGCGGAACTCATGTCGTCTCCTTCGCGGGCAGCGCGGCCTGCGCGAGCCGCCCGGCGATGCGCTCGCGGTATCGGCCGATCTCGGCGCGCAGGCCGGAGAGTTCGGCGATCCGCGCATCGAGCTCCAAGAGCCGATCGGCGAGCAGCGTGTCGAGGCGGGCGAGCATCGCCGCGGTCGATCCGCCGATGCCATGGACGGCATCGAGCTCGCGGATCTCGGCGAGCGAACAGCCGAGCGTCTTCAGGCGCTGGATGAAACGCAGGCGTTCCTGCTCCTCGGGGCCGTAGACGCGGCGGCCCCCGGCGCGACGCCGGACGCCGGGAAGCAGGCCGAGCTCTTCGTAGTAGCGGATGGTCCGGGGCGAGAGGCCCGTCTCCGCGCCGAGCTCTCCGATCGAGAGGCCGCTCTCGCGGGGGGCGGGCTCGGGAACCGGACGGCGGTCGGCCCGCTCGGCGCGCGCAGGTTGCCAGTTCACGTCAGGTGGCTAGCACGTTCGAGAGGCCACAGCCAGCAACGACGTCGGCGCCAGGCGAGCGTCGGGGAGCGTCCTAGGTCGGCTCTCCCTGCGTCACGACGAGGCGGTCCGGCTCCTCCAGATGCGCCCGGATCAGCTCCAACGTGTAGTAGGAGTAGAGGCCGTCCTCGATGCGCTCGTCGTAGGTCCACGCCATGGTGATCTTGCGACGACCATTGGCGCCCGGCTCGATCCGCCCCATGACACCGAACAAGGACGCCGTCCCGTACTCCCACAGGTGGTGGAACCCGGCCGGGTAGTGGATCGACCCCAGGTTCGCCAGGAAGATCGACGTGAAGAGCGGGTCGGCGTCGATCATCTTGCGCGGCAGCAGGCCGAGATCGTCGCCGAGCCGCGCCAGCGCCATCAGCACCTTGATGACGAACACCGGAAGGTGAACCATCACGTTCATCTCCTTGTCGCTCGTCGTCTGCTTGCCGGCGCGGCCGGCGCCGAGTCTCGCGTACACGCCGTCGACCATCTCGTCGAGCGTCTCGGTCGCCGGATGGAACCGGTTCTTGACGGTGATCATCGGCGCGCCGTCCTGGATCTCCTTCTTGGCGCTGAACGTGATCCACTCGCCGTCGCGCTGCCACAGCCGTCCCGACTTCACGAAGCGGTTCACGCCGGGCCGCAGGTAGAGCGCCTGGGCGCAGGCGCGCAGCAACAGATGAAACAGCGTCAACGGGCGATCGGCAGGCCGCTCCCGGTTCTTCTTGTCGAGAAACTCGAGCGCGGCCTCGACCTCGATGTCCTGCATCATGTAGAAGAGGGAATCGTTCCGGCGCGGCGACACGTGCGGCATGAACCGCCGCATCGTCGAGAGTCGCGTCACCAGCGTGGCGTCGGGACGTCTGCCGAACATCGCGATCCTCCTCGATTCTGGATCTCCACCACGTCCGATCGTAGTGCACGACGGAGCGGACGAGCGACCCGTGCGGCCCGGCCCTCCGCACCGTTCCGTTGCGCGGGCGGTCCCTCTCCGATAGTCTCGCCTCGGAGGTCGCGCATGGAGACCGGCCCGCAACTCGGGTCCCTCGCGCGGCGCGACGGTCGATCGCTGCGCTGCGCCGCCATCGCGTGGCTCTTCCTCGTTGCCGCGGTGTCCGCGGAAGCGGCGTGCCTGGACGGCGAGCCGGTCTTCACCCCCGACTTCTCGACTGGACCGGTGACCTTCGACTTCGAAGACGGCCTGCAGGGCTGGACCGTCGACGGCGGCGCCGAGCGGGTCGAGACCGGCGTCCTCGGCGGCGCGTGGGCGGTCTTCGGCGATGGCCGTGAGGCGACATGGCAAGGCCTCGACCTCATCGAAGGCATCTTCATCGAGACGCTCGTGGCCCCGACCCTCGGGCGTTGTATCGATGTGACCGACGTCGCCGAGCTGCAGCTCGACGTGTTCCTCACCACTCCCAGTGATGCGGGTCAGCGGGACCCAGCCCTGCTCATCACTTTCGTTCTGGAGTCGGTTCTCGTAGGAGGCGAGAGAGCCTTCGAGCGAATGGACCCGGAGGCCAATCCCGGGTTCCTGCGCGCCGACCTGAGTGACCTCGAGGGCGAGGTCCACGTCACGATCGCGTGGGCCTCGTCGTCCCCGACGGACCCGACGACCGGTGCGAGCTTCGTCGACGAGGTGACGCTCCTGCCGGCCCCGGAGCCCGGCGCGACACCCGGGACCGCGGCGGCGGCGGCGGTGCTGGCGGCCATCGACCAGCGGCGGCGCAGGCGGGCGCGCACGCGCGAGGATCCCCCGCGCTAGCGGCTGATCAGCGCGGCGGCGGCCGCAGCTTCATGCGCACCGGCACGTGCTTCGGACCGCCGACGAAGCTCGAGTGCAGCCGGTCCACCGGCCCGGCGGACTCGACTGATTCGACGCGCTCGACGAACTGCCGCCAGAAGACGCGCAGGTCCATGCGCGCGAGATGCGAGCCGAGACAGAAATGCTCCCCGACCCCGAAGCCGAGGTGCGGATTCGGGTCGCGGTCGATCCGGAACTGGAAGGGATCCGCGTAGACCTCCTCGTCGCGATTCGCCGAGGCGTAGAACAGCGCGACGGAATCGCCGGCGTGGATCTGCTTCCCGCGCAGCTCGTAGTCCTCGGTCGCTGTGCGCGAGAAGTGGTTCACGGGCGTCGTCCAGCGCACGATCTCGTCGGCCGCGACCGGCACCAGACCGGGGTCGCGCCGCAGCCGGGTCAGTTCGTCCGGATTTTCGAGGAAGGCCAGGAGCCCCCCGGAGATCGCGTTCCGGGTCGTGTCGTGTCCCGCCACCATCACGAGGAACCAGAGCGAGAACATCTCGAATGCCGGGACCGGCTGGTCGCCCGGCAGCCGCGCCTGGGCGAGCATCGTCGTCAGGTCTTCACGGGGATGCTTCCGGCGATCCTCGAGCATCTCGTTCAGGTAGCCCCACGCCTCCGTCAGGAATCCGAGCTGACTCTCTCGAGTGTTCCCTTCGCGCTGGAACTCGGGATCCTCGATGCCGAAGTTCTCGTTCGTGATGCGCAGCACGAACTCCTCGCGCTCGCGCGGGATCCCGAGCATCTCGGTGATCATCCGAAGCGGTTGGAGGGCCGCGATCTCCGGGACGAAGTCACACTCGATCGTGCCGTCGCCGCGCTCGTAGAGATCGTTCCACAAGCCGGTCGTGATCTCCTCGAGCCGCGCCTCGAGCCGCTGGACCGCGCGCGGTGTGAAGAACGCCGACACGAGCCGGCGGTAGTCGCGATGCTCCGGAGGGTCCATGTTGACGAGCATGCGCAGCGGCGGCGCCTCCTCGAGGCTCGCGCCTGCCGGCGCCGCCACCTCGGGGAACAGGATGAAGCGGCCCGCGCTGCGGAAGCGTGCCGGCTGCTTCGAGACCTCGATGATGTCCGCATGCTTCGTGATGGCCCAGAACGGCTCGTAGCCCTCCGGCTGCGACCAATGCACGGGATCCTCGTGCCGCAGGCGAGTCCACTCGGCGTGCGGGTAGCCGCTCTCGCCGTACTTCCGGGCCGTGATCACGTCGAGCGCAGCGAGCGGGAGCCGGGACGCATCCATGGGCCGCGAGCCTCCTTGCCAGCGCCCGTCCGTCCAGCGGGCCGACCGGTCGGTCGGGCGCGAGAAGAAACATAGCGACGATCCGACACGGCGCGAGCCGCGGACGCAGATCGTCTGGTGTCCCGTCCGCGCCAGGCCAGCGCTACATCGGCACCACGGACCGGCGCTTCGGGAGCACCGGGTCACGGGGGCGCTCGCCGATCGCCGCCAGCCGCGCGACCAGCTCGGCGCGCAGGCTTTCGGGCGCGACGATCGCGTCGATCACCAACTCGCTCGCGAGCCGTTCGATGTCGATGTCCGCCCGATACTCGGCGCGCAGCTTCTCGACCAGCGCGGCGCGCTCGTCGTCCGGCAGCGACTGGAGCTTGTTGTAGTAGACGGCATTGACGGCGGCTTCGGGTCCCATCACCGCAATCATCGCCGTCGGCAGCGCGAGGCAGACATCCGGCGAGAATCCCGGGCCCGACATCGCGTACAGCCCGGCTCCGTAGGCCTTGCGCAGCACGACGGAGATCCGCGGGACCGTTGCCTCGGACACCGCCATCACCATCTTCGCGCCAGCGCGGATGATGCCCTGGCGTTCGACCTGCTTGCCGATCATGAAGCCCGGCACGTCGGCCAGGTACAGCAGCGGAATTCCGTAGGCGTCGCAGAGCCCGATGAAGCGCGCCGCCTTGTCGGCGGAGTCGACGAACAGCACGCCGCCCTTCACCTTCGACTGGTTCGCCAGCACGCCGACGGGACGACCGTCGATGCGTGCGAACCCGGTCAGGAGTTCGCCCGCCCACAGCCGCTTCAGCTCGCACCACGATTCGGCATCGACGAGCCGATCGAGGACCGCGCGGACGTCGAAGGGCTTGTTCTCGTCCTTCGGGATCACCGTCTCGAGATCCGCGGGGTCCGCCGCCGGCGCCCGCGCCGCCACGCGGGGAAGCTCGCCGCCGGCGCGGATCGGCAGGTACGAGAGCACCTGGCGCGCCGCAACGATGGCCTCCGCTTCGTCCTTCGCGAGCCAATCGCCGAGGCCCGACACGCTGCAGTGCATGCGCGCGCCGCCCATCTCGTCGAGCGTGGTCTTCTGCCCGATCACCATTTCCGCCATGCGCGGCGAGCCGAGGTACATGCTGGCATTGCCCTCGACCATGATCAGCACGTCACAGAACGCCGGGATGTACGCGCCGCCGGCGGCCGAGGGCCCGAACAGCAGGCAGAGCTGCGGCACGAAGCCGGACATCCGGCATTGGTTGGCGAAGATCCGCCCCGCGCCGCGGCGGCCCGGGAACATCTGGATCTGGTCCGTGATGCGTGCGCCGGCGGAATCGACCAGGTAGAGCATCGGCACCGCCAACCGCTCGGCGGTCTCCTGGATGCGCAGGATCTTCTCGACGGTGCGCCATCCCCACGAGCCGGCCTTCACGGTCGAGTCGTTGGCCATCACACAGACCGGGCGGCCGTCGATGCGTCCGCTGCCGGTGACGACGCCGTCCGCCGGCAGATCACCGGCCACGCTGTTGGCGAACACTGCGTCTTCGACGAAGGAGTCCGCATCGAGCAGCAGGCGCAGCCGTTCGCGACAGAAGAGTTTGCCCTCGCTCGTGGCCTTGTCGTGGTACTTCGGGTCGCCGCCTCGCTGGATGCGATCGAGGCGCTCGCGCACGTCCTTGCCCGTTTTCACGAAGCCTTCCTTTCGCGTGCCCGTCGTCGTTCGCCGAGTCGCGCGCGGTAGACCCGGCTCGGAAGCGCACGCGCGAGAACGTCCTGTTCGAGCCACGCGCTGGCGTCCACCAGCGCGTCGAGATCGACGCCCGTCGCCACGCCGGCGCGGGCGAACAGATCCACGAGGTCCTCGGTGGCGACATTGCCCGAGGCACCCGGCGCATACGGACACCCGCCGAGACCGCCGAGCGCCGCATCGAAGGTCCGGACGCCCGCCTCGAAGCCCGCCTGCGCGTTCGCCAGCGCGCGGCCCCACGTGTCGTGCAGGTGTAGGGCGATCCGCTCGAGCGGAGCGACGCCGGCCACCGCCGACGTCAGCTCGCGGACCTGCCGCGGGTGACCGACCCCGATCGTATCGCCGAGCGAGAGTTCGCCGACGCCGAGCGCCAGCAGGCGCTCCACGAGATCCGTCACCGCGGCGACGGAGACCGGGCCTTCGTACGGGCAGCCACACACCGTCGAGACGTAGGCGCGCAACCGCACGCCGTCGCCAAGAGCGCGTTCCGCCACCGGCCGGAACCGGTCCAGGTGTTCGGCGACGCCCCGGTTCACGTTCTTGCGGTTGTGGGTCTCGCTCGCCGAGACGAAGAACGCCGCGACGGGCAACTCCGCGGCGCGGAATCGCTCGTAGCCGGCCTGGTTGGGCACCAGCGCGCTGAAGACGGCGCCGCTGTCCCGCGGCAAGGCGGCGCACAGCGCGTCGGCGTCCGCGAGCTGCGGGATCCACTTCGGCGACACGAACGACGTGACTTCGATGCGCCGCAGTCCCGCGCCCGCGAGGCGCCGGATCAGCTCGCATTTCGCTTCCGTCGGTACGGTTTCCGGCTCGTTCTGCAGTCCGTCGCGCGGGCCGACCTCGTAGAGGATGACGGACTCCACCCGAGCCGCGTCCCTGCTACGCCGCGTAGGTGTAGAAGCCGCGCCCGGACTTGCGACCGAGCCAGCCGGCCTCGACCCGCTTCTTGATCTCGAGGCAGGGCGCGTAGCGCGGCTCTCCGTACTCCCGGTACAGGCTGTCGAGAATCGCGTACACCACGTCGAGGCCCACGAGGTCCGCGAGCGCCAGCGGACCGAGCGGATGGTTGCAGCCGAGCTTCATGCACTCGTCGATGCTGGCCGGATCGGCCACGCTCTGCTGGAGCGCGAAGGCCGCCTCGTTGATCATCGGGAACAACACGCGGTTCACGACGAAGCCCGGCGAGTCCTTCACCTCGATCGGCACCTTGCCGAGGTTCTCGGAGAGGCCGCGCACGGCGGCGACCGTCGAGTCGCTGGTGCGCATGCCGCGCACCACTTCGACGAGTTTCATCATCGGCACCGGATTGAAGAAGTGCAGGCCGACGAAGTAGCCGGGGCGCTTCACGTACGAGGCCAGCTTGGTCACCGACAGACTCGACGTGTTGGTCGCGATGATGCTGTCGTCGCCGACGATCCCGTCGATCTTCTGGAGGATCTCGCGCTTGACGTCGAGTTCCTCGGGCGCGCATTCGATGACGCGCTCGCAGCCCTTCAGCTCCTCCAGCGGGACGACGCCGCGGATCCTCTCCAGCGTCTCCCCCATCTCGGGCTCGCTGAGCTTCTGCTTCGAGACCAGCTTCTCGAGCGACTTGCGGATCGCCGCGAGACCGCGATCCACGGACTCCTGCCGGCGATTCTGGAACACCACCTCGTAGCCGGCCTGCGCCGCGACCTGGGCGAGCCCCTGGCCCATGGTGCCGGTCCCGATGATTCCGAGCGTGTGCTTCTGCGCGGCCATCAGACCAGCTCCACCGCGAGAGCCACGGCCTCACCGCCGCCGATGCACAGCGTGGCGATGCCGTTCTTCTCGCCGCGCTGTCGCAGCGAATGGATCAGCGTCACCAACAGACGGGCGCCGGAGCATCCGATCGGGTGCCCCAGCGCCACCGCGCCGCCGTTCACGTTGACGCGGTCGTGCGGAATCCCGTGCTCCTTCATCGCCGCCATCGTGACGCCGGAGAAAGCCTCGTTGATCTCGTAGAGGTCCCAGTCGAGCGGCTTGGTCTTCGTCCTCTCGTAGAGCTTGGCCAGCGCATGCACCGGAGCGATCGTGAACCACTTGGGTTCCACGGCCGCCGTGGCGTCCCCGACGATCCGCGCGAGCACCTTGTAGCCGCGCGCCTTCGCCGTTTCCGCCGACGCCACCACGAGCGCCGCCGCTCCGTCGTTGATCGTCGACGCGTTGGCCGCCGTCACCGTGCCGTCCTTCGAGAACGCGGGCCGAAGCCCACTCATCTTGTCGATCTGGCCCCGGCCCGGCTCTTCATCCTGATCGACCAGCGTGTCGCCCTTGCGGCCCTTCACGGTCACCGGGACGATCTCTTCCTTGAAGCGCCCTTCCTTCTGGGCGGCCAGCGCACGCTCGTAGGAGGCGGCTGCGAACGCGTCCTGGTCCTCGCGCGAGAAGCCGTACTTCGCGGCGACCATGTCGCCGCAGTTGCCCATGTGCATGTCGTCGTAGGGATCCCACAGGCCGTCGTGGATCATCGTGTCGATGATCTTGCCGTTGCCCATCCGGTAGCCGCCACGGGCATTCGGCAGCGCATACGGCGCGTTGGTCATCGATTCCATGCCGCCGGCGATCAGTACGTCGGCGTCGCCGACGAGGATCTCCCGGCGCGCGAACATCACCGCTTGCAGACCCGAGCCGCAGACCTTGTTGATCGTGATCGCGCCGACGCTGACCGGCAGACCTGCCTTGATCACGGCCTGTCGCGCGGGAGCCTGGCCCATCGCCGCGGGCAGCACGTTGCCGAGGATCGCGCGCTCCACCTCCTCGGGCTTGGCGCCGGAACGCTTCACGGCTTCGGCGACGGCGACGCCTCCGAGATCCGACGCGGAGAGCGACGAGAGCGCCCCCTGGAAACTGCCGATCGGTGTGCGCGCCGCAGCGCAGATCACGACGTCCTTCGAGCTCACGGGGGCCTCCCTCTGGGGTTGCAGACCCGAGACGTTACCGGACGCTCGCCCCGATCAGCAATAGCCGAGTGATTTCAGCCGTTTCGGCTTGCGCAGCCAATCTGGATCGATCTTCACCCAGAGCGCCAGGTGCACCTGCCGGCCGAGCAGCCGTTCGATCTCGCGGCGCGCCTGAATGCCGATCGCCTTGATCTGGGCTCCGCCCCGGCCGACGACGATGCGCTTCTGGGAATCCCGTTCCACCAACAGGTTGGCCCGGATCCGCGTCAGCGCAGGGTCCGATTCGTCGAACTCGACGACCTCCACCGCCATCCGGTAGGGAAGCTCCTGCGCCAACGACTCGAAGACCGCCTCCCGCACGGCCTCCGCCGCGAGGAAGCGCAGCGGTCGATCGGTGATCTCGTCTTCCGGGTAGAACGCCGGCGCCTCCGGGAGCAGCGAGACGATGCGCGCGACCAACGCCTCGATCCCCTCGCCGGTGCGTGCCGAAATGCGCAGCGCACCGGCGGTCTCCGCGGCGCCGGGCGGAGGCCATGGCGTCGCCGCCGTCTCGGGTCGGTCGCACTGGGTTGCCACGAGCAACACCGGCGTGTGGCGCTCGGCGAGACGCGCGAGCCACTCGGCGTGGATCGGCTCGAAGCCGGCGCCCGGCCCGATGAGCAGCAGCGCGACATCGCAGTCGCCGGCCGCCTCCTCGGAGGCGGCGCGCATCGCCGTCTCGAGCGGCCGGGTCCCGGCGAGGAAGCCGGGCGTATCCACGACGAGGAGCTGCGCACCCGGCCTCGTGACGATGCCGAGCAGGCGGCTGCGCGTGGTCTGCGGCTTGGCCGTGACGATCGCGAGCTTCTCACCGAGCAGCCGGTTCAGCAGCGACGACTTCCCCGCATTCGGGCGGCCCAGCAGCGCGACGACGCCCGCCCTGTGCGACGGCGACGTCGGGGTGCTCACGAGGGCTCCTTCGCGGCGACCCGCTCGAGCGCAGCCTCGGCCGCGGCGCGCTCCGCGGCTCGCTTCGTGCGCCCGCAGCCGCGGCCCCAGACGTCGCCATCGATGCGGGCTTCCACGGTGAAGCGACCCTCGTCGTTCTCGACGCCCGTGTCCTCGACCGAGACATAGCGCGGTGTCTTGCGCAGCTCGGCATGCGTCCATTCCTGGAAGCGCGTCTTCGGATCCGCGGCGAACGCGTCCGAGTCGGGCTCCAGCGCCGGAGCAAAGAGAACCCTCGCGAGCGCGACCACCGGCTCGAGGCCGGCGTCGAGATACACGGCGCCTATCACCGCCTCGAACACGTTGGCGAGGATCGAGTCCTTCCCGGTCCCCCCCTTCCGCTCGGTGCGTCCGAGTCGGACGTGCGCGGGAACATCCAGCTCACGCGCATGGCGCGCGAGCGCCGACGTGTTGACCAGCGCAGCCCGCGCGCGCGATAGGTGGCCCTCCTCCCACGTCGGATGAGCCTCGAAGAGCAGCTGCGCCGCGGCCAGGTCGATCACGGCATCGCCCAGGAACTCGAGCCGCTCGTTGCCGCGCGTCCCGTCCTGCTCGTGTGCGAACGACGGGTGCTGCAACGCCGTCTCGAGGAGCGACGGATCCCGAAAGGTGTGCCCCAGCTCGGCCTCGAGCGCCGCGCGTTCCGCCGGCGGCGCCGAGTGGCTGTCCGCTCCGACCACCGCCTCGTCGCCGTCGCTCACGACAACGCCTCCTCGATCCAGCCGCCCCCGAGCACGCGCGAACCGTCGTAGAACACGGCCGCCTGTCCCGGCGTGACGGCCTCGACCGCGGCGTCGAACTCGACGCGCGCCGAACGATCGTCGAGCGGGACCACGAGCGCGCCGGCGCCGGGATGCCGGTAGCGAACGCGCACGCGCGCCCGCGCCGCTGCCTCCGGGGGGCGCCCTGCCACCCAGTGGACGCCGGCGAGCCGTGCCCCCGCCGCACCGAGCGCGTTCTTCTCTGCGACGACGACGCGGTTCCGTGCAGCGTCGATCGACTGGACGTAGACACGCCGGCCGAGCGCGAGCTCGAGACCGCGGCGCTGGCCGACCGTGAAGTGATGCACGCCGCGGTGTTGGCCCAGGACGCGGCCGTCGCCATCGACGATCTTGCCGACACCGGGGGCCGCGCCGGGCCGCAGCGCCTCGACCACCCGCGCATAGTCCCCATCCGGCACGAAGCAGATCTCCTGGCTCTCCGGCTTGTCCGCCGTGCCGAGGCCGAGCGCCCGCGCGCGATCGCGGACTTCGCTCTTGGTGAGCGCGCCGACGGGGAAGCGCGCTCGAGCGAGCTGGTCCGGTCCGAGGTCGAACAGGAAGTACGACTGATCCTTGGCGGGATCGGCTCCGCAGTGCAGCGCCCACCCGCCGGACTCGGCGTCGCGTTCGATCCGTGCATAGTGCCCGGTTGCCACGGCCTCCGCACCGAGAGCGCGCGCCCGCTCGAGCAGACGGTGGAACTTGAAGCGCCCGTTGCACGCGACGCATGGGATCGGCGTGCGACCGCCGAGGTACGCGTCGGCGAACGGCTCCATGACCTCGCGCCGGAACGCGTCGGCGTAGTCCGCGACGTAGAAACGGATCCCGAGGCGCTCGGCGACGCGCCGGGCATCCTCGACATCGTCGAGCGAGCAACAGCGCGAGCCGCCCGCCGAGAGCCGCATGGTCACGCCGATCACCTCGTATCCCTGCTCGACGAGGAGCGCGGCGGCGACCGAGGAGTCGACTCCGCCGGACATCGCGACGAGGATCCGCTCGCTCATCGAGTGTCCGCCTCCGCGGCGGCCAGCGCGCGCGCACGAGCCGCGAGATCCGGCAGGATCGCGAGCACGCGATCGATCTGGTCGACGTCGTTCCCGTGTCCGATGCTGAAGCGCACGGCGGCGCGTGCCTCGGCGGCCGTGCGGCCCATCGCGAGCAACGCGCGCGACGGATGCACGGCGCCCGATGCGCAGGCCGCGCCCGCCGAGACCGCCACTCCCTCCCCGTCCAGCGCCTCCACCAGGACTTCACCGGCCGCGCCGGTGAACTCGACGTTGAGCGTGTTGGGCAACACCGACGCCGGATCTCCATTGCGGCGAACGGACGGCGTCTTCGCCTCGATCCCGTGCCAGAGGCGGTCGCGCAGCATCGTCCAGCGCCCGGCACGCTGTTCGAGGTCGGCGGCGGCCAGTTCCGCCGCGATCCCCAGGCCTACGATTCCGGGCACGTTCGGAGTCCCGCCGCGCCGGCCGCGCTCCTGTCCTCCGCCGCGCAGCCACGGCGCGAGATTCCGGTCGCCGCGGACCACCAGGAAGCCGACGCCCTTCGGCCCGTTGCACTTGTGGGCCGATGCCGAAAGAAGGTCCACGGGAATGCGATCGAGATCGATCGGAAGCTTTCCGACCGCCTGCGTCGCATCGACGTGCAGCGGGACCCCGCGCGATCGACACAGCTCGGCGACGCGGGCGATCGGCGAGACGACGCCCGTCTCGTTCTGCGCCCAGATCAGCGAGACGAGCGCAGGCTCGGAGCCGATCGCCGCCTCGAGTCCGTCGAAGTCGAGCTGGCCGTCGCGGTCGACGCGGAGGCGAACCACCTCCCAGCCGGCCGCGTGCAGCGACTCCGCCGGCTCGTCGACCGAGGGGTGCTCGACGGCGCTCGTCACGAGCAGACGGCGATCGCCGGCAACGCCGGCGACACCGTGGATCGCGACGTGATTGGCCTCGGTGGCACCGCTCGTGAAGACGATCTCCGCTGCCTGCGCTCCCACGAGCGCCGCGACGCGCTCCCGCGCCCCTTCGAGCGCCCGCTTCGCGCGAGCGCCTTCGGCGTGGGCGCTGCTCGGATTGCCGAACGGATCGCGCAGCGCACGGGCCATCGCGTCGACGACTTCGGCGCGGAGCGGCGTGGTGGCGTTGTGGTCGAGATAGATGCGCATGAAGCGCCTCGCGGCGCGCGGGGAAGCAGGACCCTACCGGCCGGAGTCCGAGGGGTCAACGTGGACGGAGTCAGCCGATCCGGCGAGGTCCGCGAGCGTGCGCTCGTGCAGGATCGGCCGGAGCTTTTCTTCCAGATCCCGGAAGAGCGCTTCGAGGCAAGCATCGCCGGCGAACCGGCGCCGCGCGCCGTCCTCCGACCCGCGCAGCGCGGCGAGAACATCTCCCGCCGAGATGGCCTCGGCGGCACGGCCGAGCTGGAAGCCGTCGAGCTTGGGGTCGCCGCGCGGTGCGACCAATCCGGTCTCTTCGAATGCGCGCAAGACCGAGCGAACGGTTCGCACCGGGACGTCGAGTGCGTCGGCCAGCTCCTCGGCCGTGCAACCGCCCTCTCCCGAACGGAACCCGCGAGCGATTCGCGTCGCGATGACGAGCCCGATCGCCTCGCGTTCAGCGGGCGCCGGCTCCTCCCCTTCCCGCGCCTGGCGGAAGCTCGCTCGGTTCTGGATCGCGAAAGCCAGCTCTGCGCCGAGCAGGACGATCGCCCAGGACAGGTAGATCCACACGAGCAGGATCGGAAGCGCGGCAAAACTTCCGAACAGCGCATTCGCCCGGGCCGCTCCGACCTGGAACCCGACGTAGGCGCCCTGCAGCAAAGTGAAGAGCACGGCGGCCAGGGCGCCCCCGGCGAGCGCGGGAAGCGGGCGGACCGTCGTGTTCGGCAGGAACCAGAACAGGAATGTGAAGGCGCCCCAGAGCAACAGCATGGGGGCCTTCCCGAGGCCGAGTTCGAGGAGCGTCTCGACGCCGGGAACATCGAGCAGGCGGGTGACGAAGGCCTCGCTGCGCAGACTCGCTGCGAGCGAGATCGCCACCGTCAACAACAACGGCGCGACCACCAGGACGGCCAGATAGTCTGGGAACCGCCGCACCAGCGGGCGCTGCCGCTCGACGCCCCAGATGAAGTTGAGCGCCTTCTCGACGTTCGAGAGCGCCAGGACGGTCGTCAGGAACAGCGTCGCGCCGCCGACGGCGCCGAGGCTGCGGAAGTCGACGCTCCGAACCAGCTCGAGAATCCGCTCGCCGGCTTCCGGGCTCACCGCGCCGATCTGCTGGGCCACCATCTGCACCATCGAATCACCGGCGCCGAACGCATCCACCAGCCCGATCGCCAACGCGAGCAGCGGGATCAACGAGAGCATCGTGAAGTACGTGAGTGCGCTCGCCCGCAGCATCGTGTGGTTGCGCGCAACGCCCTGCACGACGATGACGGCCACCTGGAGGGCTTGGCGGCCCACGCCGACGGCCAGACCTTCGCGCCCGGCCGGACGCCACAATCCCTGGGCGAGGAAGCTCTCGACTTCCCGTCGCTGCGCCTCGATCCAACCCATCACTCGCGGCAGGCTCCGGGCGGCGTTTCGAGGAATTCGGTGAGCCGAGACCGGATCGCGGCGCCGATGCCCGCCACGCGTTCGAGATCCTCCGGACGGCAGAACGGGCGGGCGCGCGCCTCGCGGACGATCGCCAACGCCCGGGCCGGCCCGATGCCGGGCAACGCCTCGAGCGCGCGCGGCTCCTCGCGATGGGGATCGAGACGCAGACCGAAGAGCAGACGCGCCGCGCCTCTGGCGTCCGCGATCGATGGCGGACCGGGGTCGGCGACGCACGTCGCCGTCGCCATGCCCTCGCGCGTCGTTCCGAACTCCGGCCGGTCGCAGACAGCCGGCTCGGCCGGCGGCTGCGTGGCGAGGCTGGCGAGCGCGAGCGCCGTCAGCAGCGCCGCGGCTCGCGGAGCGCCGTCCGCTGCGCTCGCACTCACTCGGACTTCGGCGCATGCGCGCCATGCTCGACGAACGCCTCGTGGAGCGCGCGCACCGCCAGCTCCATGTACTTCTCGTCGATGACGACGGAGATCTTGATCTCGCTCGTCGAGATCATCTGGATGTTGATCGCGTTGTCGGCGAGCACCTGGAACATCCTCGAAGCCACGCCGGCGTGATCCTTCATGCCGAGACCGACGATCGACACCTTCGCGATCTTGTCGTCGCCCTCGACCCCCGTGGCGCCGGTCTCCCGTCCCGCTCGTTCCGCAAGGTCGAGCGCGCGCTTCCAGTCCGTCTTCGGGACCGTGAAGGTGATGTCCGTCGTGCCGTCCTGACCCACGTTCTGGAGGATCATGTCGACCAGGATCCCGGCATCCGAGATCGGTGTGAACAGCCGCGCCGAGACGCCCGGCTGATCCTTCAAGCCGCGAACGCGGATCTTGCCTTCGTTTCGGTTGTAGGTCACGCCCGAGACGACGAGCCCCTCCATCACATCTTCCTCCCGCGTCACCCAGGTGCCTTCCGAGTCTTCGAAAGTCGAACGCACGTGGATCGGTACGCCGTAGTGCATCGCGAACTTCACCGAACGGATCTGGAGAACCTTGGCGCCGAGACTCGCCATTTCGAGCATCTCGTCGTATGAGATCCGCTTCAGCTTGCGCGCGCCCGGCACCAGACGGGGATCGGCAGTAAAGACCCCGCTGACGTCGGTATAGATCTCGCACACATCCGCCTGCAACGCCGCGGCGACGGCCACCGCGGAAGTGTCCGATCCGCCACGACCCAGCGTGGTGAGATTGCCCTCGTCGTCGATGCCCTGGAAACCAGCGATCACGGCCACCGTTCCCTGGTCCAGCGTATCGAGGATGCGCTGCGTGGCGATGCTCTGGATCCGCGCGCGTGTGTGGGCTGCGTCCGTCCGCATGCCGATCTGGGCGCCGGTGAACGAGCGCGCCGGGTGGCCGAGCCGATGGATCGCCATCGCCAGCAAAGCGATCGTCTTCTGCTCGCCGGTCGAGAGCAGGACGTCGTATTCCCTCGGGTCCGGCTGCTCGCCGCCCGCATCGTTTGCGAGCGCCGCCAGCGCGTCGGTCTCTCCCGCCATCGCGGACACGACGACTGCCACCCGATGGCCTCGTGCGACGGCTGCCACCACGCGCTCGGCGACGCGACGGATGCGCTCGACATCGCCCATGCTCGTGCCGCCGTACTTCTGGACGATCAGCCCCACGCTCTCACTCCCGTACGAAAGGCGCGGCGTCCGAGCTCCGCGTTCGCTCTTCCAGGATCCGTAGCCATTCCGAAATCACCTTCTGCGCCGACGACCCGGTGGCCCGCACCTCGATGTCGCGATCCTCGGCTGCGCCGACGCCGCCGCGTCTGATCTCGATCTCGACCCGATCCGCGGGAAGCAGGGATGGAAACCGATCCGCCCATTCCACCGCCACGACCGCGCCGGGTGTCAGCAGGTCGCGGAACCCCGTCGCCTCGAGCGCCTCCTCGCTGGCGAGCCGGTACAGGTCGACGTGGGCCAGGGCCCGGCGTCCCGGATACTCGCTCGCGATGACGAACGTCGGGCTCGCGACCACGCGGGAGTCCACTCCCAGCCCTTCTGCCAGGCCCTTGACCCACTCGGTCTTGCCAGCACCGAGCGGCCCGATCAGCGCCACCACCAGCGCCTCCGAGATCTCCGAGCCCTCGATCGCCCTCCCGAGTGCCGCGGCCACGATGCGGGTTTCCACCGCGCTACGGGAACGCAAGCGCAAGGGCCGTCCCCGCCGCGGCCGGGGCCCCCGCCCGTTGCCTCAATCCTTCGAGAGCAGCGGGCAACTCCTCGACGACGTCTCCCGCGAGCAGGCCCGCTCGTCCTCGACGCGCCGCTGCCTGGTCGCCGGCCCGGCCGTGCAGCCAGGCGCCGAGCGCCGCGATCTCGAACGGATCCACGCGTTCCTTTCTCCCCCGGATCTCGCGTTCGAAGGGGGCCTGGGCGAGCAACGCCGCGATCACTCCGGTGAGGACATCCCCGGTACCGCCGGTCGCCAGCGCCGGCGACCCTGTCGGCGTGACGAGGGCGCGTCCATCGGGCGCGGTCACGACCGTCGCCGCCCCTTTCAACACCACCACCGCTCCAGCTCGCTCCGCCAGTCGCCGAGCGGCTCCGACGCGGTCGACGTTGATCTGCGCGGCCGAAACACCCAGCAGTCGCGCCGCCTCTCCCGGGTGGGGGGTGAGAATAGTCGCCGCCGTTCGTGCCTTCAACGCGCTCCAGGTGTCGCCGTCGCGCCGTCCGCCACGCACGCCGGTCGAAAACGGAAACAGCCCATCGGCGTCGAGCACGAGCGGACGGGTCGCTTCCGCGACCAGCTCGCGAACCAGCTTCTGGGTCTCCGCGGAGCGACCGATCCCGGGGCCGAGCGCCACGACGTCGCGCGCACGGGCCAACGCGAGAATCGGCTCGAGTGCCTCGAGCGAGAACGAACCGCCGGCCGTGTCGGGGACCGGAACGGTCATCGGCTCGGTGCACTTCCCCTCGAGCACGTCGTTGACGCCAGCGGGGCAGGCGATCGTGACGAGTCCCGCGCCGCTGCGCGCGGCGGCGAGCGCCGCGAGTGCAGCCGCGCCGGTCGTCCCGCGCGCTCCCGCCACGACGAGCACGTGGCCGAAGCGGCCCTTGTGTCCGTCGTTCGGCCGGTCCGGGAGACGACTGGCGGCGGCGGCCTCGGTCCAGAGCGCGGCTCCCGGTCGAACGCCTGGAGCCGAGTCGGCGATCCCGATCCGAGCGACGAGGATCCGCCCGGCGAGCGTGCGCCCGGGCTCGAGCGCCAGACCCAGCTTCGGCAGCCCGATCGCGATCGTCGCATCCGCGGACACCGCGACGCCGCGGATCTGACCCGTGTCGGCGTCGAGTCCGGAAGGGAGATCGACGGCGACGACGCGTACAGCGGGACGCGCCGCCTCGATGCGCCGGATCGCGACGGCGACGGGCCCCTCCACCGCGCGAGTCGATCCGGTGCCGAGCAACGCATCGACGACCAGCGCGGCGCCCGCCGTCCGCACCGGTCCGGTCTCGATCGGTACCTCGACCGCCTTGGCCCGCGCCAGATTCGCAGCGGCGTCGGGAGCGAGACGACCTCGGACCCCGACGAGGGCGACGCGCACCGGTACGCCGATCTGCTGCAGATGCCGAGCGGCGACGAGCCCGTCGCCGCCGTTGTTGCCACCCCCGCATACGACGAGGACGTCTCCCGGCCGGGCGAACGAGAGTTCGACGAGAACCGCCTCGGCGACCGCGCGTCCCGCGCTCTCCATCAGCAACGCGCCGGGAATCCCGAGCGTCTCGATGGTGTGTCGATCGAGCGCGCGCATCTCCGCGGCGCTCACGAGCGGCCAGACGCCGTTCCGCATGAGGGGGAGCCTACCCGATCGGCTCGGGATCAGCCGAGCTCGGCGCGCAGATCGCGAATCGCACGTTCGACGCCCACCAGCAGCGCGCGGGCGATGCACTCGCGTCCGATCGCAACGCCTTCGACGACCGGCGCTGCCGCGAGCAACGCGCGCAGCGGCCGGACCGCGAGGGCGCCCGCGGCGTGAACGGGCAGCCGAAGCTTGGCCGCGAGCCGAGCGGCATCGGCAAACCGTTCGAGCGCCACCGAGCGCTCGGCGTCGGGAAGGTCGACGACGACGAGCGTGTGCAGCTCCACACCATCGACTTCGGCGGCCCGCGCTGCCTTGACGGCCTCGAGATCGGGCGCGATGCGCGCCCACGTCGACAGGCCTGCCTCGCGGAGTGCGCGGGCAGCGCTCTGCACCTGTCCGCGCAACGCCGTCGGCTCGAGGGGACCGGCTTCGCAGGCTCCGCGCAGCGGCTCGGCCGCGAGCACGATGCGATCGGGACGTACCTCGAGAGCCAGTTTCAGCAGCGACGGGGTCGGCGTGAGGCGCAGCTCGAGATGGCGCGCGATCCGGCGCAGGTCGTGGAGATCGCTCTCGCGCACCGGACGGAGGCCCTCGTTGACGCCGACCCGGACGCCATCCGCTCCGGCCAGTTCGGCCGCCATCGCAAAGATCGCGAGACGAGGCTCCTCCCGGCCCCCTGCCTCCCGGAGCGCTGCCAGCGCATCGAGCGAAACCGTGAGTTCCCGCATCACACGTCCCCCCCCAACGCTCGCTGCAGCTCCGCGGCGATCGAATCGGCATACTCCTGCACGCGGACCTCGTCATCGCCCTCGACCATCACGCGCGCCTTCGGCTCGGTGCCGCTATACCGGATCAAGACCCGGCCGCGACCATCCATCGCCTTCTCCACCTTCTGTATCGCTGCTTGCAGGCTGGGAAGACTCTCGAGCGGGCGCTTCTCGGCCACGCGTACATTGACGAGCACCTGCGGAAACCGCTCGATGTCGGCCACGAGCTGGGAGAGCGGCTTCTCCTTCCGGCGCATGTAGGCGAGCACCTGGAGCGCCGTCACCAGACCATCGCCCGTGGTGTTGTGATCGAGGAACACCACGTGCCCGGATTGCTCGCCCCCCAGGTTGTAGCCACCAGCCCGCATCTCCTCGACGACGTGGCGATCGCCGACCGCCGTGCGTACGAGCGCGAGTCCGAGCTTCTCGAGCGCCCGCTCGAGACCGAGGTTGCTCATCACGGTCGCCACCACCGCACCGCCCTTCAGCGTCCCGCGCTCGACCATGTCGCGTGCCGCCAGCGCCAGCACGGCGTCGCCATCGACGATCTGCCCGCGCTCGTCGACGAGGATGCAGCGATCCGCATCGCCATCGAGGGTGATGCCCACGTCGGCGCGCAGCTCACGGACCTTCGCCTGGACCGCGCCGGGAAAGACGGCTCCGCAGTCGTCGTTGATGTTCCGTCCGTTGGGAGTCACACCGAATGCGAAGACTTCGGCGTCGAGCTCGGACAGCACCGTCGGCCCGACCTTGTAGGCAGCACCATGGGCGCAGTCGAGGACGACACGCAGTCCCTCGAGCGTCTGCTCGCGCGGAAAGGTCTTCTTCAGGAACACCACGTAGCGTCCCTCGGCATCGTCGATGCGCTTGGCCCGCCCGACCTGCTCGGCCGGTGCGCGGAGAGACGCGAGCGAGCCGTTCGCGATCAGCTCCTCGATGCGCGACTCGATCTCGTCCGGCAGCTTGTAGCCGTCGTGCGAGAAGAACTTGATCCCGTTGTCCTGGTAGGCGTTGTGGCTCGCCGAGATCATCACGCCGGCATCACAGCGCATGTCGACGGTCAGGAACGCCATGCCGGGTGTCGGCATGGGACCGACTTGCAGCACATCGACACCCATCGAGCAGATTCCGGCCACCAGCGCGTTCTCGAACAGGTAGCCGGAGAGCCGCGTGTCCTTCCCGATGATGATCTTGTGCCGATCGCCGCCGCGACGGCGAAAGACGTGACTGACCGCCTGCCCCAGAGCGAGCGCCGTCTCGGCCGTCATCGGATCGACGTTGGCGCGCCCGCGGACTCCGTCGGTGCCGAACAGCTTCCGGCTTGCCATGCTTCGGTTTCCTTCCCCATCTGCCACGCGCCACTCGCCCGACCGCCGGCACTCAGCGCGCGCGGGCGCCTCCAGCCGATCCCGCGGGTGCCTCGGAGGTCTCTTCGGGCGGCAGCGGCTCCCGCTCGACCACGACCCGGATCTTCACGGTCCTGGGGTCGTCCGCCCACACGTGCCCGGCCCCGGGCGACACTCGCACCTCGCGGTCGATCGTTTCGGTCGCTCCCGTGACATCGATCATTTCGGTCACGACCTCGGAGAGCCGTAGCACCTCGGAGCGCGCCCCGGTGATCCGGACCCGCGGGGGGTCGATCCGGATGGCACCCGTCCGGTAGCCGAGTGCCGGGCGTCCTTCGATATCGGCGCGCACCTTGACGGGCCGAGTCGCCCTGCGCTCGAACGTGATCGGGATCTGCGCGGGCGAGCGACTGACCACCCGCGACCCGCGCGGGAAGTCGAAGCGGGAGAGGTCTACTTCGAAATCGGCCCGGCCCGGCTTGGCACCGCTCACATCCACCGCGTACTCGAAGCTTCCGGGTTGGACGTTGCGCAACGCGACGAGCGTGCCGAGGACACGCACATTCACCGCGTCGGCTCCCTGATCGACGACGACCAGTTCCTCGGGCAGACCGTGCAGCGTGACCGGGATGTCGAAGCCCCGCTCCACGCTCGACGAGCCCCGCGCGACCATCCACAGGAACAACGCGAGGAACACCGCGAGGAACTTGAGTCCGAGGTTCGCAAAAAGGTTGGGAACGCCTCTCACGGCGGGCGGACCTCCTACGCTTTGCTGCGGCCATCGGAAGTTGCACCGACGGATGCGTCCGGCAGCTTGGCACGCGGGTCTTCCGGAATCGCTACGCGCTCGAGCTTTCCTCCGCTCAGGATCTCGCGAAGTGTCTCGCGGAGCCGAGGGCCGTCGAGATCGCGAATCATCTCACCGCCGTGGACCACCGAGATCGCAGAGGTCTCTTCGGACACCACGACGACCACCGCATCGCTTTCCTCGGTGACGCCCACGGCCGCGCGGTGTCTCGTCCCGAGGCCCTCCGGAAGCTTCTCGCGCAGCGTCAGCGGCAACACGCAGCCCGCCCACGCGATCCGGCCGTCCTGGATGACGACGGCGCCGTCGTGGAGCGGCGAGAGCGGCAGGAACAGCGAGATCAGCAGATCCCGGGTCACCGCAGCGTCGAGGGATGTACCGGCCTCGATCAGGTCATCGAGCCGCGTTTCCCGCTCGAGCACGATCAGCGCGCCGAGACGCCGTTCGGCGAGGGCCTGCGCAGCGCGCACGACATCCTCGAGGATCTGGCTGGTCTGGCCGGGCGAGACGGAGCGGAAGACTCCGCGGCCGACCCGAGCCAGCGCCCGCCGAATATCCTGTTGGAAGAGCACGATGATGATGAGGACCGCGGAGCCCACGAAGTTGTCGAGAATCCACTGGAGGGTTCCGAGGCCAAATGCCTGCGAAGCAAGGCTGGTTCCTGCGAGAATCATCAGTCCGACGAGGATCTGTACGGCGCGCGTGCCCCGGATCAGGAGCAACAGCCAGTACACGCCGAACGCGACCAGCGCGATGTCCAGCGTGTCGCGGAACGGGTCGAAGCCCCAAGCCAACTCACGGAAGAACTCGCGCAGCGCGGCCCAGAGATACTCGATCACGACCCGGTTCCCGCTGCCTGGCGCAGCGCGCTCCCCACGGCCGCCGCGCGCACGCCTCCGGCGACGTCGTGAACGCGAAGCGCGTGGGCTCCGGCGAAGACTGCGATCGCACACGCCGCGACCGTCGCCGTGTCCCGAGCCCCGACGGGATCCCCGGTGAGCCGACCCAAGAACGACTTGCGCGACGGCCCGACGAGCAGCGGCCGATCCAGCCGGACAGCCAGTTCGCCAGCCCGCGCGAGCAGCGCGAGGTTGTCTTCGTGACGCTTGCCGAAGCCGAGCCCCGGATCGACGACGATGCGCTCGATCCGGACTCCGGCCGCCACGGCGCGATCGATCCGCGCGGCGAGCTCGTCACCGACCTCCGCGAGCACGTCGTCGAAGCGGGGATCGTCCTGCATCGTGGCCGGGATGCCGCGGAGGTGGCCCAGGATCAGGACCGCGCCCGCGCGGGCCGCGACCGCGAGGATCTCTGGATCGAACTCTCCGCCCGAGACGTCGTTGACGACGCTGGCGCCGGACTCGAGCGCGGCTTGCGCCACCGCGGCCTTTCGTGTGTCGATGGAAATGGGCAGGTGCGTCGCCTTCGCCAATGCTTCGATCACCGGACGCACACGCGCAATCTCCTCGTGCGCCGCCACTTCCCTTGCCCCGGGTCGCGTCGACTCACCGCCGACGTCGATCACATGAGCGCCCGCCGCCTCGAGGCGGCGCGCTTCGAGGACGGCTCCGTCGACATCGGCGCGCGGCGAGCTCTCCTGGAGCCAACGACCGCCGTCCGAGAACGAATCCGGCGTCAGGTTCAGGACGCCGACGATGGTCACGCGCTCGCGCGAAAAGATCGAGGTGTCGAGCACGGCGCCCTCCCCTGGCGACCCCTTCCGTGCGCGGGATCAGCCGGGCATCGGCTCGGGATCGGGAAGCTTCTTGCCCGGGAACGGCTCGCGCGGTTCGGACCGCGCCCCGCGCTTCGGCTCGCCGGCCGCCCCTTCCGCCTTCGCGTCACCCGGGATCGCCAGCGGCGGCAGCGTCTCGTTGGCGAGCAGCATGCGCAGATCCGCCGTGTCGAGTGTCTCTCGCTCGAGCAACGCCGCCGCGATCCGGTCGAGGACATCCCGGCGCTCGGCCAGCAGCTCGCGGGCCTCCTGGTACAGCGCATTCAGCGTCTGGCTGACCTCGTCGTCGATCTGCTCCGACTTCTTCTCGCTGTAGTCCTTGCGCGAGACGAAGTCGCGGCCGAGGAACACGTCGTGATCGTCATCCCCGTAGGAAACCGGGCCGAGTTTCTCGCTCATGCCGTAGCTGCACACCATCTGGCGCGCGAGCCGCGTCGCCTGCTTGAGATCGTTCGACGCACCCGTCGAGAGGTGGCCGAACACGAGTTCCTCGGCGGCGCGTCCGCCCATCGCGTGCTTGATCATCGCCAGGATCTGATCGCGCGTAAGGTTGTAGCGATCTTCCGGCGGGAGGGTCTGGGTCACGCCCAGCGCCATCCCGCGCGGGATGATCGTGACTTTGTGAACGGGGTCCGAGCCGATCGTGAGCATGGCCACGAGTGCGTGACCGCCCTCGTGGTACGCCGTGATCCGCTTGTCGTCGTCGGTCATCACCAGCGAACGGCGTTCCGCGCCGAGCAGCACCTTGTCCTTGGCGCGTTCGAAATCGATCATCGAGACCCGATTGGCGTCGCGACGCGCGGCGAGCAAGGCCGCCTCGTTGACGAGGTTCTGGAGGTCCGCACCGACGAAGCCCGGCGTGCCGCGGGCGGAGATCTCGAGATCGACGTCATCGGCGAGCGGGACACGCCGCGTGTGGACCTTGAGGATCTCGAAGCGGCCGCGGAAGTCCGGGCGCGGCACGACGACACGACGGTCGAAGCGTCCAGGACGCAGCAGCGCCGGGTCCAGGACATCCGGCCGATTCGTCGCGGCGACCAGGATCACACCTTCGTTCGATTCGAAGCCGTCCATCTCGACGAGCAGCTGGTTGAGCGTCTGCTCGCGCTCGTCATGACCGCCTCCGAGACCGGCGCCGCGATGGCGACCGACGGCGTCGATCTCGTCGATGAAGATGATGCACGGCGCGTTCTTCTTCCCCTGCAGAAACAGGTCGCGCACGCGGGAGGCGCCGACGCCGACGAACATCTCGACGAAGTCGGAGCCCGAGATCGAGAAGAACGGCACGCCGGCCTCGCCGGCGACCGCCTTGGCAAGCAGCGTCTTGCCGGTCCCGGGCGGACCGACGAGCAACACGCCTTTCGGAATCCGTCCGCCGAGCCGGGTGAACTTCTTCGGGTCGCGCAGGAAGGCGATGATCTCTTCGAGTTCGGCCTTCGATTCCTCGACGCCGGCGACGTCGGCGAACGTCA
The DNA here is from genome assembly GCA_039794265.1 of Myxococcota bacterium. Classification (GTDB taxonomy): domain Bacteria; phylum Myxococcota_A; class UBA9160; order UBA9160; family PR03; genus CAADGG01. The sequence continues at coordinate 293,947 of JBDIVR010000001.1, forward strand.
CCCGGTTGTGGCTCTCGTTGAGGAGCCGGGCCTTCGACTTGCCGAAGCTCATGGCCTTGCCGCCGCCCGCCTGCATCTGGCGGACGAAGAAGATCCACAGGCCGATCAGCAGCAGGAACGGGAACCACATGATCAGGATCTGCTGCCACATCGGGGACTCGCGCGGCTCGCGCGCGGAGATCTCGACGGATTTGCCTTCGAGTGTCTTGATCAGCTCGTCACCCACGGCGGGAGCCACGGTGAGGAACTCCTCGCCGCTCGTCGTGGTTCCCTGGATGCGTTTCTCTTCGATCGTGACGGCAGCGATCTCACCCGCCTCGACCTGGTGCATGAACTTGCTGTAGGGCACCTCGGCGGGAGCTGCCTGGCCCTGCCGGAGCATGGTGACCAGCAGCAGGATCATCATCAGGATGACCAGCCACAGGGCCATGTTCTTGTAGAACTGCTGCGTCACGAGCACCTCGGTCCGAAGGTCGCTTCGGCACGGCCCCGGCGGGCACCCGGGCTGCCCTCCGTGCTGCGACCGGTGGTGGGCTCAGGGAAGGAACCTCGCGGCCGACAGGATCCGCCGATTCGCCGGAAAACTCGATATCGACGCGAGCTTAGCATGTGCGTCCCGACGGCAACCCGACGCGAACCAGACGGAAGCCTCGCGGCGTGCGCTCGAGGCACAGCGCGCCCGGGAACTCGAGGCGGCTACCGGTCCGCGCGGTTCGGAGGAAGGCGACGCCGCGATCGAGGTGCCTCCGCGTCACGTCCCGTCCTGCTCCCGCCCCGTGCAACGCGTGCCGGAGCAGCCGTCGCGCGAGTGCGTCGGGCGTCTCCGCGGGCTCCCAGCCACCGGGTTCGATGTTCAGCACCGCGTCCTGGTCTCCGTCCGGGCCCAACGAGAATCGGCTTGCAGCCTCCCTCGCGACCTCCCGATCGATCCAGTCTGATTCCTCCCGGACCGCTTCGGCCAGATCGCCGACGGCCCTGAGCAGCTGGGGGTTGAACGCCGCACGGAGCCCAGGCAGCCAGGTGTGTCGTAGCCGGCTCCTCGCATAGCGCGGATCGGCGTTGGATGGGTCCTCGCGCCAGCGCAGGCTCCGGGCTGCGGCGTAGGCCAGTACGTCGGCTCGGGTCGTCCGCAGCAAGGGACGCACCACGACGCCATCCGCGCTGCGCGGCGCGATCCCCCCCAGACCCGCCGGCCCGGACCCGCGCAAGAGCCGCAGTAGCACCGTCTCGGCTTGATCGTCGGCGGTGTGCGCAGTGGCGAGCCGGTGCGCGCCGAGATCCGTCGCCATCGCTCGCAGAGCCCGATCCCGGAGACGACGCGCAGCCTCCTGGATCGTCGGCCGGCTGCGACTCGAGGCCGCGGTCGCCTGCAGATCCCGGGGAGCCACGCGCGTCGTCGCGAAGCCGACACCGAGCTTCGCGGCCAGCTCCCGGACGAATGCTTCGTCGGCGTCCGACTCGGCCCCGCGCAGCGAGTGATTGACATGGACGATCGACAGCCCGAGTCCCCGATCGGGCGCCAGTTCGGCCAACGCCCATGCGAGCGCCGTCGAGTCGACGCCGCCAGACACGGCGACCGCGATGTGCTGCCCGTCGAGATCGAGGAGCTCGTGGGCGAGGTGTCGAAGCAGTCGAGGGCGTGTCGACGGCTGTCTCCCGCGCCTCCTGTCCATCCGCCGCTCCCGGTGCGCTTCCCGCCCCGCCGGCTCCCGGCGCGAGCGAGCGCAGTCTCGATGGCGCTCAGCGCAGCGCGCTCGCCTCGCCGACCACGACCTTGGTCCCGTCGCTCTTTTCGACCCACACGTCGCAGTGGACGCGGACATCGCTGCCCTCATTCGATTCTTCCCGCACGCGCCCGCAGGCCGTCACCTTCTCGTCGACCCACAGCACGTTGGTCAGCTTCAGCGAGGTCTTTCCGCCTTGGACCCAGCCCTTCCCGAATGCGTCCTGCATGAGCTGGTGGACGAAACACGTGCTCATCATTCCCTGCACGACGATGTTCGGGAAGCCGAGCTTTCGCGCCTCGTTCGCGTCCGTGTGGTAGTTGCGGCCCGGCCCGGAGAACATCCAACAGCGGCGCGCGTCCACGACCTTGGCGACCGACGCCAGCTCGGGCCCGGCGGCCGGCGGCGAGATGACCGCCGGCGCCTGCTTTCGCTGCGCCGATCCTTCATCGACGACGAAGCCACTGCCGGTCTCGGAACGACCGGGAAGGAACGACTGGTGGGTCCGACCGCGCACCAGCAGCCGGCCATCGTCTTCGGCCACGACATCGGTCTCGTTCACGACGTAGTCGCGACCCCGCTTGTGGTAGCGCTCGACGATCGTCGACCGCGTGCGCACGGCAGCGCCGATGGGGATCGGCTGGAACAGCTCCCAGTCCTGCCGCGCGTGGAGGTTCCCGAACAGATTCGCCAGGTACCACTCGCCGAGCACCTTGTAGCACTCCGAATGGAACAGCAGCGAAGGCGCCAGTTCGCGATACAGCGGGCTCGGATCGTCGAGGGCATCGGCATAGAAGCGGACCAGCTCGGGCGTGACGTCGTAGCGATGCGAACCGCAATGTCGGCCGACGCGGGCCGGCTCTCCTTTCAGATTCATGGCGCCTCCTCGAACGCCAAAGGTACGCAGCCTCGCGGCACGCCGCCCGCTCCGCTATCGACCCCGCCGATGGGCGAGAGCTCGCTCCACAACGCAGGCCACTGGATCCGCCGGCGCGCCGCGATCACCGGCGCCCGGCCCGCCGTGCGCGAACCAGGCCGGACCCTGTCGTACGCGGAGCTCGAAGAGCGCTGCGCGCGCTGCGCCAGCTGGTTGCGGGCCCGCGGCGTCGGCCGCGGCGATCGCGTCGCGCTACTGCTCGGCAACGGCACGCCGTTCCTCGAGGCAGTGTTCGCCGCCGCTCGCCTCGGCGCCATCGCCGTGCCGATCAATACGAGGCTGGCCCCGCCCGAAGTGCGCGAGCTCCTCGACGATGCCGAGCCCGGCGTGCTGCTGCACGACGCCGAGCTGGGCGCGCTCGCCGCGCGCGCTTGCACCGGCGCCGCGAAACCGCCGCAGCGCCTCGCGGTCGGAGGTCCAGCGGACCGCTACGAGGACGCTCTCGCAGCCAGCGAGCCCTGGCGCGAAGTCGCGGCCATGTCGCCCGAGGCCCCGATGATCCTGATGTACACGTCCGGAACGACAGGCGTTCCCAAGGGCGCCCTGCTCCCGCATCGCAAGACCCTCTTCAACTCGCTCAATGCGCAGTTGTTCCTCGATCTCTCGGGGCGCGACCGCGTGCTCGTTCCGGTGCCTTTGTTCCATTCGTTCGGTCTCCAGATCCTCGCGATCCCCGCGCTCTATGCCGGCTCGAGCCTCGTCCTCCAGCGACACTTCGATGCCGCGACGCTGTGGGACACCGTGGAGTCGGAACGGATCACCGTCTTCGGCGGCGTGCCGACCCAGTTCGGCGCGTTGCTCGACGCGCTCGATGCATCCCCGGGGCGCGACCTCGGCGCCCTTCGCTTCGCCTTCACCGCCGGCTCCGCGATGCCCGTCGACCGGATCCATGCGTTCCACGAACGCGGAATCCTGTTGAAGCAGGGCTTCGGACAGACCGAAACCTCGATCCTCTGCTGCCTCGATGCCGACGATGCCATCCGCAAGGCCGGGAGCGTGGGCCGACCGGTCTTCCACGCGGAGGTGCGGATCGTGCGGCCAGCCGGCTTCGATCAGCACGCGTCGACGTGGAGCGACGTCGAGCCGGGGGAAACCGGCGAGATCGTCGTGCGCGGGCCGATCACCATGACCGGCTACTGGAGGCGTCCCGAAGCGAGCGCGGAAGTCCTCCGCGAGGACGGCTGGCTGCGCACAGGCGACCTCGCGACGATCGACGCGGAGGGGTTCGTGACACTGGTCGGCCGCGCGCGTGAGCTGTTCATCTCGGGTGGCGAAAACGTCTACCCGGCCCAGGTCGAGCAGTGCTACGCAGACCATCCCGCCGTGCGCGAGATCGCCGTGGTCGGGCTGGCGGATCCGCGCTGGGGGGAGGTCGGCTGCGCCTACGTCGTTCTCGCCGACGGGGCGATGCTCGAGCCCGATGCGCTGCGCGCCTGGGGGCGCGAACGGCTCGCGACCTTCAAGATTCCCCACGTTTTCGTCGCGGTCGACGCACTTCCGCGAACCGTGACGGGAAAGGTCCAGAAGCACCGGCTTCCCTCTCCATCGTGACGCTGCTCGCTGTCGGATCATCGAGGCGTGTGGTGTCGTCGAACGTCTCCTCCTGTTCGACCGTTCACATTCCGGTGGACCGCCGCAACGATCGGATCCACGGCATGCCCGTCCGGATCGAGGATCGACTCTCCGTGTGGCGCGCGCGGTCCCCAGCGGTCGGCGTCGGGTTGGCGGAAGACGGCAACCGTCGGCACTCCGGAAGCGACTGCGAGGTGCATCGGTCCGGCATCCGGAGTCACGGCCGCAACGCAGCAGGAGAGCAATGCGGCGACACGCCGCACATCGGGCTCGTCCACGAACAGCGCCGGCGTCATCGCGGCGCGGATCTCGCGCGCGCGGGTTCGCTCCTCGGGACCGATGAAGACGAGGGGCCACAGGCCGTCCCTGCGCAGTCTCGCTGCGACGCCGGCCGCAGTCTCGAGCGGCCAGCCCTTTCCTTTCCGTACCCGGCCCCCGACGAACATGCCGACGATCGGCGCCTGCCGCTGTCCCGCGAGGCGCGACGCAGCCCATTCCCTCTCTTCCTGCGCGAGCGCCATCCGCCTCTCGTGGTCGGACGGGATCCCGAGCCGGGCGACGTACTCCCGCAGCCGATCCACCTTGTGTCGCGCATCCGAGGGCTCTACCGCGCTGGTGAAGTAGACATTTCCCTGCCGCCGCCGACAACCGATGCGATGCCGGGCCCCCGAAGTACAGACCAGCAGGCCGCCGAGCGAACTGGTCGCGAGACTCAAATGGACCGCCGCCGCGTACTGCTGACGACGCAGCTCGGCGACGATCTGGGCCAGCCGGTGCGGTACCCCCACGTCGGTGCGCGAGAGCGCCCAGATGCGTTCGAGTCGCTGCCCCTGCATCACCGCCGGCGCGGCGGGGCCACCGAGGAAATCGAAACGCGTCCTCGGACAGGATTCCGTGAGCGCAGCGACCCCAGCCGTCGCGAGGATGGTGTTGCCGAGGCGGAAGTTGAGGTAGACCAGCAGGACGCGTTCGAGCGCGGACAGATCCGGGACGGGCGCATCACCGGTCGCCGAGAGTGGCGCCGCAAGCCGCAGGATCCCTGCTCTCACCCGCCGACGCAGTCGATGAAGCGATAGGGCATCCGCCACGGCGGCGTGCAGCATACCCCCGCGCGGAGGGGCGCGGACAGCTATTCGCGCTCGGAGGGCGGCGCCGCCGGTTCCGGCTCCTTCGGCATCCGGGAAGCCCCCAGCGCGTCGACCGCGCGCTCCAGCGCCTCGACCCGTCGGCGAAGCTCGACGACTTCGCCGCCAGCGCCGCTGCCCTGCGCGCCGGTGGCGACGACCGGCGCGGCCCCGCCTGCCGTTCCCAGGACGTAGCCCGTGAGCCGTTCGGAAACACCCTCGAGCATCGGAATCAGCGCCCCGAGCGTCGCAGCCTGCGCGAACACCTGGTGCGGCTCGCCCTCCTCGTCGCCGACCCGTGCGCACTGCAGATCGAGGCTCGCCCCCTCGCCGAATCGCGTGAACGAGCCGTAGACGACCCAGCGAGCCCCTTCGCCACGGCCCGCTTCACGAGCGGCGTCGGGATCCGTCGTCGCGGCGGCCGGATCGCTCACCTTCACGACCGCGATCCGCGGATCGCGGCCGAGGCGCGCGACGAGCATGTCCGCGAGTCCGCTCTGGAGATATTCACGGCCTTCGTTGCTCTGGACGACGACCGGCAAGAGCGCGACTCGAACTCGTTCCGCTTGCGCGGGTGCCGCGGAGGCCAGCACGACGAGCGCGAGAATCACGGGCAGGACGTGGCGCTGGATCGGGGAGTCGTACGATCGGCGCAAACAGCGAACCTCCGGCTGCCGTGGCCGCTGCGGGAACCCCGCGATCCGGACCCGGACGCCGAGGTTCTACTGCTGGCGGACGAGAGGGTCAAGCGTCCCCTGCTGCGGCCTCACGCTCACCTGCTCGCTTCCCGCATCGCTCCCGCGGGATGGCGCTGGGGAGGATCACGCGGAAGGTCGTACCGCGCCCTTCGAGGCTCTCCACCTCGATCCGACCTTCGTGATCCTGGACGATGCGATGGCAGATCATCAACCCGAGGCCCGAGCCTTGATCAGGATCCTTGGTCGTGAAGAAGGGGTCGAAGATCCGCTCGAGATTCTCGTATGGGATCCCACAGCCGTCATCCACGACCTCGAGGCCGATCGCGCCTCCGCTTCCGATCGACGCCGGGAACAACCGGAGGATCACGTGGCCCGCCGGTCTCGAGCCGTGGTCGACCCCGGAGGGCTTCGCCGAGGCGTGAATCGCATTGAGCAGCAGGTTCATGACGAGCTGATGCAGATGGTCGCGAACTCCGACCACTTCGGGAACGTCGGGGGCTTCTCGAACCTCGACATCGACACCGGCATGCGTCGCCTGCGGCGACAGGAGCGTTACGGCGTCGGTCACGACGTCATGCAGGTCACAGCTGGTACGAGACGGCTCGTTTCCCGCGTCGCGCCCAAGACTTCCCATCGTTCGAACGAGCGCATGGATCCGGTCGACCTCGCGCAGCGTGAGATCGTGGTAGTCCACCCAGAACTCGCGATCTTCCTCGCGTCGCTTGGCGGGCGCGAGGGAGAGGAAGGTCCGGATCGCAACGAGGGGATTGTTGATCTCGTGTGCCAGACCTGCGGCCAACGTGCCCAGCGTGCCGAGGCGGTCGACACGGAGAACCTGCTCGCGAGCCCGCTTCAAGTCCGACACGAGCCGTGCATTCTCGATGGCGATCACGGCCTGGTGCGTGAGCCCCTCGAGCAACGTGTAGTCCGAGGCGCCGAAGCCCTCGCCGCCGCGACGGTTGTCGACGACCAGAGCGCCGATGACACCCGCGTGTCCGGAGAGCGGCAGAACCAGCAGCTCGTCCGCGGCCACCTCCGTGGCGAGCCTCCGGACCGGCCCCTCGAGGGCCGTCAGCTCGTTCATCCGCAGCACCTGGGTGCGACTTTCGCGAAGTCGCCCGAGGAAGGTCGGGGCAGTCGTCGCGGGGATGTCCAGGTCAGCGAGACGGGTCGCAACGCCGCCCTCTTCTCGCGGTGACGATCGGATGGCCTGCAGGCGCTCGTCGGCCTCGTCGAAGAGGAAGAGTGTCGCGCCATCGAATCCGAAGTCCTCGGTCGTCGTGCGAAGCAACAGATCCAGCAGCGGTACCAGCTCGAGTTCGCGGCTCAGCAGCTTGGCCGCACGATTGAGCGCCTCCATCTCATACAGAAGCTCTTCGCGCTCGCGGAAGAGCGCGTAGAGCTCGATCCCGTTCCGCAGGGCGAGCCGCATCTCGTCCGGGCGCCAAGGCTTGGCGAGGTAGCGATAGATCCAGCCGTTGTTGATGGCTTCCGTCAGCGTCGCCGCATCCCCGTAGGCCGTGACCAGCATGCGCAGCGTCCTGGGATCGACCTCCCGCACCTTCGCGAGCAGCTCGACGCCACTCATGCCCCCCATGCGATGATCGGACAACACCAAGGCGGCCGGATGGTCGTGCAGGCTCTGCAGGGCCTCCTCACCACTTCGCGCCGTCCGGATCTGGAACTCCCGGCGGAAGGTGAGCTCGAAGACACGGAGGTTCTCCGGCTCGTCGTCGACGAACAGGATCGGGTACTCGCGGTAATCGAGGAGTCGGTCGACTCTAGGCCCGAAGTTCGGTCGCATCCCGCGTCTCCACCGGCAGCCGGAGCGTGAACGTCGTCCCCGAGCCGGGAGCCGAGCTCACCTCGAGGGCGCCGCAGTGGGCTTCGGCGATCCGCCGACAGATCGAGAGCCCGAGCCCCGTACCGCGGCCCGCGGGCTTCGTCGTGAAGAACGGCTCGAAGATCCTCTCGGCCAGTGCGGAATCCATGCCCGGCCCGTCGTCCGTCACCGAGAGCTCCACCTCGCCGTTCCCGGGAAGGACCCTCGCGGCCACCCGAATGGTGCCCCCGCTCTCTTCGAGCGCCTCTGCCGCATTCTTGAGCAGGTTGAGGAACAGCTGCTTCAGCGAGCTGGGGTCGCCGAGAACGGTTGGGAGCTGCGGTTCGATCTCGTGCTCCAGCCGAACCCGCGAGCTCGCCAAGAGCGGCCCGAACATCTCGAGTGTCGAGCTGAGAGCTCCGGCCACATCCACGGGAACGGGTGTTCGGTCCCCGGGGGTCCCGAAGTCTCGGAGGTCCGCGACCAGGCGACTCGTCCGCTCGAGACCTTCGATCACGATGCCCACGAGTTCATCGAGCGTGCTCGCCGCCTCGTCGAGGCCGATCTCCGATTCGAGTTCCAGGAGCTCTGCGATGTGGTCGGACGTCTTGGCCGTCTCGTCCCATGCGATCCCCGTGACGCGACTCGCGAAGTCGCGAACCTGCTTCACCGTGTCCTGGAGAGCGCGTAGCGAGTTGAGTGCGAAGTTCACCGGGTTGTTGACCTCGTGAGCCACACCCGCCGCCAACTCGCCCACTGCCGCCAGCCGCTCTGCCTGGATCAACTGCACCTCCGTAGCGCGGAGATGTTGCAAAGCACGATCGAGTGCGGCGTTCTGTTCCGCGAGTTCTTCTTGCAACGTGCGAAGGCGCACCAGGCTGCGAGCACGCGCCAGCAGCTCGCGCGGATGGAAGGGCTTCGTCACGTAGTCATCCGCGCCCAGTTCGAGACCCTCGATCTTCATCTCGCGTTCGGCCTTCGAGGTCACCAGCATCACCGGTACGCCGGCAAGAGCAGGGTCGGCCTTGATCGCCTCGCACAGCTCGGTGCCGGACATCTCCGGCATCATCACATCCGTCACGACCAGTGCCGGTGTCCGTGCTCGGATCAGCGCCATCGCCTCGCGCCCGTTTCTCGCCGCACGTACCGAGAACTCCGCGCTCAGCAGGTGGACGAGGAGCTGCCTCAGATCAGCGTTGTCATCGGCCACCACGACGTCGGGAAGCCACGCTGCGCCAGTCGCGCCGGACTCGGCTGACGACGCCTGGCTGCTCTCGAATCGCTCCACGGTTCTCTCGAACTCGGCGGCCTGGAAGCGACGATCGCGCGTCGAGTCGCGAACACGCGGCGAGCCGCCGGGAACCTCGCGAGCCCTTCCGCCCTCCTCTTCCACGCACGCATCGATCGAACCGAACGAATCCCGCAGCGGGATCCCTCGCCCATCGTCGTCCCGGACGACTTCTTCGACACCCACATCCTCCTCGCCGACCGGGAGGAACACGTGGAATTGCGAGCCATGGCCCAGCCCGTCACTCGTCGCCCAAGCGCGTCCCCCATGCAGGAAGACGAGCTCGCGAACCAGCGACAACCCGATTCCCGTCCCCTCGTGGCGACGGGTCGCCGAGCCGTCCACCTGGGCAAAGCGGTCGAACACGCGCTCGAGCTGGCCGGGGGCGATCCCGACACCCGTATCCGTCACCGTCAGCTCGACACCGGCTTGCTCCGCGCCCCCGCTGCGAGCCGTCACCTGGACCGCCACTCGTCCACCCGGATCCGTGAACTTCAATGCGTTCCCGATCAGGTTGACGAGCACCTTCTCGACTGCATCCCGATCCGCATTCACGATCGGCAGCTCGCCCGACCAATCCACGACGAGCTCGACACGCTTGCGCTCCGCCATCGCTCGCGCGCTCTCGACGATCTCCGCCGCGACCCGCTCGATCTGGAGCCGTTGCCGGTGCAGCTCCATCTGCCCACTCTCGATCCGCGCGTGGTCCAGCAGGTTGTTGATCAGCTTCAGCAACCGCAGCGCGTTCTTCCGAATCATCGCCAGATACCCGCGCTGCGCCTCCGCGACCTCCCCGAAGTCCCCGGCCAGCATCGAATCCAACGGCGCCAACATCAACGTCAGCGGCGTCCGCAGCTCATGATGGATGTTCGCGGTGAACCGGGACTTGGCCTCATCCAATTGACGGAGTTCGTCGCGGGCTTGCTCGAGGTGAAGGCGCTGGACGAAATCACTGAAGCGCAATCGATCCAGTGCGATACAGCTCGCCACACACTCGATGGCGGCGGCCGCCGGAAAGCACGCGTAGATGAAATGGTCAGACCAGCTGAAAGGCTCTCCGTAGACAAACGGCGCCCCAAGGAGCATCAGAAGAAGCGCACCGACTATCCATCCTGCGAATCGGGGCTGGAGAGGCAGGAGAACGGGCATCCCCAGAAACAGGAGCATCAGGCCAGGCGCGTATCCGCCATGCACCCCCCCAGCTACCGAGATCACGACAACCAGACTCACTCCTGTCAGGAGGCACCCGGCTCCCGTCGCAACAAGCGAGTCCAACCACCGGCCTGCACCCAACGCGATCCCAGCCAGTCCAGCGATCGTGACAACACGAATCGTCGTCAGTACACCAAAGTTCGTAGGCTGGGTCAGAAGATCCGCCAACACAAACGCCGTGTATAGACCGGAGACCAGTCCGATCCCGAACCGCAGAGACCTAACGAGGCCGTCGCCCTGAATCTCGCGAAGGTATGCAGCTCGGTGGCCGGCCATACTTGGCGCATCGGCGGCAGATCTCAAGCCCTTGAGGCTCGGCTGAACCCGAAGGCACTTCTCAGAGAAAGCTGCGCTGCGCTACGACCCACCGCCGGAAGCGCGGGACACCAGTCGAGTCTCGGCACTCAACTGTGAACCCAGCATCGCCTACACCTTCAGCGACGATGAGGCCACGCGACGCCTCCGTCACGCTCGCGACGAGTTGCTCATCTCCATCGAGAAGGACCCAACCCGAACCCCTGCCGCCTGACCCCGACCGGCTCACCTCACCGGTCGTTCAGGCTCATCTCTGGATCGGAAAGGACTGCCGGTCGCTCCGCCACGACGATACTGGCTTGCGGGGGTTCGCCGAGAGCATGCTGAACAGACAGGACATGAAGGCCGGCACCCGACACCAGCGCGCGAAGTTCATCCGCGTCGTAGAACCGAAAGAGTCCCTGCTCCTCCAAATCCACCAGACGCGCTGCCGCATTGAGGAAGCTTCGCTGATCCTCCGCGAATGATACGGCCTCGCCCGTGACCTTACGTTCGGCCCCTGAGGCTACGAGCTCCGCTACGCCAGCTGAGTAGATGGCTGAGATGTCCGCGTCCCTCCGGAGACTCGACAGAACGACGCGTCCCCCCGGTCGCAACAGTCGTCTGATCTCGGCAATAGCTGCATTGGGATCTCTTAGATAGCTCACAACCAGTGATGCAAGGATCGCATCGAATGAGTCATCTTCGAAAGGGACAACCGTACCGCCGTCGAGATCCACTTGAACGAAGCCGGAGGGCACCTCCGCGGCCATCCTGCCGCGCTTCAGCGCATCGACAATGAAGTCTACTGACACCACGAATGGCGGCCGCTGAGCGGTTCTCTTCAGCTCGCGCAGGAATCCACCAGTGCCGGAACCGAGGTCCAAAACACGGGTCGAGTCCCCAATCGCTAGCAGCGCAATCTGCCTCGCCATCATCTCGCGGTAGGTAGATGTTGCGGTGAAGAGATCCATTCCCGTCGACCCGAAGCGGCCAAGGAGGTACGACCCCCAAAACGATCGCAAGTCGGTCCGTTCGAGACCCGATCGATCGCGTCGCTTCCGCTCTTCTTCTCTGAGCCGATCAACGAGCCACAGGGCGGGGCTCCGCCCGGATACGACATCGCCCCAGATCATCCGGACGGCTTCACTTGCGATCAACTCGAATGTTCGGAATGCCTCCTGGCTACTGCGAAGCTGGTGTCCGGTCGGAACCCGAATGAGACGACGGTTTGTCGCGAATCCAGCGCGCAACACCTCTAGAACTCGCTGGACGTCAATCCATCCATCATGCTCGCCGTGGATCCAGGTAATCGGAACCTGGATTCTCGCCATATCCCGTCTTGCATCCTCTCTGAATACCAGTTTCGCGTCGAGCGCGTCACGCCCAGTCAAGTCCATATCGGCAAGGACACCCACTAGTTCGTGGCGGCCGAACTGAACCCCCTTGAGAATTCCCTCGGCGTAATCGACACCTCCGGAGACGGCCCTAAGGCCAGATTGAAGATCAACCATTCCGACGACTGGAATCCAACCGGCGATTTGGCCGGCACCAGCTTCCGCTACTACGCGGCGCGTCTCGATCGTCGACAAGCTAAAACTGACGATCACGCAGCTCGGGGCCTTGAAGGAGTCGCTTTCCTGAACGAAGCGCAAGGCGGCCCTGAGATCCTGAACTGCTTGCGAAAAGCGGAAGCGCCGGTACTCCTCTCCGGGAATGTTGCAATCATGGTCTACGAAAGACTCTCCACGTCGGTTCGTACCATCGAATCGAAGAACGGAAACCGAGCGCCCTGCACGCCGACAGGTTTCGACGAGAGTTAGCGCCAATGGAAGCAGTGTTTCCTTGGTCTTGCCCCACGCGGGCGGAATCAGCACAACAGGGGCGCCTCTTCGAACTCCTGTCGAGTTGACCAGGCCTACGAGATCCTGGCCCAGCTGGTTCTTGAACCGGATGACGTCTGAAGCGGCCTCGCGATGTCTTGGTTCCAAGGTGCGCCAGACCCGATCGATGCTGACCCTCGCGACTTGCCCAGCAAGAACGGCGCGCTTCCACCCTATACGTCCTTCAAAGTGCGCATGCGCCCGCTCTAGTTCAAGCTTCGAATGGCTTGGCACCTCACTTACCGACAAACCCAAATAGCGCGTAGAGTCTCCACCTGCGCGTTGATTTCGAGTTTCGGCGTACAACCGGCGACGCTCTCCAGATTCAGCAGCGACCTCCAGTTCGAAACCCGATGGCAAGCTACCCGCTGTATCACCTTGAACCGCGATTCCCAGACCATCCCGCGATGCGTCCCTTAGGATCGCGGACGGTCTCCCATTCGTGAACAGAGTCACGATTGGCCGCAGGCCGAAGTCCGCCGGCAACGATCGAAGCGCCTCTCGCCGTTCTGATCGAAAAAGGGCCTTGGGAATCTCGAACTCGAGCCGCCTCTCCAGGCTGGCTCTTAGTCGTGACACAAAGAAGAACTCATCATCTCCAACTTCGAGTGTAAAGTAGTAGTGTCTACCAGCGACGGCGAGAAAATCTGGGCAAGAGAGGGATAGTGAACCTTGCTCCACAGCTTCGATGACGCACCGGCGAACCGCTGCGTTTCGCGATACGCCGGCGGTGAGTTTCGCCCCAGTTGTAGATGCTGCTCGTCGCAGCACCCCCAGAACCTTCGATTCGCCTTCGAGACATTCGCGATGGAGTCTCGCAATTTGCTCCTGAGCCAGCGGATTAAGGAATGTCACGGTCACTCCGAGAATCCGCGGTCTGATCGTGGCAGGACCGACCCAGGTCGACTCTCAGTTCCTCGTTCGCAGCCGCTCGTCGCACTAGCGTCACATCGTTCCTCTCGGGGAGCCGAGCTCTGGATCTCCGCCGCCTTGCCTTGCACACATCGGTCGTCGGCTCTTCGTTTAGCTCGGATTATGCACGAAAGCTGAAAGGACGAAGGCCCCGGATGCGCTAGAAACCGGTTGTCGCACCCGTTTCTCACTCATCCAGAGGCCTTCGTGAACGCCGACTCTACCACACAGTCTGTTCTGTTCCCCTGGCTCGGCGAGGGCAAGCTCGTCGTCGCGAAGCTCGACCAGGAGCACAGCAGCTCCGAGGGCGGGGCGCTGCTGCTCAAGGCGGTCGACGAGCAGCTGGGCCTGTCTCGCCGTCTGGCGGCGTGCATCGACGATGCTCGCCAGCCGGGCAAGATTCGCCACGAACTCGAGGAGCTGCTGCGGCAGCGGATGTTCGGGATCGCCTGCGGCTACGCCGACGCCAACGACGCGGCGCGGATCGCGGACGATCCGATGCACAAGCTGCTGGCGGATCGCGATCCGATCGCGGGCGAGGCATTGGCCTCGCAGCCGACGCTCTCGCGCTTCGAGAATCGGGTGCGGCGCGCGGATCTGTTCCGCATGGCCGACGCGCTCGCCGACACCGTGATCGCGCATCACCGCCGTCGTCTGCGCGGCAAGGCACACCGGATCACGATCGACATGGACCCGACCGACGATCCGACGCATGGCCAGCAGGAACTCGCCTTCTACAACGGCCACTACGACAGTTGGTGTTACTTGCCCATGGTGGCGAACGTCACGTTCGGCGACGAGTCGGAGCAGTATCTCGTGGCCGCCGTCCTGCGGCCGGGAAACGTACACGCCTCGCTGGGCGCGATCGGGATCCTGCGGCGTCTGATCCGCAAGCTCCGCACCGCCTTCCCGAAGGCGCGGCTGCGGGTGCGCCTCGACGGCGGCTTCGCGACGCCGGAGATCTTCGACTTTCTCGAAGACGAGAGGATCGAGTACTTGGTGGCGATGGCCAAGAACAGGCGTCTCGGGCCCCAGGGAGCGCGTTTGCTCGCTCGCGCCCGCGCGGAGGTGAAAAGGACCGGCCAGAGTGCGGCCTTCTTCGGAGAGACCCGCTACGCCGCCCGCAAATGGACGCGCGGCAAGCGGCGCGTGATCTACAAAGCGGAGGTGGTCTGCCTCGCCGGGCGCGAGCCGCGCGACAACCTGCGCTTCGTGGTGACGAACCTCCCGCATCGTCCCGAGCGCATCTACGATCTCTACCGGCAGCGGGGCGACGACGAGAACCGGATCAAGGAGCTTCACTACGGACTCGAGCTCGACCGCACGAGCTGCCATCGCTTCCTCGCCAACCAGCTCCGCGTGTTGATGACCGCGGCAGCCTACGTGTGGATGCAAGAGCTTCGGCGATGCGCGAAGGGTACGAGTCTGGCGGCGGCGCAGGTGACGACGCTCCGCGAGCGCCTCTTCAAGCTCGCCGCCTGGTTCGAAGTCTCGACCCGGCGCATCGTCGTCCACCTACCGCGCTCGTTCGCCTGGAAGCCATGCTGGCTGCGCATTGCCGCGCGTCTTCATGCGGTGCCCGGGTAGAAACCACCCGTCGGAACTTTGACAGCATCGCGCGCGGCACGCTCCCCGAAGTGTCAATGGAAACCCCTACGCTTTCCAGCACTTGGCGGTGACCACGCACGACCGAAAACCGCGACCGACTGCTTTTCGCTTCTCTGGGTGCGCTCGCGGCCCTGCCGACCTGCGTTTGCACACACAGAATGGACTCTGCCACGCCGAAACGTGTCGCGTGAGTAGCCGTTCGCGAATAATCCGGGTTAGGGAAAACCTGGTCACGAGGAAGCACGAGAATCGACTCGCGCCCTCGGGCCGAACTCCCCGTTCTTGGATGCTGCGACACCGACTGGACACGCATCTGTGTGTGCCATCGAAACTGGCCTGCGACGGGAAGCGACCCTGAGCAATCACGGGCGGCAGGGCGTGCCGCATCCGGAAGGCCACGCTCGAGCGTTGCTGACCCGGGAGGCGCTTGGGCAGGCCGTCATGACTCGTCATGATGCGTGGGCGCAGTTCAGGCGGTTCTCTCGTATGCCGCGACGCGTAACCAATGAGAGCCATTGTATATCAAGTGTTTACGCGCGCAAGTGCCTGCTCACTTCCCCGTGTCCCACTCCTCGCCCCACAGCCCCGTCCCCTCGATCACCACTCCGTCAGAGGCCCTCGTAACGATACTCGTAGCCGAGAGAGGAGCCGTACACGCGTAGCTCCGTCTAGGGTACCCTGCGATTCCGATGATTCTTCGCTTCTGTGGATACGAACTCGATGGCCGGCGATACGAACTACGGCTGCAGGGTAAAGTCGTACCTATAGAACGTCGGGTCTTCGATCTGGTCCGCTATCTGGCTACCCATCGAGGCCGAGTCGTCCCAATGGCCGAACTTCTAGCGGAGGTCTGGCGAGGACGGCATGTCGCGGATGGATCAGTCTCCGTCGCAGTGTCTGCTGCAAGGCGAGCTCTCGGAGACCATCCGGCGAGACAACGCGCGATCCGGACGTGCCGAGGACGCGGCTACCAGTTCGTCTTGCCCATCGATACCGACACCGCGGGACCGGACCCCTGCACGGAGTACTCACGGAATCCCGCCTCAACAGATTCCAATCTCGTCGGTCGTACGCGAGAGCTTGCAGTGGTGTCCGCGGCCACAACCCGGATTCTCCAGAAGATTTCGACATTGCTCCTCATCTCCGGCGAACCCGGAATTGGCAAGACACGCCTTCTGGATGAGGTTGCATCGATAGCCGATGCCAGCCATCTCCTGTTCGTGTCAGGACGGTGCGCTGAAACTGGCGATGCACCTGCAATGTGGCCATGGGCACAGATCTTCCGTGCCCTTATCAGCAGACAATCAAGCAACTGGAAGGAGCGGATAAATCCCCGCCATCTGCAGTCGCTAGCCATCCTGACGCCGGAGATCCTTCCAGACTTCATGGCTCAAGCTCGCAGTTCCGAGAGCGCTGACGCCCTTCGCTTCCAACTCTACGAAGGCCTGTTGACATCGCTGCTCCAGCTTCTCGGCGGCCAAATGAGCATCCTCGCACTCGATGACCTCCATCGGGCAGACCATTCAACACTCGGCTTCTTCAGGTTCGCCGCTCGGGAACTTCGCCACCACCCCGTCATTCTCATCGGTACGCATCGGATCAGCGAGGTTCGCAACTCTGCAGTGCACAGCGGCATCCTCGCCGACCTCGCACGAGAACCTCACGCAGTCTCCCTCCGGCTCGAGGGACTGAGCCCACGTGAAACTGCGCAGCTCTTCAAGGATCTCTCAGGGACTCCAGCATCTCCTAGGGAGAACGATCAGGTCTATCAGCACACCGGCGGCAATCCATTCTTCGTTCGCCAGCTTGCGACTCTCTACCTTCACGGTTCCAAGTCTCCGGACGACGCTCCGAATGCCAGCATTCCGCCAACACTTCGGCTCGCGATTCTCGAGCAGATTGGCGCGCTGAGCCAGACGGCTCGGCAGGTACTAGCCGCGGCAGCCGTCATTGGCCGCGAGTTCGCGCCTCATATTCTATCGGGAGTCGCTGGGGTAGAACGAGCGGCGGTCGACGATGCCATGGATGAGCTGATCGACTCGAAGGTTCTACGGCGAAGTGCAGACGGCCCCGAGTCCTTCAGCTTTTCACACGTACTCGTTCGTGACGCACTTTACGAACATCTCGGGCTTGCGGAGCGAAGGTCGCTCCATGAGCGGATCGGTCGCACGTTGGCAGTCCGGTACGACCCACTCTCGGCAGCCTGCGCTGGTGAAATCGCATACCACCTTTTCGAAGCAAAGACCCCAGAATCGCTTTTGGAGTCACGGTTGCTCAGCGAAGCAGCCGCCCAGGCAGCTGTGCTCAGGTCCGCGCACGACGACGCCGAACGACACTACCTCCGCGCTCTCGATGCTCTCAGTCAAACCGAGGCCTCGAACGACGAAGAGCGGTGTCGTCTACTACTCGCACTAGGCACCGAGCAATGCCGCTCCGGCAATCGGGCTGGTGCCAAGAAAACGTTCTCCAGTGCTGCCTTGGTTGCCCGATCACTCGGCGCCTCTGAGGCGCTAGCACGCGCCGCACTGGGCGTAGCACCGGGATTCCTTGCTGCTGAGGCGGGCGCGTCGGATGCATTCCTGGACGATCTCCTGGAAGATGCGTTGACTAGTTTGGATCCATTGTCCCTTTCACTCCGCGCTCGCCTTTCCGCCCGGCTGGCGATGGCGCTCCATTGGTCCAACTCGCCGGCGCGGATGCACAAGTTCATCTCGCTCGCGCTCGAGTGCTCTGAGGCAGCGAACGACGCTGATACGCGGCTGCATATCCAAGTGGCAAGATGGTTCTGCGAATGGCACCACGCGCGGTTCGATGACCGCTCTGCGCTTGCGGACGAAATTCAAGCAGCTGCGGAACAGACGCGTGATCGCGAGATGATCCTGATGGGGAGGATGCTCCGCCAGGTGGGAATGCTTGAGAGAGGCGAGATCGCGGCTTTCGACTCGTCACTCGAGACATTTGCGAGTCTCGCTTCTGATCTCAGGCAACCTCAGTCGCTGTGGTATACGCCGCTTTATCGCTCGATGCGAGCCCTTCTAGGCGGAGAGACTAGTCGCGCTCAAGAGCTTCAGTTCGAACTAGCAGCAGTCGCGGCACGCATCGAGGACGCGAATGCGTTCCACAGTCTCATTGCTCAGTCCTCGATTCTTGCGTGGGAGATGGGAACGCTTGAAGGCAGGATCAGCGGCCTGGTCGAGGGCGCGCGGCGCTATCCAGCTATTTCGGGGTTCCGCGCCGCAGTCGCTTGGGCCTGCGCCAAATCGGGCAGGCAGGAAGAGGCAACTCGGGAATTCCAATCCTTGGCTTTCGGCCGATTTGAGGACATCGCGGAGCGGTTCGACTGGCCAACTTCGGTTGCACTCTGCGCCGAGGTGGCCTGCGACCTCGGCGATAGAGAGCGGGCTGGTCAGCTTTCTGAGCTCCTGGAGCCGCTCAGTAATCGCTTGCTCTTCGTGGGGTTGGGTGTTGCAAGCTTCGGCTCTACAGCCCGCCTTCTCGCGCGCCTTGCGGAGACCATGGGACGGCCGGATTTGGCGGAGGCTCACTTTCGCTCGGCGATCGAGAGGAATGCAGCGGCGGGGGCTCATGCGTGGACGGCGCATTCGAAGTTCGAGTATGCGTCGCTTCTGGCGCGCACGGGTGGAGCAGCGCGGAGAGACTATCGAGTCCGTCTGGCCTCCGAGGCGCTCGAGACTGCAACCGATCTGGGCTTGGTGAACCTGCGACGGCGTGTCGAGTCGTTTCTCGAAGACGCTCGGGAGCGACCAGCCCTGCAAAAGACGTCATGATCTTTTGTGCGGGCCGAGCCGTTGCAGCGGCAATGTTGGACCCGTCGATGCCAGGGGAGAGCGATGTTCACCGTCGGATCGCACGCGGAGAAGCATCCCGATCGGATTGCCGTGATCTACGGAAACGGCGAGACAATCGAGAGCTACGGACAGCTCGAAGAGCGCTCGCGCCGTCTCGTGCACGTCTTTCGGGGGTGGGGTCTCGAGCCTGGGGACTGCGTTGCGGTGCTGCTCGGCAACGACGATTCCTTCTTCGATGTCTTCTGGGCGTGCCATCGAGCGGGGCTCTACCTCACGCCGGTCAACTGGCATCTGCAACGCGACGAACTTCGCTACATCGTCGAGAACTGCGATGCGAAGGTATTCCTCGCCCACGCCCGCTTCGCCGAGGTAGCCCTGGCGAGTGTCACGGGAGTCGAGCGCGTCGCGGTATCCGCCAGTGTGGGGGGTGAGATCCCCGGATTCCGGCGTCTCGAAGACGCGCTGAGCGACGCACCCGCGGATGCGCCGCTCGGCGAAGAACTCGAGGGTTCCGTGATGCTGTACTCCTCGGGCACCACGGGCCGACCCAAGGGTGTGCGTCGGCCCCTGCGCCGAGTGCCCGCAGGCGATCCTGCCACGGTCATCACGGCGGTGGGCCTGACCGGGCTCTTCGGAATGAAGGAGGGGGACGTCTACCTGTCGCCGGCGCCGCTCTATCATGCAGCGCCGCTGATCTTTGCCAGTACCCAGCACCGGATCGGAGCGACGGCCATCGTCATGCGCCGCTTCGACCCGGAGCAGGCTCTTCGCATCATCGAGAACCAGAAGGTCACGACCTCGCAATGGGTTCCCACCCACTTCAAGCGCCTCCTCTCGCTGCCGGAAGCAGTTCGTAGCGGCTACGACGTCTCGACGCTTCGAGTCGCCGTCCATGCGGCGGCGCCGTGCCCGATCCCGGTGAAGGAAGCCATGATCGCCTGGTGGGGCGACGCGATCATGGAGTACTACGCCGGAACGGAAGGGGGCGGCACGCTGATCCGCGCTGAGGAATGGATGGCGCACAAGGGCTCCGTGGGCCGGCACTGGACCGGCGGAAGGATCCACATCCTCGACGAGGAGGGCCGCAGCATCGAGGAGCCCGGCCGGGAGGGCGCGATCTACTTCGAGGCGCCGCCGGATCCGGCCGCGCGCTTCAACTACTACAAGGACGAGACCAAGACGGCCGGCACCTATCGCGGCGATCTCTTCACGATCGGCGACATCGGCACGCTCGATGCAGACGGATATCTCTACCTGACCGATCGCCAGTCGAACATGATCATCTCCGGCGGCGTCAACATCTACCCGCAGGAGACGGAGAGCCACCTGATCACTCATCCGATGGTCTACGATGTCGCCGTCATCGGTGTCCCCAACGATGACCTCGGCGAGGAAGTGAAGGCGGTGGTCGTTCCCGCGCCCGGCCACGAACCGACGCCGGGACTCGCGAGCGATCTAATCGAGTACTGCCGCGCCCACATCGCGCACTACAAGTGTCCTCGCAGCATCGACTTCGTGACTGCGCTACCCCGGACGGAGACCGGGAAGATGCAGAAGCGCAAGCTTCGCGATCACTACTGGCAGGATCACACGGGCCGTCTCGTCTAGCGCGGAGCCGTACGCATGTTTCCGATTCGCGACGAGAACCCCCACTTCCTGCCGCCGGTCGTCACCTATGCGCTGATCGGACTCAACGTGGTCGCATGGGTGCTGATCCAGGGTCTGGGAAGCGAGGAGCCGCTGGTCCGCTCCGTCTGCGACCTCGGCCTGGTGCCCGGGGAGCTGCTCGGCCGCGTCGCACCCGGGACCGCTTTTCCGATGGGACCCTACGCGTGCGTCGTAGACCCGAAGCCCTCGTGGATCACGGCGTTCTCCCACATGTTCCTGCACGGCGGCTGGTTCCATCTGATCGGCAACATGTGGTTCCTATGGATCTTCGGAAACAACGTGGAAGACTCGATGGGGCATGGACGGTTCGCCGTGTTCTATCTGCTTTGCGGCCTCGCCGCCGCTGCACTCCAGATGGCGACGCAGCCGAGTTCGATCGTGCCGATGGTCGGCGCATCGGGCGCGATCGGCGGCGTGATGGGGGCCTACGTAGTGCTCTACCCGCGCGTCCGCGTCCACCTGCTGCTCGTTCTCGGTTTCTACATCACCACGGTCGCCGTCCCCGCGATCGTCATGCTGGGGTACTGGTTCCTGATCCAGCTGATCGGAGGCGCGGCCAGCTACGGGAGAGCAGACGGAGGCGGCGTTGCGTTCTGGGCACACGTGGGCGGTTTTGCTGCGGGCGCCCTTCTCGTCCTTCTATTCCGGAAGCCCGCGCTGGTCGCCCGCCATCCCTACCACGGATGGCGGCAGCAGTCCGTCTCGGGATGGAGGGTCCCTCCGCGATGAAGTCCCATTGGAGTGCCGACGACGTTCCCGCGCTCGACGGCCGGGTCGCGATCGTGACCGGAGCGAACAGCGGTCTCGGACTCGAGACCGCTCGGATTCTGGCGCGCCGCGGCGCACACGTCGTCCTGGCATGCCGCGATACAACGAAGGCGCGCAGCGCCGAGCGGGAGATCCAAGGCGGAGCCGCACGAGAAGACGCCGTCTCGACGCTTCCGCTCGACCTCGCGAGCCTGGCTTCGGTGCGCGCCTTCGCCGATTTCTTCCGATCCCGATTCCGCACGCTCGACCTCCTCGTGCTGAACGCGGGCGTGATGGCGATCCCCGAGCGCCGCACCGCTGATGGCTTCGAGATGCAGCTCGGTACCAACCACCTCGGGCACTTCGCTCTCGGCGGGTTGCTCCTCGACGCATTGCTCGCGACGGAGGGGTCGCGAGTCGTTACGGTGAGCAGCTCGGCCCATCGGATCGGTCGCATCGACTTCGACGACCTCCACGGCGAGCGTCGTTACGGACCGTGGCGAGCGTACGGACAGAGCAAGCTCGCGAACCTTCTCTTCACGTTCGAGCTGCAGCGGCGTCTCGCGAAGTGCCGGGCGCCGACGATCGCCGTGGCGGCGCACCCCGGCTATGCAGCGACGCAGCTCCAGGAACGAGGCCCGCGTGAGCGCAAAGCAGCCCTGATGACCCGACTCATCACGATCGGCAACCGGATCCTTGCGCAGAGCGCCGCGATGGGAGCGCTTCCGACGCTCTACGCCGCAACCGCGTCGGATGTCCGCGGCGGAGACTACTTCGGTCCCGACCGCTGGTTCGAGCTTCGGGGGCATCCCCAGCGCGTCGGGACGACCGCACGCGCCCGGGACGAAGAAGTGGCCAGGCGACTCTGGTCGCTCTCGGAGGAACTCACGGGCGTCCGCTACTCGACGTCGGCGTAGCTCCCGCCGGGCTCGGCGAGGTGCGCCGCGACCGGCAGGGGGGTGCGGCGACAACCCGATCGGAGCGACCATCGACCGAACCGGGCGCCGCCGCGGTGCCGGCCGCGACGCACGGTGGAGTCTGCGTACCTGCTGTGACAGGGTGGGTCACACCATCGCGGCGCCGCCGGGATCCTCGCCGACGCGTCAGTCTTCGAACAAGGCGTGCAGGGCGGACTCGTGACGGCGTGCGTCGGCCTGGCCGAGGGCCACCAGCTCCGCGGTGAAGGAGCGGTCGAAGAGCAGGTAGGACAGGAGGTCTGCCTCCTCGTGAGGGACGCCGCGGAGCGCGACCCGGCTCAGCAGCCCGGGCAGTCCGCCGAGACCCCCGGCCTTCGACCCGCGCCGAAAGCAATCGGCCGCCAGTCTTCCCAGGTCGGCGCTCGGCCGGACCACCGTGGTCTCGACATGTCGGTAGCCGAGACCGCGCTGGGCGCGAACAGTCTCGTTGATCCGCGGAAGGAACTCACCGCCGAATGCGCTCGTGCCGGTCGCGAGAATCGCGTTCACCAACTCGAGCCGCTGCATCTCCACCTCGAGTTGATCCAGCATCATTGCGTCCAGCACCTTCCCCAGCAGGAACGCCGGCTGGGTGATCGCCTGCTCCGGATAGACCCGTTCCGGCGCATCCGGCGGAGCGATGTGCTTCAGCGCGATCACGAGGATGCGGTCGCAAGCGAGGCGCAGCGCCGGTGAGAGCGGAGTGTTCATCCGGAGCCCGCCATCGACGTAGAAACGCCCGCCGACGCGCACCGCGGGAAACAGGAACGGAATGGCGGCCGACGCACGAACGTGCGCCGGCCCGATATCCGCCGGGACCGCTCGCGCATTCGGATCGAACTGCCACGGTCCCAGATCCGCCAGGGGTCCGTCGAGGAACACCGTGCAGCGTCCCGACCGAACCTCCGTACACGAAACGCACAGCGCGCGGCCCGCGCCGAGCTGAAGGTTCGCGGACAGTCCGCTCCAGGGGATCCGCTCGGCGACGATCCGTTCGAGCGGCGCCACATCGACGAGACCGCCGATCACGTCTGCGCCTTCCCCTCGGCGCGCGCGCCGTACGCGCTGCGCGAGGCCGAGCGCGCGCATCGGCATGCCCACGAGATCCGTCACCGAGAAGCGTACGACGTCGGCGAGCTGCATCTCCCGCCAGGTATCCGCGAGGCGGGTGGCACGCGCCTCGCTCGGAAGCTGCGCACTGGCCGCGGTGTAGGCGGCATGGATGGCGCCGACCGAGGTTCCACTGATCACGTCGAAGTCGGTGCCCGCCGGAAGGCTCGGAAGCACCTGGTCGAACACGTACGACAGGACCCCTGCTTCGTATGCCCCTCGCGCGCCGCCACCCGAGAGGACCAAACCGATCCGCCGCGGTCGGCTCATGCGCCGGCTCTGTCGCCGTCGGCCCCTCGCGCCGGTCCTCGTCGTCGCCCGATCTGCGCAAGCATCACCACCCTCCTGAAGGGCGCGAGCCTACCGCGATCCGGCCGCAGCGCGCCGCCCCGTCGAAGGCGCGGGGCGGCCGATTCCCGGAACCCGGATCAAGCGACGTTGGCGTAGGAGTCGAGAGCGCTGGCCAGATGGTCGACCTTGCCACCGTCTCGCAGGCGCTCGAGCGCACGAGCCTCGATCTGGCGCACGCGTTCTCGCGAAAGCCCCAGCCGCTGGCCGATGACCTGCAACGTCTGTGCGGGTTCGCCGCCGAGCCCGAAGCGACTCTCGATGACGACCCGCTCGCGCGGCTCGAGCTCGTCGAGCACCGCTTGCATGCTCTGCTCGATCTTGACGCGATCCAGCTCATCGCCCGGATCTCCGAGATCCTCGTCCGCCAGCGCGTCGTCCACGGTCAGCGAGTCCGTACCCGCGAGCGGCGAGTGCGTGGAAACGATCGCCGTCATCGTCGACACCAGCCGATCCATTTCCGCGGCCGTGATTCCGAGTTCCTCGGCGATCTCCGCTCGCCCCGGCTCGCGGGCAAGCCGCGTGCGCAGCTTCGCCTCCGCCCGCTTGTACTTGAGCTGCAGATCATAGACATGGGACGGCGCGCGGACCGTGCGCGAGTGCTTCTGTACCGCGCGAATCATCGCCTGGTGGATCCACCAGGCGGCGTAGGTAGAGAAACGGTGTCCGCGGTGGTGATCGAACTTCTCGACGGCACGGATCAGCCCGATGTTGCCTTCCTGGATCAGATCCAGGAACGGCACGCCCATTCCCCGATACTGCTTGGCGAACTTGATCACGAGCTTCAAGTTGTGCCGGACGAACTCCTGCTTCGTGGTCTCGTATGCGAGCAGCTCTGCGTCGGCCTGCTCGGCGAGCGAACGATCACGTGCGCGGATGCGGACTCGGCCTCCATCGGGAAGCAGCGTCCGCCGCGCTTCTCGCCATGCTTCGACGATCCCCTCGAAGGCAAGTTCCGCCTTGCGAACCGCCACGGAGATCTGCTGTTCGAGTCGATCGACCGCCGGCCGATCGGCCACGCTTCGACCGAGCTTTGCGAGCCGCCCGAGCAGCTTCTCCACCGCTTGCAGCGAGCGGTCGATCTCCGCGGAGAGATCGCGATTGGAGCCATCGAGATGATGGCGGGAGAAGGTCGCCGTCACGTACCCGCCGTTCTTGCGCTCGCGCCAGCGCGCCACGACGACGGAGGCCGTCGCCGGGAGGCTCAGAGCGGCATCGAGAAATTGATCGCGGTGCGACTCGAGGGAAGCCGCCAGCGCGAACTGCTGCTCGCGCGAAAGGATCGGCGTCCTCGAAATCGACCGGAGGTAGGAGACGAGTGCATCGGCTGGCCCACCCGCCTGCGTCTCACGCGCCGTCGGAAGGGTCTCTTCGTCTCGCAGCGCCGGTCCGGACGTCTCGGGAGCGTCGAACGGCGACGCCCCCGTGCTCTGCTCCGCATCCCAGCTTCGACTTTCGCGATCCATGGCGTCGAACTCCATCGGGTTCATCTCGAACTCACTCTTGGGCGCGCATCGGAATCGTTCCCAGCAGGCGGTCCCGCAGGCCGGCGTCGATGGGGCTTTCCCCGAGCCACATCGAGAAGTAGGCGGCCGAGAAATCGGCTCCGGGTATGACGGCGAGCGGGCGTCCGTTCTTCGAAAGCTCCGTGCCGGCCTGCGGTCGATACTCGAGGGCGTAGCGATCGCCGGCCTCGATCGACTCGTACGCCGCGTGGAGCTGGTCGAGACGGGTGCGCAGGGTCGCGAACGTCTCCTCATCGAGGCGTTCGCTCAGCAGCTGCTCGGCCGCTCGGCCGAGATCCTCCGCGCGGATGGCCCAGAAATACTCGATCTCGAGCCGCTTCGGCACATCCGCGAGGGCGTCACGGTCTGGTGTGAGCGGCGGAAGGTAGAGCGCGGCGACGTAGGCCTTGAGGACACGCCGCCAACGCAGCAAGGCGGCGCCGCGCAGTTCGAGGCGTTCGTCCCCGGCCAGGGACTCGTGCGCGAAGTGGACGCCGGCGACCTCCACGGTCCCCGTCGCTGCGGCCTTCGAGGCTCCGACAGGGCCTGCGGCAAGTGCCGTACCCAGAATCGTCGCGAGATAGAGGCGTGAGCAAGAAGATCGGGCCATGGTCGGAGGATCGCACCACGTGAGGAAGATGTCAAGATTATTTCTAGTTACTATATGAACAAATCAGATCAAGCCCGATCCAGCCCTTCCCGGAAGGCTCTCACGACGCAACGGAAGGTTTCTGCGAGCTCTTTTCTCGGCGTTCACCGACGGGGAGGACTCCTGCCGCGGATCGGAGTCTCCGGATCTCGGGCCGTCCGGCGGACGCCACGAACCGCCTGCCGAAAGGTCGGGATCCGAGGCTCCGCGAGGCGCGGTCTCGGGCATCCGGTTCCAGTCGGTCGACCCCGTCCCCGCTCGTCCTCGACAGAGCCCCTCGTCCGGTACTCGTGACGGTTGCGCCTCCGTTGGCACTTCTTCGCGGCCGCTCCGGATGACGGCAGTCCCGCGAACGGCAGCCCTGATCGGGGCGGGAACTGCACGCCTCACCTGCGCGCGGCGGCTCCGTGACGCGGGAGTTCACGTCCTCGTCTTCGACAGCTGGCTGCGCGTCGGCTCCTCGAGGACCTTTCCGTCGCGCTCGGCGGATCGCTGCCGGCGTCGCTCCACTACGGCGTGCATCGTCGCTGGCGCTACGCGCTCCCGGAGACACCGATCGGCGAAGCCTGACTCGGGTCCGCCGGCCCTCGTCTGGGCGCGTGTGGCGACTGGTGCCTCGAGGGCCGCGTCGAAGCGGCATTCGACGGCGGCAGCGCGCTCGCGCAACGAATGCCGGCCGCTGATGGCAGCGCTTCGCCGGAGCCGGTAGCCTGACAACCCGCGCCCTGCCAGGAGTCGACCCATGGCTGAAGCCCCCGTGACGAACCACTTGCGCGAGCCCGACCAGGAACTCGAGACGATCCTCGCTTCCTTCGACACCAACTACGTCTGGAACTATGGCAGCGTGAAGGAAGGCCTACGCGATCTCTACGAGAAGGCCAAGCGCGACCAATGGAACGGGACCACCCAGCTCGCATGGGATACGAACGTCGACCCCGAGAGCGAGATCATTCCGCAGAACATCAATCCGATCGCAGGCTATGGGCCGTACCAGAAGCTCGACGAGAAGGAACGAGCGAGGCTGCGCCATGCGCAGATCGCACTGCAGCTCTCGCAGTTCCTGCACGGCGAGCAGGGCGCCCTGATCGTCGCCTCCCAGCTCGTCGGCGGCGTTCCGTGGATGGATGCCAAGTACTACGCCGGCACCCAGACGATGGACGAAGCCCGACACGTCGAGGTGTTCAGCCGCTACCTGCGCGACAAGCTCGAGTGGGAGTGGCCGATCAACGAGAGTTTGAAAGAACTGCTGGACGCGACGATCCAGGACTCGCGCTGGGACTTCAAGTATCTCGGCATGCAGATCATCATCGAAGGCCTGGCGATGGCGGCGTTCGGCAACCTCTTCCAGCTGGCCCAGGAGCCGCTCCTCAAGGAGCTGCTGAAGTACGTGATGAAGGACGAGTCCCGCCATGTCGCGTTCGGGGTCCTGTCGCTGCGTGATCACTATCGAGACATGCCGGCGAACGAACTCGGGGACCGCGAGGACTTCATCATCTATGCCTGCGAGTTGATGCGCGATCGCCTGGTCGGCGATCAGCTCGCCGATGCGATGGGCTGGAACCGCAAGGAGGTGCAGGCCGTGGTCCTGCAGTCCGCGCCGGCGCAGATGTTCCGGAAGATGCTGTTCATGCGCATCGTCCCGAACCTCAAGAAGCTCGGCCTGCTGACGCCGAAGGTCCGCGAGGCCTTCGACCGGCTCGGGATCCTCCAGTTCGAGGATTTCGACGCCGAGGCCGTAGACCGTCAGCTCGGCTTCCTCTGAAAGGCCGTCAAGAAAGGGGCCGGGTTCGATTCGTCAACTTTTTCGGCCGTGGCCGAAAAAGTTGACGAATCGAACCCGGCCCCTTTCTTGACGGCGACTCCCCGATCGGGACGGAGAGTGGTATCCGTCTCGCCCGTGTCGGAACCTTGGACTCGCGGGGCGGCGCTACCGCGCAAACGGCGGCTGGCGATGGTGGCGCGCCTCGGCGCTGCGCTTTGGGGTCGTCGCGAGCCGCGCACGCGCCCTGCTCTCGTTGCCGCCCACCTCCCGCACTTCGAGAAGCGGGTGGAGATCCTGCGCGATACGCGCGGCCTCGCCCATGTCTATGCGGAGCAGGAGCGCGATCTCTATGCCGCACTCGGATTCCTGCAAGCCGCCGATCGCTTCTTCCAGCTGGACCTGCTGCGCCACGTCGCTGCGGCGCGCCTCTGCGAGTGGATCGGCAACCCACGCGCGCCGGCACGCGGTGACGAGCTGTTCGCCGGTCGCCGCGTTTCCGACCTCGACGCGTTCCTGCGTCCCTTCGACTTCGAGTCGTCGAGTCATCGCGACCTTGCCGCCATGCCTGCCGCAGCGCGCGGCTGCGTCGACGCATTCGCCGAGGGTGTGAATGCGGCGCTGCGTGCGATGGACGGGGTCTACCCGGCGGAATACCTCGTGGCGGGTAGGGTCCGACCGTGGCACCCGGCCGATTGTCTGCTCGCCGCACGCGCGAGCGGCTTCGCCGTCACGCTGATCAATCTCGAGAACGAACTCACGTTCGATGCCGTCCGCGGGCATGCCGGGGACGAACTCGCATCCCGGGTCTACCCCGAAGCTCCGTGGGAACACGCACCGACGCTCGAGCGGCGCGGCGAGGGCTCGCTGCCGGAGCCGCCGGTCCATCTGCCTTCGGTCGGGAGCAACAACTGGGTCGTGTCCGGCAACCGGACCGCATCCGGAGCGCCGCTGCTCGCGAACGATCCGCACGTCCCGCTCGTTCCGCTGCCGACGTACTGGTATCCGGTGCACCTCGAGTGTCCGGCCTATCGCGTTCAGGGTGGCTGCTTCCCGGGCTACCCCGCGTTCGGCTTCGGCCACAATGGCTTCCTCGCCTGGGGCTGTACGACAGGGTTTCGCGACAGCTGGGACCTGGTCCGCATCCATCGTCTCCCCGGAGATCCCACCCGCTATCGGACCGCCTCCGGCAGCGCGACGATCGAGACGCACCGAGACTCCCGGAGGGCTCGTCTCGGGCGCCGTGTCGAGTTCCGCTGGGAGTCCTGCGAGCACGGCATCCTCTATCCCGGTTGGACGCACGCCGAGGGCGTCGATCTCGCCGTGCGGTACGTCCCGAGCGATACCGGGCGCTACCTCGCCGGATACCTGGCGCTCGCAGCGAGCCGGAATGTCGAGGAGCAACGCGCCGCGCTCGCCGACATCCACCACGGGCCGTTCGACTTCAATCACGTCTGGGCGCATCGCGACGGCGCCATCGGCTGGCAGCTGTTCGGCAGGCTGCCCCGCCGGCGGCGGGATGGGCTCTTCGTGCGCAACGCCCAGGATCCCGACGCGCAGTGGGACGGATTCGTGCCCTTCGATGCGATGCCGCGCTTGGAGAGCCCCGGCGTCGGCTACCTCGCGACCGCCAACTCCTACACCGATCCGCATCAGTCGGACCCCATTGCGACCCGAGTGCACTTCGAGCCGAGGCACCGACAAGACCAGATCGAAGCGGGACTCGCGGCGACTCCGGCCCACCGACCCGAGGACTCGATGGCACTCCAGTCCGATGTCCAGGCCCACTACGCCCCGGCGTTGCGAGACGCTCTGCTCACGTTGCTCGCACCACTCCGCGGCGACGACAGCCGGGAGGGGCGTGCGCTCGCTCTGCTCGCGGCCTGGGACGGCTCCTTCGACACCGAATCCAGCGCGGCTGCCGTCTTCTACTTCACCCGCCGCGGCCTCTCGGATCGCTGCTTCTACGCACTGCTCGGCGCGCGGGTGGGCAAACGCTTCGCGAGGGGACAGCGCGCCCTCCCCCGGCTCGAGCGCCTGCTGCTCGATCCGGACGATCCGTTGCGCGCCGACATCGAGTCGGCCGCCGGTCGGTCGCTGGCCGCGCTGGCGGCCGACGCGTGGTGTGCCGCGCTCGATCGTCTCCAGCAGCGTTGCGGCGACGACCCCTCGACATGGCGTTGGGGCCGCATCCAGCGCGCGCGCCTCGGTACGCTGCTGGCAGAACTCCCGTGGCTAGGCCACCGATTGCGTGCACTCGATGCGGCCTTCCCCGGCGACGACTACACCATCAACCCGTCGCGCTCGCTCGACGACGGAAAGCGGCTGCGAGCGTTCGTCGCGGCCAGCAGTCGCTTCGTCTGCGATCTTTCACGACCGGAAGAGGCGTGGTTCGCGCATTCGTCGGGACCGAGCGGGGACCCTGGCTCGGCGTGGCATGCCAACCTGTCGGACGGCTGGTCGCGATTCGAGTACTTCCGCGCAGCGCTCGGACCTGCGGATCGGGTTCCCGATGTCGTCGAACGGGTCGTCGTCGCGGCGCCGGCCCTACGCAAGCCGGCCCCGTGAGCCAGTCCTGGCAGAACTGGTCGGGCGCCGTCTCGTGTCGCCCCCATGCGCTCGCGCTCGCCCGGGACGAGGCGGAGCTGGCCGCGATCGTGCACCTGGCGGCCCGCGAGGGCCACACGCTGCGACCGCTCGGCTCCGGGCACTCCTCGTCGGAGCTCTGCGCGACTGACGGTGTGCTGCTGTCGTTGGCGCGCTGGACCGGGATCGAGTCCGTCGATCCGGCGGCGAGAACCGCGACGGTGCGCGCCGGTACGGTGCTCCACGACCTCGGGCACGAACTCCACGCACAGGGCCTCGCGCTCCACAATCTCGGCGACATCGACCGCCAGGCGTTGGCCGGTGCCTTGAGCACCGGCACCCACGGCACGGGAGTCGCGCTCGGCAACCTGGCGTCCGCCGTGACGGCGCTCCGGCTGGTGACGGCCGACGGCGAAATCGTCGAGCTGCGCGCGGGGCGTGCCGAAGATCGGGACTTGCTGCGCGCCGCGCGCGTATCGCTCGGTGTTCTCGGCATCCTCAGCACGGTCACGCTGCGCGTAGCTCCCGCGTTCCGACTGCACGAACGCGTCTGGCGTACTTCGCTCGACGAAGCGCTCGCGAACCTGGACGAGTGGGTCTCGAGCCACCGTCACTTCGAACTCTTCTACTTCCCCAAGCACGACTTCGCCGAGTGCAAGGCGATCGATCCCACCGACTCGGCGCCAGAGACCGTCGCCGATCGGGACGGGGAGCGGATCGGCTGGAGCCACGAGATCCTGCCGTCGCTCCGAGAGCAGAAGTTCCACGAGATGGAGTACTCGGTCCCGGCGGAGCTCGGAGCGACGTGCTTCCGCGAGATGGCGCAGCGCCTTCGCGCCCGACACCCGGAAGTGGTGTGGCCGATGGAGTACCGCAGCGTCGCGCCCGACGATGCGCTGCTCAGCATGGCGCATGGACGCGACACCGCGGCGATCTCGATTCATCAGGACGGACGCTTCGCGCACGAGCCGGTCTTCGCGGACCTCGAGCCGATCGCCGTCGAAGCAGGCGGCCGGCCACACTGGGGCAAGTGGCACCGACTCGAGGCCCGGCAGCTCGAGCGGGTCTATCCCGAGTGGGAGCGTTTCCGAACGATCCGCAGGCAGCTCGATCCGAACGGCGTGTTTCTCAGCCCCTATCTCCGTCGCGTACTCGGCGAGCCCGCCTGAGCGGACGCCTCACGACCGCCACGCAGCGCCGAGCACGGGCGCCGCGTGGCGCCCCCAGTCGATGTGCGGTCGGTGGTGCTGGAAGAGCCCCCCGAGCGTGCCGAAGACGCGTCCGAGCATCACGAAGTCCTCGGGCAGCTTCGTCACGGGGTCGTGTTCGACCGCGCTCAGCAGACCGCGGAGCTCGGCTTCGATGTCCTCGCGCGCCAGCCACGCGTCCCCCCCGCCGGCCATCCGCCGGAAAGCGCCGAGCATGGCCTCGGCGAACGCGAACAACGAATCGGGTCGCCCGCTTCGGGTCTCGAATCCGAGCTCTGCGAGACGTTCGGCCGCGCGTTCTCGGTCTCCGAGAAGAACCGCCGCCGCCAGTCCGAGGTACAGATGCCGTCGCGACGAGACGAGCTCGCGAGAGCAGCCGAAGTCGAGCACAACGAGCGCGCCGTCCGGCGCCACGAGCAGGTTGCCGGGATGCGGATCCGCCTGGAATACGCCGGCCTCCAGCACCATTCGCAGGTAGGCCTCGAGCAGCAGTCCCAGCGTCTCGTCCACGCGGGCGCCCGCCTCGGCATCGCCCGCGGTGCGTGCGGCCGTCCATTCGTCGAGCGCCTCGGCGATGCGGCGACCCTCACAGAAGGTCGCCGTGAGCACGCGGTCGCCGCAGCGCTCGGGCCGACTGCGCGGCACGCGGATCTTCGGATGGGCGCGAAAGAACTCCTCGACGCGATCCATCACCAGCGCTTCGCGCGCGAAATCGAGTTCCGCGGAAACGGCAGAGCGCACCTCTTCGGTGATCGACGGCCAATCCGCCTCCGGCAGCAGCGAGCGTGCGCCGGCGACGAAGCCCTCGAGTACATCGAGATCGAGATCGAGCAGCGACTCGACGCCGGGCCGGCGGACCTTCACGGCGACGTGCGTCCCGTCGGGCATCCGCGCGCGGTGGACCTGGGCGATGCTGGCGGCGCCGATCGGCTCGGGATCGAAGGACGTGAAGAGGTCCTCGAGCGGCGCTCCGAGATCCTCTTCGACGACCGCGCGGATCACCTCGAACGGCAACGCGGGCGCCGCGTCCTGGAGCTTCGCGAGCTCGGCGATCCATGCCTCCGGCAACAGATCCGGCCGCGCCGAGAGCATCTGTCCGATCTTCAGGAAGCCGGCTCCGTGCCGGACACTGCCCTCCTGGAAGCGGCGCGCGTTGAACGCATGAAGCGCCTCGAGTTCTTCCTGCGCCGTGGGTTCCGACAGGAACGCCGCGCGGATCGCGTGCACGCGATAGCTCAGCACGACCTGGCCGACGAGCCAGCTCGTCGCGGCGAGGCGCACCGAGCGATCCGGCAGCCGTGCCGCTTCCCGCGCCAACGTGCGCGTGTCTTCCGCCAGGGCGTTCCAGTCTGCGCCGATGCGGCGCCAGCCCGCGACGGCGCGATCGCCGAGACCCCGCAGATCCCACGCCGTGTCCTCGACCCAGCGGAACAGGCCGTCGATCGCCCCCAGCCAGACCGGTCCTCTGCTCGTTCGCTCGCTCACTGCGCCTCTCCTTCTGCGGGCTCGGGCTGTTCGAGCTGCGCGAGGCAATCTCCGCACAACCACTCGCGCGCTCGCGATGCATCGTCGCTGAGCCCGGCGTAGGCTTCGGCGCCGCGCGCCATCACACGCCGGCAGCGCGAGCAGTCAGCCGTGCGGTTGAGGACGACGCGGTTCCACGCCCACACGTGCCCGGGCTCCTCGTCCTCACGGGCTGGTTCCGGCTCGCGGCCGACCTCGCGCACGGCGCCCGCCACCCGGCGCGCATCGCTCCCGACCTTGCGGACCAGCTCCACGGAATCGCTCACCAGGTCGTCGACGTTGGCCACGACGCCGTCGACGAGCGCGAACGCGTCTTCGAGGACGTTGCGGATCAGGTGCGAGACGGTGAGCCGGCGGCGGCGCGCCTCGCGCTTCAGCACCGACTCGAGGTCGCGCGGAACGCGGGTCTGGACTACGCGGTCCTTCGGCTGGGAGTCGCCGGGCGGCGGCTCGGGGCTGCCGGTGATTTCGCTCATTGCACGCCTCCGCGGTTCCGATCTACGCCGCAGTATCATACGACGTATTACGTCGTATGACAACTGGCGCCCTTCTCCGATCTCCGCCGGCCCGGGGCGGGACCGTGTACGATTCCGGCCTGCCTACAGGAGTCCAGCCATGCACGACCTCGTCCTCCGCGGCGGCACCCTCGTCGACGGCTCCGGCGACCCGGCGCGATCCGGAGATCTCGCGATCGACGGCGGCCGTATCACCCAGGTCGGCGGCCGGGCCGGAGCCGCGCGGCGCGAGGTCGACGCGGCGGGGCTGCTGGTGACGCCGGGATGGGTCGACGTCCATACCCACTACGACGGCCAGGTCACGTGGGATCCGTACCTCACGCCGTCGTCGTGGCACGGTGTCACGACGGTGGTGATGGGCAACTGCGGCGTCGGCTTCGCGCCGGCGCGGCCGGACCGACACCAATGGCTGATCGGCCTGATGGAGGGCGTCGAGGACATCCCGGGGACCGCCCTCGCCGAGGGCATCGACTGGCAGTGGGAGAGCTTCCCCGAGTATCTGGACGCCATCGAGAGGATGCGCCGCGCCATCGACGTCGCCGCGCAGGTACCCCACGGGGCGGTACGCGCGTACGTGATGGGAGAACGCGGCGCCAAGAATCAAGCGGCGACACCAGACGATGTGGAGGAGATGGCGCGGATCGTGCGCGAGGCGCTGGCGGCGGGCGCTCTCGGTTTCTCGACGTCGCGAACGCTGTTGCATCGCGCCATCGACGGAGAGCCCGTCCCGGGTACGTTCGCGACCGAGCAGGAGCTGCTCGGCATCGGGCGGGCGCTCGGCGAGGTGGGCCACGGCGTCTTCGAGCTGGCGAGCGATCTCGCCCCGGAGAGCGAAGAATTCGCTTGGATGGAGAAGCTGTCCGTCGAGACCGGCCGACCCGTCACGTTTGCGTGTCTCCAGAACGACTTCGATCCGCAGCAGTGGCGGCGCAGCCTGCACACCGCCGAGGATGCGAGCGGGCGCGGCGCGTTCGTGGTGCCCCAGGTGGCCGGCCGGCCGACCGGACTGCTGCTGGGCCTCGAGAGCACCTTCCATCCGTTCAGCGATCATCCGACCTATCGCGCAGAGCTGGCGGCGCTGCCGCTCGCCGAACGCGTGCGGCGCATGCGCGAACCGGAACTCCGCGCGCGTCTGCTCGCCGAAACACCGGGACCGAACCTTCCGATCGCGAACTACATCGCTTCGAGTCTGCACAAGCTGTTCCCGCTCGGCGACCCGCCGGACTACGAGCCGCCGCCGGAGCGCAGCGTGAAGGCGATGGCCGAGCGCGCGGGCTGCGCCGCCCAGGAGATCGCCTACGCCCTGATGCTCCAGCGCGACGGCAAGGAGCTGCTGTACTTCCCGCTGCTCAACTACTCGGACGGCGACTTCGCACCGATCCGCGAGATGCTGCTCCATCCGAACGCCGTGCTCGGCCTGTCGGACGGCGGCGCTCACTGTGGGATCATCTGCGACGCCAGCATGCCGACCTTCATGCTGACCCATTGGGTGCGGGACCGGCAGCGCGGCGAGCGCTTGCCGCTCGAGCACGTGGTCCGCATGCAGACTGCCAACACGGCCCGGCTCTTCGGACTCGGAGACCGCGGCCGCCTGGCGCCCGGCCTGCGCGCCGACGTCAACGTGATCGACCTCGAGCACCTGCGCCTCGAACCGCCGGAGATGGTCTTCGACCTCCCGGCCGCCGGACGCCGGCTGGTGCAGCGCGCCCGCGGCTACCGGATGACGGTGCAGAACGGCGAGGTGATTGCCGAGCACGACCAGGCGACGGGCGCGCTGCCGGGCAGACTGGTTCGCGGGCCCCAGGCGGCGAGGAGCTAGCGCTCCTCGATCGCGACATAGTGCCGGTCCCGCGGCCCGACATAATTTCCGCGGGGCCGGTAGATCCGGTTGTTCTGGTATTGCTCGAGCACATGGGCGCACCAGCCCGCCACCCGGCTCGCGGCAAACACCGGCGTGAAGAGATCGATCGGGATTCCCATGCTGTAGTAGACGGTGGCCGAGTAGAAGTCGACGTTCGGGATCAGGCCCTTGCGCTCGTGCATGTACTCCTCCATCGCCGCACTCATTTCGTAGAGTTCGGGACGGCCGGTCTCGGCCGTGAGTTCGGCGCTCATCCGCTTCAGGACGGCGGCCCGCGGGTCGCCCTCCTTGTATACGCGGTGACCGAAGCCCATCACCTTCCGTTTGGCGGCGACCGCCTCGTCGAGGTACGCCTCGAGCCGCTTCGGGGAACCGACATCGAGCAGCATCCGCATCACCTGTTCGTTGGCGCCCCCGTGCAGCTCGCCCTTCAGCGTGCCGATCGCCGACATGATGCTCGAATACATGCCGGAGAGCGTGCTGGAGGTCACACGCGCCGAGAACGCCGATGCGTTCAGCTCGTGGTCGGCATGCAGAACGAGACAGGTCTCGAACTGCCGGACGCGCCGCGCCGTCGGCTCCTTGCCGTGCAGCATGTACAGGAAGTTCCAGGCCAGCGAGCGGCCGGACAGCGGTTGCAACGGCCATTGGCCGTTTCGGACCCTGTCATAGGCGGCAACGATCGTCGCGAGCCGCGCGGTCAGGCGGACGGCCTTGCGGTGGTTGGCCTCGAAGCTGAGCACATTGGCGTCTGGATCGTGCAGGGACAGGCCCGCGACGACCGCGTGCAGGAAGTCCATCGGATGGACGTCGATCGGCAGCCCATGGAACCAGCCGAAGGACGCCGGCGGCAGCGCCATCGCCTCGTCCATCTCGCGCTGGAAGCGCGCCAGCTCCTCGCCGGTCGGCAACTCACCGAACCAGAGCAGGTACACCACCTCCTCGAACGTGGCATGCGCCGCCAGATCCTCGATGGTGTAGCCGCGGTAGAGCAACGTCGTGCCGGCGATCGTGCTGATGGCGGTGCTGCACGCCACGACGCCCTCGAGCCCGCGGTCGAGAGCGCCTTCGTAGACGGGAACCTCGCTCATGTCCGTCCTCGGTTGAGAGACAGGCGGAGCGTAGCTCTCGGCCGACCGGCCAGCTGGCGGGGATCAGCTCGACTGCGAGCGCCCGCGCTCCTGGATCCCGCGGCGCCGGGC
The DNA here is from genome assembly GCA_039794265.1 of Myxococcota bacterium. Classification (GTDB taxonomy): domain Bacteria; phylum Myxococcota_A; class UBA9160; order UBA9160; family PR03; genus CAADGG01. Next base: position 330,468 of record JBDIVR010000001.1, read on the forward strand.
CGCCACGTCCGATGCGGAGACCGACCGCGCGAAACTTCGCGACGCCACCGCTTCGAGGCGCAGTCCCTCCTCCAGCGAGGTGGCCCACCCCTCTGCGTAGACCCGCTTGATCTCGCGGATCGTTCGGGTGTCGCAGGAGAGGATGTCGCCTTCGCTGAGCATCGCCGCCGGACCGCTCGCGGCGTCGTCCGTCTCGCCGGCCATCTCCTTGAGGTCGAGACCGGCGCAGAATGCCCGCCCGCGCCCGGTCAGGATCACGACGCCCACGGATCCGTCGGCGGCGATCTCGCGGAAGGCGTGGGTCAGCTCGCGGCGCAGCGCGATCGACAGCGCATTCATCGCCTCGGGTCGATCGAGAGTCAGAACGGCAATCCCGTCGTCCTGTTCCCTGCGCAGCACGGGTTCCGACGGGGGTGTCATGCTCATCCGGGTCTCCTCGTGGACGGCTTTCGCCAGATCGCGGGCCGCTATGATACGCGCTCCTGATCCCGCCTCCGGAAGGGGACCATGTCCAGCGACGAGCACGCGACCCCCGCCGAGATCGAGCCCGGCGCCGTCTCCCGCCGCGAGCACCGCATGCGGCTCGATGCGCAGGTGGAGATCGTCCTGCTCCGCCATGGCGAACCGGACTGGACGCCCGGCGGCGGTCTCTCCGTGGAGGACGCGCACCTGACCGAGCGAGGACGGCGCCAGGCGCAAGCGGCGGCCGAGCGGCTCGCGGGATCCCCGATCGACGCGATCTATGTGAGCCCGCTGCACCGCGCGCAGCAGACCGCCGAGCCGCTCGCCAAAGCGACGGGCGTCACTCCCGTCACGATCGACGGCCTCGCGGAGATCGGCATCGCGCTCCGCGGCCTGTCCCAGATCGAGGTGGACACCTACTTCCGTCAGGCAGCGCGACGCCGGCTCGGAGAGCACTGGGAGGGCTGGCCGGGCGGCGAGACCTTCCGCGAGTTCCACGCCCGGGTGACACGAACCCTCTCCGAGCTGCTCGAACGGCACCAGGTGCGCCGCGAAAGCGAGGACGAGTTCACCGTCTGGGAGCTGCCGCCCCGGCGGAACCGGATCGTGCTGGTCGCCCACGGCGGCACCAACGCGGTCGCGTTGACGCATCTGCTCGACGTCCCCGCCGTGCCGTGGGAATGGAATCGCTTCGAGCTGGAGCTCGCGGCATACGCGGTAGCGCAGTCGCGGCCCGTCGGCATGACCGGGTTCGTCTGGTGTCTCCAGAACTTCAACGAGGTGGACCACCTGCGCGCAGCGGGCCTGCGCTGACGCCCGACGACGCGGGCGACCAGAGAGGAGCGAGGATGTCGGACCGGGTGATCGTAACGGCACAGGATGGTGTCGCCGAGGTGCGGCTGAACCGTCCGGACAAGCTCAATGCGCTGGATCTGCCGATGTTCCAGGCGCTCGTGGCGGCCGGCCGCGAGCTGGCGCGCGACCGTAGCGTTCGGGCCGTCGTGCTGGTCGGCGAGGGCCGCGCGTTCTGCGCCGGACTGGACTTCGGCTCGTTCCAGGCGATGGCCGGGGCCTCGCGCGACAACGGACCGGGTCTGCTGTCCCGAGAAGGCTCCGAGAGCCCGGCCAATCTCGCGCAGCTCGCCGCTTGGGTATGGACCGAGGTGCCGGTGCCGGTGATCGCGGCCGTCCACGGCGTCGCCTATGGCGGAGGGTTGCAGATCGCGCTCGGCGCGGACCTCCGATTCGTCTCGCCGGACGCACGGCTGTCGGTGATGGAGATCAAGTGGGGGCTCGTTCCCGACATGAGCGGCACCCAGACGCTGCGTCGCCTCGTGCGCCTCGATGTCGCCAAGGAGCTCACCTTCACGGGTCGCGTGGTCGACGGCGCCGAGGCCGTGCAGCTCGGCCTCGCGACGCGCGTGGAGGCGGATCCGGTCGTCGCCGCTCGCGCCCTGGCGGCCGAGATCGCCGCCAAGTCTCCCGACGCGATCCGCGCCGCCAAGCGTCTGCTCGATGCGTCCGGCGTGGTTCCCGTCGCGGAGGGGTTGCAGCTCGAGGAATCGCTGCAGCGCTCGTTGCTCGGCCGCGCGAACCAGATCGAAGCCGTGCAGGCGAACCTCGGCAAGCGCGCTCCGCGGTTCGCGGATCCCGAGTAGGCGCCGCTACTTGCCGTAGCGTCGCTCGATCGCGCCCAGCAGACCCTGCCGCACCTGTTCGAGTTCGCCGTCCGTCGGGTTCTCGGACAGCTGCTGTTCGATGGGGCCGAAGGAGCCGCTCAACGACTCGTCCTGGATCACATCGGAGATCCAGCGCGAGAAATCTCCGGCCCGCGCGTGATGGAGAAGCTCCGCGGCGCTCGCGTGGCGCAGCGCTCGATGAAACTCGGCGAGGTTGCCGGCCGCCGCCTGCCCACGGCCGGCCGCGTCGCGAAAGTAGAACCAGCGCTCGCGCGGGAGCTGTGCGTGCAGGTATTTGTGCCAGTGTCGAACGTGTTCGACCCAGCGCGGACCCAGCGTCAGCTGCTGGGGGTCGGCACGGGCGTCGGTCCGGAACAACACGCCATCCCCGAGGCCCAGTCGCGCCGGACGGTTCTCGTGGGAGGTCGTCGCTTCGAGGTATGGGGCCAACCGCGCGGGATCCAGCTTCGTCCCGGCCGCCATCGCGGCAGCCACTTCGGGATCGATGCCGCCGTCCCCGGCCAGGAGCAACGCGAAGTCCATCTCCGCGAGCACCGCAGCGCCGACCGCGTCCGGTCGATACGTCACCAGGCAATGTCCTTTGTGCGCGAACGTCAGCGCCGGGGAACCCGTCCCGAACGCTGCGTGCGCCTCGTCGATCACGACCCAATGCGGCACTCCGCGTTCGGCGCGCATCCGTTCCAGAAGCGGCAGCGCGGAGCGCACATACTCATTGCTCGCCTCGGGCGCGACCAGCGACATGTCGACGACGACGCTGTTGATCCCCTGGGCGACGACGCGAACGAGGTCCTCGAGGTCCGGAAGCGTCCCCAGTCCGCCCAGGGTCACCACCTGCGGCAGCCGACCGAGCGGCGCGTGATCGCCCTCGGGATCGAACACGCAGACGGCATAGCCGAGCTCGACGAGCTGTTCGGCGATCAGCCCGGCCGCGAAGGACTTCCCGCTCCCGCTCCCGCCGGCGATCAGGAGGTCGATCTGGGACGCCGGGATCTCGACGGGAACGCCCTCCGGCGTCCGCCCGAGCGAGACCTGCCAGCGTCGCGGCTCGATGCGAACCCCGCCACGGAGCAGCGGCCCGCGCAACAGCGAGAGGATGCCTGCTCCGTTCGGCGCGGAGAGAACGACGTCGGCGCGAGCTTTCAGTGAGTCCACGGCGTCCCCGACGGCCACGCCGAGTTCGCAGGTCTCGAGCAGCGCGATGTCGTTCTCGGCATCGCCGACTCCCAGCGTGCTGTGCGGCGAGATCCCGAGGTAGGCGAGCCCATGGCGCAAGCCCGATCCTTTGGAGACGCCCGCCGGCAACACCATCAGCTCGCCGCGATTGCGGACCAGCTGGCAATCGAGGCCGCGGCGGCGCATCTCGTCGAGCAGCACCCGATCGGACCCGCCGCTCGTCGCCAGCAGCACCCGACCGCGGCGGAACGAGACCCCACGCGCGACGAGTCCGACATCCAGCTCCGGGGCGACCGGCGCGGCCAGCGGGTGGACCCGCCCGCCCGCTGCGAGCACGGCGCCGTTCTCTGCGACGAGTAGATCGAAGTGCGACTCGACCTCCGGGAAGACGGTCCGTAGTTCCTCGAGGATGCGACCCGTGACGAGGACGACGGCGAACCCTTCCGCCCGCGCCTCCTTCAGCGCAGCGAGGACGGCCACCGCCGGGGGGCCCCCGGTCGTCAGAGTTCCGTCGAAATCGAGCGCGAGTGCGCGGAAGGGACTCATGAGCCTCCGACCGGGAGCAGCAAGTCCTGGGCCAACCGCCGCTCGGACGAGCCGTTCCGCCCCGGCGCCTTCGCTCCCGTTCGACGCCGGCGACGAGGCGACTGGCCCCACTCGTGCGGTCACGCCACAGTCTGGATAGCGATCGGCTACGCCGGAGGGCCAGACAACCGGGCGCGCTGCGGTACAGCCGTTGCATCCCTCTTCACGAGGACGAGGAAGGGAGGAACGCATTCTCATGAGCCGCCCGCCCGCGGTGCCTGTACAGGCCCTCTCGAGCCTCGACGAGCTACGGAGCTGGCTCGGTCCCGTCGCTCCCGCGACTCCACGCGTCACCCTCTACCTGCCGCTCCAGCGGGCCATCCCCGAAGTCCGCCAGAACGCCCTGCTGCGGGAGCAGGCAGCGCGGGAAGTGGAGCAGCGCCTGCTCGCTGTCGGAGCCTCCTTGGCGCCGGTCGGCGTCATTCGCCGCGTCGAGATCGATCTCGCGAAGCTCGGTCCCGCGCCGGCCGCGCTGGCACTGCTGATCGTCGACGAGACCGCGCGCTGTCTCCCGCTTCACGCTCCGACCGCGTACCAGGTCGCCGTCGGGGGCTGCTTCGCACTGCGTCCGCTGCTGCAGGCGTGGCACGCCCACGCCCGCTATCGAGTCCTCGCGGTGTCGATCAACCGCATCGCGTGCTTCGAGGGCGGGCCGGAGGGCCTGGCTCCGATCGATCTCCCGGAAGTACCGACGAGCCTCGCCAACGCGCTCGGCGAAGAGCTCACGGAAAAACAGGTTCGTCTTCGCGGCACCGCGCGCGGCGGCGACAAGCCGGTGTACTACTCCCACGGCAGCGCGCGCGACGAACGCAAGCTCGACCTCACGCGCTTCCACGAGAGGTTGATTCGTTCGCTCACCGCCGTGCTCGCCGGCCCGTCGCTGCCGGTCGTCCTCGCTGCCACCGACGATCACCAGAGCGCTCTGCGCGCCGGCCGCAAGCTCCCCGCGCTCCTCGACGAACCACTGACCGGCAACTTCGATCAGGCGGCGCCGGACGAGCTGAGGAAGCGCAGCTGGCCGATCGTCGCGCGCTGGGTCGAGCGGCAGCGCGACGACGCGCTGGCCGGTTGGGAGCGCGCGCGCAATCGCGGGAAGACCGCCGATCTCCTCGACGACGTCGCCGCCGCTGCGCTCGCCGGCCGCGTCGCGCGATTGTGGGTCGATGCGTCGCGGAAGCTCCCGGGACGGCTGGATGTGGCGACCGGGCGCTGTCTTCCCGACGGCGAGAACGACATCCTCGATGCCATCATCGAACTCGTCCTGCACCATGGGGGTGAGGTTCGCCCCCTCGACGCGGAACTGCTGCCTTCGACGACGGGCGTCGCCGCGGAGCTACGCTGAAGCGATCGCGTCGTGGCTCCGCGAGACGCCGCGACGAGAGGAGGACGGTTTGGAAGCCCATGTGAAGACGTTCATGAGTGGCGATCCGGTCAGCATCGATGCGGACGCCTCCGCCCTCGAGGCATTCGAACGCATGTGGGAGCGTGGCATCCGACACCTTCCTGTGTGTGACGATGCCCGGCGGGTCGTCGGCGTACTCTCGCTCGAGGACATGCGCGCAGCGCTGCCCTTCCCGATCAGCCTTCGCCGCGCCCTGGAGCCAGACGAGCGCGACGCCGCCCGGGAGTGGCGGGTCGGAGAGATCATGGCCCACGCGCCGGAGACGCTTGGTCCCGAGAGTTCGTTGGCCGAAGCGGCCGAACGGATGGCCGAGCATCGCATCGGCTGCCTGCCGATCATCGACGACCAGGGCTGCCTCGCGGGCCTGCTGTCCGAGACCGACGTGCTTTGGGCGCTCGCCACGTCGCTCGGACTGCGCAGGGGAGACGAACGCCGCGGCCGCGTGGGAGACCTGGCCGCGCTCGTCCGGGAGCTGGAGCGCGAGCGCGAACGCATTCGTGCCCGGCTCGCCCGCCGGGAGGAAGCCGAGCGCAGACTCGAAGAGAACGACCGCGAACTCCCCCTCGACGAAGCCGAGCACGGCTCGAATCTGGCCGAGATCCGCAGCGCCCGAACGCTCGACGAGCTCGCGGTGCGGAGACTCGGCGCGCTCGACCGTGCGCTCGATCGCGCCGCACAAGGTGTCCTCGGCGTCTGCGAACGTTGTGGTGGCGCGATCCCCCTGGCCCGCCTACGCGCGCTGCCCGGCGCCACCCTCTGCGTCGCCTGCGCGGCTGCCGGATAGCCGGACGGACGCCCCTGCGATCGCGAAGAGGACCCCGACGAGCGCGGAACCGGAAGTGCACGGAACGACGACACGGAGGACAGTCATCTTGCAGATTCAATGGGTCGACATGCAGGAAATCCCGCCCGAGGAACGCGAGGCCGTCGAAACTCGGCTTCGCGATCTCGGCAACGGTCACACGGATCTGATCGACGTGCGAATCGTCGCGAAGCAGAGCGGGCATCACCGCCATGGAGCGCAGGAGGTCCGGATCGCAGGGCTCGTACGCGGCAAGGACCTGGCAGCGGCGCGTACGCGTCCGGATCTCTCTCTCGCGCTGAACGAAGCGGTCGACGCCTTCGTCCGCGAGCTGCGGCGCTTCCGCGACCGCCGCGATGATCGGCGCAGCGCGCTGGGCAATCCGCCGGCGCTGCTCGGCATCGTCGATCGGATCTTCCGCGACGAGGGCTACGGCTTCATCCTGACCGACGGCGGCGAGCAGGTGTATTTCCACCGCAACGCAGTCCACGACGGACTCGTGTTCGAAGAGCTCAGCGAAGGCCAGCGCGTGGGTCTGGATTTCGAAGCGGGTCGCGAAGGGCTTCGAGCCACGACGGTCGGCGCCGCGCCGCCGGACGCGCCGGTCCCCTAGACCGAAGTTCCGGGACTGTGATCGAAGAAGTGGTTGCGATTGCGGGGAGTTGAGCGCAGACGGAGGGGAGCGTTCTGGCTACACGCGTCGGGTGATGCCGAGCCGCTCGAGTGCCTCGCGCTG
>JBDIVR010000002.1:0-258869 GCA_039794265.1 Myxococcota bacterium
CGGCTCGGCCTCGACGTCTGGGAGGTCATCGAGGCGGCCGCCACCAAGCCCTACGGATTCATGAAGTTCCTGCCCGGGCCGGGCCTCGGCGGGCACTGCATCCCGATCGACCCGACCTATCTGTCGTGGAAGATGAAGTCGCTGAATTTCCCGGCGCGCTTCATCGAGCTGGCGACCGAGATCAACACGCAGATGCCGCTGCACGTCGTGCGCCGCATCGGCGACATCCTCAACGAGGACCGGATCGCCGTGAACGGCTCGCGGATCCTGCTGCTCGGCGCGGCCTACAAGCCGAACGTGTCGGACATGCGCGAATCGCCGGCGATCGAGGTGGCCGAGGGCCTGCTGCACAAGGGCGCCCGGCTCGACTACCACGACCCGCACGTCCCGGAGTTCCACGTGGGCGCGCACGTGCTCAAGAGCGTCGACCTGAGCGACGATGTGCTGGAGAACGCCGACCTGGTCGTCATCGTCACGGACCACGACGCGGTGGACTACGACCGGGTCGTGACGAAGGCACAGCGTATCTTCGACACGCGCAACGCCACCGCCAGGGTCACGCGACACCGGGAGAAGATCCGCAAGCTGTAGCCGCCGTCTCGCCCTGCCCAGCTCAGCCTCTGCGCGCGGCTTCCCGCGCGTCCGGTCGGTCGCGATGTCCGTCAAGAAAGGGGCCGGGTTCGATCGTCAACTTTTCCCCCGACAGGGGGAAAAGTTGACGATCGAACCCGGCCCCTTTCTTGACGGTGGGCGTGGCATACTCGGCGGTCCGATGGCGACCTCCGAGAACAGCGTGGAGGACTCGATCGTCTTCCGGGCGGAGGGTCTGTCGAAGGTCTACCGCGTCGGCGATGTCGCGGTGCACGCGCTGCGCGACGTCGATCTGGAGCTTCGGCGCGGCGAACTCGTGGTCATTCTCGGGCCTTCGGGCAGCGGCAAGTCGACGCTGCTCAACATCCTCGGCGGGCTCGACGTGCCGACGCACGGCCGCGTGCGCTTCCTCGACCACGATCTCGCGGCGGACGACGACGCCGCGCTGACGGCGTTCCGGCGCGACCACGTGGGCTTCGTGTTCCAGTTCTACAACCTGATCCCGAGCCTGACGGCACGCGAGAACGTGGCGCTGGTGACGGAGATCTCGCCGCATCCGATCGCGCCGGAAGCCGCGCTCGCGCTGGTCGGGCTCGGCGAGCGGATGGACCACTTCCCGGCCCAGCTCTCGGGCGGCGAGCAGCAGCGGGTGGCGATCGCCCGGGCCATCGCCAAGCGCCCCGATGTATTGCTGTGCGACGAGCCGACCGGCGCCCTCGACTTCGAGACCGGCGTGAAGGTGCTCGAAGTGCTGGCCTACGCGAATCGCGAGCTGGGTACGACCACCGCGGTGATCACGCACAACGCCGCGATCGCCGGCATGGCCGATCGGGTGATCCGGATGCGCAGTGGCGGCATCGTCGAGATCGTCCACAACGCGCAGCGGCGTCCGCCGGCGGAGCTCTCCTGGTGAGCGTCCGATGAAGGCGCTCGACCGGAAGCTGTTGCGCGATCTGTGGCACCTGCGCGGGCAGGCGGCCGCCATCGCGCTGGTCGTTGCGTGCGGCGTCGCGACCGTCGTGACGACCCGCGTCGGCTACGAATCGCTGCGGATTTCGCAGGAGGAGTACTACGCGCGCTATCGCTTCGCGGACGTCTTCGGGCAGCTCGTGCGCGCGCCGGAGTCGCTCGGCCGCGCGCTCGCGGTGCTCCCCGGCGTCGCCGCGGTGCAGACGCGGATCGTCTTCGAGGTCACGCTCGATGTCCCCGGTCTCACCGAGCCCGCGACCGGCCGGCTGGTCTCGATCCCCGAGCACCGCGTGCCGATCCTCGACGACGTGCATCTGCGCCGCGGCCGCTGGATCGAGCCCGGCCGCCGCGACGAGGTGATCGCCAGCGAGGCGTTCGCCAGCGCCAACGGGCTCGAAGTCGGCGACCGGATCGGCAGCGTGCTGAACGGACGCTGGCAGACGCTGCGCATCGTCGGGATCGGGCTGTCGCCGGAGTACGTCTACGAGGTCCAGGGCACCAACTTCTTCCCGGACAACCGGCGCTTCGGCGTGCTGTGGATGAGTCGCGAAGCGCTGGGGCCCGCGTTCCAGATGGAGGGCGCGTTCAACGACGTGTCGCTGCGCCTCGCGGCCGGCGCGCAGGAAGCCGAGGTCATTGCGCGCGTCGATCGGCTGCTCGAGCGCTGGGGCGGACTCGGCGCGTACGGCCGCGAGGACCAGATCTCGCACCGCTTCCTCAGCGACGAGATCCGCCAGAACCGCGTCTTCGGCACCGTGCTGCCGGCGATCTTCCTCGGCGTCGCGTCGTTCCTGCTCCACATCGTGTTGTCGCGGCTCGTCGCGATGCAGCGCGAGCAGATCGCCGTGCTCGGCGCGTTCGGCTACCCGCGTCGGCGGATCGGCCTGCACTACCTGGAGTTCGCGCTCGTCTGCGTCGCGCTCGGCTCGGTCCTCGGCTCCGTGCTCGGGCTCTGGTGGGCCGCGGAGATCAACCGGCTCTATGCGCAGTTCTATCGCTTCCCGGTGCTGGTGTTCGCACCGGGCGGCATCGTCGTGGCGATCGCCGTCGCGGTCTCGGCCGTCGCTGCGGCCGCCGGCGCGATGAGTGCCGTCCGCCGCGTGCTGCAGCTGCCGGCCGCCGAGGCCATGCGTCCCGAAGCGCCCGCGCGCTTCCGCCCCGGCTGGCTCGAGCGCAGCGGCGCAGCGACTCGCCTGCCGGCGTCGGCGCGGATGATCTGGCGCAACCTCGCGCGGCGCCCGCTGCGAGCGGCGCTCTCGACGCTCGGCATCGCGCTGGCCGTGGCGATCCTGATCATCGGCTACTTCTTCGTCGACGCGATCGAGACGCTGGGTATCGTGCAGTTCCGGACCGTGCAGCGCGAGGACGTGACGGTCGCGTTCCACGATCCCCGGCCGGCGCGCGCTCGACACGAGCTGGCGTCGCTCCCCGGCGTACTCCGGACCGAGCCGTTCCGCGTGGTGGCGGCCCGCCTGCGCCACGAACACGCGACGCGCCGCATCGCGATCTTCGGGCTCGTGCCGGGCAGCGAGCTGCGCCGGATCGTCGGGGCCGACCTCGCGGTGCTGCCGCTGCCGCCCGAGGGTGTCGTGCTGACGACCAAGCTCGCCGAGATCCTCGGCGTGACGCCGGGAGACGCCCTTATCGTCGAGGTGCTGGAGGGCTCGCGGCCCGTGCGGGCGGTCCGCGTCGCCGGGCTCGCCGACGAATTGATCGGCCTGTCCGCGTACATGGATGCCGGCGCGCTGCACCGGCTGATGCGCGAAGACGATACGCTGTCCGGCGCCTTCCTGAAGGTCGACGCCCGCGCGGCGCCGCGTCTCCACGAGGAGCTGAAGCGGATGCCGGCGGTCGCGGGAGTCACGACGCGGCAAGCGGCGTTGCAGGGATTCGAGGAGACGTTGGCCGAGAGCCTCGGGATCTTCACGACCGTGCTGGTCACGTTCGCGTCGGTGATCGCCGCGGCGATGGTGTACAACGCCGCCCGCGTCGCGCTGTCCGAACGGGGCCGGGAACTCGCGAGCCTGCGCGTGCTGGGCTTCACGCGCGCCGAGATCACGCGGCTGCTGCTCGGCGAGCAGGCGCTGCTCACCGCCGCGGCGATCCCCCTCGGCTTCGTGCTCGGCTACCAGATCTGCGCGCTGCTCGCGCACTCCTATCAGTGGGAACTGTTCCGGATGCCGCTCGTCGTCAGCGAGCGCACCTATGCGTTCGCATTCCTCGTCGTGACCGCGGCGGCGATCGCTTCCGGTTACGCCGTCCGGCGTCGACTGCATCGGCTCGATCTGGTCGCCGTGCTGAAGACGCGGGAGTGAAGACGATGACGCCGTGGCGTCGCCGCGCGCTCGCCGCGGGCATCGTGCTGCTGGTGGGCGCGGCGCTCTGGTCGGCGCTGCGCCCGAAGGCCATCCTCGTCGACGTCGCGACCGCACGGCGCGGGCCCCTGCGTGTCACCGTCGACGAAGAGGGCGAGACGCGCGTCCGGGACCGCTACGTCGTCGCCGCACCGACGACGGGACGCCTGCTGCGGATCGACCTCGACGAGGGCGACGCGGTTGCAGCGGGCGCCGTGGTCGCGCGCATCGAGCCGGCTCCCCTCGACCCGCGCGATCTCGCCGCCGCGCGCGCCCGGCTCGAGGCCGCGGAGGCGACGCAGCGCGCGGCTCATGCGCGGATGCAGCGGGCCGACGCCGCGCTGTCACAGGCCCGGCGCGACGCCGACCGCGCGGCGCGGCTCCACGCCAAGGGGACCACCAGCGAGTACGCGCTCGAGCAGGCGCGGCTCGCCGAGACCCGCGCGATCCGCGAGCACGAAGAGGCGCGCTTCGCCGCCAACGCGGCGGCGTCGGAGGTCGAGGCAGCGCGCGCGGCGCTGATCGCCTCGCCGGGCGTCGTCGCGTCGTCGGCTGCGCCGAGCGCGGATGCCCCGCCCTGCGCGGGCGCCGTCCCGTGCAGCGAAGCCCGCGCCCCGGTGGCGGGGAAGATCCTGCGCATCCTCGAGAAGAGCGAACGGATCGTCGCGGCCGGCACGCCGCTCGTCGAGATCGGCGAACCCGCCGCAATCGAGATCGTCGCGGACGTGCTGTCGCGCGACGCCGTCCGCGTGAAGCCCGGCACGCCGGTGTGGATCGAGGACTGGGGCGGTTCCGAGGCCCTCGCGGCGCGCGTCCGGCGCGTCGAGCCGTCCGGCTTCACGAAGGTCTCGGCGCTCGGCGTCGAGGAGCAGCGCGTCAACATCGTCATCGACCTGGTCGAGCCGGACGCGCGCCTCGGCGATGGCTATCGCGTCGAGGTCCGCATCGTCACGTGGCAAGGCGACGACGTACTCCAGATCCCCGCCAGTGCGCTGTTCCGCGTCGGCGAGGAGTGGGCGGTGTTCACCGTCGACGGTGGCCGCGCCCGGCGCCGCACCGTCGACGTCGGCGCCCAGGCCACGTTCGAGGTCGAAGTCCGCGACGGCCTCGCCGAGGGCGACGTCGTGATCCTCCACCCGAGCGACCGGCTCGAGGACGGCGCGCGCGTCACGCCCCGCTGATGGGCGCGCCGGCGGCCCGGACCCGGCGCCGGGCCGCTTCCCCGCCGGACTTGACGCCGGCCCGGGCGTCCCGTACCTCCCCTGGCGTCCGCGCGAGTAGCTCAGTGGTAGAGCATCACGTTGCCAACGTGAGGGTCGCGGGTTCAAATCCCGTCTCGCGCTCCAGACTTCCAGAGGGCCGCCGCGAATCTACGCTGGCGGCCCTTGCCTTTCTGGCCCCGCCGAGGAGCCCGCGGCGGTGCCCCTTGGGACAGCTACCCGGACGGTGGGCGGGGAGGTAGCGTGGATTGCGATCGATCGACCTGCGGTCCAGTCTCGTGACGGACCTTCCGACTTCGTCGCGGCCGCGCTCGGCCAGGCATGCGCACCGAGGCTCCGATGCCGGCGACGTCGCCGGGCTCGCGAAGGCGATCCGCTCGCTGAAGGCGAAGGCGCAGCGTGACGACCAGGCCGAAGTGGATCCGGTCGATCCGCCGCCACGCCCGCTGACGGAGCAACTTCGGAGGAGGAAGGCAATGGAAACGAGCAGCGCGCCTCGTTGTTCCCTCGACGATCCCAGGCTGCGGGCCGTGCTCGACCGGCTGCACGCCGAGGAGCACGCGCAGCGCGGCCAGCTGCTGCGGATGGGGCTGTCGTGGCTTCCGGACCTGGTGCGAGGCAAGCAGGACACCGTCGAGGAGGAGTCGGACCGGATCAAGGACCTGTTCGTCGCGCTGTCGCCGAAGCAGGGCACGCTCGCGTACATGATCGCGCGGTCCATCGGCGCGCGGCGCATCGTGGAGTTCGGCACCTCGTTCGGGATCTCGACGACCTACCTGTCGGCGGCGGTGCGCGACAACGGCGGCGGCACGGTGATCGGGAGCGAGCTCCAGCCGACCAAGCTCGCGCGGGCGCGCGCGCACCTGGAGGAGGCGGGGCTGTCCGATATCGCGGAGATCCGCGCGGGCGATGCGCGCGAGACGCTCGCGGATCCCGGCGGCCCGGTGGATCTGGTGCTGCTCGACGGCGCCAAGCAGCTCTATCTCGACATCCTCCGGATGCTCGCGCCGCGGCTGCACACCGGCAGCGTCGTGCTCGCCGACAACATCCTGATGTTCCGGAAGGCGCTGCGCCCGTACGTCGACTACGTGCAGGATCCTGCCCACGGCTTCCGCTCGGTGACGCTGTTCCTCGGCAGCGGCACCGAGTACTCGGTCCGCATGTAGCGGGCCGCGGCGCCGAGCCGCAGTTCCTGCCGGTCGAATCGCTGGTGTGCGTCGCGCCGGAGGACTTCGGGAGCTGGGAGCTGCGCGACCGCTTCTTCGCAGCCGACTTCGTGGGCGGCTTTCACGGACTGCTGCCGAAGATGAACCTCGTCCGCCGGCTCGTCGCGAGCCGCTTCGAGGGCGTTCGCCGCTGCTGCTGGGGGCGGCCGGCGCCCGCGCTCGCCGATCCCGCCGTCTGGGATCCGCCGATCGCAGGCCTCGAGCGCGAGGATGCGCGCGGCTGAGTGGCGCGCGATTCTGGGACCCGGGAGGAGCGAGCATGGCCATCGTCGCCGTCAGTGTGGCCCCGACCGGCGCCGGCGTCAGCGTCGGCGCGTACGTCGCCGAGGCGCTGCGGGTGCTCGAGGCGCAGGACCGCATCCGCTTCGAGATCGGCCCGATGTTCACGACGCTCGAAGGGGACGTGCGCGAGATCCTGGAGCTGATCGTGCGCATGCAGGAAGCGGTGTTCGCCGCGGGCGCCGAGCGCGTCGGCACGGTGATCAAGATCGACGAACGCCGCGATCGCCCGGCCCACATGGAGGAGAAGGTCGCGAGCGTCCGCGCCCGTCTTCGCCGCGATGCCACCTGACGCCGGGGCCACGCGCGTCTGTGGTAGGTTCCGAGCCGATCACGCCGGCCGCCGGTGCGAGCGGAGCCCCCATGCCCAAGCCGCATCTCGTCGTCGTTCCGCATACCCATTGGGATCGCGAGTGGTACCGGACGCACGAGGAGTTCCGCGCGCGGCTCGTATCGCTGGTCGATCGTGTGCTGGACACGCTCGAGAGCGATCCGGAGTTCCGGCACTTCACGCTCGACGGGCAGACGATCGTCGTCGACGACTATCTCGCGGTGCGGCCCGGGGCGCGGGAGCGGATCGCGAAGCTGGTAGGCGCCGGGCGGCTGCTGGTGGGGCCGTGGCACGTGCTGCCGGACGAGTGGCTGGTGTCGGGCGAAGCGTTGATCCGCAATTTGCGCTTCGGTCTCGCGCGCGCCGAGGCGCTCGGCGGCGCGATGCGCCTCGGCTACGTCCCGGACCAGTTCGGGCACGTCGGCCAGCTCCCGCAGATCTTCCGCCGCTTCGGGTTCGAGGGCGCCGTTCTGTGGCGCGGCGTCGGGGCGGACGTCGCAGAGACCGGCTTCTGGTGGGAGGCGCCCGACGGCACGCGCGTCTTCACGCTGTACCTCGCGACGAGCTATGGCAACGCGACGCTGCTGCCGTTCGAACCCGCGGCGCTGGCGAGCCGGCTCGGGCGCACGTTGCGCGAGCTGGCGCCGTTCGTGCGCGGCAGCACCTACACCCTGATGAACGGCAGCGATCACCAGCCCCCGCAACCGGGGCTGCCGGCGGCGCTGAGAGAGGCGCTGCCGCTGCTGGCGGACGACGGCGCCGGTCCGCCGACCTTCGAGATCGGCACGCTGCCGATCGCGCTCGCGCGCGTGCGCGAGGAGCAGGCGGACGGCGCGCCGGTACACCGCGGCGAGCTGCGCTCCGGCCTGCGCGCGCCGCTGCTCCCGGGTTGCGCGTCGGCGCGGCTCGCGCAGAAGCAGCGCGAGTTCGCGAACGATCGGCTGCTGACGCGCGTGCTCGAGCCGCTCGCGGCGTGGGCGGGCTGGCTCGGGGCCCCCGTCGATCGCGAGCTGCTGGACTTCACGTGGGGCGTGGCGCTCGAGAACCACCCGCACGATTCGATCTGCGGCTGCTCGATCGATGCGGTGCACGCGCAGATGGAGCCGCGCTTCGACCGCGTCGCGGACCTCGCGCACGCGCAGCTCGAGACGGTGACGAGCGCGCTGGCCGATGCGATCGAGCGCCCCCCGCTGCGCGCGCGCGATGGCGATGCGTTCGCGGTGTGGCACGGCAACCACGGCGGGAGGGCGCGCGTGGAGGCGGAGCTGGAGCTCGATCTGCCGTCGCTCGATCCGGCGCAGGTGCGGCCCGGCGCGCGCGTCGCGGCGCACGTGCGCGATTCCGCGGGTCGCGCGCTGCCGGCGGACGTGCAGGTGGTGGAGCCGGGCGTCGTGTGGCGCACACCGTTCTCGGTCGCCCTGGCGCGCGCGATGCTGGCGGATCTGCCGCGCGAGATGCTCGGGCTGTACGGGAATGCCGTCTCGTGGACACGAGAGGGCGCGGAGCTGCGGATCCGCGCCACGCTCGGCAGCGCGCCTCTCGGCGGCTTCGACTTCGCGGCAGAGAAGCGGCGACTGGCCGAAGTGCTGGCGGATCCGTCGCTGACGGAGCTGGTGCTGGACGTGCGGCGGCCGGCGCGCCTGCGCGTGGCGTTCCAGGACGAGCTGCCGGGGCACGGTCTGCGCGTGTATCGGCTGGCGCCCGGGACGGTGCGCGGCGTGGCGAAGCTGGCGAGCGGGCGGTTGCCCGCCGCCGGATCCGGCGGTGCGGGCGGCGCGTTCGTCGAGAGCGACGCGTGGCGCGTGGAGATCCGCACGGACGGCGTCGTCACGCTGTGCCACCGCGCCAGCGGCGCGCGCATCGAGGACGCCCTGCGCATCGTCAGCGAGGGCGATCGGGGCGATACCTACAATTTCGATCCGGTCGCGGATCCGGCCGGTCCGGCGGCCGCGCCCGGCGCGACTCCCATCGAACGCCCGCACCGCGTGCGGGTCTCCGTCGAGGCGGCGAGCGCGTCGAGCGCGACGCTGCGGCTCGATCTGCGACTGCGCGTGCCCCGCCAACTCGACCCGGACCGCCGGCGACGCAGCCAGCGGTTCGTCGATCTCCCGGTCACCGTACGGCTGCGCGTGGCGGCAGGCCTCGATCGCGTGGACGTCCGCATCGACGGCGACAACACCGCGCGGGATCACCGGCTGCGGGTGCTGCTGCGCGCGCCGTTCGGCGCCCGGCGCTTCGAGGTGGAATCCGCGTTCGAAGTGGTCGCGCGGCCGATCGCGCCGGCGCCCGACGCGTTCGGGAGCGCAACCCCCTCCGAGTTCCCGATCGGCGCAGGGCCGCAGCGCGGCTTCAGCAGCGTGTGCGATGACGACCGCGCGCTGACCGTGGCCGCGCGCGGCAACAGTGAATCCGAAGCGGTGTCGGAGCCGGACGGCACGACGTCGCTGGCGGTGACACTGCTGCGCGCGGTCGGCTGGCTGTCCGGCAGCGATCTCGCGCTGCGGCCGGGACCGGCGGGGCCCGTCTTCGCGACGCCGGGTGCGCAGGCGCCGGGGCCGTTCCACGCGGAGCTGTCGCTGCGGCTGCACGCGATCGATGACGCCGAGCGCGTCGCCGAGGCGCACCGCTTCGCCTGGCCGCCGTGGGCGTTCGCGCTCGGCGCCGGCGCTGGCGACGTCGCGCCGCGCCTGCGTGACGGGGCGCGGCTCGTCGAGCTCGACGACCCGGCGATCGTCGTGTCGGCGCTCGAGCCGGGGGACGGCGGCGCGCTGCGGATCCGCTGCTACGAAGCGACGGGGCGCCCGCGGCGGCTGTGTGCGCGCGTGCCGGGCGCCGCGGCGCTGCACGCGTTGGATCTCGCCGGGCGGACCGACGAGGATCTCGCGCTGGCCGTGTCCGGGGAGACGTTCGAGGCGGCGCTGCGCGGAGCGCAGCTCGTCGATGTCGAGGCCCGGCCGGCGTCCTTCGAAGGTTCGGAACGAGTCTCGGAAGGCCTGTCCAAGTAGCTGATGTCGAAGGGGTTCATGGATACCAAGGGGAGACGACGCGAGGGGCGGGCGCGGCGCCGGATCGGGATCGCCGTCGGCGCGCTGCTACTGGCCGGCGGGCTCGCGCTTCCGGTGGCGGCGCAAGCCCCGGAAGGCGCGCGACCGGGCCGCCGCCTCGTGCCCGAGCGCGTCGACCCCGCGCTGCGCTTCGGCGTGCGCGAGCGCGACTTGTTCCGCTCCTGGCATGCGGCCGAATACGGGCGCGGAGCGTGCGCACCGGGGCTGAAGAAGAAGACGACCGACTGCTTCGCGCCCGGCCGCACCGACAAGCGCTACACGATCGGCGCTCCGCTGCCCGGCGTCGTCGTGATCGCTCCGCTGCCGCTCGACCTCGCGCGCCGAATCGGTTCGCCGCCGATCGGCTACCGCTACGCGATCGTCGACGGCGACCTGCTGAAGCTGACGATCGACAAGCTGACCGTCGTGGATGCGATCGTCGGGCTGGTTCCGTGATGGGCGCGGGTGGGACGCGCTAGACGGGCTTCTCCAGCCACGGCTCGAGTGGCGCGATGTTCAGCAGCTCGGCGAACGTCTCGCCGGGCACGGGTGCGCCGAAGAGGTAGCCCTGGCCCCGAGCGCAGCCGGCCTCCTCGAGGAACGCGAGCTGCTCGCGCGTCTCGATGCCTTCGGCGACGACGGCCGCGCCGAGGCCGCGCGCGAGCGTGAGGATCGCCGTGGTGATCGTTGCGTCCGCGGGATCCTCGGGGAGCCCGGCGACGAAGGCGCCGTCGATCTTGAGTTCGTGGAAGCGCACGCGCTTCAGGTCCGCGAGCGACGAGCGACCCTGCCCGAAGTCGTCGATCGAGAGCCGGACGCCGCGTTCGCCGAGCGCCGCGAGCGAGCGCAGCGACGCGCCGCCGTCGTCGATCAGCGCGCTCTCGCAGACTTCGAGCGTCAGTTGATGCGGCGTCAGTCCGGACTCGGCGAGCGCCGTCTCGACGATGCGCTCGAAGCCGAGCTGGCGGATCTGGCGCGCCGAGATGTTGACGGCGATGTGGAACGGGCCGGTCGCGGCGGCGCTCCAACGCTTCGCCTCCCGGCATGCCGTGCGCAGCACCCATTCGCCGATCGCGGCGATCTGGCCGGTCTCCTCGGCCACCGCCAGGAACACCGCTGGCGGCCGCAGGCCCATGACCGGGTCGTTCCAGCGCAGCAAGGCCTCGACGCCGACGACCGCACGCGACGCCAGATCCACCTGCGGCTGGAACAGCAGCACGAACTCGCCGCGCGCGAGCCCGAGCGCGAGCCGTCCCTCGATCTGCATGCGCTCGAGCGCGCTGGTGTTCATCTCCGCACTGTGGAACTGATAGCGCAGGCCGCCGCTCCGCTTGGCCTCGTACATCGCGAGATCGGCGCTGCGCAGCAGCTCGCCGGCGTCGCTGCCGTCGCGCGGATGCGTCGCGATGCCGATACTGGCGCCGGTCTGGAAGCGCTCGCCGGAGATCGAGATGGGCTGCGAGAGGGAGTCCAGCAGCTTCCGCGCGACGCGGGCGGCATCGGTCTCGCGCTGCAAGTGCGTCAGAACCAGCGCGAACTCGTCGCCGCCGAGCCGGGCGATGGTGTCGCTCTGGCGGACCTGTTTCGCGAGCCGCTGGGCTACGCAGCGCAGCACTTCGTCGCCGGTGGCGTGGCCGAAGCTGTCGTTGAGGGTCTTGAAGCGGTCGAGATCCAGCATCAGCACCGCGATCGTCTCGCCGCTGCGGCGCGCGTTCGCAACCGCGTGTTCCAGGCGGTCGTCGAGCAGCAGCCGGTTGGCGATGCCCGTGAGCGGGTCGTGCGTGGCCAGATGCCGCGCGGCCTCGCGCGCGGCATCGAGTTCCTCGAAGATCCGCACGCGTTCGATCGCCTGCCGGACCGTCCGCACGAGCGCGCGGGCGGAGTACTCGCCGCGGATCAGGACCGCGTGGGCGCCGGCGGCGATCGCGTCGCAGTCCGGATCGTCCTCGCGGTCCGACTCGACGACGACGATCGGTACGAGCGGCGCGCGCTCGCGAAGCCGGGCAAGGATGGCGAGGGGTGCGGCGTCCGGGAGGGAGAGGGACGTGACGATGGCGTCCCAGCCGCCCGCGTCGAGGGCATCGAGCGCGCCCGCGAGATCGCTGGCATGGCGGGCGTGGCACGGAGCCCCCGGTAGCGCCGCGAGCGACGCCTCCACGCGCTTCGCTTCGCCGAGTGCCGGCTCGACGAGGACGATGCGCAGAGACGCGGTCGGGCGGAGGTGGGCGCGAGCTGCGGAATCCATCATCGCACTAGCGCGTGTGGCGACTCTGGTCGGCGAGACGCAGCACCAGGGCCCGGAACTGCGTCACCTGCTTCGCGGCAATCGAACGCGCCAGCCGGTGCGCCACGAGCGGCTTCGCGCGCTCGAGATAGCGGAACGCCGAGCGATCGAGTTCGAGCAGCACCACGTCGCTCGCGGCGACGGCGGCCACCGGAGACGGGACGTCGGCGATCAGTGGCACGCCGCCGAAGACGCCCCCTGCCGTCACGCGGTCGACCTCGATCTCGTGTTCCCGGTCGCCGGTCGCGGCCAGGGTCACGGTTCCGCGCATCACCGCGAACAGCGAGTCGTCGCCGGCGCGCGGATGGCCTTCGCGGCAGATGAACGTCCCCGTCGACGCCTCGCGCAGCCGGCTCGCGAGCGCGACGTCGAGCGCCTCGTCGAGACCGAGGTCCCGGAGATCGGAGCGGTTCTGCAGGAAGTCCGTCAGCTCCTGCGCCGCCTGCTCGACGAATTTGCGCATGCGCTCGCGGTCGCCGGCCGCCGGCCGCGCGAAGCGCAGCCCGGTGAAGATCGCCCGCTCGAGCGTCGCCTCGCGCTGCCAGCAGCCCTCGACGTCGAGCGTCAGCGGCTCGCCCGCGAGGTGCATCGTGACGCTCCGCAGCGACGACAGCGCGAACGGCGACGGCGTCTGCACGCAGACGCCGCCGGTGCCGACATCGCGCAGTCGGCACGGGATCTTGCCCATGCCGCCGAGCTGCAGCTCGCCCATCACGCTGCACGCGACGCGCGGCGCGGAGCGCAGCTCGAACGGGCTCTCCTGCTCGGCGGGTGTCGTTGCGCCGGGCTGAAAGCGTTGCAGCGGGCTCATACGGGATCTCCGGAGACGGGATCCACCAGCGGAGGATCGGTCTCGTCGGGCTTGCCGAACTCGTCGATGATCGAGCGCTGGTAGAGCTCGTCGAGGACGCGCATCGTCTCGGGGCTCATCGGTCCGAAGCGCACGCCCATGCCGCGCCGATGCGGCTCGAGGCCGAGCACGTGGTTGGCGACGATGGCCGGCAGCTCGATCGCGCCGCCCTCCGGCAGGGCGATCCGGATCGAGATCTCTTCGCCGATCGGCGCCGGCTGCGGCGTCCGGACGAAGGCGCCGCTTCGGGACAGGTTGGTCACGTGGGCCTCCTGGACCGGCGCCGTGCGGGACCAGCTACAGCCGATCTCCGTGGCGACGCGCAGCGACGCGCGCCGGTCCGCTCCCTTCGGCACGTCCGGGTTCAGCCGCTTGCCGAGGTAGCGGCGGAGATTGGTCCAGATCTCCTCCTCGAGCGGGGAGAGTCCGTCGACGCTCCGCTTCCGATCGAGCCGGGCGTACTGGAGGAACAGGGTTGCGATGTTGCGGCGCATCAGGTGTCGTCCCGTGCCCGGTTCGGCTCTTCGGCCGACTGGCTTGAGGCGGCCCGCGGCCCGGCGGCGGGTCCCGGCCGGGGGGGCCGCCGTCGGCCGGGCGACGCCGCTTCCGGCAGGGCCTGTTACCGTGCGCCCGCGATGCTGACCGACGACCATTCCCCCTCGCTGAGCAAGGCCTCTCGCCGCCCGGCCGGGCTCAGCAGCGACGAGGCTCTGCGCCGCCTCGCCGCGGAGGGTCCGAACGCGCTGCCGAAGGCTCCGCCGGTTCGGCTGTGGTGGCGCTTCTTCGCGCAGTTCCACAGCGCGCTGCTCTACCTGCTGCTGTTCGCGCTGGTGTTCGGCCTCGCGATCTGGCTGTACGAGGGCGCCGAGGGCTGGCCGGCCGAGGCGATCGCGATCGCCGCGGTGTTGCTGCTGAACGCCGGGCTCGGGGCGCTCCAGGAACATCGCTCGGAGCAGGCGCTGGCGCAGCTCGAGGCGCTGGCCGCGCCGCTCGTCTGGGTGCTGCGCGACGGCAGGTTCGTGCGGATTCCCAGTCGCGACCTCGTGCGCGGGGATCTGCTGCGCGTCGAGTCCGGCGAGCGGCTCCCCGCCGATGGCGTCTTCGTCGAGGCGCATGGCGTGCTGGTCGACGAGGCCGTGCTCACCGGCGAGTCGATGCCGGTCGACAAGGCGATCGGCGACGAGAGCTTCAGCGGCACGCTGGTCGTGCGCGGGAAGGGGTTGCTGCGCCTCGAGCGTACCGGGACCGCAAGCGCGATGGGGCAGCTGGCATCGCTGATCGGCGAGATCCGGGCCGAGAAGACGCCGCTCGAGCGTCGCCTCGACGTGCTGGGGCACCAGATCGCCGTCGTCGTCGGCGTGCTCGCGGCCGTGCTCGCCGCAGGCCTCGTGGCGATCGAGGGGATCGGGAATCTGCAACACGCGGTCCTGTTTGCCGCGGCGTTGGCGGTGGCCGCCGTGCCGGAAGGCCTGCCGGCCGTCGTGACGCTCACGCTGTCGCTCGGCGTGCAGCGGATGGCGCGCCGCAAGGCGGTGGTGCGGCGGCTGTCCGCGGTGGAGGCGCTGGGCTCCGTCACCGTCATCGCGACCGACAAGACCGGGACGCTGACGGAAAACCGCATGGTGGTGCACGCGCTCGAGTCGCCTGCGCCCGAGCAGGCGCTGCGCGCGATTGCGCTCGCCAACGACGCGGACGACGGTTCGGACGCAGGGGATCCGCTCGACCAGGGCCTGCTCGACTACGCGCGCACGCAGGGACTCGACGTTCCGGAGCTCCGGGCGGCGCATCCCCGCTGCTCGGTGCGGCCGTTCGACAGCGAGTGGAAATTCATGTGCGTCTGTGTCGAGGAGGACGGCGGCTCGCGGAGCTACTTCAAGGGCGCACCGGAGGTGCTGCTGGCGCGCTGTACGCTCTCGAACGAGGATCGCGCGCACTGGCTGGCGCGCGCCGAAGCAGGCGCCGATGGCGGATATCGGGTGCTCGCACTCGCGGCCGGCGCCGGGGAGTGCGAGGAGGATCTGCGGTTCCTCGGCCTCGTGTTGCTGTGGGATCCACCGCGGCGCGAGGTGCCCGACGCGATCCGCCGCGCGCAGGCCGCCGGCGTGCGCGTGCTGCTGGTCACCGGCGACCATCCGGGGACCGCGCGGGCGGTGGCGCGCGAGGTCGGTCTCGACGCGGCGCACGCGCTCGTCGGCAGCGAACTCGACGAACTGTCCGACGACGCGCTGCGGGACGCGCTGCGCCGCGTGCAGGTCTTCGCGCGCGTCAGCCCGCAGCACAAGCTGCGGCTGGTGGAGGTGCTGCAGCGAGGCGGCGAGATCGTCGCGATGACGGGAGACGGGGTCAACGACGCGCCCGCGCTGAAACGCGCCGACGTCGGCGTGGCCATGGGGCAGCGCGGCAGCGACGTCGCGCGCGAGGTCGCAGATCTCGTGCTGCTCGACGACGATTTCGCATCGATCGTCGGCGCCATCGAGGAAGGGCGCAGCATCTACGAGACCATCCAGAACTTCGTGCGCTTCCTGTTCTCGACGAACGTGGCGCTCGTGAGCTTCGTCGTCGTCGGGGCGCTGTGGGCGTTCGCGACCGGCATGCGCGACGTGGCCGGGAACCTGCTGCTACCGCTGACGGCGATCCAGCTGTTGTGGATCAACTTCCTCGGCGATGGTCCCGCCGCTCTGGCGCTGGCGCTCGATCGCCATCCCGACGTCATGAATCGGCCGCCGAAGCCTCCGAACGAGCCGCTGCTGGACCGCGCGTCGCGCTACTTCGTGCTGTGGACGGGGCTGCTGAAGGCGGGCGCCGGTGTCGCTTTCCTGATCCTTCTCCCGCTGTGGGGCTACACCGTCGTCGCCGCGCGGGCCGCCGTGTTCCTGCTGGAATCCGTGGCGCAGCTCATGACTGCGTATCCAGCCCGCCGGATCGGCGCGCAGGCCGCTCCGAATCGGACGCTGCTCGCGGTGATCGTCGGCAGCGTCGCTCTCCAGCTCGCGACGGTCTCGGTGCCGGCGCTGCGCACCGCCCTCGGCCTGGTCCCGCTGGACGCGTGGGTGCTGGCGGCGAGCGCTGCCGCGGTGCTCGTCACGTGGGTGCTGTCCGAGGCGATCGGCCGCGCGTTGCTTCGGGGCACGCGGGCTACGGAATGATCTCGCCGCGCACGAGATCCTCGAGCGACTGGCGCGCGCGCACGAGCTGGGCCTTGCCGGCGCGCAGCAACACCTCTGCGGGCAGAGGCTTCGAGTTGTAGTTCGACGCCATCACGGCGCCGTACGCGCCGGCGCCGCCGACCACCAGCAGATCGCCGGTGCGCGGCTCCGGCAGCGGCTGGGTGCGGACGAGGCCGCCTTCGTCCTGCGTGAAGATGTCGCCCGACTCGCACAGCGGGCCGCCGACGACGACGTCGCGCAGTGAGCGCTCGGCGCCATCCGCCGGCACCAGCGCCATCGGGTGGTAGGCGCCGTACAGCACCGGGCGGGCGAGCGTGTTGAAACCGGCGTCGACGAGCACGAAGGTGTGTTCGGACGTGCGCTTCACCGCGCGGACCTCGGTCACGAGCCAGCCGCTCTCGGCCACCAGGTAGCGGCCCGGTTCGATCTCGAGCTGCAGCGCATGGCCGAGACCGCGCTCGAGCCGCGCGCGGACGCCGTCCCAGATCGAGAAGTATGTGGCGATGTCCGGCTCCGGATCGCCGTCGCGGTAGCGCGTCGGGATGCCGCCGCCGGCGCTGATCGAGTGCAGGTCCGGCCCGGCGCGCATCGCGAGCTCGCAGCAGGCCTCGGCGACCTGCGCGAGATGGCGCATGTCGACGCCCGAGCCGATGTGGACGTGAAGGCCGG
The DNA here is from genome assembly GCA_039794265.1 of Myxococcota bacterium. Lineage (GTDB taxonomy): Bacteria > Myxococcota_A > UBA9160 > UBA9160 > PR03 > CAADGG01. The sequence continues at coordinate 16,985 of JBDIVR010000002.1, forward strand.
TGACGCGCAGGCCGTAGTGCGCGGCGCGCTCGACGCAGGCCTCGAGCTCCTCGTGCCAGATCCCGTGTTTCGAATGGGGCCCGCCGGTGTTGGTCTTGCGGCTGTGACCGTGGCCAAAGCCCGGATTCACGCGCAGCGTGATCGCGCCGCCGCCGCTTCCGCGGACACGCTCGCCGTACTGGTCGATCATGTCCGGCGAGCCGCAGTTGACGGCGATGCCGTGCTCGAGGACCAGCTCGAGCGCGTCGCGGTCGAATAGGTCCGCGGTGTAGACGATCGGCGGCGGGTCGCCGGTCGCGGGCCAGCCCGCGGCGAGCGCGCGGTGGATCTCGCCGGCGGAGACCGCATCGACGAGCGCACCGGCCCGCCGCACCAGATCGAGCACCGCGAGGTTCGAGTTGGCCTTCTGCGCATAGCGCACGACGTCGAACGCGCGCAGCCGCCCGACCCGCTCGCTGATGCCGGCGGCGTCGTAGACGTACGTCGGTGTCCCGAAGTCCCGCGCGAGGTCGCGGACGGCGACCCCTGCGAGCTCCTGGATCGTACGCGGCAGCGGGAAAGCCGGGGTCGACATCGCGCGGGAGACTACCGCACCGCCGCCCCGGGTTCCGCTGGCACCGGAAGGTAGGGTATTCTCCTCCGCCGTGAGTCATGTCTCCGTCGAACTAGTGCCTCGCTCGATCGAATCGCTCGAGAGCGACCTGCGCGCGCTCCGGCAGCAGTTTCCGACGCTGGATACCGTGAACATCCCCGATTTGCTGCGATTCCCGCTGCGAAGCTGGGACGCGTGTCGCGTGGCGCGTCGCTTCGTACCCCACGCCATCCCCCACCTGCGCGCGATGGACTTCCCGCCCGAGAAGCCCTTCCCGCTGCTCGACCTGTTCACGGAAGCGGGCATCGACAGCGTGCTCGTGGTGGCCGGCGATCCACCGCAGAGCCCCGCGCATCCGGTGTACCCGGTGCGGCCGATCGAGTGGATCCGGCGATTGAAGAGCGAAGCGCCGGATCTTCGCGTCTACGCAGCATTCGATCCCTACCGCGCTGGCATGCACGCCGAACTCGAGTCCGCGCGTGCGAAGCTCGACGCCGGTGCAGACGGTTTGTTCTCGCAGCCATTTTTCGACGTGCGCCTGCTCGACGTATGGGCGGAGTTGTTGGCCGGCTACTCCGTCTGGTGGGGATTCTCTCCGGTGCTCTCGGCCGCGACGCGGCGCTACTGGGAGACCAAGAACCAGGCCGTGTTCCCGGCGGGATTCGCGCCGACACTCGACTGGAACCGGCGATTCGCCGGCGAGGCGTTGCGGTGGGTGCGTGAGCGGGATGCGGATGCCTATTTCATGCCCATCCGGGTCGGTGTCGTCGACTGGCTCGGCGGGTTGCTGTGACGGGCCGAGAACGTCTCCGTCCCCGCTTGCGGTCGGCATTCTCGCCGGAGCCGCGCTCCAGCCGGTTGCGGTAGGCTGTGCGCCCCCCCGCCCATGAGGACCGAACTTGAGCACTGCTGCCGCGCCGTCGCGTGCCGCGATCGAAGCCGCCTTCGCGGACGTGCTTCGCGAGCCCGGCGCGCCCGACGTCGTTTCGGCGTATCTGTTCGGGAGCGTGGCAGAGTCGAGATCGCATCGGGAAAGTGATGTCGATCTCGGCGTCCTGCTGGACTGGAACTCGCATCCGGATCGCAGGCAGCGCTTCGATGTCGGGCTGATCCTGGCCGGTCGGCTCGGGGGAGCCCTTGGCCGCGTCGTCGATCTCGTCGTGCTGAACGACGTGCCGCCGCTGCTCGGTCGCCATGTCGTGACCCGGGGCGTGCGCGTGGCCTGCCGCGACGCTCGAGCCGACCACGAGTTCGTCCGCGATGTGCAGCTCCGCGCCGCGGACCTGGCGCCCTGGCTCGAGCGGTTCCGTGCGACCCAGCTCGAGGCGCTGCGCCGATGAGCCCGCTCGTCGACCGGATCGCCGAGCTGCGTAGACACCTCGATCACCTGCGTGCGCTACGGCCCCGAGTCACGCGCGAGGCGCTCGAACAGGATCTCTCGCTCCACAACGACGTGCTGTTCTCGTTGCTGACGGTGTGCCAGGTCGTTATCGATGTCGCGGGCGAACTCTGCGCCCGGCGCGGGGACCGCTTCGAGGACTATACCCAGGCCGTTCGCCATCTCGTCCGCGATCCGCGCTTTCCGGCGGAGCTGGTCCGGGAGCTCGAGCGGCTCCCCGGGTTCCGGAACGTGCTGGTCCACGAGTACGTAGAACTCGATCTCGAGCGAGTGGTGGAGGCGGTGCAACGACTCGACCCGCTGCGGCGTTTCCTCGACATCGTCGTGGCGATCCAGACGGACGGGCCGCGAGCGTAGAAGGGAATGCCATGCCGTGGTGGGGCTGGATCGTACTGGGGGTGCTGCTGCTCGGCGGCGAGATGCTGGTGCCGCTCGACTTCTGGCTGCTGTTCATCGGCCTGGCTGCGCTCGCGACGGGCGTCGTGGCGGCGGCGGTACCGGGCTTGTCCGATGCGGCGCAGTGGGCGCTGTTCGGGATCTTCGCGACGGTCTCGGTGCTCGGGTTCCGGCGCGGGCTGCGGCGCTACTGGAGCCGGAGTGCCACGGGTGCGCGCGTCGACGACACGCTGGTGGGAGAGAGCGGTCCCGTACTCGAAGCTCTCGCGCCGGGCGTGATCGGAAGGGTCGAGCTGCGCGGGAGCCCGTGGCGCGCGCGGAGCCTCGAGGATCAGCCGATCGAGGCCGGCGCGCAGGTGCGCGTCGAGCGGGTCGAGGGACTGCTGCTCTGGGTTCGACGCGACTCGTAGTCTGTCGTCCAGCTGCCAACCGGGAGGGAAGCGCATGGAAACCCTGATCGCCGTCGTCGTCGTCGTCGCGCTGGTGTTGTTCGTGATCTCGCGCGTAGCCGTCGTGGTGCCGCAGCAGAGCGCGTACGTCATCGAGAACCTCGGGAAGTACAGTCGGACGCTGCAAGCGGGGTTCCACATCCTCGTGCCCTTCGTCGAGCGGGTCGCGTACCGGCACTCGCTGAAGGAGATCGCGATCGACATCCCGGAGCAGGTCTGCATCACGAAGGACAACGTGCAGGTCGGTGTCGACGGCGTCTTGTACCTGAAGGTGATGAGCCCGGATCTCGCGTCGTACGGCGTCGCGGACTACTTGTTCGCGATCGCGCAGCTCGCGCAGACGACGCTGCGCAGCGAGGTCGGCAAGATCGATCTCGATCGGACCTTCGAGGAGCGCGCGACGATCAACGCCTCCGTCGTCACCGAGCTCGACAAGGCCTCCGAGCCGTGGGGCGTCAAGGTGCTCCGCTACGAGATCAAGAACATCAACCCGCCGTCGGACGTGCTCTCGGCGATGGAGAAGCAGATGCGCGCCGAACGGGAGAAGCGCGCGGTGATCCTCACGTCCGAGGGCGAGCGCGACGCCAAGGTGAATCAGGCCGAGGGCGAGAAGCAGCGCGTCATCAAGGAGTCCGAGGCGAACAAGACCCAGCAGATCAACGAGGCCGAAGGGCAGGCGCAGGCGATCCTGGCCGTGGCGACGGCCACCGCGGAGGGTCTGCGCCAGGTGGCCGAGGCGCTGCGCACCGAGGGCGGGCGCGATGCGATGCAGCTGCGCATCGCCGAGCAGTGGGTCGAGCAGTTCGGGCAGTTGGCGAAGAAGGGCAATACCTTCGTCGTGCCGGCGAATCTCAGCGACATCGGCAGCGTGATCGCGCTGGCGACCGGGATGCTGCGGCGCGATGACGACGACGGCGGTCGGCCGGCGCTGCCGCCGCGCTGATCGATGATCGCGGGATCAGCTCGCCGGCCGGTTCTCGACGAGGCGAGCCGCCAGCCGCTGGTGCTCCGGATACGGAGGAGTCCCGCCGCGACTGCGGCGGCCTCCGCCGAAGCGCCTCTTGAAGGCGGCGAGGCGCGCGAGCGCCGGCGCCAGCCGCGCGCGGGGGATGGCCTCGAGCGCGCCGAGCAGCTCGGTCTGGCGCCGTGGGTCCCGGCACGCGAGCAGCACGTCGACGCCGGCTTCGAGCGCGCGCGCGATCAGGTCCGCAGCCGGGTATCGATCGGCGACCGCGGCCATGTCGAGATCGTCGCTGAAGACGAGACCGTCGTAGCCGAGTTCGGTGCGCAGCAGACCGAGCGCGCGCGCCGAAAGCGTTGCGGGCTCGGTGGAGTCGAGCGCGGGCAGCAGCACGTGCGCGGTCATCACGCTCGCGACGCCGGCGCGGATTGCGGCGGCGAACGGCGGCAGCTCGACGGCGCGCAATCGCGCGAGGTCGTGTGCGAGCACCGGCAGCGCGAGGTGGCTATCGACGTTCGTGTCGCCGTGGCCGGGAAAGTGCTTGGCGCAGGCGGCCACGCCTTCCGCCTGGAGCCCGGCGACGAACGCAGATGCGTGTCGCTCGACGAGCTCCGGCGTGCGGCCGAAACTTCGGTCGCCGATCACCGGGTTCGCCGGGTTGGTGTCGACGTCGACGACGGGCGCGAAGCTGAGATCGATCCGGAGATCGGCGAGCTCGCGGCCCAGCGCGCGCGCCATCTCGGCCGTCAGAGCAGGGTCATCGCGTTCGCCGAGCCGGCGCATCGGCGGCCAGGCCGTCCACCAGTCGCGCAGGCGCTGGACGCGGCCACCCTCCTCGTCGATCGCGACGACGAGCGGTACCGCGGGAGGAGCCGCTGCATGCAGCGCCGCGACGAGCGCGCGAGCCTGCGCGGCGCTCTCGAAGTTGCGGCGGAACAGCACGACGCCGCCGACGCGTCCCGCCGCGATCCGCGCGCGCAGCTCCTCCGGCAGCTCGGTCCCGTCGAAGCCGGCGAACAGCAGCTGACCCGGCGTCATCGGTCCGGCCCGGCGGCACGCGGAAAGCGCTGCACGAACTCGGCGGCGCTGCCACGGAACACGTTCAGGTCCACCGGGCGCGAGATCCCCTCGATGCGTCCATCCTGGGAGAACTGCCAGAACAGCCAGTTGCCGTAGCGGCGCTGCGACGGCGCCAGGAACACCTGGCGCACCCAGAGCTCGTGGTCCGGGAAGTGCCCGCCGACGATCCGGTCGTGCGCGCTGCGCGGCAGGTAGACGACCGGACGCCGGCCGTCGCCGGCCTCGACGCGCTCGAGGAAGATCGCCAGCTCCGCGCGGATCGTCTCGATACTCTCCCAGCGCGTGCAGTTCCCGGTGAACTCGACGTCTGCGGCCGGCGGCAGCTCGCCGCGCGCGGTGCGCAGTGCGGCGAGGAAGTGCTCGGCCTGCGGCAGACCCGGCGTGCAGAACGTGAAGAAGTGGTACGCGCCGCGCCGGAGGCCCGCGTCGCCGGCTCCGCTCCAGTTCTCCGCGAAGCGCGGATCGTGCCAGTCCGCTCCCTCCGTCGCCTTGATGTACGCGAACTCGACGCCGTCGGCCCGGGCCGCGGCCCAATCGATGGCGCCCTGGTGGTGCGACACGTCGATCCCGTGCACGGCATAGCGCGCGGCGATCGGACGGTTCGGCCGCAGCCAACCGATCTGGTACAGCCACTGCGCGGCGACCAGCGCGGCGACGAGCAGCACGAGCGCGAGGGCGATGCGTCGCATCGGATCGACTCGCACGGTATCACGGAGCGCCACCGTCCTCCCACGCCGTCAAGAAAGGGGCCGGGTTCGTTCGTCAACTTTTGCCTTCGGCAAAAGTTGACGAACGAACCCGGCCCCTTTTTCGACGCTCAAGACCAGGGCGCGGCGCCGGGGTCGCGCAGCAGCCGGCGGGCCACGACCATCCGGTGGACCTCGTCCGGCCCGTCGTAGATCCTGGCGTAGCGGGCCTCGCGGTACATGCGCTCGAGGGGAGTATCGGCGGTCACGCCGAGCGCGCCGTGGACCTGGATCGCGCGATCGATGACATCGTGCAACATCTGCGCGCCGCGGAACTTGATCAGCGAGATCTCGACGCGGGCCTCCGTGCCCTGATCCATCGCCATCGCCGCGTCGAGCGTCATCAGGCGCGCGGCCTGGATGTCCGCGGCGGACTCGGCGACGTAGCGCTGGATCTCGCCCTTCTCGGCGAGCAGCGAGCCGTGCGCGAAGCGCGACGTCGCGCGCGCACACATCAGCTCGAACGCGCGCTGGGCCTGGCCGAGCCAGCGCATGCAGTGGAAGATCCGCCCGGGCCCGAGCCGCTTCTGGGCGATCAGGAAGCCCTGGCCGCGTTTGCCGAGCAGGTTCTCCTTCGGCACGCGCACACCGCGCAGCCGGATCTCGCAGTGAGCGCCGCCGGTGTGCCCCATCGTCGGCACGACGCGCACGATCTCGTAGCCGCGTGCATCGGTCGGCACCAGGATCGACGAGAAGCGCGACCAGCGATCGACGGCGTCCGGCTCGGTCTGGCAGAACACCGTCGTGAACGCCGCACGGTTCGCGCCGCTCGTGAACCACTTGTGCGCGTCGATCACCCACTCGTCGCCGTCGAGTCGCGCCTGGGACTGCATCAGCGTCGGGTCGGAGCCGGCGACCTCCGGCTCGGTGAGGCCCACGGACGGATAGAGCTCCCCGGCGACCATCGGCGCGAGCCAGCGCCGCTTCTGCTCCGGCGTCCCGTACAGATGCAGCATGATCGAGTCCTGCATCGATACCGAGCCGACCGCCACCTGGCCCCAGTGCGAGCGTCCGATGATCTCGTTGAGATAGACGAACGCCATGAACGGGAGCCCGCCGCCGCCGATCTCGACCGGGTGCCCGAGCGCCCAGAGTCCGTCTTCCTTGGCGCGCGCCTTCAGCGCGGCCATCACCCCGTCGCCGCGTGCCGTGGGCTCGTGCTCCTCGCGTTCGAGCTCGGCCTCGACCGGGATCACCTGCTCGTCGATGAACTTGCGCATCCGTTCGCGCAGCGCGCGCACGTCGTCGCCGAGTCCGTAGCTGCCCATCGCATACGCCTCCGTGCCGGCAACCCTACCGCGGGAATCACGAGCGCGCCCGATCGCGCCCCGCGGCAGCTCGTGCTGCGTCCAGTCGTGGGCAGCCACCTCGGGCCGGGGGCGCTACAAGGCGAGGACGAGCTGCGTCGGTCCGCGCAGCACGGTGTTGTCGCCCCAGACGATCGGCGCGCCGGCGAGGCGGAGCGCCGGGAAGCGCGCGAGCAGGCCTTCGAGGGCGAGGCTGGTCTCGAGCCGGGCGAGCTGCGCGCCGAGGCAGAAGTGCGCGCCGTGGCCGAAGCCGAGATGGCGGACGCTCTCGCGCGTGACGTCGAGGCGATCCGGCTCCGGGAAGCGCTCCGGGTCGCGGTTGGCGGCGGCGAGCAGCAGGACGAGCTGCTGGCCACGCTGCACTCGTCGCCCGGCGAACACGTCGTCCTCGCTCGCGATCCGCGAGGTGAGCTGGACCGGGCCGTCGAAGCGCAGCAGCTCGTCGATCGCCCCCGGGATCCGCTTCGGCTCTTCGCGCAGCAGCGCGAGCTGGTCCGGGTGCCGCAGCAGCGCCAGGAGCCCGTTGGCGATCAGCTTCGTCGTGGTCTCGTTGCCGGCGACCAGCAGCAGCACACACATCGTCGCGAGCTCCGTCTGCGTGAGCTGGTCGCCGCGTTCCTCGGCGAGCACCAGCGAGCTGAGGAGGTCGTCTCGAGGTTCGCGCCGCCGCGCCTCGGCGATCTCGATCAGGTAGCGCCCCAGTTCCTCGATGGCGGCTTCGGCGCGCAGGCGATCGTCGAGCGTGTTGTCGCCGAGCGTGCGGATCGCCTCGTCGGACCAGTGCCGAAAGCGGCTTTGGTCGCTGGCCGGCACGCCGAGCATTTCGGCGATGATGGTGACCGGCAACGGAGAGGCGAAGTCGCCGATCAGCTCCATCGTGTCGCCGGGACGGAAACGACCGAGCAGATCGCCCGCGACGGCGGCGACGCGCGGGCGCATCTGCTCGATCGCCCGCGGCGTGAAGGCCTTGTTCACGAGCGTGCGCAGCCGCGTGTGGTCGGGCGCGTCGAGTCGCAGCATCGAGCCGCGGCCTTCGGCGTACGGATCCGGGAGGCCCGCGCGCTGCCGCCTGCGTAGAATCCGCGGCCACTCGCGGAGCTGGCGCTCGTCCGCCCCGTAGCGCCGGTCGCCGAGGACGGTCTCGATGTCCCGGTAGCGCGACAGCACCCAGCCGTCGGCGGCGCGCGAGCGGTGGATCGGATCGCGTTCGCGCAGCATCCTGTAGTGCGCGTGCGGATCGGCGCGCAGCTCGGCGCGGGTCGGGTTGAACACGATCCCCGTCTCGATGCGCTCGATGACGAGCTTCGCAGCGAGTTCGAGCGCGCGCACGGTTTCATCGATCTTCACACGGAGGTTCATGCTGGCTCCTTCTCGGTTCTCGCGCGCGGATGCGGGCGCTCTGGAGTGATCTCTTCGAGCGTTCGGCCCGCCGCTTCCCGGAAGCGCGCGGCGATCACGCGGGGGACCATGAGCAGGCCGCACAGCGACCGGCCGGGAGCCCCTCCATGCCGGAATCCTACGCAATGGCCGTGCCAGGCTGCCCGACGCCGTCGGCGCCGCTCCGGCCGCCCGAACGCGCGCGCATGCAGGCTCGTCGCTGCGTGTGCAGCGCTCTTGCTGCAGCTACGTCCGGGTCGGTTGATCCCCGTCGAGCTTCCGCGTCACCGAGCGCACGCAGCAGCGCGCCGGCGGCGCGCGTCGGCTGCCCAGCGCAGTGCCACGCCGGCCAGCACGACGGCGGCCAGCGTATCGAGCGCGCGATCGGCGGCTGCGGTGATGCCGCGGGCATGCGCGACCCCCGCGCGCAGCGCGTCGGCGACGCGGACCGACGTGCTGGCCGCGGTGCGCCAGCGCTGCGCGCGAACGCGCGCGCGCCGGACGCCGTCGAGCAGCGCGTCCGGCAGTGGATTCACGAGTCTCGCGACCGCGGCGTCGAGGAGTCTCTCGCTGCCGAGCTCGGCGCGACCGGGCAGCGCCGCCGCTCGGGACGCGACGTCGCTGGCGGTGGCGGAGGCGGCGCTGCGGAGCGCGTTGACGGCGGAGGACGGGCTGCCGGGATCTCGGCCCTCCGCGCTCGGCTCCGCGCCGGCGAACTGGCCGCTCAGCAGCGCGCAGACGCAGAGCACCGGGATCCGGCGAACGGGCACCATGCGCGGAGCGTAGGCTTCCCAGGTCGCGTCGTCGGCAGGACGGCGGCGATCCGGCCGGGTGGGCCGCTACGCCGTCCGCAGGCGCCGCCCCGACGCGGCGAGAGCGACCATGGCGGTGGCCCCCCCGAGGCCGGCGGCGGGCTCGGGGACGCGGGTGACGTCGGTGGAGACGAATGCATTCGCGAAGTCCTCGAGCGGGGGCAACGGGTCCTCGGGCAGCGGGACGAACCTGGCGAAGAACTCATCCGAGACCGGCACTTCGCGAAAGCTCGAGATGAGCGTCGAGGGATCGAAGAGAGGGTCGATCTCCGGAGCATCGATGTTCAGCCGGCTGCGCTGACTGATCGCATCCACGACCTCCATGCCGTCGCCGATCACGACGCCGAAAACGGTGAATCCCCCGTTTCTGCTATCGAGGATCGTGTTCGAGTTGGACACGTTGACGAACCACTGGCTCCTCGCGCTGTCGACCGCGTTGCTGCGTGCATAGGCGACCGTTCCACGCCGGTTCGACTGGTGGAATTCATTCGCGATCGCCGGCTGCGGCGGAACCTCGCGAATGACCGCAGGCCCCTCGCGCCGGAAGCCTCCGCCCTGGATCACGACGACGCCGGCGCTGAACAACGTCGTCGAACGATGGATCATCGAGCCCACGTAGTCGCCCCGGTCGACGTAGCCGAGGAAGTTGTCGACCGAGTTCGGGACCGCCGCCTCGCAGACCTCGGAGATCTCCGAGCACAGCTCGATGTCGAAGGAGCCGAGCGGCGTCGCGACGCGGACGACGGGGTTCGCGGCGAGCGCGAGGGCCGGGGACAGCAGCAGGGCGAGAAGCATCGTCGACGCGCGGCGGCTCATGGCAGCGGACGCTACCGGAGATTCCTGCGCTCCGTCCAGAGGGATCGTGGAGATCGCGCCGCGAACGTGCTCTCATCCGCATCGACCAGGGAGGAGCGGAATGGCGGCGCGGACTCGACGATCGACCGGTGCGACGACTTCGGCGAAGCAACCGAAGCCGAGTGCCGCTCGCCACCAGGCGCCGACGCTGCGCTTCCTCGGCGCGGCCGGTACCGTCACCGGCAGCCGCTTCGTCGTCGAGACGCCGAAGGCGCGCGTGCTCGTCGAGTGCGGGCTGTTCCAGGGGCTGAAGGAGCTGCGCCTGCGCAACTGGGAGCCATTCCCGGTGCAGGCGCGCAGTCTGCACGCGGTGGTGCTCACGCACGCGCATCTCGACCACTCCGGCTACCTGCCGGCGCTGGTGCGGCAGGGCTTCCGCGGGCCGATCTACTGCACGGCCAATACCGCTGCGCTGTGCCAGATCCTGCTGCCGGACGCCGCGAAGCTGCAGGAAGAAGACGCGGCGTACGCCAACCGCAAGGGCTTCTCGAAGCACGATCCCGCCCTGCCGCTCTACACCGCGGCCGATGCGCAGCGCGCGCTGCGCCAGCTCCGCGTCCTGCCGTTCGGCGGCGTGCACGAGGTGGCGCCCGGGATGCGCGTCGCGATGCATCGCGCGGGGCACATCCTCGGGTCGGCCTGGGTGCGCCTCGAGTTCGACGATGGCGACACGGATGCAGTGCTGTTCTCCGGCGACCTCGGCCGTCCCGAGCACCCCGTGTTGGCGCCGCCGGATCCGCCGGCGGCCTGCGGCACGCTGCTGATCGAGTCGACGTACGGCGGGCGTCGCCACGACGAGGCAAGCGCCGAGACGCGGCTCGCCGACGCAATCGTGCGCACGGCCGAGCGCGGCGGCGCCGTCGTGATCCCGGCGTTCGCCGTCGATCGCACCGAGGTGCTGCTGCTGACGCTGCGCAAGCTCGAAGCCGCCGGCCGGATTCCGCACCTGCCGGTCTACGTCGACAGCCCGATGGCGCTGGCGGCATTGCAGGTCTACGAGCGTGCGGCGATGCAGGGCGACACGGAGGTGCGGAGCGAGCTGCGCGGCCGCGCCGATGCGTTCGATACGCACGATCTCATCGAGGCGCACGACGTCGAGGAGTCGAAGGCGATCCACGAAGCGGGGCTCCCGTGCATCATCGTGTCCGCGTCCGGGATGGCGACAGGGGGACGCGTGCTGCACCACCTCGCGCGCCGGCTGCCGGACCCGAAGAACAGCATCGTGCTGTCAGGCTACCAGGCGACCGGTACGCGCGGGCGCCGGCTCGCCGAAGGCGCGCGCGAGCTGAAGCTGCTGGGTCGCTACGTCCCGGTGCGCGCCGAGGTCGTCGACGCGGGCGGATTCTCGGTCCACGCAGACGAGGCCGAGCTCGTCGCCTGGGCCCGCCAGCTGCCGCATCCTCCGCGGATCGCGTTCACGGTCCACGGCGAGCCCGCGTCCGCCGCCTCGCTGCGCGACGCGCTGGTTCGCGAGCTGGAGTTCGTCGCCGTCGTCCCGAAACACGGCGAGCGCGTCCGGCTCGACTGATCGGACGCCCTCCAGTTGCTAGGATCCGCGTCCGGCCCGCCCCACACGGAGGATCCGATGCGCAACGTATTCCTGGTCGAAGCCGTGCGAACCCCGCTCGGCAAGCGGGGAGGCGGCCTCTCGACCGTACACCCGGCCGAGCTGCTCGCGGCGGTGCAGCGCGCAGCCGTCGAGCGCGCACAGCTGGATCCGGCCGCCGTCGATCAGGTGCTGGGCGGCTGCGTCTCCCAGGTCGGGGAGCAGGCGTTCAACATCACGCGCACTGCGTGGCTGGCGGCTGGCTTGCCGCTCGAAGTCGCCGCGACGACAGTCGACAGCCAGTGCGGCTCGAGCCAGCAGGCGACGACGCTGGCGGCGGGACTGGTGGGCGCCGGGCTCGCCGATCTCATCGTGTCGTGCGGCGTCGAGAGCATGAGTCGGATTCCGCTCGGCGCCAACTTCGCGAGCCACGGTCGGCCGATCCCGAAGAGCTACTTCGAGAAGTACGCCTTCCAGAGTCAGTTCCAGGGCGCCGAGATGATCGCCGAGGAGTACGGCATCACGCGCGAAGCCTGCGACCGCTTCGGGCTGCGCAGCCAGGAGCTGGCTGCGAAGGCCTGGTCTGAGGGACGCTTCGACCGCGAGATCGTGCCGATCGATGCGCCCGTCGTCGACGCCGACGGCAAGCCGACGGGCGAGACCGTCCGCGTGACGCGCGACGAAGGGCCGCGCCAGAGCTCGCTCGAGAAGCTCGCGACCCTGAAGGCCGTCGTCGAGGGCGGCGTGCACACCGCCGCCACCGCGTCGCAGGTGACCGACGGCGCGTCGGCTGTCGTGCTCGCGTCCGAGGAGGCCGTACAGCGGCACGGGCTCACGCCGCGCGCGCGGATCGTCGACGCGACCATCGTCGGCGTCGATCCGGTGACGATGCTGAAGGGCCCCATCCCGGTGACGCGCAAGCTGCTCGCGCGGACGAAGCTCGCGATCGAAGACTTCGCCGTCTACGAGGTCAACGAGGCCTTCGCGTCCGTCGTGCTCGCGTGGCAGCAGGAGTGCAAGCCGGCGCTCGACCGCGTCAACCCGAACGGCGGAGCGATCGCGCTCGGCCACCCGACCGGCGCCACCGGCGACCGCCTGCTGACGACCGCTCTGCACGAGCTCGAGCGCAGCGGCGGCCAGCGCGCACTGATCGCGATGTGTTGCGGCGGCGGCCTCGGAACCGGGACGATCCTCGAGCGACTCTGAGATCCGTCAAGAAAGGGGCCGGGTTCGATCGTCAACTTTTGCCGTCGGCAAAAGTTGACGATCGAACCCGGCCCCTTTCTTGACGGGCTTGTCAGCGCGCCAGATCGAGAGCGCGGTCGTGCCAGTAGTCGGCGTCGTCTTCGGGCGTCGCGACCGTCGGCGCCGCCTCCTGCAACAGCGTCGACAACGTGCCGTGCAGCGCGAGTAGCTGATCGGCTACGCCGTCGAGCGTCGCGCGCGCTTCGGCGCGGCTCGCCTGAGCCTGTTCCAGCGCACCGGTGAGCGACGCCACCTCGCCACGCAGCTCTTCGCGCTCGCCCGCAAGCCGAACGATCGCCGCGATCGCCACGACGAGAGCGATCGCGAGCAGCGCGGTGAGGAACCCGAGTCCCTTCCGGCGCGGTCTCGCCGCCGGGGGGGAGTCCTGCGCACTGTCGGGCTGCGGACTTTCGAGGCGCCGACCTTCGTTGCGTCGGCCCGAGATGTCGATGGGGTTCACGATCGTCTCCTCGAGAGGAACCAACTGCGAATGGCTAGCACGCAGGAGTGAGCCGGCCAGCGAGGGTCGGCTCACCGCCGGCGGGCGTGCCAGAGTTCGGCCATCAGCCCGAACAGCTCGACCACGTTCGGCGGCGCGGGATCCCGGGCGAACTCGCGGTACAGCGTGGCGACGTTGACGCCGATGCGCTCGGCGTCGCCCCAGCTCTCGTAGTCGCCGAGCGCGATGTCGAATGCGGCGTCTCGCACGGAGAGACCGGCGTCGTAGCGCTGGCGGGCTTCGCGCTGGATGAACGCGAGATAGTCGCGCACGGCGACGACGCCGCGCGCATCGGTGATCGGCCCGTGGCCTGGGACCACGACGGAGGCGCCGAGCGCGAGGATCTCCTCGCACGCGTCGATCCAGTGCTGGATCGGCCCGGCCCACGCGATCGGTGTTCCCTCGATGAAGAGGACGTCGCCGGTGAAGACGACGCCGTCGTCCGGTAGGTGGACGAGCAGGTCGCCGCTGGTGTGTGCCGGTCCGACCTGCAGCAGCTCGACGGCGCGGTCGCCGACGCGCAGCGACAGCGCACCGTCGAACGTGCGGGTCGGCAGCTGCGGCACGGCCTCGTCGAAGTGGAACGCTCCGAAGCAGTGTTGCACGAACTCCCCGAGCGGTCCGAGCTCGGGTGAACGCCGCAGGAACTCGCCGATCACGGCTGGAGACTCGCGCGTCATCTCCTCGGCGGCGGCGCGCGTCGCGATGATCGTCGCGCCGGAGAGGAGTCCGTTGCCATAGCAGTGATCCCCGTTCGAATGCGTGTTGACGACAATGCCGATGTGCGACGCCGCGGACGAGGCGTCGCGCATCGCAGCGAGCATCGCGTGCGTGAGGCGTCCATCGAAGAGCGTATCGACGAGGAGCGCCTCGTCGCCGTCGGTCACCAGCGCGGCGTTGCTCCAGCCCCACGAGCCGTCGGGCGGGCGCCACGTCCAGAGGCCCGGGCCGGTTTCGACCAGTCCGGTGCGGTTCCCGAGCTCCGGATGGCGCAGCGTCATCGTTCCCCCGCCCGGCGCGCCGGTCTCTCAACCAGCTCCGTCCATGTAGCCGCGGGCGCCATCCATCAGGACCGTTCCGGTCGGCGAGAGACGTCCGTGTCGGGCGACGACGTCGTACCCCGCCTCGAAGTTCTCGCGATCGGTCGCGCGCGCCTTCTGCGCTTCGGCGGTGGCCGCATCGTCGAGCACTCCCGCGTCGAGGAGCCGGGACATCGCCCAGTGCATTCGCGCGGAGACGAAGGTCGCGTGATAGATCCCGTCCATCGGACGCGGATCGCGGCGCAGGGGCGAGTCGAAGAGTTCGTCGGCGGGATTCTCGACGAGCAGCTCGTCGATCGTGAACCCGAAGAGAAGGCTGTGGGCGCTTTCGTGCGCGACGAGCTCGACGATCGCGACGTCGGTCTCGTGGCTTTCGGCGTTCAGGAAGAGTCCTCCCCAGAGCTGGTACGAGGAGCCGCCGTCGAACGTGTAGCCGCCCATCGGAGTCCCGACGGCGAGGATCACCTCGCTGACGATCGCGCGGACCTCGGAGGCCAGCTCGGGTGCGGCGCGCTCGAGTAGCGCGAAGCCCCGCTGGAAGCGGGCGCGGAACGCCGCCGCCGTGTCCGGCGGGGGCGGGAGGAACGGGAACGGCGAGGTCGGGTCGCTCTCCATCATGCGCTGGTAGCGCTCGGTGTGAGCGGCGAGCGCCGGTTCGCCGAGAGCGAGCACGCGCAGCTCGTCCCGGACCGGATCTATCGGGCGCTCGCGCGCGAGCGCCGCGAGCAGCCTCTCGGCGTCGTCGTTCCGGCCGTCGAGCAGCGCGCCGGCCGCTTCGTAGTAGAGGCCGAAGGTCGGCGGCAGGTGACGCGCACCGCTCCGGAGGCCGTCGGCGATACGGAGGAGGGCGGCTTCGTCGATGTCGATCGTGCCGCGACAGCGCTCCACGATGTGCATCAGGCTCTCGGCGAGCGCCCGGTGCATCGCGTGATCGAGTGCGCGCGCGCGGCGCCCGTCGGGTGCGAAGCGGTGGTGGAGGGTCATGGCCGGTATCATCGCGAGAGGCCGCGCTCCGCGCGTCGAACGGGCAAGCGGGAGTCGCTCGCAGGCACCCTCGCGCCCGCGAGCGACTCCCGCGCAGGAGCCGGACGAGGCCCGGCGGACCGAGAATCAGTCGCGGGTCACGCCCTTGACACCGATCTTCGGTGCCATGGGTTCCCCGACGGGCTTGCCACCGACCTTCGGTCCCAGCGTCGTCGAGACGGGCTTGGCGCCGATCTTGGTCTGCGGCAGCACCAGCTTGAATCCGAGCAGCTTCGACGGATCGAGGTCGATTCGTGTCGTGCGGCGAGTCATGTGGCCCCCCCATTTTGCGGTGGAAGATGAGTCGAACGGCGGGACGATACTTTGATATACCTCCGCCTCCAACCCCCGCCCCCTGCAGACTCCGGGCTGGCGTCTGGCGGAGAGACGGAGCGCCCGATGATCTGCTTCGCGATGACCCGGTCGAAGATGGTCACGCACGAGCCGCTGCGGACACTCTCCCGGACGCCGGACGTCCGGCTGTGGAGCTACGACAGGATCTTCGCCGCCGACTCCCTGCCGCGCGCGACGTGGGTGTTCACCGACATGGATCGCCTCGGCTTCTGGGATCTCGAGCTGGCGGCCCTCGCGTACCGCCTGCTCGCTGCGTCCGGCGTGAAGTGCCTGAACGATCCCGCGCGCGCCTGTCAGCGGGCCTCGTTGCTCCGCCGCCTGCGCGGCGCCGGCCTCAACCGCTTCGGCGTCTGGCGCGTCGCCGACGGCGAATGGCCCGACGCGTGGCCGGTGTTCCTGCGCACGGACTCCGGCCATCGCGGGCCGCTGAGCGATCTCCTGCACGACCGCAGCGCCCTCGCGGGCGCGATCGACGGCGCGATCGCCGCGGGGCACCCGAGCCGCGAGCTGCTGGTCGTCGAGTACTGCGCGCAGCCGATCCGGGATCAGCTCTTCCACAAGCGCTCGGTGTTCCGGGTCGGCGAGACGATGGTGCCGACGCTCGGTGTCTTCGACGAGCATTGGTCGGCGAAGCGGGGAAAGCTTGGAATCGCGGGACTCGCGCTCTACGAGGCGGAGCTCGCCGACCTGCGCGAGAACCGCTTCGGCGAGCCGCTGCGGCCCGCCTTCGAGCTCGGCGCGATCGAGTACGGGCGCGCCGACTTCGCGCTGGTCGACGGCGCGCCGCAGGTCTACGAGATCAACACGAACCCGACCATCGGCCGCATTCACGAGCATCCCCATCCGCCGCGCATGGAGGCCGCGCGCTACTGCGAGCGCCGCTTCGCCGAAGCTCTCCACGGGATCGATTCGCCGCGAGGCGGGAAGGCGGTCGCGCTCGACACCCGGCCGTTCGACAAGCAGCGCCGCAAGGACTCCCGACTCGGGACCGCGCACTGGACGCCGTGACCACGCGCCCGCTGGTTCCCGCATCCCGGCCGTAGAGTGCGCAGCGCCTGCGAGATCCGCCTGCTGCGCGCGTCGATCCTCGCGACGCTCGCGGTCGCGGAGATCGGGGTCCTCCTCGGGCTGCTCGCCGACTCGGTCGCTGCTGGCGTTTTTGTCTCATCGAGGTGAGCGTGCTGGTGCCGCGCCGAGATCGGCACCCGGCGACGGGAGAGTGTTTCCGCCCCTGCTAGGCAGTCTGCCCTCCGGCGCATCCCATGGCGGCCCTAGCGCAGGCGGCGCCGCTTCAGCACCTGCAAGGCCAGCAGGCCCGTCCCCAGCAACCAGATGGCGGCCGGCTCGGGAACCGTGGTCACACTGTCGGTCTCGATGAGGAAGAAGTCGCCACCCAGTTCCGGATCGCCGACGAACCAGCTGAAGCTCATGCTGTTGGCACTCTCCCCCGGGTCGAGGCTGAAGAGTTCCGGAACCGGTGCGGAGGCAGGGAGCACGTCGTCTGCACCGAGGCCATCGGGGCTGCCGAAGGGCACGTTGTCACTCAGGAACAGGGAGAAGGAGAAGCTGGCCGGATTCACCGCGCCCGTGCCCAGGTCGGGGCCGTTGAAGACGTCTGCCGAGAGGGAGACCCGGTCCTCGACACCATTGGCGAAGGTGATCACATCGTCGTCGTTGAGAAACAGGAACTCGAAACCATCGACCCCATCGAAGGTCCAGGAATGTTCGCCGATCCTGACGACCAGGGACTCCAGGAAGTCCTGGTAGAGAAAGGCAGCACCGCTGGCACTCCCGGCAACGGAGTCGTCGTAGCTGAAGTCGACGCGCAGGGTCTGGCCGAGCAGACCCAGGCCCGAGTCCTCGGCGATGAGGCCTGCGTAGCTGCCGGTCACGGTGGCAGCTCGGGCGCCGGCGGTCACGAAGAGGGCGGCCGCCAGCAGGGCGGCAAGCGAGATCCGGCAAGTCCTGGTCATGGCTGTCTCCTCGGGAGTGCCCTTCCCAGAGCCCGCGGACGAGTCAACGGGAAGCCGAGTACGCGCGCCATGGTCAATTGCACACCCGGGCGCGGGCGTGGCTACAGCAGCGCCTCGACGAGCGTCGGACCCGGTGTTGCGAGCGCGCGGGAGAGTTCCTTCACGAGGCCGTCGGCGCTGTCGACGCGGGCGGCCGGGACGCCGAGGCCGGCGGCGAGCGCGCTCCAGTCGAGTTCCGGACGCGTCAGGTCCGCGAGCGCACGCGCCGCAGGGCCCGGCGCCGTGATGCCGGCGCGCGCGAGTTCGACCTGCAGGATCCGGTAGCTGCGGTTCGCACAGACGATCGTCACGACGTCGAGCTGTTCGCGCGCCATCGTCCACAGCGCCTGCAGCGTGTACATGCCGGAGCCGTCGGCCTGCAACGCGATCACCTTGCGATCCGGCGACGCGACCGCCGCTCCGACCGCGCACGGCAATCCCTGGCCGATCGCGCCGCCGGTGAGACCGAGCACGGTGTGCGGCGGTGCCGCCGCAGAGGCGGCGAACCACGGCGCGCTCGACGTCAGACCTTCATCCACGACGATGGCGCCCTCGGGCTGCAGCGCGGCGAGTGCCTGGCCGAGCGCCGCGACATCGAGCGCGCCCGACGGGGGCGCCGGCCGAGCGCGCGGCGGAATCGCGATGGAGGCCGGCGCTGCGAGCGCATCGGCGAGCGCTTCGAGCGCGCCGACCGCGTCTTCGTGCGGCGCCGCGAGAACGAGCCGTTCGCAGTCGTCCGGTGCGATGCGGCTGCGGCCGCCCGGGTAGCCGAAGAATGCGACCGGATCCCTCGCGCCGGCCAGCAGCAGCGTCCGAAGTCCGGCGAGCGCCTGGCACGCCTGCTCCGGGAAGTACGGGATCCGCTCGAGATCGGGCAACGCGGCGCCGCGTTCGAGCCGCGCGACGAACGCGTCGTGCAGCACGCGCGCACCAGATGCCGCCTGGATGCGCGCAGCGGCGCGCAGACCGCGTTCGCCGAGTCCGGCGCCGCCGACGAGCAGCGCCGCGCTGCCGGCGCGCAGCGCGCGCACCGCGGTGTCGATCCGGTCACCCGACACGGAACCCGGAACACCGGCCTGCACCGCGACGGGTACGCCGCTGGAAGCGTTCCATTGGCAATCGGCCGGCACGATCAGCGTCGCGACCTGGCCTGGCGGGGCCGACGCCGCCTCGAGCGCCGCGGCCGTGTCGGCCGCGACGTCGTCGGCGCGCCGGACGCTGCGCACCCAGCCCGAGACGGGGCTCGCCAGCGACACGATGTCCGACGCCAGCGGCGCGTCCGCGGCCGCGTGCCACGTGGCGTGATCGCCGACGACGACCAGCATCGGCGTGCCGGCGCGTTTCGCGTTTTGCAGGTTCGCGATGCCGTTGGCAAACCCGGGTCCCAGGTGCAGCAGCGCCAGCGCCGGGCGGCGCGCCATGCGCGCATAGCCGTCGGCGGCGCCGGTGCAGACGCCTTCGAACAGCCCCAGCACGGCGCGGATCCCCGGCGTCCGGTCGAGCGCCGCGACGAGCGGCATCTCCGTCGTCCCGGGGTTCGCGAAACACACGTCGACGCCGGCGGCCAACGCGGTCTGGAGCAGGCGGTCGGCGCCAGTCATCGAACCCCCCTCCTCGCGGTGATCGCGGCGTTCATGCTAACAACGGCGGCGAGGAGGATGCGACCATGAGCGAAGTGAAGGTCAGCGACACGGTGGCGGCGCCGGCGGCGAAGGTCTGGGAACTCGTCCGGGACTTCGGCGGCGTGACGAAATGGGGCGGCCCCGCGATCCAGAGCTGCACGGTGGAAGGCGACGGCATCGGCGCGAAGCGCCGCATCGGGTTGCCCGGGGGACTCGCGATCGTCGAGCGGCTCGAAGCCTTCGACGAGGCCGGGCGCAGCCTGTCGTATGCAATCGTCGAGAAGAGCCCGATTCCGGTGAAGGACTACCTGTCGACGATCCGGATCACCGAGATCGACGCGCAGGAGTGTCGCGTGGACTGGTCGAGCACCTTCGAACCGGATGGCGCGAGCGAGGAACAGACGCAGGGGATGGTCCGCGGCATCTATACCGGCGGAATCGCCGGGCTCCGCAAGGCACTGGGCGTGTGAGCGAACCAGCGGCGCGCCTGCGCGCCGCGCTGGCTCAGACGACCGATTCGCCGAACGGCAGCAGCGCCAGATGGCGCGCGCGCTTCACGGCCTCGACGACCTCGCGCTGCTGGCGCGCGGTGTTGCCGGAGATCCGTCGCGGCAGGACCTTCCCCGTCTCGGTCAGGAACATGCGCAGCACGCGCGGGTCCTTGTAGTGGATGACGAGGCCCTTGTCCGTCGTCAGCCGCGAGACCTTCGGGCCGCGCGTGGTCTTCTTGCGCAGCTTGCGGGCCTTCTTGCGGGCCTTGGCGCGCAGCCGCGCCTTCACGCTGCGATTGTCGAAGTCCTCGTCGCGATCGCGGTCGCGATCGAAGCGGCCGCCGCCGCGCGGGCCGCCGCCGCCGTAGCCACCACCGCCACCGCCGAAGCGATCGCCGCCGCCGCCATAGCCGCCGCCCCCGCCGCCGCCGCCGCCATAGGGGCGGTCGCCGCGGTCCCCGTAGGAGGGCCGGTCCGAGGGTCCGCGGTCGCCGAAGGGAGGTCGGTCGGGTTGGCTCATGAGGGCGCGGAACCTATCCAACGGCCTCTGGTGCTGCAAGGGACTGCGCGGTTCAGGCCCCCCGAAGCGCCGGTAGGACGTCGCAGCCGAAGCGCTCGAAGTCCTCGGCCGCCGCGGCGTCCGGCTGCCCGGCCCGTTCGAAGCCGACGAGGAGGACATCCAACCCCAGGGTTTCTCGTTCCGTGAGGAGGCGTTCGAGGACCTGCGCGGCGCTGCCGCGGATCGTTCCGGATGGCGCCGGGAGCCCCCGGTCGTCGAAGCCGACGAAGCGGCACGCGCCGACCCTCTGCGCCAGTACGAAGGGTCCGCTGTCGCACGCAAGCATCCGCGGTACGTCGAGCTCCGCGGCCAACGCGTCCCACTGCGGCGCCGCGTCGCCGCCGATCCAGAGGGGAGGGTGCGGCTGCTGGACCGGTCGCGGCTGCACCGTCACGCGTTCGAGCGGGCCCCGGATCCCGCCCGACCAGTGGACGTCGGTCTCCGTCCAAAGTCGCCGGAGCAGCTCGATGGTCTCGCGCATGTGATCGCGGCACGCATCGGTGCCGGCCGGATCGCCACCGCTCGGCGCCGCGAAGCCGCCGGCGCTCAGGACCACCTCGACGCGCCCCGACGACAGGCCGTCGAGCGTCGCGAAGTCCTCGGCGACGCGGAGCGGATCGAGCCCCGCGCACAGCGGGACGCCGGCGCCGAGCCGCAGTCGCGTGGTCCTGGCGGCGATGGCCGCGAGCAGCAGCGGGGTCGCCCGCAGCGCGTCCGCGCTCGGCGTCTCGCCATCGAGCCAGATCGAGTCGAAGCCGAGCTGCTCGGCGCGGACGGCGCGCTCGACGATGGCTCGAAGCCTCGGAGGGGCCGGCGCGCAAGCTTCGTCAAGCGCGCCGCGCGCGCTGGACTCCGACAGCAGCAGACCGATCGCGATCCTGTGCATCGCACCGGACCCTAGGCCAGAAGGCGTCGGTTCCTCCATCCGGCCGCGTGCGCCCTTCGCACGGCAGCTCGCAGGGGGCACGGCGCGGGCGGCCGACGCGCCGGCTCGTCCCGCCCCGCTCCCGCCCGGCCAGCGTGCGCTTCCGCGCGATCGTTCTCGGACGGAACGGAGGGGGCTACGATCACGAGCGCCGATCACGGGGGTGCGCAGCAGAGGGTCCCCGGAAGCCGGCCAGAAAGAGTCGGTACTCCCATGCGGCGCAAGCGCGCGTTCCCAGACATCGTCGTTCTGCCGGATGGTTTCGTGCTCGCCGTCGCGGCCATCTCGATGGCGGGCCTGTCTCTCACCATCGCGGGTCTGCTTCGCGCCTTCTCGAACGGCGGACGGTCGCTCGTGGCTTTTGCCTGCGCTGCGTGTGTCGGCTCTGGCACTCTCGCTCTCTTCGCGTGGTGGGCACCTGAGCCGCTGGGTCCGACTCGCGGATTCACTCTGGTCTGCGTTCTCCTTCCCGCCGTGGCTGCGGGGCTCGTTGCCTGGATGCCGTTCGCGTCCAAGAAGCGGTCGCCGGAGTCGGACGATCGCTAGGAAGCGGGTCCCCGAACGGTTTCCTCGAGAACTCGCCATCCCCGAGCGCGCTCCCCAGCTTTGACACTGGTATCGATGCTGGTATGGTTCGCCGGATGGCGGACCAGCGCAAAGTCACGGTGGAAGTTCCGGAAGACCTGCTCGAACGCGCCCAGCGATCGACCGGCGAGGGGATCACGGCGACGATCCGGCGCGGCCTGGAGCTGGTCGCCGCCGGCCGGGCCTATGAAGACCTGCGAGCCTTGCGCGGGAAGGTGCGCCTCCGCATCGATCTCGAGCGACTGCGCGAGGATCGGTGATCGCGATCGACAGCAGTTCCTGGATCGCCTTCTTCGCCGGTACACAGCCGGATGGCGACGACGTGGAGATCCTGTCGAGCGCCCTCGGCGACCGTCAGGCGTGCCTGCCTCCCGTCGTGCTGACGGAGCTGTTGAGCGATCCCAGTCTGCCCCGAGACGTCGCGTCGTTGCTTCTGGCACTCCCTCGGCTGGAGCCGCTCCCGGAGTACTGGCAGCGTGCCGGGTTGCTCCGCGCGAAGGTGCTGGCACGGAAGCGACGCGCTCGGCTCGCCGACACGCTGATCGCCCAGTCCTGCATCGACCACGACGTTCGGCTCGTGACGCGCGACGCGGACTTCCGGCACTTCGCGCGGATCGGTGGGTTGAGACTGGCGGTCTGATGTCTCGGAACCGCTGAGCCCAGGAGAGTGTGTTGTCCGGGTAGGGTAGGGAGCTTGTGGAAACTCCCGATGGGAGCCGCCACGGGAAGCAGCGAGCTGGCTCGGGGACCGAGGGGTGGCGGCTCCTATAGCTGCGAGCCCTGGAACCGGGCACCCTGCAGAGGTGGAGAGCCCTGCGACGGACCGCATCGTGGTCTCGATCGAGACCGACGCGAACCCCCGCGACGTCGAGGCTCTCGGCCGAGGCCTCGGCGAGCACGCGCGGCCGATCGTCGGAACGCAGGGCTTTCGCCCGCTCACCGTGCGCGCGCGCGATGCCGGCGGCGAGCTCGTCGGCGGCGCGCACGGGAAGGTCAACTGGAACCGGCTGCACATCGCCCTCCTCTGGGTGGCAGCCGATCTTCGCCATCGCGGCCTCGGATCGCGGCTGCGCCCGCGCTCACGTCGACACCTTCAGCCACCAGGCGAAGCCCTTCTACGAGCGGCACGGCTACGAGGTCTTCGCCGTACTCGGCGACTATCCTCCCGGACACGAGCGGATCTTCCTGCGCAAGAGGCTGTGCGAGGGATTCGCCCGCCCGGGGTGATCGCGGGCGCCGTGGTTCCCGGGATCCCGGCGACCGCCGCATGCCCGGTTCTCTCGTAGACGCTCGAGCCGCCGCGAAGGAGCACGTTGGAGCCGAGCGACACCGAGGCGGTACTCGCCGCGTACGGCCGACTCGCACCCCACTACGATCGGCGCTGGTCCTTCTACGTCCGGGAGACGCTGCGCGAGACGCTCGGGCGTCTCGCGATCGAGCCCGGCGAGCGGCTCCTGGATGTGGGCTGCGGCACCGGTGCTCTGCTCCAGGCTCTCTCGCTCTCGGCATCCGGCGCGAAGCTTTCGGGCGTGGACGCTTCGCCGGCGATGCTGGCGGTGGCCCGCCGCAGGGTCTCCGCAGCGGTGCTCCTCGCGCAGAGCCCCGCCGAGCGGCTGCCGTTCGGCGACGCCGGCTTCGACGTGGTGGTGACCACGAACGCCTTCCACTACTTCCGACGCCCGCTCGGAGCCCTCGAGGAGATGGCCCGCGTGCTGCGCCCGGGCGGGCGGCTCGTCCTGACGGATTGGTGCGACGACTACCTGGCCTGCCGCCTCTGCGATCTCTGGCTCCGCGCATTCGATCGCGCGCACTTCCGCACCTACGGGCGGGAGGAGTGTCGTCGCCTGCTCGAACGAGCGGGGTTCCGCGTCGCCCGGATCGATCGCTACAAGATCAGCTGGCTCTGGGGCCTGATGACCGCGCTCGCGCGGAACCCTACCGCCGAGGTCCGGTGACGGGCGCGAGCGCCGGGAGCGCCAGGACCGTGGCCGGCCGAGCCCTCGTCGGCCCGGAGGAGGACGCCAGCGATGCTCGACTGGAAGCCGATCTTCACCGGCAGCCCCGCTAGCATATGCTTTCATCGTGCGATCGGTTCTTCCGTGCCGGGCAGCGCATCCGAGGAGTTTCCCGTGGCCAGCTTGAGCGTCCGAAAGCTCGACGACGAGACGCTGTCGCGTTTGCGGGTCCGCGCCGCGAAGCACGGAGTGTCGATGGAAGAAGAGGCGCGCCGCATCCTCGAGACGGCGGTCCGCGCCCCGGATCTCCTCGGTGAGCTCGCCCTTCAGATCTTCGGCTCGCAGCACGGCGTCGACCTCGAGCTACCCGAGCGGGCACCCCGT
This sequence comes from Myxococcota bacterium, assembly GCA_039794265.1. Taxonomy (GTDB): domain Bacteria; phylum Myxococcota_A; class UBA9160; order UBA9160; family PR03; genus CAADGG01. The sequence continues at coordinate 41,199 of JBDIVR010000002.1, forward strand.
GAGCCCTTGGACCTGACCGAATGATCCTGCTGGACACGAACGTCGTCTCCGAGGTGATGCGAGCGCAGCCAGCGGAGTCGGTCGTGGCCTGGCTGAACGGACAGCCGTCGGAGCGACTCTACGTCTCTTCGATCACCCTCGGCGAGATCGCCTACGGACTGCGCATCTTGGCGGATGGCCGACGCCGAACCGGACTTCGCGAACGGTTCGAACGATTCGTCGCCCTGGCCTTCGATCAGCGGGTGCTCGCCTACGATGAGGCTGCGGATCGCATCTACGGCGATGTGATGGGCGATCGCAGGGCGCTCGGCGCTCCCATGAGTGTTCCCGATGGCCAGATCGCCGCGATTGCCCGACGCAACCAACTGGCCGTGGCGACCCGGAATGTTTCCGACTTCGAAAACTGTGGCATCGAGGTCATCGATCCCTTCGAGGTCGCCGTTCGCTGACCCGGTTCCCCCGGCGCTCGTCGGGCCAGCGCGCCGCAATCCAGCCAGCCATGAGTCGACCGCGTCCGCCTCGGGCATGGCGTCCTGCGTCAGCCGTTCCCTAGTGCGGCGGCAAGCGTTGCGCGGAAACGCGCGTTCGTCCGCAGGCAGAGGGGTGGGCAACCGCCCCGGGCTACTCGACCGCTGCGTTCCCCGTCGAGGGCGATAGGCAGGAGGGAGCCTATGGAAACTCCCGAGGGGAGCCGCCACGGGCCGCCGCGGGCTCTGCGACGCGCGCACTCCAGGAGGCGATCCAACGAGGGCGAGCGTATCCCTGAAGGCCCGTGAGCCTTTCCATCAGCCTTCGGTCCCCGCGCCGAGGCCGATCTCACCGGTCAGGTAGCGATGGATCATCTCGACCGTGGCCTCCTTCACCCCGCGTGCGTCGGCCGGGTGTAGGATCGCCCAGATCGCGACGTTCGGGACCATGAGATCGATAAGCCGCGCCGCGGCCAGCGGCGACGGGATGCGCTCGCGCGGGGTGAGCTTTCGCAGCACTCGCGCGAGGGCCTGCTGCTCGTAGCGGTCGTACTGGTCGCTCAGCTCGGCGAACGCGGGATCGAAGTAGAGCATGCCCGCGAAGGTGCGCAGTAGGTCGGGCGGCACCGGCTGCAGCGCCTTCCAGGTCCAGTCTACGGCTTGCTCGACCATCGCACGCAGGTCGACCTCCCCCGCTTCCAGACCGCTCTCCACCGCCTCCAGCATCCGGTCCTGCTCCAGACGGTTGCGCTCCAGGGTGCGGTGTACGACCTCGCGGAAGATCTCGTGCTTGTCGCGGAAGTAGCGGTAGAGACCGCCCACGCTCATGCCGGCCCGCTCGGCGATGTCGGGCGTCTGGGTGGCGTGAAAGCCCCGCTCCGCGTAGAGCTCCAGGGCCGCGGCCAGGATCCGCTCGTAGGAGGCACGCGCTCGTGCCTGCGGGAACTCCCGCGGCGGCGGGGGCGCCGGCACGACGTGGCTGCTCTCCCCCCTGCGGGGCGGCCCTCCCCGGTCGCGGGCCCGACGGCTCCCGGCAGACGGGCCGAACCGGCTCCTGTGCATGGTCCGCAGGCTAGCGCGGACCGCCGTGAAAGCGAACCAATCTTCACTTTTTTCTTGACCTTCTCCAGGAAGCGAAACTAAATTCACTTTCATGGCCTCGCCCGCCGCCCCCCGCGTGGCGCGCCGCGCGCTGCTGCGCTTCCTCCTCGGGAGCCCGCTCCTCTTTGCGAGCCGGCCCGCAGACGCCCTCGAAGAGATGATCGAGGCCCTCCGCACCTGCGAGCCGGACCTCTCGCCCGCAGGCGAAGTGATCCGCTCGCCGGACGAGGCCATCAACGTCTTCGACTTCCGCGCTGTCGCGAGACAAAAGCTCTCCGCCGAGCACTACGCCTACCTCGCTACCGGCGTGGACCACGAGCGCGGGCTGTTGGCAAACCGGGCGGGCTTCGGGCGCTTCGGTCTCCGCCCGCGGCGTCTGGTCGACGTCACGGAGCTCGACACGAGCGTCGAGGTACTGGGGACGCGGCTCCCGGTTCCCATCGCTCTCGCGCCGGCAGGGATGCAGATGACCTTCCACCCCGAGGGCGAGGTCGCCGTCGCACGTGCCGCGCGGGCGACCGGGGAGTTGCAGATCCTGTCCACGGCCTCCTCGAAATCACTCGACGAGGTGCTGGAGGCGCGCGGCGCGCCCGTGTGGTTCATGCTGCTCACGGGCCGGCTCTGGCCGGTCACGTACCTCCAGCTCCGGCACGCGGAGAACGCCGGTTGCCCCGTCGTCGTCCTCACGGTCGACTACGTCGGCTTCGGCAGCCAGGACCGCCTGCGCTACTTCCGCGGACCTGGCGACCCATTTCCGAGCCGGGAGAGCCGCGCCTGCGAGCGCTGCCATGGCGGCAGCACCACCGGGCGCATCGGCCGCATCGCGGAGCTCTTCGGACAGGACCCCCTCAAGCTGGCGTCGGACGCGCTCACGCTCACCTGGGACTATGTGGACCGGATCCGCAACGCCACGTCGATGAAGCTGGTGCTGAAGGGAATCCTGACCGGCGAGGACGCAGCGCTCGCCGTCGAACACGGCGTCGACGGCATCATCGTGTCCAACCACGGCGCGCGCCAGATCGACAACCCGCTCTCCACGATCGAGGTCCTGCCCGAGGTCCTGAAGGCCGTGGACGGACGCATCCCGGTGCTGATCGACAGCGGCTTCCGCCGGGGCACCGACGTCTTCACCGCCCTGGCCCTCGGCGCCGCGGCGGTCTGCATTGGCCGTCCCTACCTCTGGGGCCTATCGGCCTTCGGCCGCGCCGGCGTCGAGGGGACGCTGCGCGTGATGCGCCGCGAGTTCGAGACGGTGATGCGCCAGATGGGCACGCCTGACGTCGCCTCGATCACCCGAGACTTCGTCCAGCCGATCCCGTCGTGAGCACGGAGGCGAATCTGCCTGGCTACGACGTATCCGTTCACCGAACCCCGTTCCTGACAGCGCCGCCGGGCGGGCGTACTTCTTCCGTCCATGGCAAGAACACAGACGACCGAGCAGAGAGAATAGAGTGCGACCAGGCTCTGCTGGTCGATCGGGATTGGAGGACTTGCGACGACTCCATGAAATTTCGATCCGTCGTCCAGCGGGTGCGAATCCCGCCCGGCCAAGGGTGAGCCCGTCCAGGCCGGTAGCGAGCCTTGCGACGGTCTCGGCAACGAGGCCGGCGAAGCGTAGGCACGCGAGAGTGTGAGCCATGGGGGCACGGCCTCGAAAACTATGACATTCCGGATGCCCAGCGTCCTGTGTTCCGTGAAGTGACCATCGACCTGAGCACCTGCAAGGGTTTCGACGTGGACGCCACTTTGGCGCGGTGGTGTGTCCGACGCTAGTGATGCGGGCCAATGGCCCGTCGATCAGGAACGTGCAGTGGCTCTACTGGCGAGGGGCGAGGCCCGCGTGTTCGAGGATTGCGGACACATGATCCATGCTCAAAGGCCGGAGCAGTACAGAGAGGCCGTGGTGGAATTCCTTGCTTCTCCGGAGGATGTTCACGCTACGACCGGAGGAGGCCGAGCACGCGCTGGGCAGTGACCAAAGAAGCGTGGCCGGAGCCTCTTGCTGCTCGGCGCTCAAACGGCCGGCTATTTGCGATTCGCCACCAGGTCGAAGCGGGCCCGTGCGGCCGGAGAGAGCTCGCCGCCCCTGCGGCACACCAGCATGCGTCATCGAGTACCTGCGTCTCGCCCCACACTCTTCCGCGGTATGCTCTCGTCCCGATGCAGACCCCCGCCCTCGAAGCGATCGCCAGCGACCATGGCATCGAGCTGCTGCTCCGCTTCGGCTCGACGGCGGGAGGCGCGACCCACGCAGCGAGCGACGTCGATCTCGCCGTGCTGCTGCGCGACCGCGACGGCGAGCCTTCGCTCGAGCGTTTCAGCGCTCTGCTCGCCGCTCTTCAGCCCCTCTTTCCGGAGGGGCGCGTGGATCTTGCGTTCCTGGATCGCGCCGATCCGCTGTTCCTGAAGAAGATCCTGGAGCGCTGCGAGCTGCTGGTGGGGGAGCCGCGCCGCCTCGCCGAGCTGAGGATGCTGGCCTTTCGCCGCTACGTCGACCATCGCCGCTTCCTCAGGATGGAGGCGGACTACGTGGCGCGCCGGCTGGCGCGGGCAGACGCGCCGTGATCGATCGGGAGCTGGTGATCCGGAAGCTCCTGCTCGTTCAGAGAGATCTGGATCTCCTGGATCCTCTCGCTCGCAAACCGCTGCCAGAGTATCTGGCGAGCGCGACGAACGAACTGGCAGCCGAGCGACTGCTAGAGCGCTGCATCGGCCGTCTGATCGATGTCAACTTTCATCTCATCACCGAATCCGGTCACCCGCCCCCTTCAGACTACTACGCTTCCTTCCTCGAGGTCGGCTCGCTCGGCTTCGTAGCCCCGGAGTTCGCCCGCCGCGTCGCGGCCTGCGCGGGGCTGCGCAATCGGATCGCTCACGAGTACGATGAGATCGATCCCGCGCGCATCCATGCGGCCCTCGCGACCGCTCTCCGTGACCTGCCGGAGTGGATGCGGTCCATCCACCGCTTCCTCGAGCGAACAGCAGACCCGTGAGGTTCGCTCCAAGACCTCCAGTCACAGAAACGCGTCACGAAGTTGGACAGCTACTCGTCGGCCCGTCCGTCGCGCCTCTTCGAGCTGACGCATAGCCTCGCCGTAGTACTGACGCTTTTTCGCGTCGAGAATCCGAAGGCCATCGCGATATGCAGCTTGGTGGCGAGCAGTGGGTGCGACCGGAAATAGGAGGTTCAGGCTGCGTTCCCCGTCAAGGTCCGGGTCGGGAGCTTGTGGAAGCTCCCGACGGGGGCCGCCGCAGGCGATTGCGTCCCGAAGCTCCACCGTCGAGGTCTGCGACGGACCGACGCGTCAACGAGATTGCGGGACGACTCCGGCGCTCACTTCTTCAGGCGATGCACGGCGCAGAGCTTGTTGCCGGAGGGGTCGCGCAGGTACGCGAGGTACATGCCCGAGCCGGGTCGCTCGCCCGGCGGATCCTCGCAGGCAGTGCCGCCGTTCGCGATGCCTGCGTCGTGCCACGCCTTCGCCTGCTCCGGCGAGTCCGCGGCAAAGCCGATCGTGCTGCCGTTCCCGCCCGTCGCGGCGGCGCCGTCGATCGGCTTCGTGATGGCGAAGACGCCGGCCGGGGTGAAGTAGAAGACGCGGCCGCGGTCGTCCTCGGTGCCCGGCTTGTGGCCGAGCGCGCCGAGCACGGCGTCGTAGAACTTCTTCGAGGCGGAGACGTCGTTGGCGCCGATCATGATGTGACTGAACATCGTGTTGCTCCTGGTTCGACGGGGGAGGACGAGCGGGACGATACCATCCCGGGGACGAGAGCGTCCCCGTCTCCCCGCGGATCGTGGCAAAGGCGCTCGGCGCAACGAAGCCTCGGAAGGAACGTCCCGCGTCAGTCCCGATCCGGGGATCCGAGAGCCGTCGCAACGAAAACTACGGAAGGAACGTCCCTCGTTCCACTACGTTTGCTCACGGCTCCGGGTGCAGATGCTCGTAGTCGAAGGCGTGCGCAAAACCCATGCGTGCGTAGACGGGGAAGCCGGCGCTCGAGGCGTGGAGACAGGAGATGCGGCACCCGAAATCGCGCCTGCCGGCGGACACCGCGGCCCATGTGAGCGCCTCGCCATAGCCGCGCCGCCGCTGGTCCTCGATCGTCGCCACCCAATAGACTCCTGCGATTGCACCCGTCGCGACGAGCATCGACGTCGCCACCACGGCGCCGCCGACGACCCCCGCGTAGAGCTGCACGTGCGAGAGTTCCAGCAGGTTCTCGTGGAGAAAGAGCCCCGCGGAGGCGGCCGGATAGCCGAAGCCCAGGAACGCGGCCTCGCGGTACGAGGCGAGTTCGGCACGGGTCCGCACCGTGCGGATGGTCAGGCCCCGCGGCGGCGGAGGGATCGACGCCGGCGCTGCGAGCGTCATCGCGGGCGTGGGCTCCGCGCGGTGGCGCCAGCCGGCAGACTCGAGCACGCGCAGCGCGGGCAGGTGCTCGGCGCGGAAGACCAGCCGGTGCGGCAGCCTCGGCGCGAAGCAGGCGCGGACCGCCGCGGCCGTCTCCACGACATCGTCGAACGGCGGACGCAGCAGACCCCAGTTGAGGTTCTCGACCGGCAGCCCGGAGCTGACGATCGCCGCGCCTCGTCGCTCGTGATACCCGCCACGCTTCGTGAAGGCGACGAGAACGCGGTTCGCCTCGAGGTAGTTGTGGTCGAGGTCCGCGGACGTCGGGTCGAGCGAGGCCATGGGTCGTCGTGATATCGAATCGCGCGAGTCGCCGCGAGGCTCGGGCGACCGGCGTGCATCCCGGCGTCCCTTGCGAGCGTGGGCCGAGACCTCGTCGACGTCCGCGAGCACCCGATCGAGGGCAGGCTCCCAGCCGGTCGTCATGCGACGCCGCGCGGGCGCTCACGGTGCCGCGGGCCGGATGCCCTTCACGGTATACATGCCGCCGCGGTACTCGAGATCGAACTCGACTTGCTGGCCCGCTTGCAAGCCCTCGAGCAGTTTCGGGTCCGATACCGGGAACGGCATCGTCATCGCGCCCATCAGGCCGGGGATCTCGCCGTGGTCGAGCGTGATCTCGGCGTTCTCGGTGTCGATCGCGACGATCTTGCCCTGGCCGGTGCCGTTTTGCGCCGCCTGCTCGCCGCAGGCGGGTAGGGCGAGCAGCAGCCCGGCTGCGAGTGCGAATCCCAGGCGGCGGATCATCAAAGATCGGGTGGTCATCGACGGATTCCTTTCTTGGGATCGAACGAACGGTTCAGGGCGCTTCCGCCGGAAGCGACCGCCGCTTCCAGATCGCGAAGAGCGCAGGATAGACCAGGAGCTCGAGCGCGAACGAGGTCGTGAGGCCGCCGACCATCGGCGCGGCGATCCGCTTCATGACGTCGGCGCCGACGCCGGTGCTCCACAACAGCGGCAGCAGGCCGGCCATCGTCGCGATGACGGTCATCGCCTTGGGGCGCAACCGCCGCGCCGCGCCCTCGACGATGGCCTCCTCGAGGTCGGTCATCGAGCGCATCCTGCCGGCGGCCTCGTGGTCGCGGTGCGCGAGCCGGAGGTACAACAGCATCACGACGCCGGTCTCGGCGTCGAGCCCGGCGAGCGCGATGATGCCGACCCAGACGGCGATCGACAGGTGGTAGTCGAGGATCCACAACATCCAGACCGCACCGATCAGCGAGAACGGAACCGCCATGAGAACGAGCGCCATTTCGATCGCCGAGCCGGTGTTGAAGTACAACAGCAGAGCGACGAGCAGCAGCGTCAGCGGGAGCACCGCATAGAGGCGATCGCGGGCGCGCTCCCACGCGCGGAACTGGCCGGCCCACTCGATGCGCACGCCGGGGGGGAGCTGGACCTGCTCGGCGACCGCCGTCTTCGCATCGGCCACGTAGTCGACGATCGGACGGTCCCCGACGTCCACCTGCACCAACCCGGAAAGCTGCCCGGCTTCGCTGCGCACCATGTCGGGCCCGGTGGTGGTCCGGATCCGGGCCAGTTGTCCGAGCGGCACGGCGCCGCCGTCCGGTGTCGACACCAACACGCGGGCCAGAGCCTCCGGCTCCTCGCGGTAGTCGCGCGCATAGCGGACCTGCACCGGGTAGCGCTCCCGGCCTTCGACGGTCCACGTGACGTTGCGGCCGCCGATCGCGGCCTCGACGGCCTCGTGGACGTCGCGGATCGTCAGGCCGACGCGCGCGATCTCCTCGCGATCCGGCTCGATGTCGAGGTAGAAGCCGCCGGTCAGCCGCTCGGCGGTGGCGCTGCGCGTGCCGGGCACGCCGGCGAGCGCCCGTTCGATGTCGACCGACGCGCGTTCGAGCACCGCGAGGTCCGCGCCGAACACCTTCACGCCGAGCTGCGCGCGCACGCCGGTCGAGAGCATCTCGTTGCGCGTCTGGATCGGCATCCACCAGGTATTCGGCATGCCGGGGTAGCGGAGCTTCGCATCCATTTCCTGGACGAGCCGCTCGTAGGTCATCCCGGGACGCCACTCGGACTTCGGTTTCAGCGTGACGACCGTCTCCACCATCGACAGCGGCGCCGGATCCGTCGAGGTCTCGGCGCGGCCGATCTTGCCGAACACGCGCGCCACCTCCGGGAATGCGCGCAGCTCGCGATCCTGGAGCTGCAACACGCGCTGCGCTTCGGTGATCGACATGCCCGGCGGCGCCGTCGGCATGTACAGGATGGTGCCCTCGTTGAGTGGCGGCATGAACTCGGTGCCGAGGGAGCAGTACGCGGGCACCGTCGCCGCCATCAGCAGCAGCGCGCCGCCGACGACGAAGCCGCGCCAGCGCACCACCCAACGGACGGTCGGTTCGTACAGCCGCACCATCACGCGGCTGACCGGGTTCTCGTCCTCGCGGCGGATCCGCCCGCGGATCGCGAGGGCCGCGAGCGCCGGCGTGAGCGTGACCGAGAGCACGGCGGCGAAGCCCATCGCATAGGTCTTCGTGAATGCGAGCGGCTTGAACAGGCGGCCGGCCGTGTCCGTCAGCGCGAAGATCGGCACGAACGACACGGTGATCACCAGCAGCGCGAAGAAGATGCTGGGGCCGACCTCCTGCATGGCGTGCACGACGACCTCGTGCCGTGGCGGGCGCTCGTCAGCCGGCAGTCGGTCCCAGGCTTCGAGCTTTTTGTGCGCGTTCTCCACCAGGATGATCGACGCGTCCACCATGGCGCCGATCGCCACGGCGATGCCGCCGAGCGACATGATGTTCGCGGTCATGCCCTGGTAGTAGATCGGGACGAACGCGATCACGACGCCGATCGGGATCGTAAGGATCGGCACCAGCGCGCTGCGCACGTGGAGCAGGAACAAGAAGACGATGAACGAGACGATCAGCAGCTCTTCGACGAGCGCGCGCCGCAGCGTCTGCACGGCGGCGCGGATCAGCTCGGAGCGGTCGTAGGTCGGAACGATCTCGACGCCGGGCGGCAGCGTCGCTTCGAGCTCGGCGAGGCGCGCCTTCACGGCATCGATCACCGCCAGCGCATCGCCGCCGTAGCGCATCACGACGATGCCGCCGACCACTTCGCCCTCGCCGTCGAGCTCGGCGACGCCGCGGCGCATGTCCGGCCCGAGCGTCACGCGGCCGACGTCGCCCACCCGGACCGGGACGCCGTCTCCGGCTCGCAGCGCGACGCGCTCGAGGTCCTCGGGCGAGCGCAGATAGCCGCGGCCGCGCACGACGTACTCGTGGCCGGCCATCTCGACGACGCGGCCGCCGGCGTCCTCGTTCGACGCCTGGACCGCGCGGATCACCTCGCCGAGCGAGATGCCGCGCGCGGCGAGCCGGTTCGGATCGACGTCCACCTGGTACTGGCGGACGGAGCCGCCGAGCGACGCGACCTCCGCGACCCCGGGCACGCTCGCGAGCGCATAGCGCAGCGTCCAGTCCTGGAGCGAGCGCAGGCCGGCGAGGTCGAGCTGCCCGCTGCGGTCGACCAGCGCGTACTCGAACACCCAGCCGACGCCCGTCGCGTCGGGGCCGATGACCGGCACGACGCCGTCGGGCAGCCGGTTCTCGACGCCGGCCATGTACTCGAGCACGCGGCTGCGCGCCCAGTAGAGGTCGGTGGCGTCGTCGAAGATCGCGTAGACGAACGAGATGCCGAAGAACGACTGCCCGCGCACGGCGGTCACCCCCGGCGCCGACAGCAGCTGCGACGAGATCGGGAACGTGATCTGGTCTTCGACGAGCTGCGCGCTGCGCCCGGGCCATTCGGTGAATACGATGACCTGGACGTCGGAGAGGTCCGGGATCGCGTCGAGCGGCACCTGGCGGACGGACCACACGCCCCAGGCGGCCGTCGCGGCGACCAGCAGCGCCGTCAGCCCCGGGTGGCGCGCGCAGGCGCCGAGGATCCACGCGACGGGGCCGCTCGGCGTGTGCGACGAGGCCGGCGCGCCCATCACCAGGACTCCAGCGCGGCGCGCAGCCGGCTCTCGCTGGCGACGAGGAAGGTCCCCGACACGACGATGCGTTGGTCCGGCTCGAGCCCGGACAGGATCTCGACGCGGCCGTCGCTCTCGATGCCGGTGACGACCCGCTGCGGCTGCAAGCGCCCGGCGCCGAGGTCCAGGAACACGAAGCTGCGATCGCCGGTGCGCAGCAGCGCGCTCTCCGGCACCGTGAAGCGCGGCCCGAGCGGCTGGCGCAGCAACACGTCTGCGTACATCTCCGGGCGCAGCGCGAGATCCGGGTTGGCCACCTCGAAGCGGACCCGTGCGGTGCGCCGCTGCGGATCGAGGTTCGGGTAGATGTACGCGATCGTCGCGGGGAAGCGCTGGTCCGCTGCATACGGCAGCACGACCTCGGCGGGCTGTCCGACGGCGAGCCGCGGGAGTTCGGCCTCGTAGACCTCCGCCTCGATCCAGACGCGGTCGAGCGGCGCGATCCGGTACGCGCGCTGCCCGACTTCGACGGGGCTGCCGGCGACGATCGTCTTCTCGACGACGTAGCCCGAGACCGGCGCGCGCACCGGCAGCGTCTCCTGCGGCGTGCCGCGGTTGGCGAGGTCGACGACGTCCGCGGCGGCGATGCCCCACAAGCGCAGCCGCTGCGCAGCGGCGCGGACGAGACCGTCGACGCGCTCGGGCGCGCTGCCGCTGCGGGCGGCGGCCTGGCTGCGCAGGACGGTGAGGTACTCCTGCTGCGCAGCGTGGGCATCCGGGCTGTAGAAGCGGAACAGCACCTGGCCGGCTTCGACCGGCTCGCCGAGCGCATCGGCCTCGATCTCCTCGACGAAGCCCGCGACGCGGATCGTGACATCGCGCAGCGTCGTCTCGTCGAGCACGACGCGGCCGAGCGCGCGGACCATGGTGGCGAGCTCCTCCGTGCGCGGCAGCTCGCTGCGGACGCCGATCTGGCGCAAACGGGACTCGTCGAAGCGGAAGGCGCCGGGCGCGGCGGCGGGTCGCGACGCCTCGCTGGCTGCAGGATCCGCGGCCGATCCGGTCGCGTCCACCGGGGCTCCGGTCGATGCGAGGCGCAGCCCGGGCGTTCCGACGGTGAGCGAGCCCTCCGCCTCGAGCACGCCGCCGTCCGGCCGGTGGGCCTGCACCTCGACGATCCACGTGCCGCCCATCGGCAGCTCGAAATCGGCGCGCCAGCGGCCGTCGCCCGCCTTCTCGACGCGGGCCGGACCGCCCATCGCCGGCATCGCGCCCATCGCGTGCATGTGGACCTTCGCCGACACGTGGGCGTCGTCGATCGGCGCGCCCTGCGCGTTGCGCAACGTGAGCTCGATCTCGTTGCGGCCGACGCGCGGGTTCTCGGGGATCGTGCGCGCCTCGAGCACGAGTCCCGACGACTCGACGCGGGCGGGTTCGGAGCCGCCGCCGCCGCAGCCGACGAGGAAGGCCAGCGCCGCGAGCGCGGCAGTCCGGAGGACGTTCTCATTCATCGGAGACTCCGTGCGCCTCGGGCATCTCCGAGGACGTGTAGGCGATCGGCATCCGGCCGAGCGCGGCTGCGAGCTCGGCCGCGCGGCGGCTGGTGTCGGCGCGGGCGGCTTCCACGGCGAGCTCGGCATCCCGCACGGCGCGCTCGGCCTCGATCCATTCGTCGAAGTCGCTGCGCCCGGCCTCGAAGCCTGCACGGACGGCGGCGACGCGATCCCGTACTGCGGGCAGCGCGCGGTCGAGCCGGAGCTCGAGCAGATGCCGGGCCTCGGCGAGGCGCTCGCGCGCCGCCACGACTTCGGTGCGCACCTCGTCTTCGATCCGCAGCCGCTCGCGGCGCGCCTGTTCGAGTTCGGCGCGCGCCTCGTCCACGGCCGCGCGCCGGCGCCCGCGCTGGAGCGGGACGTTCAGCTCGAGGCCGACCATCGGACGCATGTCGGTGGCGTCCCAGCTCCGGTCGTAGGCGCCGAAGAGCCGGAAGTCCGGGAAGTACTCGCGCAGCGCCGAGCCTTCGGCCGCCTCGCGCGCGTCGATGCGGGCGCCGGCCGCGCGCAGCTCTGGACGCTCCTCGAGGGCCGTCTCGAGTTCGGCCGCGTCGGGCGCCGGGACGGGAACCCACGCCGCGGGAGGCGGTGGCAGTTCCGCGCCGTCGCGGACGTGCAGCAGTGCCGCGATCTGCTGCGCGGTGATCCTCTGCTCCGTCGCGAGCACGAGCTCGCGATGCAGGAGCTCCATTTCCTCGATCTCGGCACGCAGGGGATCCTGTTGCTCGGCGAGACCGCTCTCGTAGCGGTCCGTGGCGATGGTGCGCAGCTCGCGCACCAGCGCCAGGTGCTCGTCGTTACTCTCGATCGAGCGCGCCAGCAGCCAGTACTCGTCGAACAGGATCGACGCGATCGTCGCGAGCCGCAGCCGGACCGCCGCGAAGTCCTGCGCGCTGGCCTCGGCCTCGGCGAGCGCGGCCGCGCCGCGCAGCGCCAGCTTGCCGGGAAACGGGATCGCCTGGCTCACGTCGAAGCGGTGGGCTTCCTGCGGCACCGTTCCCGAGCCGAAGGTCCGCGGCGCGATCGAGTAGCCGACCATCGGGTCGTCGAACGCGGTGACCTGCGGATAGCGCGCCAGCGCGGCCCGCCATCCGAAGCGGGCGGCCGCGAGACTGGGGTTGCGCCGCAGCACCTCTCGCACGAGCGTGTCGCGGTCGAGCTCGGCGAGGCCCGGGAACGGGCGCTCCTCCGAGGGAGGAGCGGTCGTGTCGAGCCGCGAGAGCTCGTGGTCGAGCGCGCGGTAGCGGGCGGCGCCGGGTCCGAGACAGCCCGGAAGCCACAGGACGGCCGCCAGGGCGGCGACGCGAACGGGTGTCGGAAGCATGGAGATCCTCGTCCATCGGGGGGCGCACGAGGGCGCCCGCGGAATCGGAAGCGATTCGCGGCCGACAGCGAGGGATCAGACCTGGAGGATCACCGAGAGCGAGAGGGGAGAGCTGCGTGGCGAAGACGCGTCGGTGTGCCGGAGCAGGACGACGGACGCGCGGGGATCGAGTGACGGGCGGGGCGGCGCCGACGGCAGAGCCAAGGCAGCATCGCCGCGGTCCGGCGTGGCCGGAGCGACAGCGGGGAGCGTCGTCGCATCGCAGCAGGCGAGCGGCAGCAGCGCCTGGCACGGCGCGGCGGGAACCGAGGCGCTCACGGGGGTCTTCGCACAGCACGAATGATCGGTGAGCGCGAGCAGGTCGCCAGCGGCCCCCGCCGCCGTCGCCGCGGCGGCCGAGAGCAGCCACGCGACCGCGACGCCGCGCAACCGCCTGCGGGCGGGACGTTCGGCGCGGCGGCTGGCCTCGGAACCCCTGTTCATCGACGCTCCATCATGGCAGGCGGCCGGCCCGCGTCAATGCCGCTCCGCGGGCCAGCGGCTTCTTCCTTCGGCAACCGAACCTCCCGACTACAGCGCAGCGCGGCGCAGGTGCTCGATCGCCCCGGCGTCCCCGAGCGGCACGCGGGCGCCCTTGCCGGCGGTGACGAGGATCGATATTCGGGTCGCGAGGCCGAGCTCGCAGGGGCACGAGGGGATCGACACCGTCATGGCGGCTACCGCCTCCGAACGAGTCACCCGGGGTGTCGAGTGTGCGTATATAGGTACAGAAGAACCTGCTCCCTGCCGGGCCAAAAAGGCCCGTCCGGGCTCTGGTCGACAGTCAGGAGTGTGCTGCCATGCGTAGCCTTCGTTGGATCGCCTTCGTCGCGGTGACCGCGGTCGGGGCAAGCTTCGCCGCGCCGTTGGTTGGTCATGCCGCTTGGAACTTCCAGGAAAACGGCCCCTACCCGATCGACTACCAATGGACCGCGGTCCGAGGAGAGCCGATCTCGCGGTTTCCGGTGAAGCCGACTGGAAGGGTTTGGGAACGCGTCCCGCAGACGAACATCGTCGATACCTATCCGGAGATCCGGTCCGTGATCCAGCTTCCGTTCAACAAGCCCACGGCCTTCTGACCGCGGAGCGCCGCAGGCACGATCATTTCGTGGGCGATGGGTGACTCGTGTGTACGCGGGGGATCACCCGCGGATCCGAATCCGAGAGGCCGCGAGAGGCCGCGAGAGGCCGCCGGCTGCGAAGCCGACGGCCTCTTTCCTCCCACCGATGCTCGAATACCGGCGCGCGAGGCCTACTTGCCGCTTCCGGCCTGCTCGTGAGCCGCAGCCATATCCTCGTAGATCTTGGCCGTCTGCTCGTTCAGCTCGACGAGTTGTCCGCAGTGTTGCTTCTGCTTCTCCGCCACGGTTGGCTTGAGCGAACCGGAGTAGTGCTTTGCCATCGACCGATGCGTCTCGGCCTGCCCACGCGCGGCCTCCGCCTTCGCCCGGTAGTAGCTCGCAAGCGCCTTGTGCTCCGCCGGCGTATCGGCTGACGCAGCCAGGACGTCTTCGAGCGCACTCATCCCCGTGCCGCCTGCGTGTCCCTGCTGGGCGGCGGCATGCTGCGGGGCAGCGGCCATCAGAAGCCCAGCGAGGGCCAATCCCATCATCGATCTCGATACCGACACGATCGCTCTCCTTCTCCTCGAGTGCCCGCGCGCGGCGCCTGCTCCGACACAGAGGGGCTCCGCGCGCGCCGACTCTCCACCCGGGATACCGACACGACGCCGGAGAGGTGACACGGCGTCGACACGAAGATGCGAAACGACGACACCCGGCCCCCACGCGAGAGGCGGGACTGTGCCGGTCGCGGCTCAATCGGTCGTCGCCGGTCCGGGTTCGACGGTCTCCCGGACCGAGAATCGCGCGCGCCGGACGACGGCTAGCCGCGCGAGGAGACTTTCCGCGTCGTAGCGCGGGCTCACGCTGCAGAGGTCATCGGGGCCTCCGAAGCGGGCGGCTCCGCCGACCAGCGGGAGCAGGCGCAACTCCCGGGTGACCTGGTAGCCGTCGAGATGCGTCCAGCGCTCACCATTCGCCCAGCCGAGCCGCGCGCCGACGCGGACCTGCAAGTCGAACGGAACGCACACGAGCCGGTGCTCGATCGGATCGAGCCCGAGATCCTCCACGATGTCGACACCGCGACGAAGCAGCGCCGCGTCGAGCTGGGATCGAGAGACACCGTCGCGGGTCGCGCCGAGTCGCTCGAGGATCGTCCCCGGCCGGGCGAGCGCCGGCTCCGCGGCAGTCTCGACGAGGATCTCCTCCGCTCCGAACCACGGGAGGTAGCGCGTCCCTCCGGAGGTGACGAACGGATGCAGCAGCAGGAGGTCGAGGTTGTCGCGAAGCGTTCCTCGGAGCTGCGGCGGACAGGGGTGCCCGCAGGTCTTTCTCTCGGGCAGACGCGCGTCGCGCGACAAGGGCTGTTCCGGCAGAGTCGGAGAGGCCGAACATGCGCACCCGAGATACCCGTCGAGTTCGGGAGCAGCCTCGAGGCGGAGCCGTTCGAGTCCACATCCGCGTGCCGCTTCGAGGACGGCCGGCGAGAACGGCTCTGCGAGCGACGCAGTGCGCGTTGGAGAGGCCTTCGGTGCGTGGATCCGGGCAGCCACGTCCGCGCGGGTGCCGTACGCGGCCTCTGCGAGCCGAGCGACCCTGGCGAAATCGCCGATGGCAGCCGCGCGCCGAGCTTCTTCGCGCAGATGCGTCGCACTCGTGGGCTCGCCGGCTGCCACGTGGACCTCGATCGCCTCGAAATGGGCGGCACGCAACTCATAGAGACGGCGCCACGCGCCATCCTCGGTCGCCAGGCGCCGGAGGTCGGCGACGAGGCGCGCCAGCGAGCCCTCGAGCGCGTCGATCGCGCTCGGCTGGATCCCGCCGAGAGCCAACGCGACCGGCGATGGCGAAGCGGGTGATGCGTCGTAGACCTCGGCGGCGAGCGAGCTGACGCGCAGGTCGCGCGCTGTCAGCAGACTCCTGGCGGTTCCCTGCTCCGCGAGCCGCCTCGCTTCGCGCCAGTCCCCGCGCGTGATCGCGCGCTCGATGGCGCGCCGGAGCTCCGGCTCTGCCCGTTGTTGCTGGCGAAGAACGTCGAATCTGTCGCGTGGGAGGGCATGCTCGAGCAATGTCTCCGACCGCGTGAGGTAGAGATCCGCCCAGCCCCAGTCGAGTCGCGAGACGGCGACGAGCCGCTCGATGTTCCGGATCTCGTCGTCCCTGGTCGGCTGCACGGCTCCTCCCTCCGAAGACGCGGGGCGCTCCGAAGCGCTTCGAAGCGGCGAAGCGTCACGGAATCGCGGAATGGACCGAAGGTGGATACGCTCGAGGCCCCGCGGTCGTGACTGGCCGGCGGGATCCCGCCGGCCGTAGTGGCCCTCGCGTCATCCCCGAAACGGTCGTACGAGCTGCGAGAAGTAGGTGCTCGGATCGTCGGGTTCGCGATCGACGCCGAGGTCCAACGACGCGAGCTGCAGACCCGCGCGTCTGTCACGAAGCGTTCGCCGGAGCCGATCTCCGATCGTCGTGAAGAGGCCGACGTCGAGATCGCCCTTGGATTCATTCCAATGGACGGGCTCCCTCGCGAACGACGAGTTCGCCGACCATGCCCGCTTCCGTGTGGCCCGCGATCGTGCACAGCACCGGGTACGTGCCCGGGCGATCGAGCTCGTAGGTGGCTGCGTCCGTCGCTCCGGCCGGAACGTGCAGATGGATCCAGTCTCGGCCGCCATCGGGGGGCTCGACTACGAGCGCATGCTCGACGGAGCCCTCGTTGGTCAGCTCGATCCGGGTGGGGACACCCGCCTCGAGCTCGAGTCGCTGCGGCGCGAATCGGAACGGGTCGAGCGCTCGCACGAGGAGTGTCGCCCGCGGCGCCCGATCGACGACGCCTGCGGGCCTCTCCGCGTGAGCGTGCCCGCTGCCAGCGGATTCCGCATGGCCGGCGTGCCCATCGTGTGCAGGGCTGGTCGCGGACAGGGCTCCCTCCGGATACTGCGCTCGGATCAAGTCGAGCAGTCCGTCGAGGCGTTCGAGGTCCTTGCGCGTCCGGGCCGCGTCCCCGGCATCCGCCGCTTCGTGAAGGGAGGCCGCGACCCGGGCGATCTGCTTCACGGCCCCTTCGACCCGGGCGCGCTTCGAGGCCTCGAGATCCGACGATCGGGCCAGCAGTGTCTCGGCGAGCATCGGAAGGGGCTCCGCCTCGGCGTGCACCTCCGCGAGCGCGCCGCTCTCGACCTCGGCTGCGACCGCATCGCGCGCGGCCACGAGCGCGGCCCAGGCGCCTGCGAGATCCGCCGCGTGCGATGCGGAGCCCGGATGCCGTCCCCCCGCTCCACCGTGCTCCATACCCTCGTGCCCGGAGTCCGCGAGGCCCGCAAGCGGCAGTGCCACAAGGGCGAAGGCCACCAGGGCTCCCGCCAGAATCGACTTCGACATCACGATGCTCCTTCCATGTGTTGGATCCATGCGTCGCAGGGACCTACCCCGCCGACTCGATCCGGGCCGCGGCGGTCGCCGCAGCGGCGGGGATCGCATCGAGCGGATCTCCGCTCTCGCGCGCGAGGTAGCGTTCCGCGGCGCGCCGCCCGAACCGGAAGAACACGGCCGGCGTGACGGCCATGTCGAGCAGCGTCGAGCTGAGCAGGCCCCCGAGGATCACGACTGCCACCGGATAGAGGATCTCCTTGCCCGGCTCTCCGGCGGCGAGCACCAGGGGGATCAGGGCGAGCCCGGCCACCAGCGCCGTCATCGTCACCGGCACGAGTCGCTCGAGGGATCCGCGCACGATCATGTGTCGGTCGAAGCGTTCCCCCTCGTGCTCCATCAAGTGCAGGTAGTGCGAGATCATCATGATCGTGTTGCGCGAGGCGATCCCGGCCAGCGTGATGAGCCCGACCAGTGTCGCCACCGACACCGTCCCGACCATCCCATAGGTGAAGGCCAGGCCGCCGATGAACGCCAGGGGGATGTTCAGCAGGATCTGCCCGACGATCATGGCGCTGCGGAAATGCGAGTAGAGGAGCAGGAACATGGTCGCGAGCGTGAAGAGCGAGAGCAGCACGATGAGCCGTGTCGCCTCCTGCTGGCTCCGGAACTGGCCCTCGAAGCTCACCGAGTAGCCCTGCGGCAGATCGATGCCGGCCACGGCCGCCTGCATCGCCGCCACGGTCGAGGCCAGGTCGCGCCCGGCCACGTTCGCGGAGACCACGATCCGCCGGCGCACGTTTTCGCGGTTGATGATGTTCGGGCCCTTCGCCTCGCGGACGTCCGCGAGCAGCCCGAGCGGGACCTTCTCTCCGGAGGGGGTGTCGACCAGCATCTCGCGAATGCCCTGGACATCGCCCCGGAACGGTTCGTCGTACCAGACGTAGACATCGTAGGTCCGCTGCCCATCGAGCACCTGACCCACGACGCGGCCGTTGAGTGCGGTCTCGAGGATCTCGGCGAGGTCGCCCACCTGCACGCCGTAGAGCTGCGCGCGTTCGCGGTCGAGCTCGATGCGTACCTGCGGGATCAGGACCTGCTTCTCCGTCTGGAGGTCGACGACCCCGGGCACGCGGCCCAACACGGCCTGGATTTCGGCGGCCTTCGCGCGAAGCTCGCCGAGGTCGTCCCCGAACAGCTTCACGGCCACCTGGGCGCGCACGCCGGACAGCATGTGGTCGAGGCGATGCGAGATGGGCTGGCCGACGTTCAGCGCGATCCCGGGGATGCCGGAGAGCTTCGTGCGGATCTCCTCGAGGATCTCCTCGCGCGATCGCTCGGAGGGCCGGAGGTCCACGTCGATCTCGCTGTAGTGCACTCCCTCGGCGTGCTCGTCGAGCTCGGCGCGCCCGGTGCGGCGCCCGGTGTGCTCGATTTCGGGCACCTCGAGCAGCAGCTGCTCGGCGATCCTGCCGATCCGGTTCGACTCTTCGAGCGACGTGCCCGGCGCGACGAGCACGTTGATCGTCGCCGTGCCCTCGTTGAACTCCGGCAGGAACTCCTTGCCCATCAGCGGGTAGAGCGAGAAGGAGCCCGCGACGAGCGCAGCCGCGATCCCGAGGGCCACGAACGGATGCTCGAGCGCCGGCCCGAGGAGGAAGCGGCGATCGAGATCCTTCAGGTGGCGCACGACCCAGCCGTCCTCATCCGTCTGCATCCGCTTCATGCCCGGGAGGAGGTAGGAACAGAGAGCGGGGATCACCGTGAGCGAGACGATGAAGGACGCCGTCATCGCCACGATGGTGGCGATCCCGATCGGGGCGAACAGGCGCCCCTCGATTCCCGCGAGGCCGAAGAGCGGGACGAAGACGAGGATGACGAGCAGCGTCGCGTACAGGATCGAGTTGCGGACCTCGGCGGAGGCGTCGGCGATCACCCGGAGCACGGGGCGGGGGTTCGGGAGGTGCCGGTTCTCGCGCAGCCGCCGGAAGACGTTCTCGACGTCCACGATGGCATCGTCGACCACCATGCCGATCGCGACGGCCAGGCCCCCGAGCGTCATGGTGTTGATCGAGATGCCGGCGAAGTCGAAGAAGATCGCCGTCGCCACGAACGAGAGCGGAATCGCGGTGAGCGTGATCAAGGTGGTGCGCACGTTCAGCAGGAACAGGAAGAGGACGATCACGACCATCACGGCCCCGTCGCGGATCGCCTCCTCCACGTTGGCGATCGCCGCATCGATGAAGCGGGCCTGCGCGAAGAGCAGCCTCAGCTCTACGCCCTCGGGAAGGCCGTGCTCGATCTCGGCGAGCGCTTCCCGGACCTTCTCGGTGAGGGAGATCGTGTCGACGCCGGGCTGCTTCTGAACCGAGACGATGACCGCGGCCTGCGCATCCACACCCGCGTCGCCGCGCAGGATGTTGTGATCGATCTCGAGCCTCGCGACGTCGGCCAGCCGGACCGGGACCTCGCCGCGCGTCGCCACGACCGTGGCCCGCATGGCATCGAGCTCGGCCGTGCGCGCGATGTTCCGGACCAGGGCCTCCCGGGAGGCCGCGTTCAGGAAGCCGCCCGGGGTGTTCGTCTGGGAACGGGCGGCTGCGTCGAGCACTTCCGCCAGGGTCACGCCGTAGGCGGCCATGCGCTCGGGATCCGCGAGCACCTGGTACTGCTTCACGCCGCCGCCGATCGGAATCACCTGCGCAACGCCCGGGATGGTGAGCAGGCGCTGGCGGATGGTCCAGTCTGCGATGGTTCGGAGCTCGAGCGGAGGCGTGCTGCCGTCCGGGCTCGACACCCCGATCAGCAGGATCTCGCCCATGATCGACGAGATGGGCCCCATGACGGGCGCGGTGCCCTTGGGCAGCTTCCCCGCGGCCAGCTGGAGCCGCTCCTGGACGAGCTGGCGCGCCCGGTAGATGTCCATGCCCCAGTCGAACTCGACGAACAGGATCGACAGGCCGATACCCGAGTTCGAGCGCACGCGCATGACGCCGGGCGCTCCGTTCACGGCCGTCTCGAGCGGCCACGTGACGAGCGTTTCGACCTCCTCGGGCGCGAGGCCCGGCGCCTCGGTCAGGATGGTCACGAGCGGGCGGTTGAGATCCGGGAAGACGTCGACCGGGAGATCGCGGATCACGAGGATGCCGTAGCCGAAGACCAGCCCGGAGGCGGCGACCACGAAGAGCCGGTTGCGGAGCGAGAACGCGATCAGCCGAGTCAGCATGGCTAATGCACCTCGTGTGTCGCGCGCGGCCGAACGCGCAGGTGCCGGTAGAGCAGAGCCGCCGCGACCAGCGCGCCGACGACGCCGGCGGTCCCGAGAAGCGCCGCCACGCCGCGGTGTTCTCGCCGTGCGCGAATCTCGCCGTCTCCCTCCGGAGCCACCGCCGCACCTTCGTCCGTCTCCTCCGGGATCGGCGCGAGGTACTGGAGCGCGTAGTTGCCCTCCGTCACCACGCGCTCGCCCGGGACGAGGCCTTCGATCACCTCGACGAAGCGGTCGTCCGACACTCCAATGACGAGCGGCCGGCGCTCGAAGCGGTCCGTGCGCTCCTCGTCCTGAACGAAGGCATAGAGGTTGCCGGCCTCTCCGAGAACGGCGTTCTTCGGAATCGCCAGCGCGACCTCGGCTCCCCCGGTGACGAGGCTCAGGGTGGCGCGCATGCGGGGGCGCAGCCGTTCGTCGGGGTTCGCGACGCGGATGTAGACGGCCAGCGACCGGCTGACGGGGTCGAGCTGGCCGCCCAGCCGCTCGACCACTCCTTCGAAGACCGCGTCCGGATCGCTCGGGACGCGCACCCGCACCTGCTGGCCGACCGCGACCCGGCCGATCTGCCCCTCGAAGACGCGGCCGACGGCCAGCACTTCGCGGAGGTCCGCCACCTCGAGGAGATGCCGGTTCGGCTCCACGTCGTCGCCCACGACGACGTGCCGGTCCATCACGATCCCGGTCACGGGTGAGGCATAGCGGGCCCGTGGCGGCGGATTGCCGAGCTGACGGCTCTCGACTTCGGCGAGCGGCTGGCCCTTCTCGACGCGTTCGCCCTCCTGCGCGAGGACGGCCGAGACGCGGCCGGAGATGCGGCTCGAGACCGTTCCCGAACGCGCCGGGTCGGCCTGGAGTTCGCCGATCACGCGAAGCGTCGTCTCGATGCTGCGCAGCTCGGCCTCGGCGACGACCAGGCCGAGGTTGCGCTGGGCGAGCTCCGAGACTTCGATCGGACCGCTGGAGGCGTCTCCCGTCGATTCGCTGCCGGGAGCGGCCGCGTGATCGCCTCCCTCGTGCGCGAACGCAGAGGCGGCGATGCCGGCGACGAAGAACAGGGTGAGCGCGCAAGACTTCACGGCGTGGCTCCTCGGGTCCGGAATCCTGTCAGGTGCGGACTGCTGGCGGTGGCGGCTTCGAGCTCGATGGTGGCCAGGCGCAGCTCGCCCAGGAACTCGACGTAGAGCAAGCGGCTCTCGTCGTACTGGCGCTGCGCCTGGAGGAGCTCGGCGATCCCGATCAGCCCCTGCCGATAGCCGCGATCGAAGAGATCGCGCGCGCGCTCGGCCTCGGGAAGGATCTCCTGCGCATAGGCCGCGACGTTCGATCGCAGCGTCCGGACGCGCGCCTCGGCGGCGCGGATCTCTTCGTCGATGCGCAGCGCCAGCGCCTCGCGTGAGTGTCGCGACCGCTGGCGCTCCGCCTCCGCCGCGGCGATCCGTCCTTGCCGGCGGTTCCAGAGCGGCAGCGGGACCCGGAGATTCACGCCCAGCAGTTGGTCCCGCTCGGCGATGTCGATGCCGTCTCCGTCGATCGCGCTCTCCTCGCGCTCGTAACCGAACGCGACCGTCCAGTCGTCCCAGACCTCTGCGTGCGACAGCGAGCCGTCGGCGTCGGCGCGCTCGATTCTCGCGCGCGCCGCTTCGAGATCCGGACGAGCGTCCGGAGCCGCGACCACGGCGCCGGGCGGCGACGCGGGTTCGAGCTCACCGACGGGCCGGAGTCCTTCGGGGTTCGCGCGGCCGAGGAGACGCGCGAGCGCGGCGGCCGCGATCTCGCGCTGCCGTTCGAGCCGCGTCACGTCCTGTTCGATGCGCAGGCGCTCGATCCGCAGAAGGCCCAACTCCGCCGGCGACGCCTCGGCCGCCTCGACACGACTTGCCGTGACCCGCTCCACGTTCCCGATGACCTCGATCAGCTGCCGACCGACGTCGATCCGTTCGTCCAGGGCGCGGTGGCTGTAGAAGGCGGTCTCGACCTCGGCGATCAGCGTCCGAACGAAATCTCGGACTTCCGCTTCGGCGATCGCGAGGTCCTTGCTCGCGACGTTCTTCTCGTGAGCGAGCCGCGCCGTGACGGGAAAGCTCTGGGCGAAGCCGATGGAACCACGTCTCTCGCCCTCCGCGGCAAAGGCGAAGTCATCGACGTATCCCAGCTCGAGCTCGGGGTTGGCTAGACGCCCCGCTTGGAGCAGTCCACCCCGAGCAACATCGATCGCGAGTCGCGCCGTCTGAAGATCGCGATTCGCGGCGAGCGCTTCGCGCACGGCGTCGTCGGCCGTGAGCGAGGGGGATGGCAGTCGAGCCTTCGCGAGACTCGGCACGGAGAGGATCAGCGTGGCTGCCAGCGCAGCGCGCAGGAACGATCGCATGGGCACCTCCAGGTTCCTGAACGAACCTCGGCAAAGCCGAGGGATCGTCTCGAAGAGTCGAACCTGGAAGGGAGCTAGATGACGAGCGGACGCCGTGATCTCGTGTAGGGCAACGGGGGTGGCTGCGTGAGTCGGAGACGGGCGGCGCTCGGCAGCGTCACGACGCGCGGCAGGTCGAGCCGAGCGGTCGGGATCGCCGCCAGAATCAGCTTCGCAGCGGGCGGTGAGTCGGGCGCTGCTCCCGGCACCGCCGGTGCGCGGGTGTCGATCCGGCAGCACGCCAGATCTCCCTCCGGCGTCTCCAGCGCGCCGCGGTGCAGCCCGGACGCGACTCCGTCATCGTGGGGCGCACCGGCGCTCTCGGCACCCTCGTGCGAGTGGGCGCCGGCGTTCTGGACGCCGTGGGAATGGCCGCGCGCATCGGAGCGGGAATGGGCTTCGTGCCTGCCGGCCTCGGTGGGACAAGCGCCGGCACCCATGGGCAGGAGCCCACTGGCGAACCATACGATGAGAAATGTCGCTCGGATCCGCATCTCGTCTCGCACCGATGGAGGCCTTGCCGGTCGCGTCGGCGTGGCTACCCGATCGGCGAACCGGTTCTCGGCCTGAAT
Source organism: Myxococcota bacterium (assembly GCA_039794265.1). Taxonomy (GTDB): domain Bacteria; phylum Myxococcota_A; class UBA9160; order UBA9160; family PR03; genus CAADGG01. The sequence continues at coordinate 64,718 of JBDIVR010000002.1, forward strand.
GAAAGCCGCGCCCAGAAGTGCAGCCGTCGGTCCGAACCCCTCCCGGCGAGTACGGACAGGAAGGAGGGCCGGTGACATCGAAGGCGTGCGATCGCCGATCCTACTGTCACCCAACGACGGCCCGGCGCGTAGAGGCAGGGAAGAAGGAGCACCCATGTCTCGTCGCGTCCTCACTCTCGTCCTCGCGGTCATCGCAGCTCAGATCTCGATCGCCCACCATGCGCTGGCAGCGGATGCCGTGCGGGTACGGTTTCTCGCCGGGCGATAGCCGGCGCGAGTCAGCGACGCATTCGCGTGGTCGAACGGAAGCAAGGGAGAGCGCGCATGCCGTTTCCCGGAGCGGAGGAGACCGCAGCGCGCGAGGGACTCGAAGCGATCGGCTGGACCGGCCTTCCGATCAGCGACGAGGAAAGGGCTGTCCGCATCGACCGGGAGGTCCGGGAGGGATTCGCGCTTCTCGGGGACGTGGAGCCGGCCGTTTCGTTCTTCGGCTCCGCTCGCGCACGAGAGGGCACGCCTTCCTACGAATCTGCCCGCGAGATCGCTTGCGCCGTCGCGCAGGCGGGGTTCAACGTGCTGACGGGGGGAGGCCCCGGTGTGATGGAAGCAGCGAGTCGCGGCTGTCTCGACGCTGGGGGCGAAGCTGTCGGTCTCAACATCGCGCTACCGTTCGAGCAGAAACTGAATCCCTTTCTCAGCCGGAGCCTCACGTTTCGGTACTTCTTCGTGCGAAAGCTGATGTTCGTGAAGCATTCCTGCGCATTTCTCATCTTTCCGGGCGGTTTCGGGACGCTGGACGAGGCATTCGAGGCTCTCACGCTCATCCAGACCCACAAGATCCCACACTTCCCGGTTCTTCTCTTCGGCGGTGATTTCTGGGAAGGGACGTACCAGCAGCTGCGGACGATGGAAGCCCAGGGGCTCGTGTCTCCGGACGCCGTCTCCCGGCTCGTTCCGGTCGACACGGTGGAGCAGACGGTCGAGATTCTCCGATCCTGCCACGAAGGGCTCTGTAGGACGCTTCACAAGCCGCCTCTGGTGACGCGCGAGAGATTTCCCCCCGCGCGTCCACGGGCGTGAGCTTCGAGGCGAGGAGATTCGGGCCCATGGAGGATCGCGCGGTAGTCGTGCTTCGACATCGCCTGCTGGCCGTCGGCGCGATGGGGATCGCCGTCGCCGGCCTTTGGACATTCACGGCCTCCCCGGCCCGCGCGCAGCCGGCCTCGGGACAGGCAGCGCCGGTGACGGAGGCGGATCTCCTCGCGAATCCCTCGCTCGATACGGTGGTGCAATACGCGACGCTGCACAACCCGGGGATTCGCGCTGCGCGCTTCGAATGGGAGGCCGCGCGGGAGCGGATCACGTCGCAGAGCTGGTACGAGAACCCGACGGTCACCTACACGCCGAACACCGGGGCCATGTCCGAAACGCGTGCCGGACCACAGGGCAACGGCGTCGAGGTCTCTCAGGCCATCCCCTTCCCGGGCAAGCTCACGCTCCGCGGCCGCATCGAGGAAGCGCGAGCCGACGCGACGCGCGAGGTCCTCGAGGCGACGGTGCAGGAGATCTCGCGTCAGGTTCGCGCGCGCTATGCAGATTATTTCCTCGCCGGCCGCTCGCTCGATATCAACGACGAGATCACCGCTCTCACGCACCAATTCGCCGATATCGCGCAGTCGAAATATGGCGTGGGGACCGCGGCGCAGCAGGATGTGATCCTCGCGCAGGAGCAGCTGAGCCGGCTGGCGACGGAGCGGGTGATGTTCGAGGGGGACTTCGAGACGGCGATCGGAGCCCTGAACGCGCTCCTCGATCGAACCCCCCGCGCTTCGCTGGGCCGTCCCGCGGATCTGGATGCGGAGCTTCTTGCCGTTCCTCTCGAACGCCTCGTCACGGTAGCCGACCAGCAGCGGCCGGAGCTCCGCTCTCAAGACCACGTCATCGAGGCGAGCCGGCACGCTCTGCGACTCGCTCGGATGGGCTACCTGCCCGACCTCCGACTCGGAGGCCAGTGGATCGAGGTCCAGGGCGGTACGAACGCGGCTTTCCGGCGCGATGGCGACGACGTCTGGATGGTCAAGCTCGGCTTCTCGATCCCGCTGTGGCTGAACCGGATCGGTGCCGAGGTCGACGAGATGGACGCCCGGAGGAAGCGAGAGGAGTCCCGTCGGCGCGACCTCGCGAACCAGGTCATGGACCAGGTGCAGCGCCAGTACGAGCGCGTGCGCGTTGCTGCGCGCAACGAGGAGATCTACCGGGCGACGCTCATCCCGCAGACGACGGAACGCATCGCCGCGGCGCGCGCTGGCTACCAGACGGGGGGCGTGGACTTCCTCACGCTGATCGACAGCCTGCGCTCGCTCGAGGAAGTCCGTCTCCAGCGGGACCGCGCAGTGCGCGACTATCAGCAGGCCGTTGCGGATCTCGAGCGCGCCGTCGGCCAACCCCTTGCGAACCTGGCGCCATAGGTTCGGGCGGATCCTCGATGAGCAAGGTCATACTCTTCCTCGTGTCGACGCTGATCGCGGCCGTGTGGCTCGGCTGCTCGGAGGATGTGCCCGGCCCGGATTCGGAAGCCGGAGGCGCCGCTCCGGCGGAGAGCGAGCGCAAGATCGCGTACTGGAAATCGCCGATGGATCCGACTTTCATCGCGAAAGGTCCCGGCAAGGACTCGATGGGCATGGACCTCGTGCCGGTCTATGCGGAAGAGGCAGCGGCGGGGCCACCTGGGACCGTGCGGATCGATCCGGCGACGATCCAGAACATCGGCGTCACCAGCACGGTGATCGAGCGCAAGCACCTCACGCACGAGATCCGCACCGTCGCGCGCATCGGCTACGACGAGACGACGGTCCGCCGGATCGCTCCGAAGATCGGCGGCTGGATCGAGCAGCAGCACGTGAACTTTGCCGGGGAGATCGTGGCGCGCGGCGAACCGCTGCTGGAGATCTACAGCCCCGAGCTGGTCTCGACGCAGGAGGAGTACCTGGTGGCGCTCCGCTATCGCGACCGGCTGCGCGAGAGCACGTTGCCGGCTGCCGGCCAGGGAGCCGTCGACCTCGTGCGCGCGGCCGAGACGCGACTCCGCTACTGGAACATCAGCGACCGCCAGATCGATGCGCTGCGCGAGCGCGGCGAGATCACGCGGACCATGGTGCTCTACGCACCGTTCCGCGGCGTGGTGGTCGAGCGCGAGATCCCCGAAGGCGGATTCCTGCAGCCGGGACAGACCGTCTACCGGATCGCGGATCTCTCGCGCGTGTGGGTCTACGCCAACGTCTACGAGTACGAGGCGCCCTGGCTGCGCGCCGGCCAGGAGGCGACGATGACGCTGGCCTACGAGCCGGGGGTCACGTATTCCGGAACGCTCGCGTATGTGTACCCCTACCTCGACAAGAAGACGCGGACGATCGAGGTGCGCATGGAGTTTCCGAACTCTCCGGCGCTCGATCTCAAGCCCGACATGTGGGCCAATGTCACGCTTCATGCCGAGGTGGCGCGCGATGCGCTCGCCGTACCGATCCAGTCGGTCATCCGCACCGGAGAAAGCGATGTCGCGTTCGTCGCGCTCGAGGGAGGCCGCTTCGAGCCGCGCAAACTGCGCCTCGGCGCACAGGCGGGCGACGAGTTCGAGGTCCTCGAAGGACTCGAGGAGGGCGAGCGGATCGTCACCTCCGCGCAGTTCCTCATCAACTCCGAGAGCAGTCTCCAGTCCGCGATTCGCAAGATGGTGGGCGTGGATGCGGCGCCGGCACCCGCGCCGACAGCGGGAGGCGATGCGGCGGCAAAGGAGGAAACGCCGCCGGCCTCCCCCGCCGAGGCGGCTCCGGCCGCTGACCACTCCGGCCACGGTCAGGAGTAGGCCGGGTGCTCCAGAAGATCATCGAAGCTTCCGTCCGCAACCAGTTCCTGGTGATCCTCGCGACGGTGGCGACGATCGGCGCCGGCGTCTACGCGTTCCGCAACATCCCGGTCGATGCACTCCCCGACGTGAGCGACGTCCAGGTCATCATCTTCACCGAGTGGCCGGGCCAGCCGCCCCAGATCGTCGAAGACCAGGTCACCTATCCGCTCACGACGACGATGCTCGCCGTGGCCAACGCGAAGGTCGTGCGCGGCTATTCGTTCTTCGGTCTTTCGTTCGTCTATGTGATCTTCGACGATGGCACCGACATCTATTGGGCGCGCAGTCGCGTGCTGGAGTACCTGAGCTTCGTCCAGAACCAGCTGCCTGCTGGGGTGACGCCCGTCCTGGGTCCCGACGCGACGCCCGTCGGATGGGTCTTCGAGTACGCGCTCGTCGATCGCTCCGGCCAGCACGACCTCTCGGAGCTGCGCAGCATCCAGGACTGGTACGTGCGCTACCAGCTCCAGACGGTGCCCGGCGTCGCCAACGTCGCGACGGCCGGTGGCTTCGTGAAGCAATACCAGGTGACGATCGATCCCAATCGCCTGCTGGCCTACGACATACCGCTGGCGAAGGTCGTCCACGCGATCCGTCGCAGCAACAACGATGTGGGCGGCCGCGTCGTCGAGTATGCGGAAGCCGAGTACATGGTGGAGGGGATCGGCTACCTCGAGAACGTCGCGGACATCGAGAACATCCCGGTGGGAGTGGACGAGAACGGCGCCCCGATCCTCGTACGCGAGATCGCGAGCGTGGGCATCGGGCCCGACATCCGCAGGGGGGCGGCGCAGCTCGACAACGACGGCGAAGTGGTCATCGGCATCATCGAGATGCGCTACTGGAACAATGCCCTCGCCGTGATCGAGCGCGTGAAGGAGAAGATCGCGTCCCTGGAAGCGGGCCTTCCGGACGGCGTCGAGATCGTTCCGATCTACGATCGCTCGGCATTGATCGGGCGCGCCCAGTCGATGCTCCGCACGAAGCTGCTCGAGGAGAGCATCATCGTCGCCGTGGTGTGCGTCGTATTCCTGCTCCACCTCCGCTCGGCATTCGTCGCGATCCTCACGCTTCCCGTCGGAATCCTCGCCGCCATGGCGATCATGAACGCCCAGGGACTCGTGGCGAACATCATGTCGCTCGGAGGCATCGCGATCGCCATCGGCGCCATGGTGGACGGCGCCATCGTGATGATCGAGAACGCGCACAAGCATCTGGAGCGCGATCGCGGCAAGAAGCCGCACTGGGAGATCATCGTCGACTCGACCAAGGAAGTCGGCCCCCCGCTGTTCTTCTCGCTGATGATCATCGCGGTCTCCTTCCTTCCCGTGTTCGCGCTGACGGGACAGTCGGGTCGCATGTTCTCGCCGCTCGCGTTCACCAAGACCTACGCCATGGCGGCTTCGGCCGTGCTGGCGATCACGCTGGTGCCCGTGATGATGGGGTACCTGATCCGTGGGAAGATCCTCCCCGAAGCGAGGAACCCCATCAACCGTGCGCTGATGTGGGCCTATCGTCCGGTTCTCCGCTGGGCCCTAAGATTGCGCTGGGTCGTGCTCGGACTCGCCGTCGCGCTGTTGGCGCTGACCTGGCTTCCGTACTCGCAGCTGGGCTCGGAGTTCATCCCTCCGCTCAACGAAGGCGACCTGCTCTACATGCCGTCGCTGCTTCCGGGCGTCTCCATCACCGAAGCGCAGGCCGTCGCACAGCGGACCAACCGCTTGATCATGACGGTGCCCGAGGTAAAGCATGCGCTGGCCAAAGTCGGCCGCGCGCGCACCCCGCTCGATCCCGCCCCCCTTTCGATGCTCGAGACCACCGTGGTGCTGAAGCCCGAAGAGGAGTGGCGGCCGGGGATGACGATCGAACGGCTCACGACCGAGCTCGACGATCTGATCCATTTTCCCGGCGTGACCAACGCCTGGACGATGCCCATCAAGACGCGCATCGACATGCTCTCGACGGGGATCAAGACGCCCGTCGGCATCAAGCTCACGGGTCCCGACCTGGGGGTTCTCGAGCAGCTGGGGGCCCAGGTCGAGCCGCTGGTCCGCGATCTTCCCGGCACCCGGAGCGTCTATGCCGAACGGGTCGCCGGAGGCTACTACCTGTCGTTCGTGGTCAAACGGCTCGAGGCGGCCCGCTACGGACTGACGGTCCAGGACGTCCTCGACGTGATCCAATCGGCCATCGGCGGCATGAATGTGACGACGACGATCGAGGGGCTCGAGCGCTATCCGCTGAACGTCCGCTACGCGCGCGATCTGCGTCAGAACCCCGAGGCCCTGCGCCGCGTTCTGCTGGCTACCCCCACCGGCGCGCAGGTCCCGCTGGGCCAGGTTGCGGACATCGCGCCGCGCCGGGGCCCCCCGTCCATCAAGACGGAGGGAGCCCAGCCCCAGGCCTGGATCTACGTCGACATCGAGCCGGACCAGGATCTCGGCGGCTACGTCGAACGCGCCCAGCAGGCCGTGTCCGCGGGACTAAAGCTGCCCGAGGGATACACGCTGCAGTGGAGCGGGCAGTATCAGTACATCCAGGAAGCCAGCGGGAGGCTGCGAACGGTCGTCCCGATCACGCTGCTGATCATCTTCCTACTGCTCTACCTGAACTTTCGGAATGTCACAGAGGCGTTGATCGTCATGCTGTCGGTGCCGTTCGCCGTGGTCGGCGGCATCTGGTTCCTCTGGTTGCTCGGCTACAACATCAGCGTCGCGGTGATGGTCGGGTTCATCGCGCTCGCTGGCGTCGCGGCGGAGACCGGCGTGGTGATGATCATCTACCTCGACCACGCGTTCGAAGCCCGACGCCGACAGAATCCGCGGATGACCGTACAGGAGCTCTACGAGGCGATCATGGAGGGGGCCGTCGAGCGCGTGCGCCCGAAGATGATGACCGTGACGGCGATCATCGCAGGGTTGCTGCCGATCATGTGGAGCAACGAAGCCGGCGCACGGGTGATGAAGCGCATCGCCGCCCCCATGATCGGCGGCATGATTTCGTCCACCGTGCTGACTCTGATCCTCATCCCGATCGTCTACGAGATCTGGCGGAACTGGCAGCTCCGGGCCGAGTCGAGGCCAAAGAAGGACCGAGCCGAGCCGGCCGCGGCGGGGAGGGCTTGACCCGGCACCCGGGTGCGGGCCGTACGCTCGGTCGACAGGGGAGAGGACGATGAATGGAATCCCGCGAAGAGCCCGAGCTGCATTCTGCGCGCTCCTCGGGCTCGCCGCCATCACTGTGACAGCCGCGAATGCCGTGAACGAGGCCGAGCCAGCGGCCCGCTATGCGCTGCGAGTCGACGGACTGGCGTGTCCGTTCTGCGTCTACGGCCTCGAGAAGAAGCTCCGCTCGCTCCCAGGCGTCGAGCGCGTCGAGACGAACCTCGAGGATGGCGTCGTACTCGTCGTTCTGCGCGAGGGCGCCGCGCTCGAAGAGGCCGCCGCGAGACAGGCGGTCCGCGACGCAGGCTTCAGCCTCGATGGCTTCGAGCGGGTGGCATCGGGCCGAGGACCGTGATCCACTCCTCCGCCGGGGAAGCCGGGCTTCGTGCCCGCCTCCACGTCCTCTGCGTTGCGCTCGCCGGGGCGCTGGCATCGCTTCCGGGAACGACGCATGGCGCCCCGCAGACCTTCGACACGGCGCTGCCGGTGGCGAAGGGGGAGTTCGTCATCCGCGGGCAACTCGTCGCGGTCCGGGCGAGCGACGATCCGAGCCCGGCGGACCGGAAGCTCGAAGTCGTCGGCGGCGGCGTCGTCGCCGGATACGGCGCGACCAGCAAGCTCGCGCTGTTCGGCGCGCTCCCCACCCTCCGCAAGACGCTGGACGTCGCGGCCGGTGGCCAGCGGATCACGCGCCGCACGACCGGCATCGGCGATGCGCGGGTGTTCGCCCGCTACACGGCGTTTCAGCGCGACGGTCGCGGCCGGAGTCTGCGCATCGCTCCGATCCTGGGTCTCGAGCTGCCGACCGGGGACGACCACGATCGGGACGGCCTCGGTCGTCTGCCCGCCTCGCTCCAACTGGGCTCCGGCTCGTGGGATCCGTTCGCCGGGGTCGTCGCGACCTATCAAACGCTCGCCTACCAGGTCGACGCGCAGATCGGCTATCAGGCCAACACGAAGGGCGACGACGTCGAACTCGGCGACGAGCTGCGGCTCGATGTGTCGCTCCAGTACCGCCTCTGGCCGCGAGCGCTCGTTTCCGGCGTGCCCGGATTCCTCTACGGCGTCGTCGAGGCGAACCTGCGCCACCGAGACGAGGACGAGATTCGCGGCGACGAGGATCCGGACTCCGGGGGCACGACGCTCTTCCTCTCGCCGGGACTGCAGTACGTGACCAGACGCTGGGTACTCGAGGCGGTCGTCCAGTTGCCCATCGTGCAGGATCTCGGCGGCAGCGCGCTCGAGGACGACTATACGGTGCGCGCTGGATTTCGCGTGAACTTCTGATGGGGATGGCGAAGGGAGCTTGCTCGTGAGAGGACACAGGGCGCTGGCCGTTCTGGGCCGCGTCGCCGCCGGCATCGGGATCGCGGCGTTTGCTGCCTGGATCGCGTTCGTGCCGTCGCCACGGGAGCCCGGCTACGAGTTCGTGGGAACCTGGGGTGTGCCGGGCTCCGGACCGGGACAGTTCCGCGATCCGACCGGCATCGCCGTCGCGGACGGCGAGGTCTTCGTCGCGGACTCCCGCAACGGCCGCATCCAGGTCTTCGATCCGAGCGGGGCCTTCGTGCGCGAATTCGGCGCGGCCCGCGGCGAGCCGGGCGGGCTCGGTCGTCCGATGAACTTGGTGATTCGCGGAGCGGAGCTGTTCGTGCCGGAGTATTTCGACGACCGCATCCAGGTCTTCGATTTGCGCGGCGCAGCCCGGCGGACGCTCGGCGGACCGGGCACCGAGCCGGGTCGATTCGACGGGCCGGGCGGGGTGGCGGTCGGGTCGGATGGCTCGATCTTCGTCGCAGATTTCTACAACCACCGAGTCCAGAAGCTCTCCGCGCGAGGAGAGCCGATCCGGCAGTGGGGTACGACGCGGCGCGCGGGGCTCTCGGCGGGCCAGTTCCGCTATCCGACGGCCGTCGCCGTCGATGCCGACGGCGCCCTGTTCGTCGCGGACGGCTACAACGACCGGATCCAAGTCTTTTCAGCGACCGGCGCCTTCGTGCGCAAGTGGGGAGGACCGCTGGCGCTCGGCATCCCGGGGCCCTTCCCGGGCTGGTTCCGAACCGTCTCCAGCATCGCGATCGGGCCCGACAGGAGCGTGTTCGCGGCCGACTTCTTCAACCATCGGATCCAGAAGTTCCGCGCCGATGGCACGTTCCGGACGGCGTTCGGACGGCCGGGCAGCGGCCCGGGCGAGTTCCGCCATCCGGTCGGCGTCGCGGTCGGTCCCGAGGGCGACGTGTTCGTCGCCGATTTCGGGAATCAGCGCGTCCAGCGCTGGCGCTCGACGGAGCGCTGACGCTCTGCCGATGCGTCGCCGCGACGGGCCTAACGCCCCCGGCGTGCGAGAGCGTCGAGGCCTGCCATCGCCCCCGCGACGCCGAGATACGCGCCGAGCGCCGCTCCCGTGACCCAGGCGGCGAAGGTTCCGATCGACATGCCGACGGACTGCAGCGCGATGCCCGGCAGCAGCAGCAGCGTGATCGCGGCGGCCGGGAGGAAGGATCGTAGCCCCGCCGGAGGCGTCTGCCGGCCGGCTGCGATCGTCGCGAGCGCCGCGAAGGCCAGTGTCGTCACGATCCCGAAGCAGGCCGAACTGACCGGCAGTCCGGCGACGTCGAGCAGTCGGGATCCCGCTGGCTGTGCGGACCACCACGCGAGGAAGTGTTGATCCGGGCACAGCGCACCGCACAGGCCGGCGATCCCGAGAGCCAGGATCCCGATGCGAGCGGCCTGGCCGACCCGAAGGCCCGGCGTCCGAATCCGCAAGAACGCGGTCGTGAGCGCGACGATGAGGAGCCCGGACCAGATCGTGCTGACGAGGACTGCGTGCCCTTCGGGATGATGTCCGAACGGGTGCCGTGCGACGAGCAGCGTCGCACCGAGGGCGCCTGCGACGCCGAGGACCCCGGCGGCGGCGATGCGTCGCAGGGTCGGTGCGCCGCGCAGCTCGAGATCCGCCTCGAGCGAAGCCATGACGGCATCCCGGACGCCTTGGCGAATCCCGTCGGGCGTCTGCGACGCGGCCATCGGCGGACCAGGATCCGCACCGCTGGGAGCTTGCATGTCGACTCGTCTCCGCATCATCCCGAGCTCGGCACGCCGCGGCTGGCCGGCAGCCATCCGGCCTCGTCTAGCGGGCTGTGACGCAGACGGCAAGCCGTAGGCACCGGAGAGCGCTTCGGAGGACGGCGACCGGCGGCGACGAATCTCACCATCGACGTCTTCGTCTTCTCGTCTTCCGTCGGCTCTGTCTTTCGCGTTTTCGGGCCGTCGCGGGATCCGCGCACACCGGGGAATACGCCGGGTCCGAGGTGAAGGTGACGCACGGCGCTCCGATCTCGCGACTCGGGACCGGCGGAGCGCTATCGGGTCGCCGCGCGCGCCATGCGGAGCCGCCGCAGCGACCGCGAGGCGCTTTGCTTCACGGCGGCTTCCGATCGGCCCGATTCGGCGGCCAGCTCGGCGTACTCGCGGCCGAGCCCCTTGGCCTGCACGAGGAGTCGCGCCACGTCGCGTGGCAGCGCCCCGAGCGTCGCGTCGAGTTCCTCGCGCGCCGCGACCCGGCGCTCCGAATCCGGCTCGACGGACGCCGTCCGCGCATCGTCGAGCGGGATCGCCGGGTTCCGCAGGCTCCGCCGCAGCTCGTCGACGACGACGTTCCGCGCGATCTGGAAGAACCACGGCGCAAACGGCTGGGCCGGGTCGTAGTGGTCGCGGAAGCGGTGGAGCCGCAGGAACAGCTCTTGATAGAGATCCCGCGCGCGTTCCTCGGAGCCGATCCGGTGCCGGAGGAAGCGAAACGCGCGTCCTTCGTAGCGGCGGAAGAGCTCGTCGAACGAACCGCGGCAACCGCCCGCATAGCGCGCCATCAGCTCGGCGTCGGTGCGGTTCTCCATTGTCCCCTCGAAAGGCCGGATCTCGCGTAGAGATCGAAGCACGATTCGTACCGAGGTCGGCCGGCTGTCAGCCGGCGACGGCGAGTCGGCTGGCTGATACTTCGTGTCTCACCTCGCCGGATTCGGGAGGCATCAAGTCCCGTTTACGAGGCGCTGGGCACCGCCGCGCCCAGAGAGTTCACCCGCGGGCGTCACAGAGAAATCCGCCGCAGCCGCAGCGCATTTCCGATCACCGAGACCGACGAGAAGCTCATCGCCGCGGCGGCGAACATCGGCGACAGCAGCAGCCCGAACCAGGGATACAGCACGCCGGCGGCGATCGGGACGCCGAGCGCGTTGTACGCGAACGCGAAGAACAGGTTCTGGCGGATGTTGCGCAGCGTCGCGCGCGACAGCTTGCGCGCCCGGGCGATGCCGCGCAGGTCGCCCTTCACCAGCGTGACGCCCGCGCTCTCCATCGCGACGTCGGTGCCGGTGCCCATCGCGATACCCACGTCGGCGCGGGCGAGGGCGGGCGCGTCGTTGACACCGTCGCCCGCCATCGCGACGACGTGCCCTTCGCGCTGCAACCGCTCGACGGCCTGCGCCTTCTGCTCCGGCAGCACGTCGGAGACGACGTCGTCGATGCCGAGCGTGTGCGCGACGGCGAGAGCGGTGGTGCGGTGATCCCCGGTCAGCATGACGATGCGGACACCGTCCGCGTGCAGCGCTTCGATCGCCGCAGCCGTGCTCTCCTTGATCGGATCGGCGACGCCGAGCAGGCCGGCCAGACGGCCGTCCAGCGCGACGAACATGACCGTCTGCCCCTCGGCGCGCAGCGCGTCGGCGCGCTCGGCGAGGGGACCGGGGTCGATGCCGAGTGCGTCGAGCAGCGCGCGATTGCCGAGCGCGACGCGCTGGCCCTCGACGCGACCCGTGACGCCCTTGCCGGTATGCGCCTCGAAGTCCTGGGCTTCGGCGGCTTCTGCGCCGCGTTCGCGTGCGCCGGCGATGATCGCGCTCGCGAGCGGGTGCTCACTGCCGCGCTCGAGGCTGGCGGCGCGGTGCAGCAGCGTGCCGATCTCGACGCCTTCGACGGGCTCGACCGACACCAAACGAGGTCGACCCTCGGTCAGCGTGCCGGTCTTGTCGACGACCAGCGTGTCGACGCGGCGCAGGTGCTCGATGGCCTCGGCGTCCTTGAACAACACGCCGGCGCCGGCGCCCTTGCCGGCCGCCACCAGGATCGACATCGGGGTCGCGAGGCCGAGCGCGCACGGACATGCGATGATCAACACCGCGACGGCGTTGACGAGCGCGTGCGCGAGCCGGGGCTCCGGCCCGACCAGCGCCCAGGTCGCGAAGGTCGCCGCGCTGATCAGCAGCACCGCCGGGACGAACCAGGCAGCCACCTGGTCGGCGAGCCGCTGGATCGGCGCGCGGCTGCGCTGCGCGTCGGCCACCATTTGCACGATCTGCGCCAGCAGCGTCTCCGCGCCGACGCGCTCGGCGCGCATCACGAGACCGCCGGTCTGGTTGACCGTGGCGCCGACGACGCGGTCGCCGGTGCTCTTCTCGACGGGCATCGGCTCGCCCGTCAGCATCGATTCGTCGACGGCGCTGCGGCCCTCTTCGACGATGCCGTCGACCGGGACCTTCTCCCCGGGCCGGATGCGCAGGCGATCGCCGATCTGGACCTCGTCGAGCGGGACGTCCTCCTCGCTGCCGTCGTCGCGCAGCCGGCGCGCGGTCTTCGGCGCCAAGCCGAGCAGCGCGCGGATCGCCGCGCCGGTGCGCTGCCGGGCCCGAAGCTCGAGCACCTGGCCGAGCAGCACCAGCGTCACGATCACCGCGGCGGCCTCGAAGTACAGCGCCACCTCGCCATCGGGTCCGCGGAACGACGGCGGGAAGATGCCGGGCAGCAACGTCGCGACGGTGCTGTACACGTACGCGGCGCCGGTGCCGAGCGCGATCAGCGTGAACATGTTGAGGCGCGTCCGCAGGGAGGCCCAGCCGCGCGCGAAGAACGGCCAGCCGCCCCACAGCACGACGGGGCTCGCGAGCGCGAGCTGGATCCAGGCGAGCGCGCGGGCCGAGAAGGCGCTCGTGAGATCGGGACCGGGGAGCATCTCCGACATCACCAGCAGCACGAGCGGGACGCTGAGCACGGCGCCGACCTGGAAGCGCCGCGTCATCGAGCGGAGCTCCTCGCTCTCGCCTGCGTCCTCGTCGAGGCTCGGAGCCATCGGCTCGAGCGCCATGCCGCAGATCGGGCAGTTCCCCGGACCGTCGCGCACGATCTCGGGGTGCATCGGACAGGTCCACTGGCGCGCGGCGTTCGTCTCGCTGCCTCGGGCCGGCTCGGTGTCGCCCGGGGTGACGTCTAGGAACCGCTGCGGGTCCGCGCGGAACCGCTCCCGGCAGCGCGCGCTGCAGAAGGAGTACGTCGTTCCCTCGTTCTCGCTGGAATGGGGGCCGTTCGCGTCGACAATCATGCCGCAAACGGGATCCGTGGGCATGGCGCTGCTCCTACGCATCCAGCGCGCCGAAGCGCGCGAACACGTCGAGCAGCTCGTCCATCTTCGTGCGGCGCTCGCGCGCGCTGCCGCTCGCGAAGGCCTCCGCCACGCAGGTTTCCACATGGCCGGTCAGCACCAGCTTGCCGACGCGATCGAGCGCCGCGCGGACGGCGGCGACCTGCAGCAGCACGTCCACGCAGTAGCGGTCGTCCTCGACCATCCGCTGGATCCCGGCGACCTGGCCGGCGATCCGGGCGAGCCGCTGCTTCGCCTGGGTCTTCACGGTCGGCTTCATGGCACCTCTCGAAGGGGAGGAGGAGCCACCATCTTATACCCGTACTGGGTATGTGTAAAGGCCGCCGGGGCCCTCAGGGCCGGACGACGTAGAAGGCGTTCACGGGGTGGCCGAGATCGAGGGGCTCGAAGCGGCTGAAGCCGGCCGCCTCGGTCATGCGCTGCAGTCGGGCGCTGGAGAGCCCGAGCGTGCCGAGCCCGGCGCCGCCGGACTCCGACAGCGCCGAGGACAGACAGCTCAGCACCGAAGTGCCGTACATCATCGCCGCCATCGGGTTCTTCTCGACGTTGCGCTCGTAGCTGTCGTGCGCCTTGATGTCGGCGATCAGCCACAGCCCGTCGTCGCGCAGCGCCCGCCGGATCGCCCGGCTCATGCCAGCCGGATCGGTCATGTCGTGCAGACAGTCGAAGGTCGTCACGAAGCCGAACGAGCCATCCTCCGGCAGGGGCTCGCGCCGCGCGTCGTGGAACTTCGCGTTGGGGATCGCTGCCTGGGCGCGCTTCTCCTCGGCGCGCGCGAGAGCGTACTGCGAGATGTCGTAGCCGTGGAACTCGGACCGCGGGAACGCCTTCGCCATCTCGAGCAGTGCGACGCCGGCGCCGCAGCCGACGTCGGCGACGCGCACACCGCTCTGGAGGGAGTCGAGCGCGCCCGGGACGCGCGGCAGCGCGAACGGCACGAGCAGCGCGCGAAACCAAGGGGCGAGGCCGCGCTCGATGCCGGCGGCGCCCTCCGGTCCGAATGCGTCGTACGGGAGGCCGACACCGGTCCGGAACGATTCGGGCAGTTGCTCCGCGACGCGCAGCAGCGTCGGGAGCTGGGCGAAGAAGCCGACGCCGCAGGCGGGATGCGCCTCGTTCGCGAGCACCGCTTCGCCCTCGGGCTCGAGTTCGAAGCGACCGTCGCCCCGGAACGCCAGCACCCCGGCGGCCCCTTGCTGGTACAGCCACTCGCGCAGCCAACGTTCGTGGAGGCCGGTGCGCTCGGCCAGTTCGACCGAGTTCAGCGGGCCTGCGCCCGCCAGCGTGCGGTAGAGCCCGAGCCGGTCGCCGAGAAAGACCATCGCCGACGTCATCGCCCCTTCGAGGTGGCCGAAGACGCGCTTCGCGTAGCCCTTCAGCAGCTCCGGATCGAGCGGCCGCGGCGCGGGGGATCGGGATTCTGTCGGCATGGAGGGTTCCTCGTGAGGGCGGAGCGCGATGATGCCGCCGTCGATGCTCGGACGACAAGGGCGACGCGGCGACCACGATGCCGGTAGACTGCGCCGGGTGAACGAGCCGCATTCCGCCGCGGATCCCGTGCCGCTCGCGATCCTCTCGGAGACGGAGAGACGTCTCGACCGCTGGCGCCGCACGGCCGGGCTGTTCGCCGGCCCGCTGCTGTTCGCCGCGCTGCTGGCGTTCCCGCCGCCGGCGCCGAATCCCGAGGCGGCGCGGCTCGTTGCGGTGCTAGCGCTGGTGCTGGTGTGGTGGATGACCGAGGCGGTTCCGATCCCGGTCACGTCGCTGCTCGGACCGGCGCTCGCCGTCGTGCTCGGCGTCGGCAGCGCCGGCGAGCTGTTCGCTCCGTTCGGCGACCCGATCGTGTTCCTGTTCCTCGGCAGCTTCGTGCTGGCCGAGGCGATGGCCGCGAGCGGCCTCGATCGCCGCGTGGCCCTCGCGGTGCTGGCGCGACCGAGCGTCGCCGCGTCTCCGGCCCGGCTGCTGGCGGCCTTCGCCGTGATCACCGCGGCGATCTCGGCGTGGCTCAACAACACCGCGACGACCGCGATGCTGTATCCGATCGCGGTGTCGGTGCTGGCTGCGATGGCGCGCGCGCGAGGCGGCGATCGTGATCCCCGGCAGCTCCGCTGGGGCACGGCGCTGATGCTGGCCGTTGCCTACGCCGCGTCGATCGGCGGGATCGCGACGCCCGTCGGCACCGCGCCGAACCTGATCATGCTCGGCCAGCTCGACGCGATCGCCGGGCTGCGGATCCCGTTCCTCCATTTCATGGCGATCGCCACGCCGACGGCACTGGTGATGCTCGCGCTGCTCGTCGTCTGGCTACGCTTCTCGTTGCCGGCCGACGCCGAGGCGCCGCGCGCGAGTGCCGAGCTCGGCGCCGACCGCGCCGAGCTCGGTCCCATCTCCCGGCGCGAGCGCAACGTGCTCGCCGCGTTCCTGCTGACCGTGTCGGCGTGGGTCGGTCCGGGTCTGCTCGCCGTCGTGCTCGGCCCTGACGCTCCGCTGGCGCGCGGCGCGGAGCGGCTGCTGCCGGAGCCCGTCGTCGCCGTGCTCGGCGCGGCGCTGCTGTTCGTGCTGCCGGTCGACTGGCGGGCGCGTCGCTTCACGCTCACGTGGCCCGAAGCCAGCAGGATCGACTGGGGCACGTTGCTGCTTTTCGGTGGCGGCCTCGCGCTCGGCGGTGCGATGTTCCGGACGGGGCTCGCCGAGGCGATCGGGCAGGGCCTCGTCGCGTGGACGGGCAGCGATTCCCTGGTCGCGCTGACGTTCCTGTTCGCCGCCGTTGCGGTCGTGCTGACCGAGACGACCTCGAACACGGCGACCGCCACGATGCTCGCACCGCTCGCCATCGCGTCGGCACAGGCCGCCGGCGTGTCGCCGATTCCGCCGGCGCTCGCGATGGCGTTGGCCTCGAGCATGGCGTTCATGCTGCCGGTCTCGACGCCGCCGAACGCCATCGTCTACGCCAGCGGCCGCGTGCCGATCACGGCCATGCTGCGCCATGGCTTCGCACTCGATCTGGCGAGCGCGTTCGTCGTGCCGGCGATGGTGCTCGGGATGTGTCGCGTGCTCGGCCTGGCTTGAACCCGCGCCTTCGAAAGCGAAGCGACGGGTCGAGGGCCCGGGCGCGGGGCTCCTCGGCAGCTCAGAGGAAGCGACTGCGCAAGTCCGGCGTCGGGACGAGGCACTCGTCGCGGCGGCCGAACCAGCGGTAGCGGCGGCGGGCGACGAAGTCGTAGACGGCATCGCGGAGCCGTCGCGGACACAGCAGCAGCGGCGGCCCGATCCAGCGCCACGGCGCCGGCAGGTGGCGGAGCAGCCGGAGCGCCGCCGTGCTGCGATCGTGCGCACCCGCGGCGTCGATCAGCACGACGCTATCGACGGCGCCGGGCTCGTAGCCGTGGCGGTGAAGCAGGTCCTGTCCGAGTGGCGATTGCAACGGCGTGAAGCGCAGTCGCGCCTCCCGGTCGCGCGTGATCGCGAAGCGCACGGTGCCGGCGCACAGGTTGCAGACGCCGTCGAAGAGCAGGATCGGGTGCTCGCTCGGGTCGATTGCCACCGTCATGCCGGCGCCTTCAGCGCGGAGCGCTCGCGCAGCCAGTCGATCGCCTCGCGGGTTTCGTCCCGCTCGTGCTCGAGGTAGCGGGCAACGGCGTCGTGGAGCCGGGCATCCGCGAAGCAGTGGGCGCTGCGGGTCGGCTGCGCGTCGAAGCCGCGCACCTGCTTGTAGGAGCCGCCGGCGCCGGGCTCGAAGCGCGCGAGGCCCTCGCGCAGGCAGTGGTCGATGCCGGCGTAGTAGCAGACTGCGAAGTGCAGGTGCTTGACGAACCCGTCGGCGCCCCAGTAGCGGCCGTACAGAGCGTCGCCCTTCTGGACGTTGAACGCGCCGGCGACCGGCGTCGCCCCTCGCAGCGCCATCACGAAGCACAGGCGGTGGCGGAAGCGCTCGCGCAGCCGCGCGAAGAAGTCCTCGTTCAGATACAGCCGACCCCAGGGGTTGTGGTCGATCGTAGTCCGGTAGAAGCGCCACATCGGCGCGAACCAGTCGTCCGGGATCGCTTCGCCGCTGCGGACCTCGATCGTGAGACCCGCTTCGGCGACGGCGCGCAGCTCGCGCCGGACTTCTTTGCGACGCTTGTGGCGGAGCTCGCCGAGGTAGTCGTCGAAGCAGGTCCAGCCGCGGCGGATCCAGTGGTACTGGAGCCCGAGTCGGGGCAGCCAACCGGCCTCCGCGAGCGCGGCGAGCTCGTCCTCGCGGCAGAAATTCACGTGCGCGCTGGAGAGGTCGTTGTCCCGCATGATCTCGCCGAGCGCCGACGCGAGCCGTCGCACCCAGGCGGGCCGATCCGCGTCGGGTGCGACGAGGAAGCGTCCGCCCGTCACCGGCGTGAACGGCACGCCGACCAGCAGCTTCGGGTAGTAGCGGATGCCGGCGCGCTCGGCGGCGTCGGCAAAACCGTGGTCGAAGACGAACTCCCCTTCGCTGTGCCCCTTCAGGTAGAGCGGGCAGGCGGCCACGAGGCGTCCGCTCTCGCGGGCCTTCAGCACGCGCGGGAGCCAGCCCGTCGCGCGTCCGACGGCGCCGGATTCCTCGAGCGCCGCGAGCCATTCCCATTCGAGGAACGGCGACTCGTCGCGGACCAAGGCGTTCCATTCCTCGCGGGGGACCGTGCACACGCCCGCGGCGAGCTCGATCGTCGTCACGCGCGGCAGTCTAACCGCCGGCGCGGAGGCGTCCGGCGCGGCGCGTGGTCGTCGTCCGGCGCCGCGACCGGCTATTCTCCGGTTCATGTCCGAACCCGGAGGCCCCGGTCGTCCCGGCAGTCCGAGCGACGCTCCGCTGCGCGAACGCGATGTCACCACGCGTCCGCGGGAGAAGGCCGAACGTCCGCCGCGTTTCAAGGTGATCCTGTTCAACGACGATTACACCCCCATGGAGTTCGTGGTCGGGTTGCTCGAGCAGCTGTTCCGCAAGAGTCCGGCGGAGGCGACCCAGCTGATGCTGCAGATCCACCGCACGGGCCTCGGCGTCGCGGGCGTCTACGTTCTGGAAGTCGCCGAAACCAAGGTGGCGGCGGTGCATCAGCAGGCCGAGGAGCGGGGCTACCCGCTGCGGGCCGGCGTCGAGAAGGAGTGACGGAGTGAAGACGCGGTGAGCGGCATCGGTCGCGAGCTCCAGCTGACGCTGCAGGCGGCCTACCGCGAGGCGCTTTCGCGCCGGCATGCCGATCTGACCGTCGAGCACCTGCTGTTCGCGCTGCTGCACGACACGCGCGGGGTCGAAGTGCTGCGCCATACCGGCGCGGATCTGGCGTTGCTGAAGCGCTCGCTTCAGCGCTTCTTCGCCGAAGATCTCGAACAACTGCCCGACGGCGAGGAAGGAACGCGTCAGACACTGGCGTTCCACCGCGTGCTGCAGCACGCCCTTCATCACGCGGAGAGCGCCGAGAAGGAAGAGATCGAGGCCGGCGACCTGCTCGCGGCGATCTTCCAGGAGCCGGATTCGCATGCCGTCGCGCTGCTGCGCGAGCAGGGCGTCTCGCGACTCGACGTGCTCCGCTATCTCTCGCACGGGATCTCGAAGCTCGGTGCGGGCGGGGACGGCGGCCTGCCGCGCCCCGATGGGGCCGGGCCGAGCCGAGAAGGCGCCACGCCGGCAGGGACCCGTCCGGGCCCCGGCGGCGACGAGGGCGAGCTGCCCGAGGATCCCCTGCGCGCGTTCGCGACGAACCTCTCCGAGCGTGCGGCGGCCGGCACGATCGACCCGCTCGTCGGGCGCGAAGCCGAACTCGAGCGCGCGATCCACGTATTGGCGCGACGGCGCAAGAACAACCCGATCTTCGTCGGCGAGACCGGCGTCGGGAAGACGGCCCTGGCCGAGGGACTCGCGCAGCGCATCCACGAAGGCCGCGTTCCCGAGGACCTGCGCGATGCGGAGATCTTCGCGCTGGACATCGGCGCCCTGCTCGCCGGCACACGATATCGCGGGGACTTCGAGGCGCGTTTCAAGGCGCTGATCCACGCTCTCCAGCAGCGGCCGAAGCCGGTGCTGTTCATCGACGAGATCCATACGATCCTCGGGGCCGGCGCCGCCTCCGGCGGCACCGTCGATGCCTCGAACCTGCTGAAGCCCCTGCTCGCCGGCGGCGAGCTGCGCTGCATGGGCTCGACGACCTACCGGGAGTACCGCCACTTCGACCGCGACCGCGCGCTCGCGCGGCGCTTCCAGCGCATCGACGTCTTGGAGCCATCGATCCCGGATGCGATCCGGATCCTGCAGGGCTTGGCGCCGCGCTACGCCGAGCACCATGGGGTCCGCTACACGAGCGGCGCGCTGCGCGCGGCCGTCGAGCTCTCGGCGCGCCATCTGAACGACCACTTCCTGCCCGACAAGGCCATCGACCTGATGGACGAGGCGGGCGCGGCGGTGCGGCTGCGCCCGGGCCGCAAGCGCGGCACGGTGGGCGTGCGCGACGTCGAGCAGGTGTTGGCGCGGGTGGCCCGGATCCCGCTGGCGCGGGCCGCCGCGAGCGATCGCGCGCGGCTGGAGAGTCTCGAGCAGGATCTGCGCAAGGTGGTGTTCGCGCAGGACGAGGCCGTGACCACGGTGGCCCGAGCCGTGCGCCGTGCACACGCCGGGCTCTCCGGGCAGACGCGGCCGATCGGTTCGTTCCTGTTCATGGGTCCGACCGGCGTCGGCAAGACGGAGCTCGCGAAGCAGCTCGCGCGCTGCCTCGGCGTGCCGTTCCTACGCTTCGACATGAGCGAGTACATGGAGAAGCACGCGGTCGCGCGCTTGATCGGCGCGCCCCCCGGCTACGTCGGTTACGACGAAGGCGGACAGCTCGTCGAGCGGATCCGCAAGCATCCGTACGCGGTGCTGCTGCTCGACGAGATCGAGAAGGCGCACCCGGATCTGTTCGACATCCTGTTGCAGGTGATGGACCACGCGACACTGACGGACAACCACGGCCGCGAGGCGGACTTCCGACACGTCACGTTGATCATGACGTCGAACGTCGGCGCCCGGGAGATGCAGGCGCGGGCGATCGGTTTCGGCGGCGAGAAGCGGGGCGACGGCCGCAAGGATCTCGAGCGCTTGTTCAGCCCGGAATTCCGCAACCGGCTCGACGAGGTCGTGAACTTCCGCGCGCTCGACGCGAGCGTGATGGTGCGCGTCGTCGACAAGTTCGTCGCCGAGCTCTCCGCGCAGCTGCTCGAGAAGCGCGTGACGCTCGAGCTCGGCGCCGACGCGCGCGCGTGGCTCGCCGCGAAGGGCTACGACCCGGACTTCGGCGCGCGTCCGATGGCGCGGGTGATCCAGCGCGAGCTCAAGGATCCGATCGCCGAGGCGGTGCTCTTCGGTGCGCTCGCGAAGGGCGGCCGGGCGCGCGTGTCGCTGGCGAGCGACGGCGTCCTCGCCTTCGCGTTCGAGGGCCGCGGCGGAGCGTCTGCGGCCCTCGAACGCGAAGGCGAGGACGCCGTCGAGGAAGACACGGACGGCGCGTCTCGCCCGCGCGCGCCGAGCGGCGGGCGGGACCCGGAGACCGGCCCGGCGTGAGCGCGGAGCGAGCCGCCGTCGCGCCGGTCCTCGCGTACCTCCAGGATCTGCAGGATCGCATCTGCGCTGCGCTCGAGGCCGCAGAGCCGGGCGCTGCGCGGTTTCGCGAGCAGCGGTTTCCGACGCCGACCGGAGGGCTCGCGCGGCCCCGCGTGCTCGAAGGCGGCGAGGCGATCGAGAAGAGCGCGGTGCATTTCTCGCACACGCGCGGCAACCAGCTACCCGCAGCGGCGACCGAGCGCCGGCCCGAGCTCGCCGGCCGCGCCTACGAAGCGGTGTCGGTCTCGCTGATCGTGCACCCGCGCAACCCGTACGTGCCGACGTCGCACATGAACGTGCGCTTCTTCGTGGCGGGACCCGAGACGGGAGAGCCCGTCTGGTGGTTCGGCGGCGGCTTCGATCTCACGCCGTACTACGGGTTCGACGAGGACTGCATCCACTGGCACCGGACGGCTCGGGACGCGTGCGCGCCGCTCGGCCCGGATGCGTGGCCCCGCTTCAAGAAATGGTGCGACGACTACTTCTTCCTGCCGCATCGCGGCGAGCCGCGCGGCATCGGCGGCATCTTCTTCGACGACCTCTCCGACGGCGGCTTCGCGCGCTGCTTCTCGTTCCTGCGCAGCGTCGGAGATCACTACGTCCCGGCGTACCTGCCGATCCTGGAGCGGCGCAAGAATACGCCCTACGGCGAGCGCGAGCGCGAGTTCCAGCTCTATCGGCGCGGCCGCTACGCCGAATTCAATCTCGTGTACGACCGCGGCACGCGCTTCGGATTGCAGTCCGGGGGCCGCGTGGAATCGATCCTCGCGTCGATGCCGCCGCTCGCTGCCTGGCGCTACGACTGGCGCCCCGAACCATCGACCCCGGAGGCGCATCTCTACGAGGTGTTCCTGAAGCCGCGAGACTGGCTGCGCGGAGACGACTGAACTCGCAGAGCCACGCCGGACGGCTAGCGGAGGGGGAGCGCGGATCCGCGCGCACGGCTCGCGAACTGGGAATGCCCGATCGGCGCGGTATGATCGCGCGTCCGGATGGAGGATCGAAGGAGCATGGCGGATTCGTCTGGTGGTGGAACGATCGTCGGCGCCATCGTCCTCGGTGTCGCGATCCTCGTGGCAAGTCTGGTCGTGAAGAACGGCCTCGACGAGCAGAGCGCGATGCTGCGCGGAATCCAGGAGACCCTCGCAGACGGGGGAGGCGCCGGACCGGGCGCGAATGCGCGCGCCGGGGCCGCTCGGCCCGAACCGCAGCGCGGTCCCGTTCCGGGGCAGCGTGCGGAGATCGCCATCGACGGCGCCGCGACGCGAGGACCAGCGGACGCGCCGGTGACGATCGTCGAGTACAGCGACTTCCAATGTCCCTTCTGTGCACGCGTACAGCCGACGCTGGAGCAGATCGAGGAGACCTATGGGGATCGCGTCCGCCGCGTCTTCAAGCATCTGCCGCTGCGCATTCATCCCGACGCTCCGGGAGCGGCCGCGGCGTCGGAGGCGGCGCACCGGCAGGGCAAGTTCTGGGAGATGCACGACAAGATCTTCGTGTCGCAGCGCGACCTGGGAGACGCGACCTATCGCCGCTTCGCCGAGGAGCTGGGGTTGGACATCGCGCGCTTCGACGAGGATCGCGCTTCGGCGGCGGTGAAGCAGCGGATCGAGCGGGACGAGCAGGAGGCACAGCGGCTCGGTGTGTCGGGGACGCCCGCTTTCTTCATCAACGGGCGCTTCCTGTCCGGAGCGCAGCCCTTCGACGCCTTCAAGCGCGTGATCGACGAGGAGCTGGAGGGCTGAGCGCGCGCTCTCGCCAGCGCCCGCGCGCGAAGGTCCACGTGACCCACGTCGCACGCGCCACGTGATCGAAGACAAGCGCGAGCCACATCCAGTACAGCGGCAGGTCGAGCCGCATGAACAGGTAAGCGAGCGGCACGCGCAGCGCCCAGTTGCCGGCCGTCGCCGCGAGCAGCGGCGTCATCGTGTTGCCGGCTCCGCGCAGCGCGCCGGACATCGTGAAGTGGATGCCGAGCAGCGGCTGGGCGAGCGCGAGCGTCAGCATGAACGGGCCGAGCGCTGCGAGCACGCTCGCGTCGTCCGTGAACAGGCGTGCGATCGGCATCCGCAGCGACGCGAAGATCACGCCGAGCAGGACCGACACGAGCAGCGCGAAGCGCAGCGCTCGCCAGCCGGCGCGCGTCGCAGCGCCCGGCGATGCGGCGCCGAGCGCGTGGCCCACCAGGGTCGCCGCGGCGGCGGCGAAGCCCGTGCCCGGGATCCACGAGAACGAGAGCATCCGCACGCCCACCGTATAGGCCGCGAGCGCAGCGGGTCCATAGTGGCCGAGCATCGCGAAGTAGGTCATCAGCGCGAGGTTCAGCACGACGCGCTCGAGCACGGCCGGCGTCGCGATCCGCGCGACGGCACCGAGTCCGCGGCGCGCCCGCGCGAGATCCCGGCGCCCGAAGCCGAGCGCGGGCCGCAGGTCCCGACGCCTGCTGCCCGAGACGAGCAGGACGATCGCGACGCTCTGCGCGATCAGGGTCGCGATGCCGGCTCCCACCAGCCCCCAGGCCGGGAATCCGGCGAGGCCGAAGATCAGCAGTGCATTGAGTCCCGTCTTGACCACCGTCACGACGCCGGCGATCCACAGCGGTGTCCGCGTGTCGCGCGCCGCGCGGAAGCCGGATTCGAGCGTGACGGACACCGCGAAGAGCAGCGTCGAGAGCATCATCAGCTGCAGGTACGGGAGGGCGGTTTCGATCACGTCGGGCGTCGCGTTGAGTAGTCCCAGGATCGGCCCGGGCGCCGACAGGACGACGCCGGCGATTCCGGCCGACACCGCGATCGCGACGGTGAGACATCCCGCGAGCGCCGCGCGGGCGCCCGCCGGATCGCCGGAGCCGAGCGCGCGCGAGATCAGGGCGACCCCGGCGACACCGACCGCCATCAGCACCGCGTGGGAGAGCCAGAAGAACTGCGTGACGTAGCCGACCGCCGCGAGCGTGTTGGGCCCGAGCCGACCGAGCATGGCGATGTCGATCAGGCTCACCGCGCTGGCCAGCACCTGGGACAGGATCACCGGCCAGGCGAGCGTCCAGATCTCGCGATCGGTGGCGCGCGCGTCGGAAAGGCGCAGCGCGGTGGCGTGCGCGGCGACCGACGCGGCGGGCAGGACCGGCGCGGTCTCGGGATCGATCGAGTCGGAGACCTCGGGGTCGTCGCCCCCGTCCTTGGGATCACGCTCCCGCAGCGCGCAGCTCCGCGGGCAGCTGGAACACGACGCCCTCGTCGACGAGCGGCGCCGACTCGATTTCGGTGTCGGGTCCGGCGAGTTCGCGGAGGCGAGCGACGACCTGTTGCACCAGCAGCTCTGGAGCCGATGCGCCCGCGGTGACGGCGACACAGCGCACGCCGTGCAGCCACGCCGGGTCGATGTCGGCGGCGGTCTGCACGAGCTGGCCACGGGCGCCCGCGCGCGTCGCGATCTCTACGAGTCGGTTGCTGTTCGAGGACTCCGGAGCCCCGACCACGAGCACCAGCTCCGCTTCGCCGGTGAGCTCCTGCACGGCGTTCTGGCGGTTCTGCGTCGCGTAGCAGATGTCGTCCTTGCGCGGCAGGCGGATCGCCGGGAAGCGAGCCTTCAAGGCGGCCAGGATCTCCCGGGTGTCGTCGACCGACAGCGTCGTCTGCGTGAGGCACGCGAGCCGCGAAGGATCCCGGACCTCGAGCGTCGCGACGTCGGCGACGCTTTCGACGAGGTGCATGCGCTCGGGCGCCTGCCCCATCGTGCCCTCGACTTCGACGTGGCCGGCGTGCCCGACGAGCACGATCTCGACGTCCTCACGGGCGAAACGCTGCGCCTCGACGTGCACCTTGGTGACGAGCGGGCAGGTCGCGTCGATGACGCGCAACCCGCGCGTCGCTGCGGCAGACCGGACTTCCGGCGAGACCCCGTGCGCGCTGAACACCAGCAGTGCGCCGGGCGGCGCGTCGGCGGGATCTTCGATGAAGACGGCGCCCTTCGCGCGCAACGTCTCGACGACGTGCCGGTTGTGGACGATCTCGTGACGGACGTACACCGGGGCGCCGAAGCGCTCGAGGGACTGCTCCACGATCTCGATGGCGCGGTCGACGCCGGCGCAGAAGCCGCGCGGACTGGCGAGCAGGACTTTCATCGGAGCGAGGATCCTAGCATCTCGTCCGCGGGCTGCTCCTGGTGTTCGCCCGCGAGCGCCCGATCGGGGCCGACCCGAGACACGGCCGCCAGGACTCCGACCGTACGCGCCTTCTCGTCCCTCGAAACCATCGCTGCCGCAACGGCGCGTCGGTCCGGTCGCGCGAATTCGCTTCCGCGACCCGACCGTGGCCAGGTGGCAGGTCTGCCAGCCTGTCTGCCGCCTCCCCACGCGTGCGAACCCAGCAGCCCGGCTCCGAGACAGCGTTGGAGGCAGACGCGCCGGTTCAGGCATACTCTGGAGGTCTCCGGCCAGGGTCCGATCGGGACGTGCAGCGCACGACGATCGTCGTGCGCGTCGCCTTCATCGTCAGGAAGGAATGCCACGATGGCCGGTCGTCGATTCTCGTTTCGAACTCCGTGGGGATCCGGCGTAGGAGCGCTCTTCGGATTCACCTTGATCCTGTCGACATCCGCCTACGGACAGGACTTCACGACGAGCTTCGAGTCGACGGACACCAGCGGTTCGTTCACGCTGGGCTCGTTCCCAGTCGAGGCGACGTTCGAGAACGGCGAGGCGAAGACGATCGGAGTCTTCACGCTCTATCGAACCGGTTCGAAGTCCTGGATGGTCGATGCAGGTTCCGTGGGCACGATCCGATTTCGGACGCCAGCAACACGGGTTGCACTGTGGCTGCGCGACCAGAACGCGGGGGTCGACAGCGTGTTGACGGCCTTCGACGCGCAGGGCGCTGTGGTCGGCACCTTCTCCGGGAGCACGTCGTTCGAGAGGCTCGAGATCATCGGGACGGCGCCGATCTCGCGGATCACGCTCGAGAACAACGGAACCGACGGCTACGCCGTCATCGATGATCTCGAGTTCGACGCACTCCAGCAGCCGGCGCTCGCGGATCCGATTCCCACGCCGATCCCGGCGGCTGACTTCTCGGTGTCGGCAGAGGCGGTCGCCGAGGGCCTCGTAGCGCCAGTCTGGGGGACCCATTCTGGAGATGGTACGGGTCGGCTCTTCGTCGCGGACCAGGCGGGCCAGGTCTACGCGATCGATCTCACGACGGGCGCACGGCGAATCTTCCTCGATGTGTCGGATCGCCTCGTGGCGCTCGGCGTCGCCGGACCGAACACGTTCGACGAACGCGGTCTGCTCGGACTTGCGTTTCATCCCGACTATGCACAGAACGGCCGACTCTATACCTACACGTCCGAGCCGGTGGCCGGTCCAGCGGACTTCACGGTGCCGATCCAGCTGCCGTTCGACCACCAGAGCGTCGTCACGGAGTGGCAGGTCTCGGAACCTGCAGACTCCGAAGCTGGCGTCGATCCCACCAGCGCGCGAGAACTCTTGCGGATCGACGAGCCACAGTTCAACCACAATGCCGGAGCTCTGGCCTTCGGGCCGGACGGCTACCTCTACATCTCCGTAGGCGATGGCGGGAATCGGGACGATGGCGGCAACGGCCACAGCCCGGGAGGGAACGGCCAGGACACGGGCAACGTGCTCGGTACGATTCTGCGCATCGACGTCGACGGCAGCGACGCGGCGAACGGCGCATACGGCATACCGGCCGAGAACCCGCTGGTCGGGACGGAGGGAATCGACGAGATCTTCGCGTGGGGGCTTCGCAACCCGTTTCGGATCTCGTTCGATGCGCTCGATGGAACGCTCTATATCGCGGACGTCGGGCAGGACGACGTCGAGGAGATCAGCCAGGGTGTAGTCGGCGCCAACTACGGTTGGCCGCGCAAGGAAGGCGGTTTCTTCTTCGTCGGCAACGGGTCCGAGAGCTTCGTCACGTCGGTCGATCCGGGCGTGTCGGCCGGTCTGGTCGATCCGATCGCGCAGTACGACCACGGTGAGGGGATCGCCGTCGTCGGCGGCTTCGTCGCGCGCGGCGATGCGGCTCCCCCCCTGCTCGGGCGCTACGTGTTCGGCGACTTCGGCGCATTCGGAGGCGCCGCAGGGCGCGTCTTCGCGCTCGGCGAGAACGACGCCATCGAAGAAGTCGATCTCGGGGATCTGCTCGTCGGACGGTCGGTGCTGGGGTTCGCTCAGGATGCGGAGGGTGACGTCTACGTGCTCGCGAACGAGACTGGGACGCCGTTCCCGGATCCGGGGGGTCGACCGACGGGCGTTGTCTTGAAGCTGGTACCGGAGCCGAGTCTCGCGGCTCTCGGTCTGACCGCTCTGCTCACCGTCGCCGGCGTCGGAATCGCACGCGTGCAGGGGCAGCGGAAGCACTGAGCGAGGCGGTCTCGAGGATCTGCGGGCGAGAGCCACGAGGCGGGCAGCGGGCTCGGGACCATTGCCCTGGCGAAGATCGCAGCCGGCTCGGACGGGATCAATCGGGACGTCTTGGCTCCGGGCGAGCCCCTCTGGTCGTGGCACGTGACGGAGTTCGTGGCGTTCGCGGACGGGGTCATCGAGATCCTCGAGGGCACGCCGACCTTCGTCGAGAGCGACGTCGCGGGCTGGATCGCGAATACCAACTTCATCCAAGACCCGCCGGGGGTGGGGAATATCGGATTCCCCAACGACACCGTCGTCGCCGAGCTTCCGATCCCCGAGCCCGGTTCGCTCCTGCTGCTCGGCTCCGGCTCCGCGTTGCTCGCTTGGGGACGCCGGCGATCGTCCGGGTCGCGTTCGCAGGTGCGGCGCAAGAGCGCTGCGGGCAGGACGGAGAAGCGGGCGATCGCGGTCCGATAGAGTCCGACTTGCCTATCGCCCTGACTCCGCTCGTGACCGAAGCTGGGACCGCCCGGGCGCCGCGCAGCTCTCCGAGGATTTCGATCGCGCGCGAGCGTTCCTCGGGCGAACCGGCGACGGTCGCATCGAGCAGGGAGGACGCATCGAGCGAGGCGAGCGACGCGGGTCCCGGTGGCTCCCAGGTCGACACCGTCGGGCGTCCACACGAGAGTTCGGGGGTGAGCGCGCCTGCTGGAGCGCGCGATGCAGCGCGCCGCTCCGTGCCTCTCCATCTGCTAGCCGTCGCCCTCCACCCCGACGCCGACCCCGAGCGCCAACGCCGTGCCGAGGCCGAGGATCCATCGTTATCCCGGACGCCTCGGCTTCACGGCTCCGCCACGACGCGAGCGGCGTCGCGGAATCCCTGCGCCCGCTGCGGGCTCGACGCGACGACGGCCACGCGTTCGTTCGGTCCGGCGAAGGCGCACAGGCTCTCGCCATCGAGTTTGCGGCACGCCGTGGCGGTGCCGGCGTCGTGTCCTCGGCTCGGGAACACGAAGACGGAGATGGCTTCTCCAGCGCTCACGTACTGGAGATAGGCCGCTCGCTTGCCATCGATCGAACACGCGTGACCGCCGCGCAGCTCGGCCCCGTCGACCGCACGCACCTGGACGGCGAACGGCAGGCGCGCGCCGAGTTCGCGCGAAACTTCTTCGGTATTCGAGGACGGCACTGCGAGCGCCGTTCCGCCCGACACGAGCTTGTGGTGATCGGCGAGGAGGGCTCGCTCGCTCGGCAACTCTGACCCGGGCAGCAGCCAGACGAGGCTCGTCGCTACGGCGACGAGGGCAGCCGCCGCTGCGGGGCCGTACCAGAGGCCACGGCGCGGCGAAAGCGACTCGATGCGCCGCGCGAGCGACTGCGGCGCGCGCTCGCGTCCGATGCACGCAGCGATGCCGGCCGAGAGCTCCGTCAGCTGTCGGCGCCAGATCTGGCAGTTCGGGCAGACGTCGAGATGACGTCGCAGCGCCAGCTCCTCGTCGGCACCGAGTTCGCCGTCGAGCAGCGCCGACAGTTCCTCCGGGCGACCCCGGCACTCAGTGGTCATCGCGTCCTCCGGCGAAGCTGCGTTCCGGATGCGAACTTTCGGCGAGGCCGGCGATCAGACGCATCCGCAAGCGGGCGAGGCGCGAACGCACGGTTCCGATCGGCACATCGAGCGCCTCGGCCAGCTCTGCGTAGGAGAATCCTTCGACCTCGCGAAGCCAGAACAACCAGCGGGTCTCCTCCGGCAAGCGCGCGAGCAAGGCGTCGAGCCGTGCGATCGACAGACCCGCCGCGACGCTGCGCGCGGGATCCGCGAGCATCTGGAGGTCCGGCACGTCGAGCGCGTCGCCGTCGATCGGAACCAGCCGCCGCGTGCGTCGCAGCTCGTCGATGTGGGTGTTGCGCAGGATCCGCAGCAGCCAGGCGCGACAGGCGGCGGGGTCGCGCAGGGTCGTCCAGCGTTCGAAGGCGATCCGGCAAGTCTCCTGCACGAGGTCCTCGGCGCGATCGGGGCGGCCGGTCATGCGCAGTGCCGCCCCGTAGAGCAGATCGAGATGGCTCGCGACGAGGCGCCGGAAGCTCGATTCGCGCATAGGGCCCCGGTCTCCTTCCATCGCAGGCCGTAAGGTAGGACGGAGAGCGGTCCGCCGGAGTTCCCTGGACCCGGTGGGGATCGCGAAGGGAACCGGATCGCCGCGCATCCGTCTCTCGGAAGAGGGGCTTCTCCGGGAGCCGGGAAGGGGAGTGGTTTGCGTAGGATCCGACACCGGGCTTCTTCCGCGCGACGGCCGGGTCGAATCGCGGCCGCCGGGGCTCTGCTCGCGGCGCTGGGACTCGTTGCGAGTGTGTGGTGGCTCGCGCGGTTGCCGGCCGCTCCGGCCGGGGATTCGGCGCCGGTCGCGCGCGCCCCGGAGGCCGGGTCGGCGAGTCCCGAATCCTCGAGTGCCTACCCGCGTCCCGGCCCGGGCCTCAACCTGCTCGCGGCCGAGGCGAGCCCGTACTTGCAGCTCCACGCCGACAACCCGACCGAATGGTATCCGTGGGGCGATGCCGCCTTCGCGCGTGCGCGTCGCGAGGACAAGCTGGTGTTCCTCTCGGTCGGCTACTCGACGTGTTACTGGTGTCACGTGATGGAGCGCCAGGTCTTCGCGGACCCGGCGATCGCCGCGCAGCTCGCGCGGGACTTCATCGCGATCAAGGTAGACCGCGAAGAGCGACCCGACGTCGACGAGATCTACATGCAGGCCACCCACCTGTTGACGGGGTCCGGCGGCTGGCCGAACTCGGTGTTCCTGACGCCGGCCGGGAAGCCCTTCTTCGCCGGGACGTACTTTCCGCCCGAGGACGCGCACGGTCGGCCGGGGTTTCCGCGCGTGCTCGCCGGCATCGCCGACGCGTGGCGGACGGAACGCGCGAAGGTGGAGCGCGTCGCCGCCCAGGTTGCCGAGGAGATCGCGCGGATCGCGGATCGCGGCGCGCTCGGAGGCACGGCGCCGCCGCCGGAGGTCTCGCTGCGCGCTGCGCTCGACGCGTTGGAGCGGAGCTACGAGCCCGAACACGGGGGCTTCGCGCAGCGGACCAA
Organism: Myxococcota bacterium; assembly: GCA_039794265.1. Taxonomy (GTDB): domain Bacteria; phylum Myxococcota_A; class UBA9160; order UBA9160; family PR03; genus CAADGG01. The sequence continues at coordinate 95,256 of JBDIVR010000002.1, forward strand.
GTTCCCGCGGCCCCCTGCGCTCGAGCTGCTGCTGACGGCGCTCGAGCGCGAATCCAACCCGAAACTACTCGACATGCTCGTGCGTACGCTCGACGAGATGGCACTCGGCGGCATCTACGATCATCTCGCCGGCGGCTTCCACCGCTACGCGACGGAGCCGACCTGGTCGATCCCGCATTTCGAGAAGATGCTGTACGACAACGCCCAGCTGCTCGGCGTCTACGCCCGCGCCTTCACGCTCACCGGGCGGCCACTCTATCGCGACGTCGTGCGCCAGACGATCGCCTATCTCGAGCGCGAGATGAGCCATCCAGAGGGCGGCTTCTTCGCCGCCCAGGATGCGCAGGTGGCCGGCGTGGAAGGCGCCTCGTACGTCTGGACCCGCGACGAGATCCGCGAGGTTCTCGGCGACCGCGCGGACGCATTCCTCGACGTCTACGAGCTGGCGCCGCTGCGCGAGCATCCGGGCGGCGGCGTGCTGCGCGTCGGCCTGCCGCTCGCGCCGAAGCTCGCCCGCCACGGCGCCGAAGACGCGTCGGCGCTGCTGCAGCCGTTCGCGCCGGACCGTGCGCGGCTGCTCGCGCGCCGCGCGCAGCGCCCGCAGCCGCTGCGCGACGACAAAGTGCTCGTCGCGTGGAACGCGCTGGCGATCCGCGGTCTGCTGGATGCGGCCGGTGCGCTCGACGATCCCGCCCCCCGCGAACGCGCCGCCCGAGCCGCGCGTTTCCTGCTGGCCCGCCTGCGCACCGACGACGGCGCGCTCGGCCGCTCGTACATCGCCGGCCAGGTCCGGGAGGAGGGCGTGCTCGACGACTACGCATTCCTGGCCGACGCGCTGTTCGAGCTGCAGCGAGCCACCGGCGACGATGCCTGGCTCTCCGAGTCCCGGGCGATCGCGGACCGGATGCTGGCGCGCTTCTCGGATCCGACGGGGCACGGGCTGTTCCTGACGCCCGCCCATTCGACGTTGCTGGTCCGGCCCAAACCCTTCGACGACAGCGCGCTGCCGTCCGGCAACTCGGTTGCGTACCGCGTGCTGACGGCGCTCGCTGCCGAGACGGGAGAGCCGCACTACCGCGACGCGGCGGACGGCATCGTGCGGGCGGCGGCGCCGCTGCTCGAACGGGCGCCGTCGTCGCTCGGTGTCACCGTGGCGGCGCGGGTCCTCGACGCGGCCCGACGACCAACACTCGCCTCGGCGACGTCATCGGCGGCCACGCGGGGTGCCGGCGACATCGGTTCCGAAGGGAAGCGGGAGCGCTTCCGGATGCCGAGCAGCGCGGATCACGTCCGCGCCTCGCTGGTCCTCGACACCGTGCCGGAGCGGCGGCTGCGCGTTCGTCTCGCGGTCGCCGAGGGTTGGCACGTGAACGCGCACCCGGCGTCACTGCCGTTCCTGATTCCGACGACGGTCGAGCCCGCGGCGGCGGACGACGCGCCGCCGTGGCGCGCCGAGTACCCGGACGGCCACGCGCTGCGCCCCGCCTTTGCGCCCGAGGCGATCCAGGTCTACGAGGGCGACGTCGAGATCGCGCTGGCCGGCGAGGCGCCGATTCCGGAACGCGTCGCCGTCCGCTTCCAGGCCTGCGACCACCAGATCTGCCTGCCGCCGAGCCGGGTCGAACTCGCCCTCGACGGAGCCGCGCCGTGATTCCCGACATCGGGACGCTACGGGAGATGGCCGGCCTCCCCGGGCTGCTCGGCGCGGCCTACGTCGGCGGCCTGCTGCTGAGCCTCACGCCGTGCGTGTACCCGATGATCCCGGTGACCGTCGCGGCCTTCGGCGCGCGCACGCTGTCGCGGCCGCGGGCCCTGGTCCATGGCGTGCTCTACGTGCTCGGCATCGCCGTCACCTATGCGAGTCTCGGAGCCTGGGCCGCGGCGACCGGCCGGATCTTCGGCGCGTCGCTGGCGGATCCGCGCGTCGCAGGCGGCTTCGCGCTGGCGCTCGGCGCCTTCGCCGTCGTGAGCTTCGGCTGGTGGCCGGCGCTCGAGCGGCTGCTGTCGCGGACGCCGGGCTTCGCGCTGCGGATCGGCGGCGCTTCACCGGGCGGCGCGCTCGCGATGGGCCTCGTCGCCGGCATCGTGTTCGCCCCGTGTGTCGGCCCGTTCGTCGCCGGGGTCCTCACCTACGTCGCGGCGACCGGAGACGTGCCCCTCGGCGCGTCTCTTCTCGGTGTCGTCGCGATCGGGATGGGCACGCCGTTCCTCGCGCTCGCGATGACGGCGAGCGAGCTGCGCCGGCTGCCGCGCGTCGGGGCGCTCCCCGAGGTGGCGCGCTTCGCGCTCGGCCTGCTGCTGCTCGCCGCGGCGTTCTACTTTGCGCGGCTCGCGTTGCCGCCGCCAGTCTTCGGCGGGCTGCTGGTGCTGGCGCTCGCCGGCCTCGGCTTCGAGCGGCTCGTGCGCGGCCGGCGCGTCGGCTCGCTCGGTTGGCGCGCCGTCGGGGCCACGGCGCTGGTGCTGGCGATGGCCCTCACCGGCTACCGCTTCGGTCCCGCCGCTCCGGCCGAACCGCTCGCCTGGCGCAGCGATGTCGACGTCGCGTTGGCCGAGGCCCGGGACGCCGGTCGCTTCGCCGTGGTGGATTTCACCGCCGACTGGTGTCTCGCCTGCCACGAGCTCGATCGGCTGACGTTCCGCGACCCGGCCGTCGCGCGCCTGCTGGCCCGCGCCGTGCGCGTGCGGATCGACGCGACGCGAACGACCGAGACCGTCGAGGCGCTGTTCGCGCGCTTCGGCGTCTACGGCCTGCCCGCCGTCGTCGTGCTCGATCCGGTGGGCCGCATCGTCGAGGACGCGCGCATCGCGTCGTTCATCGGCCCGGACGAAGCCGTGGAGCTGCTCGAGCGGGCAGGGCTGGGCGGCGACGATGCACCCGCCGCGATGCTCGATCGGCAACCGGATGATCACCCCGAGGAGAGTTCGACATGACCAACGGAACCGAAACGTACGTCCCCACGCCGGGCGCCCGGCACGCAGCCGTCGTCTTGCTGGCCCTCGTCGCGGCGCTGGCGCTCGCCTGCACGGACCCTTCCGGTCACCGCCACGGCACCCTATCGGAGGAAGCCGTGCGCGACGCGATCCAGGCCCACGTCGATGCCGCGGGCAGGACGCTCGAGGTCGAGGATCCCACCCAGGATGCCGTGGTGACGCTCACGTTCGACCACGTCCACGAGCGCGTGAAGGACACGAGCGGCGGACGCCGGCTGGCCTGCGTCGACTTCGAGGCGGCCGACGGCCGGGTCTACGACGTCGACTACTACGTCCGCGCTGGCAGGGACGGTGGCCCGCCCGTCGTCGAGGACGTCGTGTTGCACAAGGTCGAGGGCGAGAGCGTGCTCGAGCCGGAGCGCCAGCAGGAACTCGATCGCGCTGGCGGCTGACAGGCCTGTCGGGAATCCGCTCTCGCATGGCGTCGCGGATGGGGGATCTTCGCTCGTTCTCGACACCGACTGGCGACGGGTTGGCGGGCGCACGTTTCCTGGGCGGGCGGTCGCCTCGTCGGGCTGTGGCTCGCAGACCCATCCGCTGGTCCGCCGACCGCGGCGTCCGCGCCTCCGGCGATCAGGAGCGCGCTCACGACAGCCGGAGCCGGCCGCAGGGCCTCGCGCACGCCGCCAGTCCCTCGGGACAGTCGTGTCCGCGACGTCGCGGAGCGAGGCTTCGAGAAGGCCGGCCTTCGAGAGCCAGCCCGCGGACCCACGGCGTCGACGCCGAGAAAAACCCGATCCGGCGCCGTTCGGATGATCGAGAGGTTATGATCCAGCGGCCCCGCACGAAGAGGTGCCCGATGTCGGATCTCGAACGCTTCCGCGCCGAGCTGCGCGACTGGCTCGACGCGCACGCGCCGAAGGCGCTGATGGGCGCGCCCGGGAACGAGCTCGAGGGCGTCTGGGGCGGGCGCAAGGCGACTTGGAGCGATCCCGACCGCAAGCGCTGGCTCGACCTCTGCGCGGAGCGGGGCTACACGGCGCCGGAATGGCCCCGTGCCTATGGGGGCGGCGGACTCGGCCGCGACGAAGCGAGAGTGCTGCGCCAGGAGCTCGCGCAGCGGAAGCTGCCGCCGCCGCTGATCGGCTTCGGGCTCACGATGATCGGGCCCGTGTTGCTGCAGTTCGGGACGGAGGAGCAGAAGCAGGAGCATCTCCCGAAAGTCTGCCGCGGGGAGATCCGCTGGTGTCAGGGCTACTCCGAGCCCGGTGCCGGCAGCGACCTCGCGGGACTCCAGTGCCGGGCCGTCCTCGATGGCGATCACTACGTGATCAACGGGCAGAAGATCTGGACCTCGTACGCCGATCAATCCGATTGGATGTTCTGCCTCGTGCGCACCGATCCGCGCGCGAAGAAACAGGCCGGGATCACGTTCCTGTTGTTCGACATGGAGACGCCCGGCGTGTCCGTGAAGCCGATCCCGCTGATCAGCGGGTCCTCGCCGTTCTGCGAGACCTTCCTGACCGACGTCCGCGTCCCGACCCGGAACGTCGTCGGCGCGGTCAACGGGGGTTGGACGGTGGCCAAGGCGCTGCTCGCGCACGAACGCACGATGATCGCCGACGCCTTCGGCGGCGCCGCCGGCGTCGGGAAGAGCCGCGGCATCGCCGGCTGGGCGCACGACCACCTCGACTTCGAACCCGACGGGCGGCTCGGCGACAGCTTCCTGCGCCACCGCATCGCGCAGACCGAAATGGACACCCGCGCGTTCCTGCTGACCACGCAGCGCGCTCGGGACGCGGCCAAGGCGGGGCACGGTCCGGGCGCGGCGAGCTCGCTGTTCAAGATCTACGGGACCGAGCTCAACCAGCGCCGGATGGAGCTGCTCGTCGCGATCGCGGGCCCGCAGGCGCTCGGCTGGGAAGGCGCCGGCTTCGACGAGCGCGAGCTCGACGTGACCCGCCAGTGGCTGCGCTCCCGCGGCAACACCATCGAAGGCGGCACCAGCGAGGTCCAGCTCAACATCATCGCCAAGCACGTGCTCGGCCTGCCCGACTGAGGCGGGTGGAGCGAGGGGAGACGGCGTGCAACTCGTGTTGACGGAAGAGCAGGAGCTCCTGGCGAAGACCGCCAGCGACTTCGTGCGCGAACACTCGCCGGTGGCGCGAGTGCGCGAGCTGCGAGATCGGCGGGATGAAGATGGCTTCTCCCGCCCGCTGTGGAAGCAGATGGCCGAGCTCGGCTGGGTCGGCATCCGGGTGCCGGAAGCGTACGGCGGTGCTGGCATGGGCATGGCGGACCTGGCCGTCGTGCTCGAGGAGCTCGGACGTCACCTCGCGCCGGAGCCGTTCCTCTCGACGGTGTTGCTCGGCAGCGAGACGCTGCTGCAGGGAGGCAGCGAAGCCCAGAAGCAGGCATGGCTTCCGGGGGTCGCCGCCGGCGGCAAGCTCCTGACCTTGGCTTGGCAGGAGGCGAGAACCCGCTTCGATCCGTGTCGTGTCGAGACGTGGGCCGAGCCGGATGGAGCGGGGTTCGTGCTGACCGGCGAGAAGATCCAGGTTCCCGATGCGCACGTCGCCGACGCGATCCTGATAGTCGCCCGGACCGGCGGTTCCGCTCGGGACGAGAACGGCCTTGCGATCTTCTCGGTTCCCCGCGGCGCGGCGGGCATGGCGATCACGCGGCAGACGCGCATCGACCATCGCAATGCCGCGCTGGTCCGGCTCGATGCCGTGCGCGTCGGGCGCGACGCGGCGATCGGCGAGCTCGGCGGCGGCGGGCCGCTGCTGCTGCAGGTGATCGATCGCGCGACGGCCGGACTGTGCGCCGAGATGCTCGGCGCGACCACCCAGGTTTTCGAGGACACGCTCCAGTACCTGAAGACGCGCGTCCAGTTCGGCGTTCCGATCGGCTCGTTCCAGGCGCTCAAGCACCGGGCGGCGCGTCTGTTCATGGAGGTCGAGCTGGCGCGCTCGGCGACGATGGCCGCGGTCCGCGCGGTCGATGACGAGGCTCCCGATCTGGCGCGACTGGTGTCGCTGGCCAAGGCGCGCTGCTCGGATGCATTCGTGCTGGCCGCGAACGAGGCGGTCCAGATGTTCGGCGGCGTCGGCATGACCGACGAGTACGACGTCGGCTTCTACCTGAAGCGCGCGCGCGTCGCCGAGATGACCTTCGGCGATGCCGCCTGGCACCGCGAGCGCTGGGCGCGCCTCGGGGGCTACTGATGACGGAGGTGTCGACACTGACCCGCAGCGAGCGGCTGCTCCGGGCCTGTCGCGGCGAGCCGGTGGATCGACCGCCGGTCTGGCTGATGCGGCAGGCCGGTCGATACCTGCCCGAGTACCGGGCGACGCGAGCCGGCGTCTCGTTCCTCGATACGTGTCGCGACGTCGAGCGCGCCGTCGAGATCTCGTTGCAGCCGCTGCGCCTCGTCGGCACCGAGGCCGTGATCCTGTTCAGCGACATCTTCGTGCCGGTGTTGTCGCTCGGCATCGACGTCGACTTCCGGCCGGGCCCGGTGATCGCGGAGCCGATCGGCACGCTCGAGGCGGTCGAGAAGCTGCCCGAGGCCGATCACGAGGCCTCGATCCCGTACGTGTTCGAGATCCTCCGGCGCCTGCGCACGGCGCTCGAGTCCGAACAGGTGCCGCTGCTCGGCTTCGCGGGCGCACCGTTCACGCTGGCGGCGTATCTGGTGGAAGGGCAGGGCTCTCGCCACTTCGCCGAGCTGAAGCGCTTGATGTACGCAGAGCCCGAGGTCCTGCGCGCGCTGCTCGATCGCCTGACCGAGATGACGGTCTCGTACCTGAACGCGCAGATCGACGCCGGCGCGCAGGCTGTGCAGCTCTTCGACACGTGGGCCGGGATCCTCGCGCCGGACGACTACCGGCGTTGGATCCTGCCGACGCACCGCGCGATCGCCGAGCGCGTCGATCGCGCGCGCGCGCCGCTGATCCTCTACGTCAACGACGGCGCCCACGTGCTCGACGAGATGGCCGAAGCGGGCGCCGACGTGTTGTCGCTCGACTGGCGCGTGGATCTCGCGCAGGCGGCCGAGCGCGTGGGTCGGCGCGCCAGCCTGCAGGGAAACCTCGATCCGTGTGCGCTGGCGGCGCCGCCGCAGGCGATCGCCGACATGGTGCGCGCGCTGGCGCGCGCGGCGGCGCCGGCGCGCGGGCACGTGTTGAACCTGGGTCACGGCTGCCTGCCGGAGACGCCGGTCGCCGGTGTCAGGGCCTTCACGGAGGCCGCGCGCGGACTCGCGACGCCCGACGGCAGATGACACGGACGGATGTCGAGTGCGTGGTACTCGGAGCCGGCGCGGCCGGGCTCGCCGCCGCGACGGCGCTGCGCGCCGCGGGACGCGAAGTGCTGGTGCTGGAAGCCTCCGAGCGGGCGGGCGGTTCCGCTTGGACGGAGCGCCGCGACGGCTATCTCGTCGAGCGCGGCGCCAATGCCTTCCGTCTCGGGCCCGGTGCGCTGGCGTTCCTGCGCGCCGCCGGCCTCGAATCGCTCGTGCTGGCGGCGGCCCCGGCGAGCCGCGAGCGATTCCTGCTGCGCGGCGGGCGCCTCGCGCCGGTGCCGATGGGCCCGCTCGCACTCGCGCGGACGCCGCTGCTGTCCGCGCGCGGCAAGCTCCGGCTGCTGGCGGAGCCGTTCGTTCGGCGCGGGGATGCGAGCGGCGAATCGGTCGCCGAGTTCGTGGCGCGCCGGCTCGGACCCGATTTGGTGTCGGCGCTGCTCGGTCCGTTCCTGACCGGTGTCTACGCGGGAGACGAGACGCGTCTGGGAGCCGAGGCTGTCTTTCCGAGTCTGGTCGCCGCCGAGCGGCGCAGCGGCTCGATCGCGCGCGGCCTGCTCGCGTCGGCGTTCGACCGCGGACGGCCGCGGGGCCGCCCCGGCTCCTGGTCGACTGCGGACGGCCTGCAAGGCCTGGTCGACGCGCTCGCGACGCGGCTCGGACCGGCGCTCCGGCTGCGCAGCAGGGTTTCCGGAATCCGTTCAGAGGAGGGTGTCTATCCTCTCGAAATAGATAACCAATCCGAGATCCGTGCCGGCTCCGTGGTGATCGCACTGCCGGCGCCGATCAGCGCGTCCTTGCTGGGTTCGCTCGATCCCGACGCAGCCCGCGAACTCGCGGCGATCGAGTACGCGCCCGTGGCGAGCGTCTCGTTCGGCGTCGATCCCGGAGCGCTACGCGAGCGCGTCCGCGGCTTCGGCTTCCTGGTGCCGCGCGGCGAGGGCGACGCGTTGCTCGGCTGTCTGTTCCTCAGCGAGCTGTTCCCGGGTCGCGCACCCGCCGGGCGGCAGCTCCTCACGCTACTGGCTGGCGGCACGCGCCGACCCGATGTGCTGGGCGAGCCCGACGATCGCGTGCGCGCGATGCTGCTTGCCGAGCTCGACGCCGCACTCGGGCTGCGCGGGGAACCGGTGCCTCTCGGTGTCGCGCGCTGGCCGCGTGCAGTCCCCCAGCCGGGGCTCCGCCATGTTCGCGTCGTCGCGAGCGCACGGGCGCGGCTCGCCCGCTTTCCCCGCCTGGCGCTGGCGGGCGCGTCGTTCGACGGCGTCGCGTTCGGCGATGCGCTCGCCTCGGGCGCCGCCGCGGCTGCGCGCCTGTCGGTAACGGAGACCCGATGACGACGAAGCCGGATTGCATCTTCTGCCAGATCGTTGCGGGCCGGGCGCCTGCCGCGAGGATCGCGGAGAGCGCACAGGCGCTGGCGTTCCTCGACCTGTTCCCGTCGACGGAAGGACACGCGTTGGTGATCCCGAAGCGGCACTACGAGAATCTCTTCGAATCCGATGAAGAGACCTTGCCGGAGGTCCACCTCCTGGCCCGGCGGGTGGCGCGCGCGATGCGTCGCGCCCTTGCGCCCGACGGCATGATGGCGCTCCAGCTCAACGGGGCCGCTGCGGGACAGACGGTGTTTCACTACCACACGCATCTGATCCCGCGCAGCGCCGGCAGCGAGCTGCAGATTCATGGTCGCGAACGGGCGGATCCGGCGCGGCTCGCCGCGCTCGCCGAGCGCATCGCCGCCTCGCTCGAGTAGCGCGCCGGCGGGCCTGCCGCGTCACTCGCGCCCGCGCGTGGCCTGCTCGTAGACCCGATACGCGGTCTCCTGCAGACCGAGGCTGCGGTAGGTCGCGCGCGCCGATCGATTGTTCCGCTCGACGTAGAGGCGCAGCCCGCACACCTCCGGGTCGCGCGCCGCGAGTGCGCGGACGAACTCGTGCAGGCGTCGCTCGAGATCCTCGGTCTCGCGGGCCATCGCGTGTTGGAACGCGACGAGGACGTCGAGATCTTCGGGGCGCGCGGCGCGCACCCGGGCGCCCTTCGTCGTCATCGAAGGCCGCCGTCGTCGTGGACCACGCGGCCGCCCGCGACGGTGCGCAGCACCCGGATGTCGGCGATGCGATCCGGCGCGACGGCCAGAGGATCGTCGCTCAGTACGACGAGGTCCGCGCGCTTGCCCGGCGCCAGCGAGCCCTTCTGGTGTTTCTCGAATTGGATCCAGGCCGCGTCGCGCGTGAACATCCGCAACGCCTCGGCGGCCGAGAGCGCCTGCTCGATCTTCGCCATCGCCTAGCGGACGGCAGCGCGAAACGGCACGTGCACGGGGACGAGCTCGATCCGGGTGATGGCCGGGGACCGAGTGAGGATCGCGGACGGCGACATGGACGGATTGTAATCGCGTGCCGTTCGCGAATGCGAATCCGGCCGGCGGATCCGCGCTCGCCGTGCTGACCGATACCCGACAGTCGGTCAGCGATCGGCCCTTGCTCGGCAGCGTCGCAGAGGGGGATCATCCATCGCAGTGGGTGAGGCGCTTTCTTCCGATCCGTCCAGTCTGCTCGATGCGATCCGCGAACCCGCGGATCTGCGCCGGCTTCCGCGCGCGTCACTGACATGCGTCGCCGACGAACTGCGCGAGCGATTGATCGAGCTCGGCGCGAGCCAGGGCGGACACTTCGCCGGCAGCCTCGGCGTCGTCGAGCTGACCGTGGCGCTGCACGCGGTGTTCGAGACGCCGCGCGATCGCATCGTCTGGGACGTCGGCCACCAGGCCTACGGGCACAAGGCGCTCACCGGACGGCTCGATGCGCTGGCGCGCATCCGCCGCGCGGACGGACCGAGCGGCTTCCTGCGGCGGACCGAGAGTCCCTTCGACGTGTTCGGCGCCGGGCATGCCGGCACGTCGATCTCCGCGGCGCTCGGAATCGCCGAGGCGCTGCGCCGGCGCGGCGAGGACGCGCACGCGGTGGCGGTGATCGGCGATGGCGGCGCCACCGCGGGCATGGCGTTCGAGGCGTTGAACCACGCCGGTGGGCTGGCGGCCCTCGGGCCAGCGCTCCGCGTCGTCTACAACGAGAACGGGATGTCGATCGCGCCGAACGTCGGCGGACTCTCCCGGACGGGGGACGTGCGCGGCTATTGCGAGGCGCTCGGACTGCCCGTCCTCGGTCCCGTCGACGGCCACGACCTCGAGGCGCTGCTGGCCGCGCTCGAGACGCTGCGCGCGCACGCGGGCCCGGCCGTCCTGCACGTGCGCACGCGCAAGGGCAAGGGGTTCGCATTGGCGGAGGCCGATCCGTTCCGCTGGCACGCCACCGCGCCGTTCGAACGCGCGAGCGGCACGCGGCGCGCCGGCGCGCCGGGCCCGCCGAGCTGGACGGCCTGCTTCGCCGAAGCGCTCGCGCGGATCGCCGCGCGCGACCCCCGCGTCGTCGCCATCACCGCCGCGATGCCCGACGGCACCGGCCTCGATCGCTTCGCCGAGCGGTTTCCGGACCGCGTCTACGACGTCGGCATCGCCGAGCAGCACGCGGTCACGTTCGCGGCCGGACTCGCCAGCGAGGGCCTGCGTCCGGTCTGTGCGATCTACTCGAGCTTCCTGCAGCGCGGCTTCGATCAGATCGCCCACGACGTCGCGCTCCAGGAGCTCCCTGTGACGTTTGCGCTCGATCGCGCCGGGCTCGTCGGTGCGGATGGCCCGACGCACCACGGTGTGCTCGATCTCGCGTACCTGCGCGCGATCCCGGGCCTCGTCGTCGCCGCTCCGCGCGACGAGAACCAATTGCAGCACCTGCTGGCGACGGCCATCGAGTCGGGTCGGCCGTTCGCGCTGCGCTTCCCGCGCGGCGCCGCGTGCGGCGTCGCGCTCGATCCGGATCCGAAGCCACTGCCGATCGGACGCGGGGAGCTCTTGCGCGATGGAACGGATGTCGCGCTCGTGGCGCTCGGCCGGACCGTGTCGGCCGCCCTGGGCGCCGCTGCGCGTCTTGCGGCAGACGGGATCTCGGCCGCCGTGCTCGATGCGCGCTTCGCGAAGCCGCTCGACGAGGAGTTGCTGCGCGAGGTGGCCGAGCGCATCGGCGTAGTGCTCACCGTCGAGGATCATCTGCTCGCCGGCGGGTTCGGGAGCGCCGTGCTGGAAATGCTGTCGCTTCACGCGCCGGAGACGCGCGTGCAGCGGATCGGCATCGACGACCGTTTCATCGAGCACGCCGAACAGAGCGAGCAGTGGCTCCAGGTCGGCCTCGATGCGGACGCCATTGCCGATGCCGCGCTGGCGGCGCTGGCGGAGAGCGCTGGTCCCGCGCGTTGCCGGCGGCCGGGCATGGCGCGATGAGCGACGCCGCCCTTCCGCCGGCGCTGCGCGCCGCCTACGACCACTGCGCCGGAGTGCTCCAGCGCAGCGGATCGAGCTTCGCCGCCGCGTTCTGGATGCTGCCCGCGTCGCAGCGGCGCGCCCTGCACGCCGTGTACGCGTTCTGCCGGCTCGCCGACGACGTCGCCGACGACCCCGCCGTCCGCGGCGATCGACAGCTCCTGCTCGAACGCTGGCGCGCCGAGCTCGCCGCGGCCTATCGCGGCGACGCCAGGCACCCTGTCGGCATCGCCCTCGGCGACGCCGTGCAGCGGTTCCGGCTGCCGCAGGACGTGTTCCTCGACCTGCTGCGCGGGGTCGAGTCGGATCTGTCCGGCGAAGCGATCGAGACCTGGGCGGACCTCGAGCGCTATTGCTACCGCGTCGCGTCCACCGTTGGCTTGCTGCTGGTGCGCGTGCTCGGCGCGCGCCATCCGGACTCGCTCGAGTACGCGCGGCAGATGGGGATCGCCGTGCAGCTGACGAACGTGCTGCGCGACGTCGGTGAGGATGCCGCGGGCGGGCGCGTCTATCTCGCGCGCGAGGATCTGGCGCGGATGCACGTGCGTCCGGAGAATCTGGGCGAAGGCAAGCTCACCGAAGAGATCCGTCTCCTGCTCGCGCTCTACGCCGAGCGCGCGCGCATCCGTTACGAGACCGCCGCCCGGCTGCTTCCGGCCGAGGACCGCCGCGTGCTCCGGCCGGCCGAGGCGATGGGCCGCATCTACCGCGTGCTGCTCGAAGAGATCCATCGGCAGGGCTTCCCGTGTCTCGGGCCGGCGGTTCGGCTGTCGAAGTCGCGACGGCTCGCGATCGCCGCGGGGATCTGGCTCGGCTTCGGCCAGCCGCGGTCGGGATCTGGGATCGGGAGCTTCGCGCGCGCGGGCCGCCGATGAGCGACATCCCGGCGCGCAAGCTCGAGCACCTCGAGTTGTGTATCCGCGAGGACGTCGAGGCGCGGCGCGGCACGCTGCTCGACGACGTGCAGCTACTCCACGAGGCGCTGCCGGAACTCGCGTGGCACGAGGTGGACCCGTCGATCGAACTGTTCGGTCGCCAGCTGCAGGCGCCGCTGCTGATCAGTGGCATGACCGGCGGCGCGCCCGAGGCACGCGAGGTCAACCTCGCGCTCGCCGCCGCCGCGCAGAAGAACGGTTTCGGCATCGGCGTCGGCTCGCAGCGGGCGATGCTGGTGGATCCCGCCGTGGCCGAGACGTATCGGCTTCGCGAGGTGGCGCCCGACGTGTTGCTGCTGGCCAATCTCGGCGCGGTCCAGGCTCGCGAGGTGGGGCCAGAGCGTGTCGCCGCGCTGGCGCGCGCGATCGGTGCGGACGCCGTGTGCATCCACCTGAACGTGGCCCAGGAGCTGGTGCAGGACGACGGCGACCGGGACTTTCGCGGGCTCCTCGGCGCGCTGTCCGAGCTCGCGCAGGAGCTGCCGATCCCGGTGATCGTCAAGGAGACCGGCTGTGGGCTTGCGCCGCGCACGCTCGCGCGGCTGCGGAGGGCGGGGGTGCGCTGGGTCGATGTCGCCGGCGCCGGCGGCACGAGCTGGACCCGTGTCGAATCGCTTCGCGGCTCGCCGCGCCAGCAGGCGATCGGCGGGTTGCTGAGCGAATGGGGCGTGCCGACGGCCGCGTCGATCGTCTACGCCGAGCGGGCCGGGTTCGACGTGATCGCTTCGGGCGGCGTGCGCAATGCGCTCGACGTCGCGCGCGCGCTGGCGCTCGGCGCGCAGGTCGCCGGGCTCGCGCTGCCCTTCCTGCGCGCCTGGGCGGCAGGGGGCAGCGAAGGAGTCATGAAGGCCGGCGAGGCGCTCAGCGAGGGTCTGCGTGCGGTGATGGCGCTGACCGGCTCGCGGCGCGTCGCCGATCTGCGGGAGGCGCCCCGCGTGCTCGGTCCAGAGCTCGAACGCTGGCTCGATCCGCGCGTGTCCCGGGGGCCTGCTGACCGATTCGACGGTTCCGGTCAGCAATCCCGGGGTGTCGGAGGCGCCGAAATTTGAAACCGTTCCCGGCTCTGGACGTCGAAACGCGTGTCCGTGCGTCGCCGGAGGGAGGAGTCGATGATGCCGGAGAGCCCGCCGGACGGTCCGCTCGCCGCAGCAGCGGTGACCGCCGGACCGGCTGCTGCGCCGGCCTCGCTGTCGTCGCAGCAGGTTCCGGCGCGCCGCCGGCCGCCGGATGCGAAGGCGCGCACCCAGGCGCGCATCCTCGAAGCCGCCGCTCCCTTGTTTGCCGCGCGCGGCTACGACGGTGCCAGCATCACGGCGATCGCGACCCGCGCCAAGGTCTCGCGCTCCGCGGTGTTCTGGCATTTCGGCGACAAGGAAACGCTGTTTCGGGAGACCTTCCGGCAGATGCTCGTGCCGTTTGCCGAGAAGATCGCCGGCAGCCTGACGCACCCAGACCCCGCCGTGCGCCTGCTCGAGCTGCTCAGCGTCTACGAGCGCTTCGTCGACGAACAGAAGTCCGCGATCCAGGCCTTCGTGCGCTGGACGATCGAGTCGCCGACGCTTCGAGCGTCGATCCGCGAGCCGCTCTTCGCGATGCACGATCACTTCGCCCGCGATGTCAGCGAGGCTCTCGCCGAGGCGCTCGGAGACGCGACCTCGGCCGAAGCGATGGCGATGGGCATCTTGTCGATGTTGCACGGGAATCTGTTGCTCGCGATCGTCGACGGCGACGCGCGACGCGCCCGGCTGCGGCGGGTCGGTCTGCGCAGTGTGGTGGAACGCGCGCTCGCGTCGGGCTCCGGTTCGGGCGCTGCGCCCGCGTCGCGCTCGCCGCGGGGAGATGCGTGAGCGCGGGCGCGAAGGCGTCTGCACTAGACGTCGACGATCTGCTCGCGAAGGCCGCGCACGAGAACTTTCCGGTCGCACCGCGCTGGCTGCCGCGCCGACTGCGCGACGACCTGCTCGCGATCTACGGATTCGCGCGGCTCGTCGACGACGCCGGCGACGAATCGGCCGGAGACCGTCTCGCGCTGCTCGACGCGATCGAGGCGGACCTGCTGCGCGCGGCGGCAGGCGACGCTCGCCATCCGCTGGTCCGCCGGCTCGCGCCGGCGCTGCGCAGCGCTCGCCTGCCGATCGAGCCGCTGCAGCGCCTGGTCGAGGCCAACCGGCGCGACCAGCACGTCGCGCGCTACGAGAGCTGGACGCAGCTCCGGGACTACTGCTCGCTGTCGGCAACGCCGGTTGGCGAGCTGGTCCTGCACGTGCTCGGCGCCGCGACGCCGGATCGCATCGCACTGTCCGATGCCGTGTGCACCGGTCTTCAGCTGATCGAACACTGTCAGGACGTCGCGGAGGACCGCAAGCGCGGTCGCGTGTACCTGCCGGCCGAAACCATGGCGCGCGCGGGAGCGCGCGAGAGCGATCTCGATACGCAGCCGGCGCCCGCGCCGCTGCGGGCCGCGCTGGCGTTCGAGGAGGCGAGGGTCCGGGCCCTGCTCGCCGCGGCCGAGCCGCTGGTCGCTTCGCTGCACGGAACGGCGCGGCTGCTGGTGGCGGGCTTCGCCGCCGGCGGCTTCGCCGCCGCGGATGCGCTGGCGCGAGCGGATCACGATCCGAGCGCGGGCGCGCCGCGGGCGCGCCGGCGCGATGTCATCCGGCATGTTCTGGTGCTGCTGTGGCGAGCGTGGCGAGTTCCCGCGGAGCTCGCGCCGCGCGAGCGATCGGCGTGAGCGCGACTCACGTCGTCATCGTGGGGGGCGGACTGGCGGGGCTGACGGCCGCCGTCGACTGCGCCGATGCCGGTGTCCGCGTGACGTTGCTGGAGGCACGGCCGCGGCTCGGCGGCGCGACCTGGTCGACTCGCCGGGGCGACCTCGACGTCGACAACGGCCAGCACGTGTTCCTGCGCTGCTGCACGGAGTACCTCGCGTTTCTCGATCGGCTCGGCGTGTCGGATCGCGTGCACGTGCAGTCGCCGCTCGCCGTGCCGGTCGCGGCGCCCGGCCGCGGCACCGCGTGGATCCGGCGCGCCGCGCTGCCGAGTCCGGCGCATCTCGCGCCGAGTCTGCTGCGCTTCCATCATCTCCCGTTCGCCGAGCGGCTGCGCGCCGGGCGGACCGCGCGGCGCATCGGCGGCCTCGACCTCGCAGATCCGGTGCTGGATCGCGTGCGCTTCGGCGACTGGCTCGCGGCGCAGGGGGAGTCGCCGGCCGCGATCGACGGCTTCTGGGATCTGCTGGTGCGGCCGACGCTCAACCTGCCGGCGCGCGAAGCGTCGCTGGCGCTGGCGACCAAGGTGATCCAGACCGGCTTCCTCGAGCGTGCCGATGCCGCCGATGTCGGTTGGGCCACGGTCCCGCTGAGCGAACTGCATGCGGACCCCGCCGAGCGCGCGTTGCGAGCCGCCGGAGCCCGCGTTCTCGTCCGAGCGCCGATCGCCTCTCTCGTCTCCGCGCGCGGCGAGCGGCCGGCCGTCGTCGTGCGCGGCGCGGCGCTCGAGGCCGATGCCGTGATCCTCGCGGTCCCGCACGAGGAGGCGGCCGAGCTGCTGCCGGCGTCGGCCACGATCGATCGCGCCGGCCTGCGCGCGCTCGGCCGGGCGCCGATCGCCAACCTCCATGTGGTATTCGACCGCAAGGTACTTCCGCATCCGCTGCTCGCCGGCATCGACACCCCGCTGCAATGGCTGTTCGACCGCACGCAGTCGTCGGGCCTCGAGCGCGGCCAGTATGTCGCGGTGTCGCTGTCGGCCGCCGACGAGTACCTCGGGCTCTCGCAGGCCGCGCTGCGCGAACAGTTCCTTCCCGCGTTCGCGGCGCTGCTTCCGGCCGCGCGAGATGCGCGCGTCGAGCGCTTCTTCGTGACCGTGGAGCGCGCGGCGACGTTCCGGCAGGCGCCCGGCACGCACGCCGCGCGACCGGGTCCGGACGTCGGCGTGCCGAACGTCTTCGTCGCGGGGGCTTGGACCGACACGGGCTGGCCGGCCACGATGGAAGGCGCCGTGCGCAGCGGCCACGCCGCTGCCCAGCGGGCGCTGCAAAGCCTCGGCCGCGCGCCCGCCGCGACGTCCGCCGCGGCGGCCTGACGCCGCGCGCACCTCTCGGGCTCCGATCCAGAAAGGAACGCTCACGATGACTGCCTCGCTCGCGAAACCGCTCGTCTCTCCCGCTGCGCAGGCCCTCGCTCGCGCTCGGGAGCGGCTGCTCGAGATCCAGAGCGAGGCGGGCTGGTGGAAGGGCGAGCTCGAAACCAACGTGACGATGGAGGCAGAGGATCTGCTGCTGCGGCAGTTCCTCGGCCGCGTCGATCCGGGGATCGTGCGGGAGACGGCCGCCTGGATCCGTTCGAAGCAGGACAAGGACGGCGGCTGGCCGATCTACTACGGCGGGCCGGCAGATCTGTCGGCGACCATCGAAGCGTACACGGCGCTGCGTCTCGCGGGCGATCCCGCCGATTCGCTGCACATGGAACGCGCAGCCGATCTGGTCCGCGAACTCGGCGGGATCGAGCGCTCGCGCGTGTTCACCCGGATCTGGCTGGCGATGTTCGGCGAGTGGCCGTGGGAGCGTCTGCCGGCGCTGCCGCCTGAAGTGATCCTGCTGCCGAGCTGGTTCCCGCTGAACATCTACGATTTCGGAAGCTGGGCGCGCCAGACGATCGTTCCGCTGTGCGTGGTGTCGTCGTTCCGCCCGCAGCGGTCGCTCGGCTTCGAGCTCGCCGAGCTGCGCACCGGCGACTGGCGCCCCGAGCGATTCCCGCTGCGGACGTGGCCGGGCCGCTTCCAGGCGCTCGATCGAGCGCTCCACCTGGTCCAGCGACACCCGTTCGGGCCGCTGCGCCGGCAATCGCTCGCGCTGTGCGCCGAGTGGATCCTGAAGCGCCAGGAAGCGGACGGCTGCTGGGGCGGCATCCAGCCGCCGTGGGTGTACTCGATCATGGCGCTGCACCTGCTCGGCTACGCGATGGACCATCCGGCGCTCCAGAAGGGATGGGATGCGCTCGAGACGTTCGCGATCCGCGAAGACGGCATGCGCCGCTTCGAAGCGTGCCAGTCGCCAGTCTGGGATACGGCGCTGGCGATGGTGGCGCTGCGCGACGCCGGCGTCGCACCCGATCATCCGGCGATGGTTCGCGGCGGCCGCTACCTGCTCGAGCAGGAGATCCGCGTGCCGGGCGACTGGGCCGTGCGGCGGCCGGAGCTCGCGCCGGGCGGATGGGCCTTCGAGTTCGAGAACGACAACTACCCGGACATCGACGACACCGCCGAGGTCGTGCTCGCGCTGCGGGCGGCGGGCGCCGATCCGGCGCGGACGGAGGGCGCCGTGCGGCGCGCGATCGACTGGACGTACGGCATGCAGTGCAAGGACGGCGGCTGGGCGGCCTTCGACGTCGACAACACCCAGGCGCTGTGTGGCGAGCTTCCCTTCTGTGACTTCGGCGAAGTCATCGATCCGCCGAGCGCGGACGTCACGGCGCACGTCGTCGAGATGCTCGCCGAGGAGGGCCGCGCAGCGGATCCGCGCTGCCGGGCCGGCGTCGAGTGGCTCCTGCGCGCGCAGGAACCGGACGGCTCGTGGTTCGGGCGTTGGGGTGCGAACTACGTCTATGGAACCGGCGCGGTCGTACCGGCGCTGGTGCGATCGGGAACGGCGCCGGATCACCCCGCGATCCAGCGGGCGCTCCGCTGGCTCGTGTCCCGCCAGAATCCGGACGGCGGATGGGGCGAGGATCTCCGGTCGTACGAAGACCCGGCGTGGCGCGGCCGCGGCACGAGTACGGCTTCGCAGACCGCATGGGCGCTGCTGGCGCTGCTCGCGGCGGGCGAGCGCGGGCCGGTTGCGGAGCGGGGCGTCGAATGGCTGGCACGGACGCAGCTCCCGAATGGGGACTGGGACGAGCCGGAGTTCACCGGCACCGGCTTCCCGGGCGACTTCTACATCCGCTATCACCTCTACCGGCTGCACTTTCCGGTGATGGCGCTCGGGCGCTGGGTACGGGGGGAGGCGTGAGCGGAGCGGTGGTGTCGCAGCGGCGCGACTTGTTGATCGCGACGGCGCTTCGTCTCGAGGCCTGGGCCCTGCGCGGCGCGGTTCCCGGCGCGCGCGTGCAGCGGATCGGCATGGGTCCGGCGCGCGCGCAGCGTGCGGCGCACGGACTGCGATCGGATCCGGCGGTGGCCTGGGCGGTCGCCGGCGTTTGTGGCGCGCTCGACGCACAGCTCGCACCCGGCGTCGTCGTCGTCGCGTCGGCACTGCTCGGACCCGAGGGTCGGCGCATCGATCTCGATGCGGCGCCGCTCGCGGCGGCGCTGGCGCAGGCCGGCATCCCCGCGCATACCGGCGAGATCGCCTGCGTCGCAAAGGCCGCGACGGGCGCCGGGCGCGCGGCGCTGGCGGCGCGCGGCGCGTGCGCAGTCGACATGGAGTCGTTCTGGCTGGCTGACGCGGCCGCGCATCGGCCCGTGGCGGTCCTGCGCGTCGTGCTCGACGGCCCTCGCCACGAACTCTGGCGCCCCTCGCTGCCGCTCCGCATCGTCACGGCGCTGCGCCGTCTGCGCGCAGCGGCTCCGGCGTTGGCGACGTGGGCCGGCGGCGTCGCCGCTGCGGCGCCGGACGCTCCAGCGAGCGCCGGCGTCCGCTCTTCCAGCTACCGCGAGCGCCCCGCGCTCGCCTGAGGGGATTCCATGGGTGTTCCGATCTCCCAGATGGCGACGGTCGCCAGCTACATCGTTCGGCAGAAGCTCGCGCGTCGCGAGCGCTATCCGCTGGTCCTGATGCTCGAGCCGTTGTACCGCTGCAACCTCTCGTGCGCCGGCTGCGGCAAGATCCAGTATCCGAGCAACGTGCTGAAGTCGCAGCTGTCCGTCGAAGACTGCCTCCGGGCGGTGGACGAGTGCGGCGCACCGATCGTCAGCATTCCGGGCGGCGAGCCGCTGCTCCATCCGGACATCGACCGTATCGTCGCCGGACTCGTCGCGCGGAAGAAGTACATCTATCTGTGCAGCAATGCGCTGCTGCTGGAGGAGAAGCTCGATCTCTTCGAGCCGTCGAAGTACCTGAGCTTCAGCATCCACCTCGACGGTCTCGAGGCGGAGCACGACGCCTCTGTGTGTCGGCCGGGTACCTACCAGAAGGCCGTGCGTGGGGTGGAGCTCGCGTTGGCTCGCGGGTTCCGGGTGACGACCAACACGACGCTGTTCCACGGCGCCGATCCCGAGCGCACCGCGGATTTCTTCGATGCGATGATGCGACTCGGCGTCGAGGGCATGATGGTCTCTCCGGGCTACTCCTACGCAGCCGCTCCCGATCAGGAGCACTTCCTGGCCCGGGAGGCCACGCGCGAACTGTTCCGCCGGATCTTCCGGCTCGGCGAGCAGCGGCGCGCGCGCTGGCGCTTCAACCAGTCCCCGTTGTTCCTCGAGTTCCTGACCGGCGCCCGCGAGCACGCTTGCACCGCGTGGGGCATGCCGAGCTACGGCGTCTTCGGCTGGCAGAAGCCGTGCTACCTGCTGCAGGAAGGCTACGCCCGGAGCTTCGACGAGCTGATCACCGACACCGCCTGGGATCGCTACGGGCCCGAGAGCGGCAACCCCGCCTGCCGGGACTGCATGGTGCACAGCGGCTTCGAGGCGACGGCGGTGGACGAGGGCTTCTCGTCGTGGCGCGGCTTCGTGGACATGGCGAGAGCGGCGCTGTTCGGCCCGCGCGTGCCGGCGCCGACCGGGCGGGCGACGGCGGCGGCGCCGGCGGTGTCGCTGCAGGCGGACGAGGATCCCGCGGTCGGCGCCGAACTCGACGCCACGCCCGAGTCGCTGCGCGCGGCCTTCCGCTTTCGCGGCGACGTCACGCTGTGTCTCGACGACGGCAGCCGCCTCGAGGGCTACGTCGCCGATGCGCGGCCCGACGAGCTCACCGTCTGGCCGCGCGGGCAGCTGCGCGCGCAGCGGCTCCCGAGTTCGCGCGTCCGGCGCGTGGTGTTCAGCGGCCGCGACCACACGGAACGGGGGCGCGCGGTCGCCGAGCGCGGGCGGCAGCGCGTCGAACTTCGCTCCGCGGCCGGCGGGCCGCCGCCCGCCCCGTAGCGCCTCACCGCGGCGTCCGAGGTGAAGCGCGCGGGCTCACGCGCGCCGGCGTATCCAGCTCGCCAGCGTCTCGACCCACTTGGGATGGGCGTTGAGGCACGGCACGAGAACGAGTTCCTTGCCGCCGAGCTCTTGCCACTGCTCCCGGCCACGGATGCCGATTTCCTCGATCGTCTCGAGGCAGTCGGCGACGAAGGACGGGCACAGCACCGCGAGGCGTTCGATGCCGCGCGCGCGCAGGAACGGCAGGATCTCGTCGGTGTAGGGTCGGATCCAGGGCGTGCGTCCGAGCCGGGATTGGAACGAGATCGTCCACTCGTCGTTTCGCAGGCCCAGCTGGGCCGCCAGGGCGTGGCTGGTGGCGACGCAGTGCGCGCGGTAGCAGAAGCGATTGGCGCTGCTGATCGTCTCGCAGCAGGTGTTGCTCGCGAAGCAATGGGAACCGGTCGGATCGCTCTTGCGGATCTGACGCTCCGGCAGGCCGTGGTACGAGAACAGCACGTGGTCCGGGCGATGCTGCCCGGGCACCTCACGGGCGACCGCTGCGACGGCCGCGATGAACGCCGGATCTGCGTAGTAGGAGTCCAGCACCTCGAGCGGCGGAACGTTCCAGCGCGCACCGGCCGCTCGGTAGATGGCCTCGAGAGCCGAGCCGGTGGCAGCGGCGGAGTACTGGGGGAACAGGGGAACCACGAGGATCCGTTCGACGTCAGCGTCGGCCAGACGCTGGATGGCGGGTTCGATCGCCGGCTCGCCGTAGCGCATCGCGAGTTCGACGACGAAGCCCTCCCCGAGGCGTTTGGCAAGCCGATCCCGCAATGCGTGGCCGTGGACCAGGAGGGGGGCTCCCTCGGCGGTCCATACTTTCGCGTAGGCGCGCGCCGAGGCGTGCGGACGGATCGGCAGGATTGCGAAGTGGAGCAGCAGCCAGCGCGGGAGCGGCGGGATGTCGATGACACGCGGATCGCCGAGGAACTCGCGCAGGTAGCGCCGGACCGCACGCGGCGTCGGGGCTTCCGGAGAGCCCAGGTTCACGAGCAGGACGCCCAGCGGGCGCCGGGGCAGGGGGACCGAGGGCTCGCGCGTCACGGCGTCAGTCGATCGGCTGCCGCGAAGAAGTTGACGTTCCAACCCGGCCCCTTTCTTGACGGGGTCGCGAGGAGGGGCGGCGGGCGAGGCCGCCGTAGCGGAAGGAGAGCAGCAGGTACCAGGCGGGGTAGGCGAGCGTGGCTTCGGCGAGCCGGAGGCGTTCGGCGATCTGCGGGGCGACGACGGCGACCGTGATCAGCGCCACCCAGACGCCGCCGGCGACGTTCGTCGTGCGACGCAGGACCGGCATCTTGCTCGGGTAGACGTACTTCAGCGGCACGAAGACCGCGACCGCGAACAGCGTGACCACCAGCGTCGCGGTCAGCGGCGTCACGTCGAGCAGCCAGACGTAGAGCGCGACGACGTTCCAATAGGACGGGAAGCCGAGGAAGAAGTCATCCTCCGTCTTCGCCTCCTGCTGCGAAAAGCCATAGGCGCTCGCTAGGATCGGCAGCGCGGCGATCCACGGGCTGATGAAGCCCGCAGCGACGAGGAACACCACGGGGACGATCACGTAGTTGAGGTAGTCGACGATGTCGTCGAGCCGGCGGCCGTCGATGCCGGGCAGCACCTCGCCCACCCGCACTGCGCGCGCCAGGGTCCCGTCGACCGAGTCGATGGCGAGCGCGACGATCATCAGGACGGCGGCCTGCGGGAGATTCCCGGCGACGACCGCGAGCAGCGCGATGGCGCCGACGACGGCTCCGCTCGCGGTGAAGGCATGCACTCCCCAGGCGAGCCCGACGCGCCGGGGATCCTCGCCGCGCGGATGCGCGCCACTGCGCGGAGAGCGCCGGAAGCGCCCGCGCTTCCGTTCGCTCGGTCGTCGCGGATCGGGCTCGGGGGCCGACGCCATGGGGACGCAGCGTATCAGAGCCGCTATGATCGCGCCGTTCCGGGGGTTTCCGAGTGACCAACCGCTTTCGAGACAGTCGCCCGCTCGAATACATGCGCTCCGGCGACGAGACGTTCCTGACCACGAAGGTCGATGCCGTCTTCAACTGGGGCCGCAAGTACTCGATGTTCCTGTACCCGTTCGTCACGGCGTGCTGCGGCATGGAGTTCATGTCGGTCGCCGGGCCGCGCTACGACCTCGACCGCTTCGGCTGCGCGCTGCCGCGCTTCTCGCCGCGCCAGGCGGACCTGCTGATGGTCGTCGGAACGATCAGCCACCGGCAGGCGCCCGTGCTCAAGAAGGTCTACGACCAGATGGCGGAGCCGAAGTGGGTGATCGCGTTCGGTGCGTGCACCTGCTCGGGCGGCCCGTACAACAATTATGCGACGGTGCAGGGCATCGACACGATCATGCCGGTGGACGTCTACATCCCCGGCTGTCCGCCCCGGCCCGAAGCCGTCCTCGACGGGTTGATGAAGCTCCAGGAGCGCGTCCAGGTCGAGAAGATTCCGGCGCGCGGGCGCCACCGGGAGATCGACGACCTGGACCTGGCGGTCGTCGAGAAGCCGGTCGCGTAGTCCGCGGACCCGGATCAGTCCGCGTCGGATCCCAGCGAACCGTAGTCGGTCCTCACTCGATCCGGGCTCGATCCCGAAGCTGCGAAGGAGGTCGCGTTGACCGCAGTTGGACGCTTCGACCTGGTCGTCATCGGCGCCGGCCCGGGTGGCTACGTCGGAGCGATTCGCGCCGCGCAGCTCGGTCGGAAGGTCGCGGTCGTCGAGGAGGACCTCCCGGGCGGCGTGTGCCTCAACTGGGGCTGCATTCCGTCGAAGGCGCTGCTGACCGGCGCCGAGCTGATCGAGACGCTGCGGACGCACGGGTCGACGTTCGGCGTGAGCGCGGGCGAGCTGCAGCTCGACTACGGCAAGGCGATCGATCACAGCCGGAAGGTCGCCGATCAGCTGTGCAAGGGCGTCCAGTCGCTGCTGAAGAAGAACGCGATCACGCTCGTGCGCGGTCGCGGTCGCCTCGCGGGACCGAATTCGGTCGAGGTCACCGGGCCCGATGCCGGCGCGCTCGAAGCGCCGCACGTGATCCTCGCGACGGGATCCACCGAGTGGACGCCGCCGGGAATCGAGGTGGACGGCGAGCGCGTGTTGACGTCGCGCCAGGCGCTCGAGTCGAAGACGGTCCCGGAGAAGTTGGTGGTGATCGGCGCGGGCGCGGTGGGCGTCGAGTTTGCGTACGTCTACGCGAACTACGGCTCGCAGGTCACGATCCTCGAGATGGCCGACCAGATGCTGCCCGGCGCGGACCCCGACGTCGCGCAGGCGCTCGAGCGCGAGTTCCGGCGCCAGAAGATCGCCGTCCGCACCGGTACGCGCTTCGAGGAGCTGAAGGTCGAGGGGGGCGGCGTCCGCGTCCGCGTGCGCGCTGGCGACAAGGAAGACGAGCTGCGCGCGGATCAGGTGCTCGTCGCGATCGGGCGTCGTCCGCTGTCCGCAGACCTCGGTCTCGAGAAGGCCGGCGTCGAGACGAACGACAAGGGCTTCGTCGCGGTGGACGCCCGGCTCGTGACGTCCGTGCCGAGCGTGCGGGCGATCGGCGATCTCGCGGGTGCGCCGCTGCTCGCACACAAGGCCAGCGAAGAAGGCGTCGCCGCAGCCGAGTGGATCGCCGGCCAGAACCGGCCCGAGCTCGACCACCGGAAGATCCCGGGCTGCATCTATGCGCAGCCGCAGGTCGCGTGGATCGGACTCACCGAGGGCCAGGCGCGCGAGGAATACGGGGACGACATCCGGGTCGGGCGCTTCCCGTTCACCGCCTCCGGCAAGGCCGTCGCCTCGGCCCACACGGCGGGCTTCGCGAAGATCGTCGCCGAACCGCGTTTCGGCGAGATCGTCGGTGCGCATCTGGTCGGCTTCGGCGCGACCGAGCTGATCGCGGAGATCGCGCTTGCGATGACGCTCGAGGCGACGACGAGCGAGATCGCCGCGACGTCGCACGCGCACCCGACGCTCTCGGAGGCCATCCTCGAGGCGGCGCTCGGAGCCGAGGGGCGCTCGCTCAACTTCTGATGCACGCGATCGCGGAGGGACAGGCATGTCGGTGACGGTGGAGTTCCCGCAGCTCGGCGAGAGCGTGCTCGAGGGCACGGTCGCGCGCTGGCTCGTCCAGGAAGGCGAGCGCGTGAAACGCGACCAGCCGCTCGTGGAGGTGACCACCGACAAGGTGGACGCCGAGATCCCGTCCCCGGAAGCGGGGGTGGTCGAGAAGATCCTGGTCGCGGAGGGCGAGACGGTGACGGTCGGAACCGCGCTGGCCCGGATTGCCGAAGGCGCCGCCGCCGACGAAGCGGCCGAGCGACCGGCAAAGCCGAAGGCGGCGCCCCGCGACGCGCAACCCGAGAAGCCCGCCGCGAAGGCGTCGCGCCCGAAAGAAGGGGCGAAAACGGAGGCCTCCGTCGCGCAGGCGAAGGAGGTCCGTGCGACGCCGGTGGCGCGCCGGATGGCGGCCGAGGAGGGCGTCGATCTCGGCGGGGTCGCGGCGACAGGACCGGGAGGACGGGTGGCGAAAGCGGATGTCGAGCGCGCGCGCTCGGCGCCGGCCGCGCGCTCCGCGGCCGAGAAGCCGGCGAGCGGCGCCGGCGAGACGCGGGCCGTCGCGGCATCGCTGCCGGCGGGCGGCAAGCGCCCGCCGTACCTGAACTATCAGATCCAACCCGGCGACGAGCTGATTCCGATGACGCCGCTGCGGCGCATCGTCGCCGAGCACATGGTGCTGTCCAAGCAGATCTCGCCGCACGTCGGGACGGTCGCCGAGGTGGACCTGCACGGGATCGTGAAGCTGCGCGATGCGAACAAGCGGAGCTTCCAGAAACAGCACGGCTTCAACCTGACGTATCTCCCATTCGTCGTCTCCGCCACGGTCCGGGCGCTTCGCGAGTTTCCGCGGCTCAACGCCTCGGTGCTCGAGGATGCGATCGTCGAGAAGAAGGCGATCCATGTCGGTGTCGCCGTCGAGACCGAGAAGGGTCTCGTCGTGCCGGTGATCCGCGACGCCGATCGGCTGTCGCTGGTGGGCATCGCCGAGGCGATCGAGGACCTCTCCGCGCGCGCGCGCTCGAAGCAGCTCTCGCCCGACGATCTGCGCGGCGGGACCTTCACGGTGTCGAATCCGGGTCGCTACGGGAACCTCTACGGGTTCGCGATCATCAACCAGCCTCAGGTCGGGATCCTGCGCATGGGGGAGATCGTCAAGCGACCCGTGGTGCGGGAGATCGACGGCGAGGACGCGATCGTCGTGCGTCCGGTCATGCACCTGGCGCTGTCGTACGACCATCGCGCCGTCGATGGCGCGCCTGCGAATGCCTTCCTCCACGCCGTGCGAGCGCAGCTGGAGGAGGCGGCCTTCGAGCTGTGACGTGAGCCCTGGAGCGCTCGCGGCCGGATCCGTCGTCGCCGCGCGGACGCGTGGCACCGCGCTCGCCGGGGATCTGGCGGTCGAGTGGCTGGGCGTCGTGCCGTACGTCGAGGCGCTGGCGTTGCAGGAGCGCCGGATCGAGGCGCGGCGGCGCGGCGAGGTTCCGGACGCCTTGCTCTTGCTCGAGCATCCGCCGGTCATCACGCTCGGCCGGCGCGCCCGCGAGCAGAACGTCCTCGCCGCGCCGGAGCAACTGGCCGCCCGCGGGGTCGAGGTCCATCGGGTCAGCCGCGGCGGCGACGTCACGTATCACGCGCCCGGCCAGCTGGTCGGCTACCTGATCGCGGATCTCGCGGCGCGCGGGGAGGCGGATGCCGGCGCCTGGCTGCGTCGCATCGAGGCACTGCTGGTCGCGGCGCTCGCCGATCTCGGTGTCGAGGGCTACACGCGGCCGGGCCAGACGGGTGTCTTCGTCGCGCCGGAGGCGCCGGGTCCGGCCCGCAAGATCGCCTCGGTGGGCGTCGGCCTGCGCGGCTGGATCAGCTGGCACGGCTTCGCGCTCAACGTGACGCTGGACCCCGCGGAGTTCGGGCTGATCGTGCCGTGCGGGCTGCGCGACGTGGTCATGACATCCGTGGCTCGTGAGCTCGGCGCTGGCACACCGCCAGACCTGGACACGCGCGCTCGTCTGGCTGTGACAGCGCGCTGCGCCGATGGTTTCCGCCGCTCGGCGCCCGCAGTCTCGTAACGGGAGGCGGCCGGATGCGGTCGATCTCATTCCGCCTCGCTGGGCTCCCGCTCGCGCGCTAGCCTGCGGCCGCAATGACCGCCCGCGTCGTCCACGTCCATCGCCGCGAGAACATGGGCTGGTTCCAGCGGACCTATCTGCCCGCGATCGGGAAGGGGCTGGCCACCACCAGCCGGCGCTTCTTCCGCAACCTGTGGGGATTCCTGTCCGGGAAGTCGACGGCCTTCGTCGTGCAGTACCCGGAAGAACGCGTCGACTACCCGGACGCGTTCCGCGGCATGCCGGTGCTGGTCGCGCTCGAGGACGGGCTCCCGCGCTGTGTCGCGTGCGGGCTGTGTGAGTTCGCGTGTCCGACGGATTGCATCAGCATCATTCCCGGGGAGCTCCCGGAGCGCGGCATCGAGCGCTGGCCGGAGGCGTTCGACATCGACATGTCGCGCTGCATGTTCTGCGGGTTGTGCGAAGAGGCGTGTCCGGAGGAGGCGATCGTGATGAGCCGGGAGGTCGAGATCGCCGCCTACGAGCGCGGCCCGATGCTGTACCACAAGGAAGAGTTGCTGGTCCCCGCGAACCTGCTGAAGCGCCGCCTCGACTTCATCCGCGGCGAGTACGATCGCCAGCACGCGCCGGCGGAGCGCCCCCGCTGATGGAAGCGTTCGACTCGGCGGTGCTGCGCCGTCTGCTCGAGACCCGGGGCGACGCGCTGCTCGCGACCCACGCCACGCACGGCGATGCGACAGCCCTCGTCGATGCGCGCCGCATCGTCGACGTCCTGCGCTTCCTCCGCGACGATCCTGCGTGCGCGTTCGACATGCTCGCCGACCTGTGCGCGGTGGACTATCTGCGGCATCCCGACCACGAGGGCCCGCGCTTCGAGGTCGTGTACCACCTGCTCTCGACGAGCCACCTGCACCGCGTCCGCATCAAGGCCGGCGTGCCCGAGCTGCCGTGCCAGATCGACTCGTGCGTGGAAGTCTGGCCCGGCGCCAACTGGATGGAACGCGAGGTCTTCGACCTGTACGGGATCCGCTTCCGCGATCATCCCGACTTGCGTCGGATCCTGCTCTACGAAGAGTTCGAGGGGCACCCGCTGCGCAAGGACTATCCGAAGGAGCGGCGCCAGCCGCTCGTCGGCCCGAGGAACTGAGCGAGCATGGCGAGTCCGCAGACGCGCGAGCGGGACCTCGGTCGCGATCTCCACAGCGAGAACCAGATCCTCAACATGGGGCCGTCCCACCCGGCGACGCACGGGACGGTGAAGTTCCTGATCGAGCTCGACGGCGAGACCATCGTCGACCTCGACATCCAGGTCGGATACCTGCACCGCGGCTTCGAGAAGGAATGCGAGAGCGGGACCTGGTACCAGGCGATTCCCTACACGGATCGGCTCAACTACAACTCCGCGATCCTCGCCAACATCGGCTACTGCCTCGCGGTCGAGAAGCTGCTGGAGATCCAGACGCCAGAGCGTTGCCAGTGGTTGCGCACGATGGCCGGCGAACTCTCGCGCCTGGGGGACCACCTGACCCGGTGCGGCGCCGCCTGCCTCGAGCTGCAGGCGATGACGCCGTTCCTCTACGGCATCGAGGCGCGCGAGCTCGCCTGGGATCTGATGGAGATGCTGTGCGGCGCTCGCGTCACGTCGAACTACGTGCGCATCGGCGGCGTCAAGCACGACATGGATCCCGGTTTTCCGGCGCGCTGTCGGGACCACATCGTCAAGATCCGCGGACTGCTCCGGGACTACGACGACGTCGTCACGCAGAACCGGATCTTCGTCGACCGGCTACGCGGGACGGGCGTGCTCCCGAAGGAAGACTTGATCCGGTACGGCGTCACGGGTCCGATCTTGCGCGCAGCCGGCGTGCCGCTCGACCTGCGCAAGGACGCCCCGTACCTGAAGTACGCGGAAGTCGATTTCGACGTCCCGATCGGAACGGTCGGCGACAACTACGATCGCTACCTGGTGTGTGTCGAAGAGATGCACCAGAGCCTGCGCATCGTGGAGCAGTGCCTGGTGGCGCTCGAGAAGATCGGTCCGGGACCCGTCGACGTCGATGACCCGCGCGTGCGCTGGCCGGCGAAGGGCCGCGTGTTCAACGCGATGGAAGAGCTGATCCAGCAGTTCAAGGCCGTGACGGAAGGGCCGATGGTGCCCGCCGGCGAGACCTATCACGCGATCGAGTCCGCGAACGGAGAACTCGGATTCTACGTCGTCTCCGACGGCAGCGCGCAGCCGTGGAAGGTGCGTTGTCGCCCGCCGAGCTTCCTCAACCTCCAGCCGATGCCGAAGATGCTCGCCGGCGCGATGCTGGCGGACCTGATTCCGACGTTCGACTTCGTCAACATGATCGGCGGCGAGTGCGATCGATGAGCGCGACGCCGTCGGATGCGGAGCCGGCGCCGCGCCGGACCCGCACGCAGGTCTGGGCGCTGCTCGGCGCTCCGACAGACCAGGTCGGCAGCGTGAACGACCCGCGGACGCATGAAGACGGCGGCGTGCGCTGGAACGAGAAGTGGATCTACCGCGAGGGCCGGGAGGTCGCGCGCGTCGTCCTGTGGAACCGCTACGACTTCCTCGGTGCGTTCCGCGTGAAACCCGACGGCTCGCTGGAAGCCGAGCCGCTGCCGGATTGAGCGCGGCACCGGGGCCTCCGCCGCTGCGGCCGTTCGGTCTCGTGTTGCAGCGGGACGGTCGCTTCCGGCACGACGGTGCGCCGATCCTGCATCCCCGACTGCGCGCGCTGTTCGAGCGATCGGTGCGCTACCTGCCCGACGAGGACACGTACGTCGTCCAGGTCGGCCGCTTCCGCGGACAGATCGTGCTCGAAGAGGCAGGTTTCTTCGTGCGCGACCTCGACCTTGCGAACGGCACGATCGCGCTCTCGGACGGCACCGAGGAAGGTCTCGACCCGTCGACGCTGCGTCCGTCGGCGCTCGATCCAGAGGCCCTGCTGTGCACGGTCAAGCGCGACCTCACACCCCGCGGTGTGCCGGCCCGCTTCGAGCGCGGCGCCCAGGCCGAGCTGCTGCTGGCGGTCGAGGCGACTCCGACCGGCTACGCGGTGCGGCTCGCCGGCGCGCTGCGCGCGCTCCCGGTCTGGTGAGGGCCGCGGTTCAACCGCTGCGCCCCAGCGCGACTCCGGCCGCTACGGCGATCCCGCACACGATGACGCTCCCGAGCGTATTGCCGGCTGCCGCGCCCCAGGCGGCCTGCTCGGTCAACCGCCACGTCTCGAGACCGAACGCCGAGAAGGTCGTGAAGCCGCCGAGCAGTCCCGGGATCAGGAAGGTGCGCAGTCCGGCTCCGCCGATGCCGCGCTCGTCGATCCACGTGGCGAGCAGGCCGATCGCGAAGCAACCGATCGCGTTGACGACGAACGTTCCCCACGGAAACGCGGGACCGGCGTGGCCTTGCACCCAGCCGGCGAGTTCGTAGCGAAGCACGGCCCCGAGGCCGCCGCCGAGGAAGACCCAGGACCAGCGCATGGGCCGCACGATAGCCCGGCGGTCTCCGGTCGGGGGAGCCCGCGCAGTGTCTGCGCTATCGTGCCGCTCCCGACCGAGGCCCGGTGGGTGAATGGCTTAGCCAGCGGACTGCAAATCCGTTTATGCCGGTTCGATTCCGGCCCGGGCCTCCACCGCGCTCCTCTCCGCGAGCGCCGGCAGGCGGCGCCCGCCGGCCGAGAAGATCGCCGCCGATCCCCAGCCGCGGCGCTGCGCGAAGAACCGGGCCGCGGTCTGGAGACAGCCCCAGCCGTACGTCACCGAGCGTCGGAAGTCGATCGACGACGCCTCGGGGAAGTACGCGGCCGGGCAGCTCACCTCCCCGATCTCGAAGTTCCAGAACAGGATCTGCGCGAGCATCTGGTTGTCGAAGACGAAGTCGTCCGAGTTCTCGAGCAACGGGATCGCCGCGAGGACTTCGCGGGAGAAGGCGCGATAGCCGGTGTGGTACTCCGAGAGCTTCGCGCCCTGCAGCGCGTTCTGCGCGGCGGTCAGGAAGCGATTCGCCACGTACTTCCAGAGCGGCATGCCTCCGGCGCGAGCGCGGCCCCCGAGGATGCGCGAGCCGAGGACCACGTCGAAGG
The DNA here is from genome assembly GCA_039794265.1 of Myxococcota bacterium. GTDB lineage: Bacteria > Myxococcota_A > UBA9160 > UBA9160 > PR03 > CAADGG01. The sequence goes on from JBDIVR010000002.1 coordinate 126,125, forward strand.
GTCCGTCTACGATCATCCCGACCATCGCCGCGATCAGCGAGGGTGTGTACTGGTAGTCGGGGTGGAGCATGACGACGACGTCGGCTCCCATCTGCAGCGCCTCGGCATAGCAAGTCTTCTGGTTGCCTCCGTAGCCCCGGTTGCGCGCATGGACGATCGTGCGCAGGCCGAGCCGCTTCGCGACCTCGACCGTCTCGTCCTGGCTCGCGTCGTCGGTGACGAGCACCTCGTCGACGAGATCGTGCGGGATCTCGCGCCAGGTCTGCTCGAGGGTGCGCGCGGCGTTGTAGGCCGGCATCACCACGACGATCTTCTTCCCGTGGAACATCGGTTCCTGGTATTCTCATCGGGCCTCGAGCCCGGGTGGCGAAATGGTAGACGCGGGCGACTTAAAATCGCCTGGCCCAAGGCCTTGCAGGTTCGAGTCCTGCCCCGGGCACGGCCTTTCCTGTGTCTCCGAGCGGTCCCCCCTGCGGGAGAAGGCGCCGCATCCAGGGCAGGGATCCGGTAGGCCCGGGGCAGATCCCTGTGTCGTGCTCGACTTCAGCCGAGATCCAGACGCGTCCGGACGCGTGCGCCCACCTCTGCGCCGGTCAGCAGGTCCTCGAGTGCGTCGCGGTCCAGCAAGGTCGTGCGCAGGTAGCCCAGGTCGGGAAGCTCGATCTCCACGCGGTAGATCTCGCGCGGACCGGCGAAGACCCGCCGGATGCGCAGACCGGTGTCGTCCCCGGCACCGGCGATCTGCTCGCGCAGCGACTCGACGATCCTGCGGACCCTCTGTGCCCCGCGTGCCCGGGGATCCAGAAGGCCCTCGAGCGCGCGGTTGCGGCCGGCAATCTTGTAGCTTCCCGGAGGACGCATCGGCGGCGGAAGATACCCGCTTCGACCCGCGCGGATCAAGCGAGAATCTCCAGACTCAGCGCATGGCCGGAATCGGCGGCTCGAGCAGCTTCTCGAGCGGGTCCCGCTGTCGTGGCGCGCCACTCAGGAACTCGATGCCGAGACCGCGCGTATCGGGTTCGTTCTCGACGGCACCGGCCCAGGCGACCCGTGCCACGGATTCGAGGATGCGACCCGTCGGCAGCGCCAGTTCGACCAACACGCGACGACCAGGGGACAGCGCCTCGTGCGTGTGGACGAGGATGCCGCCGCGCGAGAGATTTGCGCAATGCTCCTCGAAGGCGCGGAAGAAAGGGCGGCCTGTGTGAGGATCGATCTCGGGATCGATCGTCGACAGGCGTACCGATGCATCGAGGGAGACGCGCTGGTGCCGCCTGCGGTCGTGCATCGAATCGGTCGCCATGACGGAACCCTCCTCGGATGGCTTGCTGGTTCCGGTCGGCGCAACTCGCCGGCAGCTTGAGCGCAACTCTTCGGTTCGCGTTCCCCAGTCTTCGATGCCTTCGGCGCTCAAGCGGTCCTCGACGGGGGTCGAACAGGGAGGGCCAGGCCGACGCGAGCGGGGCGCCCGCACCGCAGGAGGCGGGAATGCGGAGGGGCCATGCGCGAATGCGATCAGCCGGGGGGCGAGACGCTCACTCCCGCGTCGAGCGCGCCTCTCGGGCTCACCGAAGGCGAGAATGCTCGAGTGCGGCGTCGCAGTCCGCGCCGTGGAATGGTCGACGGTCGCCCGTCCGAGGATCTGCACACTCCCGCCGATGGCAGGCTTACGCTTTCGGTGGACATCCGGAGCTTCCCGTTGTCCGATGTGCTCGCGTGGTTGCACCGCGCGGGGAGCTCGGGACTGCTTCACTACAGCCGGCAGGACCAGGCCAAGTGGATGTGGTTCCATCGCGGGGACGTCGTCTTCGCGGCGTCGAATCAGCCCATCGATCGACTCGGTCCTTCGCTGATCCGTGCGGGTTCGATCTCGCTCGAACAGATCCGCAGCGCCGAACGGCGACACGATCCGGGTGCGCGCTTCGGCAAGGCCCTCGTGGAGCGCGGAATCCTGACGCCTCGGCAGCTGTGGGCAGGCCTGCAGCGGCAGGCCGAGGAGATCGCGGTTTCCCTGTTCGCCTACCCATCCGGCCGGCTGTGCTTCTGGGAAGGCGAGATGCAGCCCGACAACGTGGTTCGCCTCTCGCTTCCCACCCCGCGCCTCATCCGGGATGGAAGTCGCTGGCGCGACGAACTGCGCCGCTTCGTCGCGGCGCTCGCCGATGCGCGGATTCGGCTGCAGCGGGTGCCGGCAGCGCAGGAGTGCCTCGCCGGCGTCGAGCGCGAGGTCTTCGATGCGGTGGGTGAGGAATCTGCGTTCGTTCCGTTGCTCCAGCGCGTCGGGCTCGACGCGCTGTCGGTCGCTCGTTTCCTCCATCTCCTGCATCGCGCGGGTGCCTTGCGGATCCGGCGGCGCGAGGACGATCCGGATCGGACCCAGCGCGTTCGCCGCGACGACCCCGGGGAACGCCTCCGGTGCCAGGTCCACGACGCAGTCAAGCTCCTGGGAGAACTCGCCGGCGTCCTCGTTGCTGCCGACGGGGAGGAGCGCGTGGTGCAGCGCTTCGGCGTCGCGATCGAGCAGGTGGCGGAGCGTTTCCCCGGTCTGCTCGCCGGCGTTCGGCCGGGCGCCGGCGCCTCGCTCGAGCCGGAGGCGCTGGTCGCGCGCGCGCTCGCACTCCCGGCGGATCGCGATCGCGACGTCCGTGAGGCGCTCCGGGCGCTCGTCGACTATCTCGAGTTCGAGGTGAAGAACCACCCGGACGTCTCCGATCCGGACGCCGTGCTGCAATCCGTGGAGTCGCTGCGCGCTACGCTGCGGTCGTGAAACGCAGCGCCGCCGCCCGGCCCCGCCCTGCGCGAGGCCGCCATCGCGTGACTCAGGTTCCCGTCGAGCGGGAGTCACTCGTCGGCATCCACCCCGTCCACGAGGCGCTCAGGGCGCGCCGTCGGACGATGCAGCGACTTCTCCTGCGAGTCGGTGGGGTTCCCCTCCGCGGCGAGCTGGCAAAGCTCGCGGAGCTCGCGTCCCAGCTTGGCATCCCGGTCGACGAGGTTCCGGCCGACCTCTTCGATGCCCGGGCCCCGGAGGGGCTTTCACACCAGGGCGTGATGCTCGAGGCAGGGCCGGTCCCGGAGGTCGGACTCGAGGACCTGATCCCCGCTGCCTCCGACGGCGGCTGGCTCGTCGCGCTCGACGGCATCGAGGACCCCCAGAACCTCGGGGCGATCCTGCGCGTGGCGGATGCTGCCGGAGTTCGGGGCGCGCTGCTCCCCGAGCGAAGGGTGGCTCCGCTCTCGCCTGCGGCGGCGAGAGCCAGCGCGGGGGCGCTCGAACACCTCCCCGTGGCGCGCGTCACCAACCTGTCGCGGGCTCTCGGCTCTCTGCAGGAGGGGGGCTTCTGGATACACGGCGCATCCCCCGACGCGGCTCTCGACCTCTACGAGGTACCGGACCGACTGTTCGACCGCCGGATGGTCCTGGTTCTGGGGGCGGAGGGTCGCGGGCTGCGTCCCGGGGTTCGCTCCGCCGTCGATACGCTCTACCGCATCCCGATGCAGGGACAGGTCGCGTCCCTCAATGTCGCCACCGCGGCGGCGGTGGTTCTCTTCGAATGGACCCGGCGAGCCCGCGTGTCTGCCCCGGGGGTCCGCTGATTGAGTCGCCTCCGGTCGTCGCTGGCTTGGCCTCGATCTTGCCGGAGAGTTCGCCTTCGCTATAGTGCGCCGGTCGCCAAGCCGGGCTGGCGTAGCTCAATTGGTAGAGCAGCGGATTTGTAATCCGCAGGTTACGGGTTCGAGTCCCCTCGCCAGCTCCATCCGAGGGGCGAGAAAGGTCGTGGGTTCGAACGGGCATTCGCGTCCGTCTGCTGCCCACCCGACGCCCGTTCCGAATTCTTCGCGGGATCGAGCGACGTGAATCCGGTCGGCCTGGCGCGGCGACGAGAGTAGCAAGGCAAAAGCAGCACGGTTCGGCGATTGGCGGCGACTAGCCGGCGAGTAGCAGCACATTTCGACAGGTTGCGCATCCGAAGACCCCGAGAGTTCCACGCGCTCCGCAGGTGCGGCAAGCGTGGGACGGCGGAAGGGGATCGGCTGCCCATACGCTTTTCCCCGCGCGGTCGCGCGCGGGCCGGAGAGGTACCGAAGCGGCCAAACGGGGCAGACTGTAAATCTGCTGGCTCACGCCTTCGGAGGTTCGAATCCTCCCCTCTCCACCAAGCAAGCGGAGGCGAAGCCGGAGCGCGCAGCGAGCCGGAGGCGAGCGAAGTTCATCGAGAGGTGCGGAGGCGAAGCTGGAGCGCGCAGCGAGCCGGAGGCGAGCGAAGTTCATCGAGAGGTGCGGAGGCGAAGCCGGAGCGCGCAGCGAGCGGTAAGCAGACCTTCAGATTTCTCTTCGAGAGGGCCACGAGTTTTTTTCGCGCGGGAATAGCTCAGCTGGCTAGAGCACGAGCCTTCCAAGCTCGGGGTCGCGGGTTCGAATCCCGTTTCCCGCTCCAGCAATCGACGGGTCATCCAGCGATCGACGTGTCATCGGTTCACGAACAACTCGCCTGGAGAAGGAGGCGACGCCCACGTAGCTCAGTCGGTAGAGCACGTCCTTGGTAAGGACGAGGTCACCGGTTCGATCCCGGTCGTGGGCTCCATCTCTCCGGAGGCGGACCTCCGGAGTCGAAACGGGAGTCGGATCCGAAGTCTCCGCAAGTCGGTGTTCTCCGGCAGTTCGAGGTTTCAGAAATCCGACAGTGCGAAGTCCACGGTCGGCAGTCCACGGTTCCAAGTCGATGGTCTAGAGGAGCGAACAGTCATGGCGAAGGCGAAGTTCGAGCGGACGAAGCCGCACGTGAACGTGGGGACGATCGGTCACGTGGACCACGGGAAGACGACGCTGACGGCGGCGATCACGCAGCGTCAGGCGTCGAAGGGATTGGCGGACTTCGTGCCGTTCGACAAGATCGACAAGGCGCCGGAGGAGCGGGAGCGGGGGATCACGATCTCGACGGCTCACGTGGAGTACCAGACGGCGACGCGGCACTACGCGCACGTGGACTGCCCGGGTCACGCGGACTACGTGAAGAACATGATCACGGGCGCGGCGCAGATGGACGGGGCGATCCTGGTGGTGTCGGCGGCGGACGGTCCGATGCCGCAGACGCGGGAGCACGTGCTGCTGGCGCGGCAGGTGAACGTTCCGTACCTGGTGGTGTTCCTGAACAAGTGCGACATGGTGGACGATCCGGAGCTTCTGGAGCTGGTGGAGCTCGAGGTTCGGGAGCTGCTGAGCAAGTACGAGTTTCCGGGGGACGACACGCCGATCATCCGGGGCTCGGCGGTGAAGGCGCTGGAGAACCCGACGGACGATGCGGCGAACCAGTGCATCGACGAGCTGATGGACGCGCTGGACGCGACGATTCCGGAGCCGCAGCGGGCGCTGGACCGGCCGTTCCTGATGCCGATCGAGGACGTGTTCTCGATCACGGGCCGCGGGACGGTGGTGACGGGTCGCGTGGAGCAGGGCGTGGTGAAGGTGGGCGACGAGATCGCGATCGTGGGGATCAAGGACACGCGCAAGACGGTGGTGACGGGGATCGAGATGTTCCGGAAGCTGCTGGACCAGGGCGAGGCGGGGGACAACCTCGGGGCGCTGCTGCGGGGCGTGGACAAGGACGACGTGGAGCGGGGCCAGGTGCTGGCGAAGCCGGGCTCGATCACGCCGCACACGAAGTTCAAGGCGCAGGTGTACGTGCTGACGAAGGAGGAGGGCGGACGTCACACGCCGTTCTTCAAGGGGTATCGGCCGCAGTTCTACTTCCGGACGACGGACGTGACGGGGAACGTGGAGCTTCCGGAGGGGACGGAGATGGTGATGCCCGGGGACAACATCGAGATGGTGGTGAACCTGATCATGCCGATCGCGATGGACAAGGAGCTGCGCTTCGCCATCCGCGAGGGCGGCCGCACCGTCGGCGCGGGTGTCGTCGCCGAGATCCTCGAGTAACGACGCCGGGGAAACCAGTTGCACAACGAGAGCGGGGCCGACCTAGGCGCGTAGCACAATTGGTAGTGCACCGGACTCCAAATCCGGGGGTTGGGGGTTCGAGTCCCTCCGCGCCTGCCACGGCCGCGTGCTGCACGGACCGGGGCGGGGCGGATCGGCCGAGCGGCGCGGGGAACGGATCGAGAGTGCAGAGCAGGGGAGGGTCGGCTCACGAGGGCCCTTCCCGATGCGAGGATGCCGGATGGCGAAGGACACCGCAGAGCAGGAGCCGATCGGACCCACGAGCTGGTTCCAGACGGCGCGGTCCTACTTGGAGGATGTCCAGGCAGAGCTGCGAAAGGTCACGTTCCCGCAGCAGAAAGAGGCTGTGGCGGGCACCATCGGTGTGCTCGTCGTCGTCGCCGTCATCACGCTGGTGCTCTCGGTTGCAGACATGATCCTGGCCTGGGGTGTGGGAAAGGTGTTGCCGTGAGCGAGGAGCTACCGCCGGTGCAGCCCGATCCGCCCGAAGGTTCGCCGGACCCGGGGGCGCCGACGACCGTCACTGCGGGCGAGGACGGAGCCGCTCCCGCCGAATCGAAGCCTCCGGTCGCCGCGGCCAAGCGTTGGTACATCGTGCACACGTACTCGGGACACGAGCAGAAGGCGAAGCAGGGACTTCTCGAGCGGGCGCGCGCGCTCGGCAAGGAGGAGGCGTTCGACGAGATCCTGATCCCGGAAGAGCAGGTGGTCGAGGTGGTGAAGGGCGCGAAGCGCACATCGAAGCGCAAGTTCTTCCCCGGCTACATCCTCGTACGGATGGATCTCAACGACGAGACCTGGCACATCGTGCGTGGGACTGCGCGGATCACGGGATTCGTCGGTGGCGGCGGCAACAAGCCGACACCGATCGCGGACGAGGAAGTGGCGCGCATGACCGCGCAGATCAAGGAAGGTGCGGTCAAGCCCAAGCCGAAGATCAAGTTCGAGGAAGGCGAGAACGTGCGCGTCGTCAGCGGCCCGTTCGCGAACTTCCAGGGTTTCGTCGACGAGGTTCGGCCGGACAAGGAGAAGGTCCGGGTGATGGTCCAGGTATTCGGTCGAGCGACTCCGGTGGAGCTCGACTACACGCAGCTCGAGAAGGCCTGAGCGCGAAGTCGCTCGAGATGCATTCAGATAGGGGATCGGTGTGGCCAAGAAGGTCGTTGCGATCGTGAAGCTGCAGTGTCCGGCCGGGGCGGCGAATCCCGCGCCGCCGGTCGGCCCGGCACTGGGTCAGCACGGCGTCAACATCATGGAGTTCTGCAAGGCGTTCAACGCACGGACCCAGGACAAGGCCGGCCTGATCATTCCGGCGCTGATCACCGTCTACGCCGATCGCAGCTTCACGTTCGAGCTCAAGACGCCGCCTGCCGCGATCCTGCTCAAGAAGGCGGCGAAGGTCGAGAAGGGCTCGGGCGAACCGAATCGCATCAAGGTCGGAACGGTGACGAAGGCGCAGGTTCGCGAGATCGCGCAGCTGAAGCTGCCCGACCTCAACGCCAACGATCTCGATGCGGCGACGAACATCGTGGCGGGTACGGCGCGCTCGATGGGCATCGACGTGGTGGAGGGCTGAGCAGTGCCGAGCAGCAAGCGGATGAAGACGGTTCGCGAGGCGGTGGACCCCGCTCGCGCCTATGCCCTTCGCGAGGCGGTCGAGCTGTTGAAGAACGTCCAGGGTCCCAAGTTCGACGAAAGCGTCGATCTGGCGGTGAACCTGGGCGTCGATCCCAAGCATGCCGATCAGATGGTGCGCGGGGGCATCGTGCTTCCGCACGGCACCGGAAAGACCGTGCGCGTCCTCGTCTTCGCCAAGGGCGAGAAGGAGAAGGAGGCGCGCGAGGCCGGAGCGGACCACGTCGGTGGCGACGAACTCGCCAAGAAGATTCAGGACGAGGGATGGCTCGACTTCGATCGCGTGATCGCGACCCCGGACATGATGGGGGTCGTCGGTCGCCTCGGCCGCGTGCTCGGGCCGCGCGGTCTGATGCCGAACCCGAAGCTCGGCACCGTCACGATGGACGTGGCTCGCGCCGTCACGGAGCAGAAGGGCGGGAAAGTCGAGTACCGCGTCGAGAAGGCCGGTGTCGTCCATGTCTCCGTCGGCAAGAAGTCCTTCTCGGTGGAGCAGCTGGTGGAGAACGCCACGGCGTTGATCGAGGCCCTGGTGCGTGCGAAACCGGCAGCCTCCAAGGGCACCTACCTGAAGAAGATCACGGTCTCGACGACGATGGGCCCCGGCGTGCGAGTCGATCCGGCGTCGGTCGAAATGGCCAAGGCGGCGTGAGGAGGATCGAGCGATGCTGACGCGCGCGCAGAAGCAAACCGAGGTCGAGGAGCTGCACGAGCGGTTCCAGCGAGCCAGCAGCGTGTTCGTGGCGGAGTACCGGGGACTCACCGTCGCGGCGGTCGATGCGCTGCGATCGCAGCTGCGGGCGGCTGGCGGAACCGACTTCGAATACCGCGTGACGAAGAACACGCTCGTGCGTCGCGCCGCAGCCGGTGCGATCGGAGACGCGTTGGCGCCGCATCTCCAGGGACCCACGGCGCTGGCCTTCTCGTATGGCGATCCCGCGAAGCTCGCCAAGGTGCTGGTGGACTACGCCAAGGGCAACGAGGTCTTCAAGGTCCGCGGCGGCATCATGGATGGCCGGGCTCTGGGCGTCGAAGAGATCGCGACGCTCGCGACGCTGCCGTCTCTCGACGAGCTGCGCGGCAAGCTGATCGGCCTGATCCAGGCGCCGGCGACGAAGGTGGCCGGCGTACTCGCGGCCCCGGCCGGGCAGCTCGCCCGGCTGATGGCGGCTCGTCACGACAAGCTCGGGGAGGCGGCTGACGCCTCTTGATTCCCCTTCCGGGGCGGGTCGTCTGCCCCGATTCCCCGTGTCGGGTGATGAGAAGCCCGACGGCTCGTTCAAAGGAAAGGTCTACAAGTCATGTCCGATCTGAACACCATCGTCGATACGCTCTCGAGCCTCACCGTGATGGAGGCCGCGGAGCTGGCGAAGCTGCTCGAAGAAAAGTGGGGCGTGTCCGCCGCCGCACCGGTCGCGGTGGCTGCGGCCGGCCCCGGCGCTGCTGCGCCGGTCGAGGAGAAGACGGAGTTCGACGTCATCCTCCTGTCGGCGGGCGACAAGAAGATCCAGGTGATCAAAGAGGTCCGTGCGATCACCGGTCTCGGCCTCAAGGAGGCCAAGGATCTCGTCGAGGGCGCGCCGAAGCCCGTGAAGGAAGGCGTCGCCAAGGACGAGGCGGCGAAGATCCGCGCACAGATCGAAGCCGCCGGCGGCCAGGTCGACGTCAAGTAGTGACGCCCGCACCGCGCCGCCAGCCTCCCCGGAGTGCTGGCGGCCCGGTGCCCCTCGCGGGTCGGATGTTCCGTGCCCGCCGGCTGCACTGCTTCCCTTATCCACCCTTTCGGGAGGGCGAGTCGGAACGTGACCCAAATCCAGTTTTCCGAGAACGCACCCCGGGTTCGCAAGAGCTTCTCGAAGATCCCCGGGATCCTCGAGATCCCCAACCTGATCGAGATCCAGAAGCAGTCGTTCGAGCGCTTCCTGCAGACGGCGATCGAGCCGGAGAAGCGCGAGCACACCGGCTTGCAGGCGGTGTTCCAGTCGATCTTCCCGATCAAGGATTTCAACGACACCGCTTCGCTCGAGTTCGTCGGCTACGTGCTCGAAGAGCCGAAGTACGACGTGCAGGAGTGTCTCCAGCGCGGGATGACCTACGCCGCGCCGTTCAAGGTGACGATCCGACTCGTCGCCTGGGACGACGCCGAGGGCTCGCAGACGATCCGGGACGTGAAGGAGCAGGAGGTCTACTTCGGGGAAATCCCGATCATGACCGACAACGGCACCTTCATCATCAACGGCACGGAGCGGGTGATCGTCTCCCAGCTCCACCGCTCCCCCGGCATCTTCTTCGATACATCGACGTCGACGACCGTCAGCGCCGCCGGCAAGAAGATCTTCTCGTGTCGCGTGATTCCGTACCGGGGCTCCTGGTTGGACCTGGAGTTCGACCACAAGGATCTTCTCTACGCCCGGATCGATCGCCGCCGCAAGCTCTTCGCGACGGTCCTGCTGAAGGCGCTCGGCTACAGCACGGAAGAGCTGCTCGACTACTTCTACAAGCCCGAGACGATCCGCGTCGAGATGGACGGGAAGAAGCCGCGCTATCTGAAGCGGGTCGTCCCGGAGCTGCTCGAGGGGCAACGGGCCACCGCCGACGTGAAGGATGCTTCCGGCACCGTCCTGGTTCGCAAGGACCGCAAGTTCAACAAGGCCAGCCTGCGTCGAATGGGCGAGGCCGGCATCGAATGGATCCCGATCGGGATCGACGATCTGATCCGTCAGGACGCCGTGAAACGAGTCTCGCCGGTCGACCTCGTCGATGAGGAGACCGGAGAGGTCATCATCGAGTGCAACGAGGAGCTCTCCCAGGAGCATCTCGACAAGTTCCAGGAACGGGAGATCCACGAGTTCAAGCTCCTGTACCTGGATCCCGTCCTCACGGGAACCGCGGTTCGGGACACGCTGATGGCCGACAAGACCGCCACGCGCGACGAGGCGATCATCGAGATCTACCGGCGCCTGCGGCCGGGCGATCCGCCGACCCTCGATACGGCTACGGCGCTGTTCCACAACCTGTTCTTCAACCCGGAACGCTACGACCTCTCGCGGGTCGGCCGGCTCAAGCTGAACCACAAGCTCTCGTTCGATCCCGACGAGCGCGTCACCTGGCATCCCACGGGCCTGTCCGGTCCCGAGGAAGAGATCGCCGTCCGCGAGCTGCCGACGCTGCGTCGCGACGACATCCTCGCGGCGGTCAAGTATCTGGTCGATCTCAAGAACGGTTCCGACCCGACGAAGCGGATCGATGACATCGATCATCTCGGAAATCGTCGCGTCCGCGTGGTGGGGGAACTGCTCGAGAATCAGTACCGGATCGGACTGGTGCGCATGGAGCGGGCGATCAAGGAGCGGATGTCGCTCCAGGAGATCGAGACGCTGATGCCGCACGACTTGATCAACTCCAAACCGGTCTCGGCCGTCATCAAGGAGTTCTTCGGATCGAGCCAGCTCTCGCAGTTCATGGACCAGACGAACCCGCTCTCGGCCGTGACGCACAAGCGGCGCCTTTCCGCGCTCGGGCCGGGCGGCCTGACACGGGAGCGGGCCGGCTTCGAAGTTCGTGACGTACACCCGACCCACTATGGCCGGATCTGTCCGATCGAGACGCCGGAGGGTCCCAACATCGGTCTGATCGCCTCGCTTTCGACGTTCGCGCGCGTCAACGACTACGGCTTCATCGAGACGCCGTATCGCGTCGTCCACGAGGGAGTCGTCACGCAGGAGGTCAAGTACCTCTCGGCGCTCGAGGAGGAGCGGCTCGCGATCGCGCAGGCGAACGCCGTCATCGACGAGAAGGGTCGCTTCGTGAACGAGCTCGTCCAGGCGCGTCGCACCGGCGAGTTCCAGATGACGCCGCGGGACGAGATCGACATGATGGACGTGTCGCCGAACCAGCTGGTCTCGGTGGCCGCTTCGCTGATTCCGTTCCTCGAGCACGACGACGCCAACCGCGCGCTGATGGGTTCGAACATGCAGCGTCAGGCGGTACCGCTGCTGCGGACCCAGGCGCCGCTCGTCGGCACGGGCATGGAGGCGGTGGTGGCTCGCGACTCGGGCGTCACGGTCGTCGCCAAGCGCGACGGCTCCGTGGTCTCCGTGGACGCCAGCCGGATCGTCATCAAGCCGGACGACGACGACGGGACCGGCTCGAACGTCGACATCATCAACCTGATCAAGTATCAGCGCTCGAACCAGAACACCTGCATCAATCAGCGACCCATCGTCGGCCCGGGCGACCGGGTACGGCGCGGGCAGGTGATCGCCGACGGTCCGGCCACCGAGCGCGGAGAACTCGCGCTCGGCTGCAACCTGGTCGTCGCGTTCATGCCCTGGGGCGGGTACAACTTCGAGGACTCGATCCTCATCGCCGAGCGTGTCGTCAAGGACGATTCGTTCACGTCGGTCCACATCGAAGAGTTCGAGTGCGTCGCCCGCGACACCAAGCTCGGCAAGGAAGAGATCACTCGCGACATTCCGAACGTCGGCGAAGAAGCGCTGAAGGACCTCGACGAGTCCGGCATCGTCCGGATCGGCGCGGAGGTGAACGCCGACGACATCCTGGTCGGGAAGATCACGCCGAAGGGCGAGACCCAGCTTTCCCCGGAAGAGCGCCTGCTGCGCGCGATCTTCGGCGAGAAGGCAGGCGACGTGCGCGACACGTCGCTGCGGGTGCCGCCGGGCGTCTCCGGCATCGTCATCGGCGCACAGGTCTTCTCGCGCCGCGGCGTCGAGAAGGATGAGCGGGCGCGGGCGATCGAGGAGCTGGAGATCGACCGGCTCCGGAAGGATCAGGAGGACGAGATCCGGATCATCCGCGAGAGCGCGCTGGCACGCGTTCGGGAGCTGCTCGTCGGAAAGGCGGCCGCCAATCGCGTCGGCGACGAGCGGCGCAAGGAGGTGTGGCTCGATCCGGGGGACACCGTGACCGCCGAGGTCCTGGCCCAGATTCCGCAGCGGCGTTGGAAGGACGTGCAGGTCAGCGACGCGCGGATCCAGGAACAGGTCGAGCGCGTGTTCCAGAACATCGAAGAGCGGTCGAACGTGATCAAGACCGTCTTCGACGAGAAGATCGCGCGGCTCAAGAAGGGTGACGAGCTGCCGCCGGGCGTGTTCAAGATGGTCAACGTCTACGTGGCCATCAAGCGCAAGCTCTCGGTCGGTGACAAGATGGCCGGCCGCCACGGCAACAAGGGCGTGATCTCGCGGATCCTCCCCGAGGAGGATCTTCCGTACATGGCGGACGGGACGCCCGTCGACATCGTGCTGAACCCGCTCGGGGTTCCGTCGCGCATGAACGTCGGGCAGATCCTCGAGACGCATCTGGGCTGGGCCGCTCGCGGCCTCGGGCAACAGATCCAGGCGATGTTCGAGGAGCAGCGCACGATCCAGATCGGCGAACTGCGCAAGAAGCTCGCCGAGATCTTCGATCACCCGAGGATCACCAAGGTGCTCGAGGGAGCGAGTGACGACGCGATCCTGTCGCTGGCGAAGAACGTCTCCGGCGGCATCCACGTCGCGACCGCCGTCTTCGACGGCGCCGGCGAGGGGGAGATCAAGAAGGAACTCGAACGGGCACAGGTTCCGACCAGCGGCCAGATGGTGCTCTTCGATGGGCGCACCGGCGAGCCGTTCGACGGCGACGTGACGGTCGGCGTGCTCTACATGCTGAAGCTGCACCACCTGGCGGATGACAAGATCCACGCCCGTTCGATCGGCCCGTACAGCCTGGTCACCCAGCAACCGCTGGGCGGCAAGGCGCAGTTCGGCGGCCAGCGCCTCGGCGAGATGGAGGTGTGGGCGATGGAAGCCTACGGGGCGGCCTTCGCGCTGCAGGAGTTCCTCACGGTCAAGTCGGACGACGTCGGCGGGCGTACCCGCATGTACGAATCGATCGTCAAGGGCGATCACGCCCTGGAGCCCGGTCTCCCCGAGAGCTTCAACGTCCTGGTCAAGGAACTGATGGCACTCGGCCTCGACATCGATCTGATCGAGGACAAACAGCTCACCTGAGGAGGTGGTCCTTTTGCGCGACCTCTACAACCTGTTCGAGAAGCCCAAGGATCCGCTGGCGTTCAACAGCATCCGGATCTCGATTGCTGCGCCGGAGAAGATCCGCGAGTGGTCGCACGGCGAAGTGAAGAAGCCGGAGACGATCAACTACCGGACCTTCAAGCCGGAGCGGGACGGGCTCTTCTGCGCGAAGATCTTCGGTCCGGTCAAGGACTACGAGTGCAACTGCGGCAAGTACAAGCGCATGAAGCACCGCGGCGTCGTGTGCGAGAAGTGCGGCGTCGAAGTCATCCAGTCCAAGGTTCGGCGCGAGCGGATGGGTCACATCACGCTGGCGACCCCGGTGGCCCACATCTGGTTCCTGAAGTCGCTGCCGAGCCGGATCGGCAACATTCTCGAGGTGTCGCTGCGCGATCTCGAGCGCGTGCTGTACTTCGAGTCGTACATGGTGATCGATCCGAAGGACACCGATCTCAAGCTGGGCGAGATGCTCGGCGACGACAAGCTGCTCGAGGCGCGCGAGAAGTACGGGCGGGACGCCTTCGACGTCGGGATCGGCGCCGAGGCCGTGCGCGACATGCTCGCGAAGATCGACGTCGAAGGGGAGTGCCTGCGCCTGCGCGCGGAGATGCGCGAGGCGACGAGCGAGGCCAAGCGCAAGAAGATCGCGAAACGCCTCAAGGTGCTCGATGCCTTCCGCGAGTCGGACAACCGACCCGAGCACATGATCATGGAGGTCGTGCCGGTCCTGCCGCCGGACCTGCGCCCGTTGGTTCCGCTCGATGGCGGCCGCTTCGCCACCAGTGACCTCAACGATCTCTACCGGCGCGTGATCAACCGCAACAACCGCCTGAAGCGGCTCCAGGAGCTGAACGCTCCCGAGGTCATCATCCGCAACGAGAAGCGGATGCTGCAGGAAGCAGTGGACGCGCTGTTCGACAACGGCCGGCGCGGCCGCGTGATCACCGGCCCGAGCAAGCGCCCGCTGAAGTCGCTATCGGACATGCTGAAGGGCAAGTCCGGTCGTTTCCGACAGAACCTGCTCGGCAAGCGCGTCGACTACTCCGGCCGTTCGGTCATCGTGGTCGGCCCGGAGCTGCGGCTGCACCAGTGCGGTCTGCCGACCCGGATGGCGCTCGAGCTGTTCAAGCCGTTCATCTACTCGAAGCTCGAGCAGCGCGGCTACGTCACGACGATCAAGGCGGCCAAGAAGCTGGTGGAGAAAGAGCGCCCCGAGGTCTGGGACATCCTCGCCGAGGTGGTCCGAGAGCACCCGGTGATGCTGAACCGCGCCCCGACGCTGCACAGGCTGGGCATCCAGGCCTTCGAACCGCAGCTGATCGACGGCAAGGCGATCCAGCTGCACCCGCTCGTCTGCGCCGCCTACAACGCGGACTTCGACGGCGATCAGATGGCCGTCCACGTGCCGCTCTCGATCGAGGCGCAGATCGAGACGCGCGTGCTGATGATGTCCACCAACAACATCCTCTCGCCCGCCACCGGACGCCCGATCATCGGGCCGACGCAGGACATCGTACTCGGCTGCTACTACATGAGCCGGGAGCGGCCGGGCGCGCGGGGAGACGGGATGCGCTTCGCCAGTCTGGTCGAGGTGGCGTCGGCGTACGATTCCGGCGTCCTCGAGCTGCACGCGCCGATCGAGGTGCGGATCGACGGCAAGCGGGTCCAGACCACGGCGGGCAGGATCCTCCTGCGCGAGATCGTGCCGCCCGAGATCCCGTTCGAGATCGTCAACAAGGTGATGGACAAGAAGGCGCTCGGCGAGCTCATCGACCAGGCCTACCGCCGGCTCGGCAGCAAGGCCACGGTGATCCTGGCCGACCGGCTGCGGACGCTCGGGTACCAGTACGCCACGAAGGCGGGCATCTCGTTCTGCGTCGACGACATGACGATTCCGACCGACAAGGAAGCGATCATCGGTGGCGCCAACGACCAGGTGCGCGAGATCGAGGCGCAGTATCAGGAAGGGTTGATCACCGACGGCGAGCGCTACAACAAGGTGATCGACATCTGGGCGGATGCGACCGAGCGGGTGTCGTCGCAGATGATGCAGAACATCGGAACCGAGATCCGTCGCGACGCGGACGGAAACGAGGAGCGGGTTCCGAGCTTCAACTCGATCTACATGATGGCGGACTCGGGGGCTCGCGGTTCGGCGCAGCAGATGCGTCAGCTGGCGGGCATGCGGGGTCTGATGGCGAAGCCTTCGGGCGAGATCATCGAGACGCCGATCACGTCGAACTTCCGTGAGGGACTCTCGGTTCTCCAGTACTTCATCTCGACGCACGGTGCGCGCAAGGGTCTCGCGGATACAGCGCTCAAGACGGCGAACTCCGGCTACCTGACTCGTCGCCTCGTCGACGTCGCCCAGGACATGATCATCCGCCAGGAGGATTGCGGGACGACCGACGGCCTCGAGATGGGGCCGCTGGTCGAGGGCGGCGAGGTCATCGAGCCGATCGGCGAGCGGATCCTCGGGCGCGTGCTCGTCGAGGACGTGATCGATCCGCGGGA
Source organism: Myxococcota bacterium (assembly GCA_039794265.1). Classification (GTDB taxonomy): domain Bacteria; phylum Myxococcota_A; class UBA9160; order UBA9160; family PR03; genus CAADGG01. The sequence goes on from JBDIVR010000002.1 coordinate 142,265, forward strand.
TCGTTCGGTGATCGTGCGCGCGGGCGAAGAGGTCGACGAGGCCAAGGTCCAGCGGATCGAGGATGCCGGCATCGAGCGGGTCCGGATGCGCTCGGTGCTGACCTGCGAGGCCGAGTTCGGCGTCTGCGTCCTGTGCTACGGGCGCGACCTCGCCCGCGGCGAGATGGTCAACCTCGGCGAGGCCGTGGGCGTGATCGCCGCGCAGTCGATCGGGGAGCCCGGCACCCAGCTGACGATGCGGACGTTTCACATCGGTGGCACGGCGACGCGGCGTGCGGAGCAGTCCAGCGCGCTCGCTCGCGCCGAGGGCGATGCCCGCTACGTCAACCTCCGGACCGTGGAGGATCGCCTCGGCCGACAGGTCGCGAGCAATCGGCACGGGGAGATCGTCGTCTTCGACGCCACCGGTCACGAGCGAGAACGGCATCCTGTGGTGTATGGAGCGTGGGTGCGGGTCGCCGACGGCGAGCACGTCAAAGCGGGCTCCGTCCTCCTCGAATGGGATCCGTTCGCCAACCCGCTACTGGCCGAAGTGAAAGGCACGGCGCGCTTCGGGGACATTCTCGAAGGCGCGACGATGCGGGAACAGGTGGACGAGTTCACCGGCCTGGCCTCGAAGGTCATCGTCGAGTCGAAAGACCCGTCGTTGCAGCCGCGCATCTCGATCCTGGATGCGGAGGGGAAGACCCTTCACGAGAAGCTGATGCCCGTCGGGGCGTACGTGGCGGTGACGGCGGGCGACGAAGTGGCGGCGGGCGACGTGGTCGCGCGAATCCCGCGTGAGATCACGCGCAGCAAGGACATCACTGGCGGTCTTCCTCGCGTAGCCGAACTCTTCGAGGCGAGGAAGCCGAAGGAGGTGGCCATCGTCTCCGAGATCGACGGCATCGTGTCCTTCGGAACGGATGTGCGGGGCAAGCGGCGCGTGCTGGTCACGCCCGACGAGGGCGGCGAACCTCGCGAGTACCTCGTCCCGAAGGGGAAGCACATCGCCGTGCACGAAGGCGACCGGGTTCGAGCGGGCGAGGCGCTGATGGATGGCTCTTCGAATCCCCACGACATCCTGCGCATCAAGGGCGTCAAGGAGCTGGCGAAGTATCTCGTGGACGAGGTCCAGGAGGTCTACCGCCTGCAGGGTGTGAAGATCAACGACAAGCACATCGAGACGATCGTCCGACAGATGCTTCGCCGCGTGCGGATCAAGGAGGCCGGCGACACCGACTTCCTGGTCGGGGAGCACGTCGAGAAGTCGCTGTTCGAGGCGGCCAATGCCAAGGCGGAGGCGGAGGGGCTCGAGTCGGCGACGGCCGAGCCGCTGCTGCTCGGCATCACGAAGGCCTCCCTCTCGACCGAGTCGTTCATCTCCGCGGCGTCGTTCCAGGAGACCACGAAGGTCCTGACGGAGGCAGCGCTGTGGGGCAAGACCGACCGGCTGATGGGGCTCAAGGAGAACGTGATCATGGGCCGGCTGATTCCGGCCGGGACGGGCGTCGCCCGCTACGGGAAGATCGGGATCCAGATCGATGCCCCGGCCGACGTCCTCGCGGAAGCGGGAGAGATCCAAGATCTAGCGGTCCGCCCGTCGGCGGCGACGGACAGCCAGCGGTCGGAGGATATCGTCGCCGAGGCGAGTCCTGCCCCGGAGGGTGCTGCGGTCTGAGTTCATCTGCGATCTCGGTCGAGCCCACTCGAACCCGGTCTGGAACCGGCCCTTGGCGGCGAGGCCCGCCGGCGCGGACTGCACCACGGCGGGTCGCTCGATCGGCATTCCCGCCAGGCGGTTGACACCCAACCTACCGCCGCTATCGTGCAGCGGTTTTCGGCAGTGTCGTCGCTTCCTGCGGCCCACCCGAGTTCACGCGAAGAGACAGCCTGAGACGGCCCGAGCGACTCCGGCCTCTTCGCCGCTCGGAGGGGGCAACGGGTCGCGTCGTTTCTGGTATCCAGGAGCTGTCCGTCCCGGGCCGGCCATCCATTGCAGCCGGCGAACGGAACGATGGCGGTCAGATCATCGGTCGCGACGGTCCGCCGCGAACACTGCCTTCGAGCGGGCTCTCCCGGATCGAGGGAGCGCTCCCGAGCTTGGTGGCGGGAGACACGGGACGCGGATCTGACCAGCCGGGACGACGCCCGGAGTGGATTCGAGCGGGCGCCGACGCCCGCGATTCGAGGAAGAGTTCCGCGCGCGCCGCACGGAACAGGTGATCTACGGAGAGTTCATGCCGACGATCCAGCAGCTCGTGCGAAAGGGAAGGGCCGTTGCTCGCAAGAAGAGCAAGTCCCCCGATCTCGATCGTTCGCCGATGCGACGCGGTGTCTGCACCCGCGTGTGTACCCAGACGCCCAAGAAGCCGAACTCGGCGCTGCGCAAGGTGGCACGCGTGCGACTCACCAACGGCAACGAGGTCTGGGCCTACATCGGAGGCGAGGGACACAATCTGCAGGAGCACTCGGTGGTGCTCGTGCGAGGCGGGCGCGTGAAGGACCTGCCGGGCGTTCGATACCACGTCGTGCGCGGAACCCTCGACACGCAGGGTGTCGGGAATCGCAAGCAGAGCCGCTCCAAGTACGGCGCGAAGCGACCCAAGTAGCTTCGAAGTGCGGGCGGCTGGCAGGCTTGGCTGCCGGCGGGCCCGCACGAGAAGATGTTTCTCATCCAGATGCTTCCTTCCCGGACGGCGCGAGCCGGCCGAGCCAACGGAGTGACAGGCGATGCCGCGGCGACGAGAGGTGCAACCGCGCCGACACCAGGCCGATCCGAAGTACAACGACCGGCAGGTCGGCTACTTCACCAACGTCATCATGCGCGATGGCAAGAAAAGTACCGCCGAGCGCATCGTGTACGGCGCCTTCGGCGTGATCGAGAGCAAGACCCGAAACGACCCGCTGGCGATGTTCCGTCGAGCGCTCGAGAACGTGCGACCGCGCGTCGAGGTGAAGTCCCGGCGCGTCGGTGGCGCGACGTACCAGGTGCCGATCGAAGTCCGGCCCGAGCGCGCGACGTCGCTCGCCATGCGTTGGCTCGTGCAGTACGCGCGCTCGCGGGGCGGGCGGAGCATGGAAGAGAAACTGGCGGACGAGCTGATCGACGCCGCGAACGAGCGCGGCGAGGCCGTGAAGAAGCGGGAAGATACCCACCGAATGGCGGACGCGAACAAGGCCTTCGCCCACTACCGGTGGTAGTGGCGGCGCCAGCTGCGTCATCCGGAGTGCAGGGTATGCCGCGTACGACACCGCTCGAGAAGACCAGGAACATCGGCATCATGGCCCACATCGATGCTGGCAAGACGACCACGACCGAGCGGATCCTGTTCTACACCGGCGTCAACTACAAGATGGGTGAAGTGCACGACGGCGCGGCCACGATGGACTGGATGGAGCAAGAGCAGGAGCGTGGCATCACGATCACGTCGGCAGCGACGACCTGCGCCTGGCAGGACCACAGGATCAACATCATCGACACCCCGGGTCACGTGGATTTCACGATCGAGGTCGAGCGCTCGCTCCGGGTGCTCGATGGCGCGGTCGCCGTCTTCGACGCCGTTGCCGGTGTCGAGCCGCAATCGGAGACCGTCTGGCGCCAGGCGGACAAGTACCGGGTGCCGCGCATTGCGTTCATCAACAAGATGGATCGGACCGGCGCGGACTTCGACCGCTGTCTCGACATGATGCGCGATCGGCTCTCGGCAAATCCGGTGCCCGTCCAGATTCCGATCGGCGCCGAGGACGCCTTCGTCGGCGTCATCGACCTGATCGACCAGCAGGCGATCCGATGGGACGACGAGGCTCTCGGCGCCGAGTTCCGCGTGGGTCCCGCCCCCGCGGAGATGCAGCCGGCGATCGAGGCAGCGCGCGAGCGTCTGATCGAGGCGGCCGCCGAGAGCGACGAGACGTTGACCACGATGTATCTCGAGGGTCAGCCGATCTCCGCGAGCCAGATCCGCAAGGCGCTGCGCGAGGCGACGCTCCGGCTCGACGTCGTTCCGGTGCTGTGCGGCGCGGCGTTCAAGAACAAGGGCATCCAGCCGCTCCTCGATGCCGTGGTCTCCTTCCTTCCGTCGCCGATGGAAGTCCCCGCGATGGAAGGGACGGACCCGCGAACCGGTGAGCCGCGGACACGGAAGGCCGACGACGGCGCTCCGTTCTCCGCACTGGTCTTCAAGCTGATGTCGGACAAGCACGTCGGCCACCTCGCCTACATGCGCGTCTACTCGGGTTCGGTCGCGAGCGGACAGGCCGTCCTCAACGTGCGACGCGATCGCAAGGAACGCATCGGGCGGCTGCTCCAGATGCACGCCAACAAGCGTCAGGAGATTCCGGAGGCGTTCGCCGGCGACATCGTGGCCGTCGTGGGTCTCAAGACGGTTTCGACGGGCGATACCCTTTGCGACCCGAAGCACCCGATCGCACTCGAGCCGATCGAGTTCCCGGAGCCGGTGATTTCGATCGCGATCGAGCCGAAGACCCAGGCCGACCTCGATCGCCTCGGCGAATCGCTCGAGCGACTCGCGCAGGAGGATCCGTCGTTCCGCGTCACCAGCGATCCGGAGACGGGTCAGACGCTGATCGCCGGCATGGGCGAGCTCCACCTCGAGATCATCTGCGACCGGCTGCTCCGCGAGTTCAAGGTCGACGCGAATGTCGGCCCGCCGCAGGTGGCCTACAAGGAGACGCTGACGCAGACGGTGCGGGCCGAAGGCCGCTATATCAAGCAGACCGGTGGTTCTGGCGACTACGGCGTCGTCACCATCGAGGTGGCGCCGAATGCGGCCGGCAAGGGCTTCGCCTTCGAAGACGCGACCAAGGGCGCGCCGATTCCCCGCGAGTTCGTCCCCGCCGTTCGGCAGGGCTGCGAGGAAGCGCTCCAGAGCGGGGAGCTCGGCGGCTATCCGGTGGTCGACGTGTCCGTTCGGCTGCTCGATGGCCAGGCGCACGACGTCGACTCGTCGGAGCGTTCGTTCAAGATTGCCGGATCGCTCGCGGTGAAGGAAGCGATGCGGCGCGCCGGGCCGGTGCTGCTCGAGCCGATCATGCGCGTCGAGGTCGTGACCCCCGGTGACTTCGTCGGGCCAGTACAAGGCGACCTGAACGGGCGGCGCGGCCAGCTCACGGCGCTCGAGATGCTCGGCTCGGCCCAGGTGATCCGCGCCGAGGTGCCGCTGGCGGCAATGTTCGGATACGTGAACAACTTACGTTCGATGACGCAGGGTCGGGCAACCTACACCATGCAGTTTTCGCACTACGCGCCGGTTCCGCCCGTGGTAGCTGCGAAGATCGTCAACCGGTAACGCGGCGTCTCTGCGCCGCCCCAGTTCAGAGGAGCGAACAGTCATGGCGAAGGCGAAGTTCGAGCGGACGAAGCCGCACGTGAACGTGGGGACGATCGGTCACGTGGACCACGGGAAGACGACGCTGACGGCGGCGATCACGCAGCGTCAGGCGTCGAAGGGATTGGCGGACTTCGTGCCGTTCGACAAGATCGACAAGGCGCCGGAGGAGCGGGAGCGGGGGATCACGATCTCGACGGCTCACGTGGAGTACCAGACGGCGACGCGGCACTACGCGCACGTGGACTGCCCGGGTCACGCGGACTACGTGAAGAACATGATCACGGGCGCGGCGCAGATGGACGGGGCGATCCTGGTGGTGTCGGCGGCGGACGGTCCGATGCCGCAGACGCGGGAGCACGTGCTGCTGGCGCGGCAGGTGAACGTTCCGTACCTGGTGGTGTTCCTGAACAAGTGCGACATGGTGGACGATCCGGAGCTTCTGGAGCTGGTGGAGCTCGAGGTTCGGGAGCTGCTGAGCAAGTACGAGTTTCCGGGGGACGACACGCCGATCATCCGGGGCTCGGCGGTGAAGGCGCTGGAGAACCCGACGGACGATGCGGCGAACCAGTGCATCGACGAGCTGATGGACGCGCTGGACGCGACGATTCCGGAGCCGCAGCGGGCGCTGGACCGGCCGTTCCTGATGCCGATCGAGGACGTGTTCTCGATCACGGGCCGCGGGACGGTGGTGACGGGTCGCGTGGAGCAGGGCGTGGTGAAGGTGGGCGACGAGATCGCGATCGTGGGGATCAAGGACACGCGCAAGACGGTGGTGACGGGGATCGAGATGTTCCGGAAGCTGCTGGACCAGGGCGAGGCGGGGGACAACCTCGGGGCGCTGCTGCGGGGCGTGGACAAGGACGACGTGGAGCGGGGCCAGGTGCTGGCGAAGCCGGGCTCGATCACGCCGCACACGAAGTTCAAGGCGCAGGTGTACGTGCTGACGAAGGAGGAGGGCGGACGTCACACGCCGTTCTTCAAGGGGTATCGGCCGCAGTTCTACTTCCGGACGACGGACGTGACGGGGAACGTCGAGTTGCCGGAGGGGACGGAGATGGTGATGCCGGGGGACAACATCGAGATGGTGGTGAACCTGATCATGCCGATCGCGATGGACAAGGAGCTGCGCTTCGCGATCCGCGAGGGCGGCCGCACCGTCGGCGCGGGTGTCGTCGCCGAGATCCTCGAGTAACGACGCCCTCGATAGGAACGCAGGCGGCGCAGCCGCTGGCCCGCTGGGTCATAGAACGCAGGCGGCGCAGCCGCTGGCCCGCTGGGTCATAGAACGCAGGCGGCATAGCCGCTGGCCCGCTGGGTCATAGAACCGGAAGGACTTCCCAATGGCCGAGATCGCGACGCAAAAGATTCGCATCCGCATGAAGGCGTACGACTTCAAGCTCCTGGACCAGAGTGCCGGGGAGATCGTCGATACCGCGGTGCGGACCGGTGCGCGCGTGGCGGGACCGATTCCGCTGCCCACGACGATCAACAAGTTCACGGTCCTGCGCGGGCCTCACATCGACAAGAAGTCGCGCGAGCAGTTCGAGATGCGCACGCACAAGCGGCTGATCGACATCCTGGATCCGACTCCCCAGACGGTCGACGCGCTGATGAAGCTCGAGCTGGCAGCTGGCGTCGATGTCGAGATCAAGCTCTAAGCCATGGCAACCCAGGAACTCCTCAGCGCAACGGGCAAGGCTGGCAGCGTCGAGCTGGATCCGGCGATCTTCGAGGCGCCGGTCAAGAAGCATCTGTTCCATGCGGAGGTGCGGCGACAGCTCGCGAAGCGTCAGGCCGGGACCCACTCGACGAAGAACCGCTCGGCGGTTTCGGGTGGCGGCACCAAGCCGTGGCGGCAGAAGGGGACCGGCCGCGCGCGTCAGGGATCGATCCGCGCTCCGCAATGGGCGGGCGGCGGAGCGGTCTTCGGACCGGTTCCGCGGTCCCACGCGCACGAGCTTCCGAAGAAGGTGCGACGGGCGGCGCTGCGCAGCGCGCTCTCGCTTCGCTGCAAGGAAGGCGCTCTGCTGGCGGTTGATTCGCTGGCGCTCGACGAGCCCAAGACGAAGCAGATCGTGGAGCGGCTCGGGAAGCTCGGTCTCGACGGCAGTGCGTCGGTGCTCATCGTCGTCGCCGGTCCGGATCCCGCCGTCGAGCGAGCCGCTCGCAACCTGCGCTGGGTCAGCGTGCTGCGCGCCGAGGGGCTCAATACCTACGACGTGCTGCGGCACCGCCGGCTGCTGTTGACCCAGGCGGCGCTCGAGGCCGTCCACGCGCGGCTCGGGGACGGGCCGGCGGAGGAGACACAGTCGTGAGGCCGGACCAGATCATCCAGCGTCCGCTGGTGACGGAGAAGAGCACGCTCGCGCGCGAGGAGCGCAACGAGGTGACGTTCGCCGTCGACCTCCGAGCCAGCAAGCACGAGGTGCAGCGCGCGATCGAGGAGCTCTTCTCGGTGAACGTCGAGGAGGTCCGCACGATGCGGATGCCCCGCAAGATGCGGCGCGTCGGGCGTTTCCTGGGTGCCCGGCCGCAGTGGAAGAAGGCAGTGGTACGGCTCGCCGAGGGCCAGACCATCGAATTCTTCGAGGGAGTGTGATGCCGGTCAAGGTCTACAACCCGACGTCCCCTGGCCGACGCCAGATGAGCGTGCTCGACTTCTCGGAGCTGACCAAGAAGGCGCCCGAGAAGTCCCTGCTTGCAGGACGCACCGACCAGCGCGGCGGACGGAACAACAAGGGCAGCGTGACGGTCCGATTCCAGGGCGGCGGTCACAAGCGGCGCTACCGCATGATCGATTTCAAGCGAAACAAGACTGGGATCCCGGCGACGGTCGCGGCGATCGAGTACGACCCGAACCGCTCGGCCCACATCGCGCTGCTGCACTATGCCGACGGCGAGAAGCGCTACATCCTGGCGCCGGCGGGTCTGCGCACAGGCGCCACGGTCATGTCGGGTCCCGATGCGGAGATCCATCCCGGCAATGCCATGCCGCTGGCGAACCTCCCGCTCGGCACCGTCGTTCACAACGTGGAGCTGAAGCCGGGCCGCGGCGGCCAGCTGGTGCGTTCCGCCGGCGTCGGCGCGCAGCTGATGGCTCGCGAGGGCGGCCTCGCCACGCTGCGCATGCCGAGCGGGGAACAGCGCTACGTGCGCGTGCAGTGCATGGCCACGATCGGCCAGGTCGGGAACGTCGACCACGAGAACGTGAAGATCGGCAAGGCCGGCCGGGCGCGTTGGCTCGGGCGGATGCCGCACAACCGCGGCGTCACGATGAACCCGGTCGACCACCCGATGGGCGGCGGCGAGGGACGTTCCTCGGGTGGCCGGCACCCGTGTACGCCCTGGGGTGTGCCCACGAAGGGTCACAAGACCCGCACCAATCAGCGGACCGACAAGTTCATCGTCAAGCGACGCGGAAAGGGCAGGTAGGTGGCACGTTCGCTCAAGAAAGGACCGTTCGTCGACCCGAGCCTGCAGCGCAAGCTCGACAAGGCATCGAGTTCAGGTGCGAAGCAGGCGATCCGGACCTGGTCGCGCCGGTCGATGATCACGCCGGACATGATCGGGATCACGTTCCAGGTCCACAACGGCAAGCTTTTCGTGCCGGTGTACGTGACGGAGAACATGGTGAGCCACCGGCTCGGCGAGTTCGCTCCGACGCGGAAGTTCACCGGTCACTCCTCGGACAAGAAGGTCAAGAGGGGCTAGCGCGATGGTGACGGCAAGACTCAAGGGAATCCGCGGCAGTGCGCGCAAGGCGCGACTCGTGGCGGACATGATCCGCGGCAAGGGCGTCGAGGACGCGCTGCACATCCTCGACCAGACGCCGCGCCGCGCGGCCCGTCCGATGGCGAAGCTGGTGCGCTCGGCGCTGTCGAACGCGGAGCAGAAGAACGACCGCGAGAAGAGCGGCATCGACGTGGACAACCTGGTGATCCGGGAGCTGCGCGTGGACGAGGGACCGAGCACGTGGCGCATCCGTCCGCGTGCCCAGGGCCGGGCCTATTGGATCCAGAAGCGGTCGAGCCATTACACGCTCGTCCTCGGGGAGCGCTGAGCATGGGACAGAAGGTCCACCCGTACGGTTTCCGGATCGGCACCCTCTACGGGTGGCAGTCCAACTGGTTCTCGGAGCGACGCTACGCGGTGCAGCTCCACGAGGACGTTCGCATCCGCCGCTTCATCAAGAAGAAGCTCTACCACGCCGGAATCTCGAAGGTCGTCATCGAGCGGACTGGCGAGAAGGTCGTCGTCAACATCCACACCGCGCGCCCCGGGATCCTGATCGGCAAGCGCGGGGCCGAGGTGGATGCGCTCCGCAAGGAGGTGGCGGCGCACACGACGGGCGAGGTCTTCATCAACATCAAGGAGATCCGCAAGGCGGAACTCGACGCGCTGCTGGTCGCCGAGAACATCGCGATGCAGCTCGAGCGCCGAGTGGCGTTCCGGCGGGCGATGAAGAAGGCCGTGACCGCCACCATGAAGTTCGGCGCGCAAGGCGTCCGGATCCAGTGCGCCGGTCGTCTCGGCGGCGCGGAGATGGGTCGCTGTGAGTGGTACCGGGAAGGTCGCGTCCCGCTGCACACGCTGCGCGCGGACATCGACTACGGCCTCGCGGAGGCGAAGACCACCCACGGCGTCATCGGCGTGAAGGTCTGGATCTTCAAGGGTGACATCGCCGACAAGGATCTGCGTCGCGGGACCTTGGCTACCCGCCTGTCGGACGAGGGGCGCTGAGTCATGCTGCAGCCGAAGAAGGTCAAGTACCGGAAGATGATGAAGGGAAGGATCCGCGGAGCCGCGCAGCGCGGCGCGACGGTCTCCTTCGGTGACTACGGCCTCCAGGTCATCCAGTCCGGCAAGATCACGGCGCGCCAGATCGAGGCGGCCCGGATCGCGATGACCCGCCACGTCAAGCGCGGCGGCAAGGTCTGGATCCGGATCTTTCCGGACAAGCCGGTCACGAAGAAGCCCGCCGAGACCCGAATGGGCAAGGGCAAGGGCGCCGTCGAGGAGTGGGTCGCGGTCGTGCGCCGCGGGCGGATCCTCTACGAGATGGAAGGCGTCCCGCGAGAGATCGCGTCCGAGGCGCTGCGGTTGGCGGCTCACAAGCTGCCGCTGCGCACGCGCTTCGTGTCGCGGGAGGAGATCGCGTGAGGGCATCCGAGCTGAACGAGCTCACCCCGGACGAGCTGCAGGCGAAGGCCGCCGAGCTGCGCCGCGAGCATTTCACCGCCAAGGTCCGACACGCCACGGGGCAGCTGGAGAACACCGCCCGTCTGCGTGTGCTGCGGCGCGACATTGCGAGGGTCGAGACGGCCCTGCGCGCGAGGGCTGGAGCGAGCCGATGATGGAACGAGGACAGCGACGAACGCTCGACGGCACCGTCGTCAGCGACAAGATGGACAAGACCGTCGTGGTGCGGGTCGAGCGCCTGGTCAGGGATCCCCACTACGAAAAGTATGTCCGGCACTACTCGCGCTTCATGGCGCATGATCCCGAGAACGCCTGCCAGGTCGGGGATCGGGTCCGGATCATCGAACACAGGCCCCTCTCGAAGCGGAAGCGTTGGAAGGTGCAGTCGACGTTGTCCAAGGCCAAGGGAGTCTGAACTTCCGGGTTTCCCGGTGGTCGGATCGGAGTCGTTCATGGTGCAACAAGAATCAGTTCTCGAGGTCGCGGACAACTCCGGGGCGCGTAAGGTGGCCTGCATCCGCGTCCTCGGGGGGTCGGGACGTCGCTACGCCTCGATCGGCGACATCATCGTCGTGTCGGTGAAGGATGCGATTCCGAACGGGCGAGTGAAGAAGGGTGAAGTCCGGAAGGCGGTCGTCGTGCGAACCGCGCAGGGGATCGCGCGCCAGGATGGTTCCTACATCAAGTTCGACGACAATGCGGCCGTGCTGCTCGACAACCAGCGGGAGCCGGTGGGCACGCGCATCTTCGGACCGGTGGCGCGCGAACTGCGGGCGCGTCGCTTCATGAAGATCATCTCGCTGGCTCCGGAGGTGCTCTGATGCGTCCGCGTCTCCAAGAACGCTATCGCACCGAGATCGTGAGTCGGCTCTCCGAGGAGTTCGGCTATCGCAACGTCCATCAGGTTCCGCGCGTCGAGAAGGTCGTCGTGAACATGGGCGTCGGAGCGGCGACGCAGAATCCGAAGCTGGTCGAGAAGGCCACGGAGGAGCTCGCTTCGATCACGGGACAGAAGCCGATCGTGCGCAAGGCGCGCAAGTCGATCGCGAACTTCAAGCTCCGCCAGGGCCAGCCCATCGGCGCGATGGTGACGCTTCGCGGCGAGCGGATGTGGGAGTTCCTGGACCGCCTGCTGACGGTGGCGTTGCCTCGTGTCCGCGACTTCAAGGGGGTGTCCCCGAAAGCCTTCGACGGACGCGGGAACTACACCCTCGGGATCCGCGAGCAGATCATCTTCCCGGAGGTGAACTACGACTCCGTCGAGAAGATCACCGGACTCAACGTGACGGTCTGTACGACCGCTCGAAGCGATGCCGAGGGGAAGGCGCTGTTGGGCCACCTCGGGATGCCGTTCCGACAGTGAGAAGCTCGATGCTGCGATGCCCCTCGAGCGTGAGGACCGACCGATGATGAACGACCCGATCGGCGACATGCTCGCCCGCATCCGAAACGGAGCGCTGGCGCGCCACAACGCCGTATCGCTACCGCATTCGAAGCTCAAGCTCGCCGTCGCCCGTGTGCTGGCCGACGGTGGCTTCCTGGGCGGCGTCCGTGAGGACGAGAGCGAGGGGTTCCCGGTCCTGGTTCTCGATCTTCGCTACGGCGAGGACGGTCGGGGTCTGATCGACGGGCTGCGACGCGTCAGCAAGCCGAGCCGACGCGTCTATGTCGGCAAGGACGAAATCCCCCGGGTCCGGAACGGACTCGGAATCGCGGTTCTCTCGACCTCGAAGGGCGTGCTTTCCGATCGCGCTGCTCGCGAGGCCGAGGTGGGCGGCGAAATCCTCTGCGAGGTCTGGTGATGTCGCGAATCGGGCGAAGACCCGTGACGATCCCGTCTGGGGTCACGATCGAGCAGGCTCGCGGGGAGATCCACGTGAAGGGTCCGAAGGGAAGCCTCAGCGCTCCGCTGCCGCCGTCTGTCGCCATCGAAGTCGAGGGCGGCGTCGTACGCTTCGCGCGACTCGACGAGCGCAAGCCGTCGCGCGCATACCACGGTCTCGCGCGCGCAACGGTCGCGAACATGGTCCAGGGCGTGACGGAAGGGTTCACGCGAGAGCTGCAGATCGAGGGTGTCGGGTATCGCGCCGAGGCATCCGGCAAGAAGCTGTCGCTGGCGCTCGGATTCTCGCATCCCGTGGTGGTGGACGTGCCAGAAGGCCTGGCCGTGACCGTCGAGGGTCAGCATCGGATCCGCATCCAGGGCATCGACCGGTCTCGAGTCGGCCAGTTCGCGTCGGAGATCCGCTCCCTCCGGCCGCCGGAGCCCTACAAGGGCAAGGGCGTGCGCTACACGGACGAGCGGATTCGGCGCAAGGTCGGCAAGGCCGGGGCTTCCTAGTGAGGGTTCCATGAAGGCGAAGGTTCGAAATCCGAGCGCTGCCAAGTGGCAGGCTCGCAAGACGCGAGTCGTCCGGTCCGTTCGCGGAAGCACGCGCGTGCAGCTGGTCATCTTCCGCAGCGCGAAGCACATGTATGCCCAGCTCGTCGATCCCGAGACGGGGAAGACGCTGGCCGGCGTGTCGACACGCACGCCGAGTGTGTCGCAGGGACTCAGCGCGACCGGCAACCTCGAGGCGGCCAAGCGCGTCGGCAAGGCGATCGCCGAGCTGGCGCGCGCGCGCAGCGTCGAAGCGGTGGTGTTCAACCGCAATGGTTTTCTCTACCACGGCCGCGTGAAGGCACTCGCCGATGCGGCCCGCGAAGCGGGGCTCCAGTTCTGATATGCCCACGATCCGACGCGACCGGCTCAATCCGAACGACTACGAACTCACGGACCGGGTGGTGCACATCAACCGCGTGGCGAAGGTGGTGAAGGGCGGCCGTCGCTTCAGCTTCAGCGCCCTCATCGTCGTGGGCGACGCCAACGGTGTCGTCGGCGCCGGTCTCGGCAAGGCGGGCGAGGTTCCCGAGGCGATCCGAAAAGGCGTCGAGCGGGCGCGCAAGAACCTGCTCCGGGTGCCGCTGCAGGGTGGAACGCTTCCCCACGAAGTGCTCGGCCACTTCGGAGCCGGCCTCGTGCTGCTGCGACCTGCGTCCGCAGGGACGGGCGTGATCGCGGGCGGAGGCGTCCGCGCCGTGCTCGAGGCGGCTGGCGTTCAGGACGTGCTGACGAAGAGCCTCGGCACCAGCAATCCCCACAACGTGGTGCACGCGACGATGGCGGCGCTCGGCGAGCTGCGCGACCCCGAGGAGCGGCTCCGTGCGCTCGGACGCGAAGTCCGCGGCGAGCTCGAGGAGGCGACGGCATGAGCAAGCTGCGTGTGACATGGGTGAAGAGCGCGATCGGCTCGAACGAGCGCCAGCGGGCGACGCTCCGCGGACTCGGTCTGCGGCGGCTGAACCAGAGCGTCGATTTGAGCGATGCGCCCGCCGTGCGCGGCATGATTCGCAAGGTGCTGCACCTCGTGCGAGTGGAGGAGTGATCTGATGTTGGACCGGCTCGAGCCCCGACCGGGAGCGCGGACACGGCATCGCCGACCGCGAGGGCCCGGCTGCGGCTTCGGAAAGACGGCAGGGCGGGGCACCAAGGGCCAGGGTCACCGCTCGCGCGGCAAGCCGACGGGCCTCCACTTCGAAGGCGGCCAGATGCCGCTCGTCCGGCGGATCCGCAAGTACGGGTTCAAGCGCCCCCAGCGCGTCGAGGCCCAGATCGTGAACGTCGGCGCGCTCTCGGTGTTCGGCGACGGGGCCACGATCGAGGTCGCCTCGTTGCAGGAGCGCGGACTCGTCCGTGCCGGCGATTCGCCGGTGAAACTCCTCGCGCTCGGCGAGGCGCCCCGCAACCTGACGGTACGGGTGCACGGCGCCAGCGCCTCCGCCCGCCAGAAGATCGAGGCGGCGGGCGGAAGGGTGGAGATCCTCGAGTGATCGGAGGCGTCCAGAACATCGGCCGAGTGCCCGAGCTGCAGAAGCGCATCCTGTTCACGTTCGGGATGCTCATCGTGTATCGGCTCGGGGCGCACATCGTCACGCCGGGGATCAATCCGGAGGTGATCCGGACGTTCTTCGAGCAGATGGGCGGAACGATGTTCGGGCTCTTCAACCTGTTTTCGGGCGGAGCCCTCGAGCAGCTGTCGATCTTCGCGCTCGGCATCATGCCGTACATCAGCGCGTCGATCATCTTCCAGCTGCTCACGGTGGTGATCCCGCAGCTGGAACAGCTGCAGAAGGAAGGGGACCAGGGGCGCCGGAAGATCACGCAGTGGACCCGCTATGCGACGGTCGTGATCGCGCTCGTCCAGGGGCTGCTGCTGTCGTTCGCTCTCGAGAACGGGCAGTTCGGCGAAGGCGCAGTCGTCGAGGCGGGGTGGAGCTTCCGGCTCATGATGATGCTGACCCTGACCACGGGGACGGCCTTCATCATGTGGCTCGGAGAGCAGATCACCGAGCGGGGAATCGGCAACGGAATCTCCCTGGTGATCTTCTCGGGGATCGTCGTCAGCATTCCGTCGGCATTGGCGTCGCTGACGGAGCTGATCCGGACCGACCAGTTCACGCTGCTCGGCGGCCTCCTGATCATGGTTTTCGCGGTCCTGGTCACCGGCTTCGTGGTCTACTGCGAACGCGCGCAGCGCCGGATTCCGATCCAGCACGCGCGGCGGGTCGTCGGCCGGCGCGTGATGCAGGGGGGGATGAGCTACTTCCCGCTCCGCCTCAATACGGCCGGCGTGATTCCGCCGATCTTCGCGTCTTCGATCCTGATGTTCCCGCTGACGATCACACAGTTCGTCGAATCGGAGACGATCAACAACTTCTTCAGCGACTACCTGAGCTTCGGAAGCACGCTCTACAACGTCATCTACGTGGCGCTGATCATGTTCTTCGCCTTCTTCTACACCGCGATCGTGATCAATCCGAACGATGTCGCGGACAACATCAAGCGATCGGGCGCCTACATCCCGGGCATCCGGCCCGGCAAGCGCACCGCGGAGTACATCGACCGGATCCTCGGCCGCCTGACGTTGCTCGGCGGGATCTACGTATCGGCCGTCTGCGTGATGCCGGTTCTCCTCTCGAACCAGGTCGGCGTGCCGTTCTACTTCGGCGGGACCGCGCTGCTGATCGTCGTGGGCGTCGCTCTCGACACAGTCGGTCAGGTCGAGGCTCATCTCGTCTCGCGTCAGTACGAGGGCTTCGTGAAGGGCACCCGCCTGCGGGGGAGGCTCGGCCGATGACCGCGACGCGGCTGCTGCTGCTGGGCCCGCCGGGGTCGGGCAAGGGGACCCAGGCAGAGCTGCTGGTTCGCCGGCTCGGGATTCCGCAGGTCGCGACGGGCGACATGCTACGCGCCGCGGTGCGTGCGGGAAGCGACGTCGGCCGGCAGGCGCAGGGCTTCATGGATCGGGGCGAGCTGGTCCCCGACGAGGTCGTGATCCGCGTTGCCGAGGAGCGCTTGCGCAAACCGGACGCGACCAAGGGCTTCATCCTGGACGGGTTTCCGCGGACGCCGGCGCAGGCAGAGGCGCTGGACGAGATGCTCGGCCGTCTCGACGTCGGGCTCGAGCGGTGCCTCGCGCTGCGTGTCGACGAGGACGAGCTGGTCGCCCGCCTGCTCCGGCGCGCCGAGCTCGAAGGCCGCAGCGACGACAACGAGGCGACGATTCGCACGCGCATGCGGGTCTATCGCGAGAAGACCCAGCCGCTCGTCGACTACTACGCCCAGCGGGGCGTCCTGCAGGAGGTCGAGGGAGAAGGAAGCATCGAGGCCGTGGCCGCCCGGATCGAGGAGGCGCTGCGGTCGTGATGGCCCTGGGGGAGTCGATCCGCATCAAGACACGACGCGAGATCGAAGCGATGCGCGTCGCGGGCGCCCATGTCGGAGAGATCCTGCTCGAGCTGCGGGATCTCGCGAAGCCTGGCCTGACGACGGGGGAGCTCGACGCGCACGCCCGCCGAGCCATCGAGAAGCGCCGCCTCGACTCCTCGTTTCTCGGCTATGGTCCGCACGGCCTGCCGCCGTATCCCGCGGTGCTCTGCGTTTCGGTGAACGAGGAGATCGTTCACGGCATTCCGGGCCGTCGCGAGCTGAAGGAAGGAGACGTCCTCTCGCTGGACTTCGGGGTCTCCTGCGAGGGCTACCACGGCGATTCGGCCTTCACGATGCCGCTCGGGCCGGTCAGCAACGAAGTCGCGAAACTGATCGAGACGACGCGAGAGTCCCTGGATCTGGCGATCGAGAAGATGGTCCCGGGCAACCGGCTCTCGGACATCGGACACGCGGTACAAGAGAAGGTCGAGCAGGATGGCTTCTCGGTGGTTCGCCAGTTCGTCGGGCACGGGATCGGCCGCGAGATGCACGAACCGCCGCAGGTTCCCAACTACGGGCCGTCCGGCCGCGGGCCGCGCCTGAAGCCGGGGATGGTGCTTGCGATCGAGCCGATGGTCACGGCCGGTGGCCCCGACGTGCGCATGCTGGACGATGAGTGGACCGCCGTGACGGCCGATGGTTCGTTGGCGGCTCACTTCGAACACACGATCCTGGTGACCGAATCGCACCCCGTGGTGTTGACGAGGGTTCCTGGTTCGCATTGACGAAGACCTCCCGGATCGAATGACGGGAATCGAGAGGGCGAGATGAAGGTCCGCGCATCCGTGAAGAAGATCTGCGACAAGTGCCGGGTGATCCGGCGCAAGGGGGTCGTTCGCATCATCTGCGAGAATCCCAAGCACAAGCAGCGACAGGGTTAGGAGGGCTTCCATGGCACGCATCGCCGGCATCGACCTGCCGCGCAGCAAACAGCTCGGGGTCGCGCTGACCTATATCCACGGGATCGGTCAGACGTCCGCCCGCGCGATCTGCGCAAAGGCAGACATCGACGTCACCGTGAAGACCGACCAGCTCAGCGACGGCGACGTCGTACGACTGCGCGAGATCATCGAGAACGACTTCAAAGTCGAGGGAGATCTCCGGCGCGAGGTCCAGCAGAGCATCAAGGAACTGATGGACATCGGTTGCTACCGCGGCCTCCGGCATCGACGGGGTCTGCCCGTCCGCGGCCAGCGGACTCACACCAACGCGCGCACCCGGAAGGGTCCTGCGAAGACGGTCGCCGGCAAGAAGAAGACGCCGGCGAAGAAGTAAGGAAGCGAGGAACGAGTGGCTCAGGGCGCCAAGAAGAAGGTCAGGAAAAACGTCGCGGCGGGATTCGCACACATCCAGTCGACGTTCAACAATACCGTGGTGACCATCACGGATCCGGCGGGCAACGCGCTCGCGTGGTCGAGCTGCGGCCAGCAGGGATTCAAGGGCTCGCGCAAGTCGACGCCTTTCGCTGCGCAGGTGGCCGCCGAGGACTGCGCGAAAAAGGCGATGGAGCACGGCATGCGCTCGGTCACCGTCTTCGTGAAGGGTCCGGGGGCCGGTCGAGAGTCTGCCCTCCGGGCGCTCAGCGCCACGGGTCTGCGGATCAACATGATCCGCGACGTCACACCGATTCCGCACAATGGCTGCCGGCCGCCCAAGCGCCGCCGGGTCTAGGAGGGGAACATGTCCCGCTACATCGGGCCCGTTTGTCGGCAGTGCCGGCGCGAAGGCACCAAGCTGTTCCTGAAGGGCGATCGCTGCTTCACCGAGAAGTGCGGTGTCGAGCGGCGTGCGTATCCGCCGGGTCAGCATGGCCAGGGGCGCACACGCGTCTCTGACTACGGCCTGCAGCTGCGCGAGAAGCAGAAGGTGAAGCGCATGTACGGCCTCCAGGAGGCCCAGTTCCGTCTGGCCATGGGATCCGCGACCCGCATGCGGGGTCGCGCGGGTGAGAACCTGCTCTCGCTGCTCGAGCGGCGCCTCGACAACGTCGTGTTCCGGCTGGGTTTCGCGACCTCGCGCGCCGAGGCGCGCCAGTTGGTTCGTCACGGGCACTTCGAGGTCGAGGGCAGCAAGGTGGACATCCCGTCGTTCCGGGTGAAGGCCGGCACGAGGGTGCGCCTGCGCGAGAAGTCCCGGCAGATCGCGCGCATCACGGAGGCCCTCGCGGTGCTCGAGCGCCGCAGCCTGCCGGGCTGGCTCGAACTCGACAGCGAGAACTTCGAGGGGGTGGTGAAGGCGCTGCCGACGCGCGAGGACATCACCATGCCGATCCAGGAGCAGCTGATCGTCGAGCTCTATTCTCGCTGACCCGAGGTGTCCCGCAGCCGCGGGCAAGCCTCGAAAGGGAGCAGATCCATGCAACAGGAATTGATCGCGCAGAACTGGCGCGGCCTGATCCGGCCGCGACGCCTCGAGTCCGAGGAGGACGGCGCCACCGAGAACTACGGCCGCTTCTGGTGCGAACCGCTGGAGCGGGGTTTCGGCGTGACTCTCGGCAACGCGCTGCGGCGCGTCCTGTTGTCGTCGCTCCAGGGATCTGCCATCACGTCCCTGCGGATCAAGGGCGTGCTGCACGAGTTCTCGACGATCCCTGGTGTCATCGAGGATGTCGCCGATGTCGTCCTCAACCTGAAGGACGTACGCCTGCGCATGCATGTGGAGGGGCCGCGGACGTTGCGTCTCCACAAGCAGGGCGAAGGGGTGATCACGGCTCGCGATCTGGCCGCGGAAGACTCCTCCATCGACGTGCTGAATCCCGATCACCGCGTCATGACGCTGAACGCCGAGGCCGACGTGGAGATGGAACTCACGGTCGGGAACGGCAAGGGCTACCGACCGGCGGAGAAGAACAAGTCCGAGGAGATGCCGATCGGAACGATTCCGATCGATTCGCTGTTCTCGCCGGTGCTTCGGGTCAACTACACGGTGACCCCGGCGCGCGTGGGCCGCGAGACCGACTTCGACCGACTGTCCTTCGAGGTCTGGACCAACGGAACGGTGACGCCGTCCGATGCGGTCGCGTTCGCGGCGAAGATCCTCAAGGATCAGCTGACGATCTTCATCAACTTCGAGGAGCCGACCGAGTTTGCGGTTCCGTCCCTCGACGAGCCGGAGACGCTGAACCCGAATCTGTTCCGCTCGGTGGACGAGCTGGAGCTGTCGGTCCGCTCGGCCAACTGCCTGCAGAACGCCAACATCAAGTACATCGGCGAGCTGGTGCAGAAGACCGAGGCCGAGATGCTCAAGACCAAGAACTTCGGCCGCAAATCGCTCAACGAGATCAAAGAGGTACTAACCTCGATGGGACTCTCGCTGGGCCAGACGCTGGATGGGTTCCCGAGCCGCAAGGACCTCGAGAAGATCCGCGAATCGCGCGAGGCGTGAGATGAGACATCGTTGGGGCGGGCGAAAGCTCGGGCGCACGACGGCCCACCGGAGCGCCATGCTGCGCAACATGGTGACCGCGTTGCTCGAGCACGAAAAGATCGAGACGACGGACGCCAAGGCCAAGGAAGTCCGGCGCGTCGCCGAACGGATGATCACGCTCGGGAAGCGCGGGGATCTGCATGCGCGGCGGATGGCGCTGCGTGTCGTGCGTACGAAGGAAGTGACGGCGAAGCTCTTCGACGAGCTGGCACCGCGATTCCGGGAGCGTCCGGGCGGCTACACGCGGGTGCTCAAGGTGCGACGCCGCGCCGGCGATGCGGCTCCGATGTCGATGGTCGAGCTGGTCGATCGAGAGTGGAACCCGAGTGCGGCGAAGGACGAGACGGCCGAGGCGAAGGCCGGGCGCGCCAAGGGGAAGACGAAGGCCGCGGCGGAAGGGGAGACCCCCAAACCGCGCCGCCGGACCAAGGCGACGGCTGCGGGCAGTGCCGGCGCCGCCAAGCCGGCCAGGCCTCGCCGCGCCAAGGTCTAGCCGCCATTGGGTTCGCGCGCGGCCGGCATTGCCGCCACGCTGCTCGTGGCCGCCATCGTGTTCGCTGCGTTGTGGGCGACGGGCCCGCCGCCGGAGCCGATCCGTCCCGGCCAGCCGGCGCCGGCGTTCACGTTGCCGCTGCTCGCCGACGGCCGACCGACCGCCCTCTCGGACCTGAGGGGTCGGGTCGTGCTGCTGAACTTCTGGGCCACCTGGTGCAAGCCCTGCGAGGACGAGATGCCGGCGATGGAGCGGCTCTACACGGAGCTCGCTGGTCCGGGCTTCGAGATGCTTGCCGTGTCGGTGGATGCCGGTCGTGACGAGGTCGAGGCATTTCAGAAGCGTCTCGGCGTGACGTTTCCGATCCTGCTGGATCCAGCCAAACGAGTCTCGGAGGCGTATCAAACCTATCGCTTCCCCGAGACCTTCCTGATCGATCGCGAGGGCCGAATCCTGGCTCGCTACATCGGACCGCGAGACTGGAATGCCGCCGTGTACCGAGACCGGATCCGGCGGCTGGTGAGCGGGGAAGCCATCGGCGCGGACAGTGCGCCCCCGTAGCGGGTCTGGCCCGCCATCGCGAGCGGACACGCCGCGCGCATCCTGCTAGCGTCTACCGACCTCCCCGTCCCGGGAGAGACGTGCGCCCGCTAATCGTTGCCATCCTGCTCGTCGCCGGAGCGGCTCTCTGGGCCTGGCTCGACGCTGCCGATGGGATCGAGACGTGGCGGCGGCTTCGCAGCGAAGTCGCCGAGGCACAGGAGCGGGTCGGACGAGCCGCCGAGCGCAACGGCACTCTGCGTGCGGAGATCGAAGGGCTCCGCTCCGACCCGTTCGAACAGGAGCGCGCGGTGCGCGAGGAGCTGCGCTGGTCGCGGCCCGGCGAGACCGTACTGCGGGTTCCGCGCCAGGACGCGCCGGTCACATCGCGAAGTGCGCGTTCGTCGGTTCCTTGACTGCCTTCGTCGCGGAGGGAATGTTCCCCAGCCATGCGCGAACGCCTGCGCCGAGTGCTCGACGATCGCCTCGCGGCCGTGCTGCGGGAAGCCGGCGACATCGACAGGGTTCCCGAGTTCGCGCTCGAGGCCCCTCGTCAGGCCGAGCACGGCGACTTTGCGTGCAACGCCGCGATGCTCGTCGCGAAGCGGATGCGTCAACCCCCTCGGGTCGTCGCAGAGCGTTTGATCGAAGCACTCGGGAACGCTGGGGGTCTCCTGTCCCGCGCAGAGGTCGCAGGTCCTGGCTTCCTCAACTTGTGGATTGCCGACACCGAGTGGCAAGCCAGCCTGTCGACGATCCTGCGCGCCGGCGAGGCCTTCGGGCGCGCCAAGTCCGTCGGGGGACCCCGGACCCAGATCGAGTTCGTCTCGGCCAACCCGACCGGGCCGCTCACGCTCGGACACGGGCGCCAAGCGGTCCTCGGTGACTGCATCGCGCGGCTGCTCGAGGCCACCGGTCAGCAAGTGACCCGCGAGTACTACTTCAACGACGGGGGCCGCCAGATGCGTGTCCTCGGGCAGTCGGTGAAGGCGCGCTACCTGGAGCAGCTGGGACTTGCGGCGCCGCCTCCGGCCGAAGCGCTCGTCGACGCCGGGGCGTCCTGGCCGGAGAGGATCGACAGCTTGCCGGTGGTCTTCCCGCGCGATGGCTATCAGGGCGAATACATCGCCGAGATCGCGGCTGAGCTGCGCTTCCGCGACGGGGATTCGCTGGCCGAAGAGCCGGCCGAAGGCGTGTTCCGGGAAGCGGCGCAGAAGCGGATCTTCGCTGAGATCGAGGCGACGCTGACAGCCCTCGGGATCCGCTTCGATGTCTACACCAACGAGAAGAGCTTCTACGAGACGGGCGAGCTCGACCGCGTGCTGGCCGAGCTGCGCAGCCAGGACCTCGTCTACGAGCACGAGGGCGCCGTATGGCTACGCGCGACGGCGCTCGGACTCGATCGCGACCGGGTGCTCGTCAAGAGTTCGGGAGAGCCGACCTACCTGCTGCCGGACATCGCCTATCACCGCGACAAGTTCCGTCGCGGCTTCGAGCGGATCATCGACGTGCAGGGAGCCGATCACATCGAGCAGTTTCCCTTCGTTCGCGCCGCCGTTCGCGCACTCGGCTGCGACCCGGAGCGCATCGAGCTGGTGATGCATCAGTTCGTGACGCTGACGAGCGGCGGGCAGCAGCTGAAACAGTCTACGCGTCGCGCGAACTACGTGACCGTCGACGAGCTGCTCGCGCAGGTCGGCGCCGACGTGTTCCGGTTCTTCATGGTGCAGCGCAAGGCGGAGGGGCACCTCGACTTCGACCTCGATCTCGCGAAGGAACGCGACTGGAAGAAGAATCCCGCGTACTACGTCCAGTACGCGCATGCTCGAACCTGGGGCATCGAGCGCAAGGTGATCGAGCAGGGGGCGGCGATGCCGGCGGTCGATGCCATCGACCCGACTCCGCTGGTGCTGCCCGAGGAGCTGGCGCTGATCCGCAGGCTGACGGAGTTTCCGGCGGTCGTGGCGCAGGCCGCGGCAGCGCGCGAGCCACATCACATCGCCTACTACTTGCGCGATGTAGCGGGACTCTGGAATCCCTATGTCCAGGATGGAACGCGGCACCGCGTGTTGTCCGATGACGCGGCGCTGAGCGCCGCTCGCCTCGCGCTCACGCTGGCAGTCCGAACCGTGTTGGCGAGCGGTCTCCGGCTGCTCGGCCTCTCCGCACCGGAGCGCATGTGAGCGAGGAGGTTCCGACGCGCGATCGCCGCGCTCGCCGCCGCGGCCCGGGTCTCGGATCCGCGCTGCTGGGCGGCGGGCTGCTGATCGCGCTGGGCTTCGGACTCGGCGTGGTCGCGGGTCTGATCCTCGAAGAACCGGATCTGATGCTCGACTACGCCGCCGGTCGTACGCAGGCCGTGGCACTCGAGGGCAGCGCGGGATCGGGCGACTTCCGACCGCCCGCGGCCGCGATCCCGGACGTCGCGGCGAGGCCGCCGCAGGCGCCCGCGGCGCAGGATCCTGCCAACCTCCCGGATGTCGCCCGAGGGACTCCCGTCGTCGACGCGCCGGCCGGCTTCGCTGTGCAAGTCGGTGCGTTCTCGGAGGCTCCGGCCGCGGAGCTGCTCGCCCGGCGCCTTCGGGACCGTGGCTTGCCGGTCTACGTGGCGCCTGCCGTGAGCGGAGAAGCGGAACGGTGGCGCGTGCGCGTGGGTCCAGTGGCATCGCGCGAGGAGGCTGACCAGCTCGCCCGACGCCTCGAGCGCGACGAGCAGCTCGCCACCTGGGTGCTGGCCGAGAAACCGCTCTGACCATGACTGCCCCGGTTCGGGCGCGTCGCTGGTTGGTCACCGGCGCCGGCGGGCAGCTCGGGCGCTGTCTCGTCGAGCAACTTCGCGAGCACCCGCGCCACGAGCTCCTGGCCGGCTTCGGCCACGCAGAGCTGGACGTCGCCGACCGCGAGGCGGTTCGTCGCGCTCTCCTCGGGAGCCCCAGCGGGCCGCCGGACGTCGTCGTGAACGCCGCCGCGATGACCCACGTCGATCGCTGCGAGAGCGAGCCCGACGCCGCCTGGCGGGTCAACGCGCTCGCGCCTGGCCTGCTGGCAGAAGCCTGTCGCGAGGCCGGCGCCACGCTCGTGCACATGTCGACGGACTATGTCTTCGCCGGAACGGCGGAGCGTCCGTATCGCGAGGACGATCCGACGGATCCTCGCTCCGTCTATGGGCGCACCAAGAGGGAAGGGGAGTTGCGTGCGCAGGAGGCGTGCGCCGAGACGCTGATCGTACGGACCGCGTGGTTGTTCGGCCCGGGGCAGAACTTCATTCGCACGATCCTCGCCGCCGCAGACCGCGCCTTGCGCGGAGACGGACCGGCGCTGCGCGTCGTCGATGACCAGCGGGGGTCGCCGACGTGGGCCGGGCACCTCGCGAGCGGCACGATCGCGCTGGTGGAGGCGAGGGCGCTCGGACCGTATCATCTGGCGAATTCCGGATCGGCGACCTGGTGGGGCCTCGCCCGCGCTGCCGTCGACGCCTGGGGTCATACGGAGCTGCCGATCCTGAAGGTCACGACCGCAGAGTTCCCGCGCCCGGCGCCGCGCCCGAGCTGGTCGGTGCTGGATCTCGGCAAGGCGCGGCGGGCTGGCGTTTCGCTGCCCACGTGGCAAGAGGGGCTCCGCGCCTACCTTCTCTCGCCTGCGTCACCGATCGCGGCGCTCTCGTTCCTCACTCCGCAGACAGGAGAAAACCCATGAGTGCTCGTTCGTTTCGGCGCGTGCTGGTCACAGGGGGGGCCGGCTTCCTCGGCTCGCATCTCTGCGAACGTTTCCTGGCCGAGGGCTGCGAGGTGCTGTGCTTCGACAACCTGCTGACCGGGCGCATGGACAACGTCGCGCACCTGCTGGGGCACGAGCGGTTCTCGTTCGAGCACTACGACGTCACCAACCATCTCTACGTCGCCGGCCCGCTCGATGCCGTCCTGCATTTCGCGTCACCGGCAAGCCCGGCGGACTTCGAGCGCCTGCCGATCCAGATCCTGAAGGTCGGTTCGCTCGGAACCCACAAGGCGCTGGGACTCGCCAAGGCGAAGGGCGCGCGGTTCCTGCTGGCGAGTACGTCGGAGTGCTACGGCGATCCGGAGGTGAACCCGCAGCCGGAGAGCTACTGGGGCCACGTGAACCCGATCGGGATCCGGGGCGTCTACGACGAGGCCAAACGCTTCGCCGAGGCGATGACGATGGCCTACCACCGACACCACGGTGTGGATGTCCGGATCGTGCGGATCTTCAACACCTTCGGGCCGCGGATGCAGTTGCACGACGGTCGCGCGATCCCGAACTTCCTGTGCCAGGCCATTCGCGGGGAGCCGATCACCGTCTTCGGCGATGGCTCGCAGACGCGATCGTTCTGTTACGTCGACGACCTGATCGAGGGGATCCGGCGACTGCTCGGCAGTGACTACGTGGGGCCGATGAACATCGGGAATCCCGAGGAGATGAGCCTGCTCCAGATGGCTCGGGCGATCCTCGCCGTGGCGGGCTCCTCGAGCGAGCTGGTCTTCCACGGCTTGCCGCCGGATGACCCGAAGGTGCGCCGCCCCGACATCGAGCTCGCGCGTCGCGAGCTCGGCTGGGAGCCTCGCGTATCGGTGGCGGAGGGTCTGCGGAGGACCCACGCCTGGTTCCAGGCGGCGCTCGCCGATCCGGAACGCGCCCCGTGATCGAGCAGGAGCGCATCCGGAACTTCTGCATCATCGCGCACGTGGACCATGGCAAGAGCACGCTCGCGGATCGCCTGCTCGATGCGACACAGGCGCTCACGGTTCGCGAGAAGCGCGCGCAGTTCCTCGACAAGATGGACCTCGAGCGCGAGCGCGGAATCACGATCAAGGCACAGACGGCGCGCATCTACCACCGCGCGCGGGACGGCGAGCTCTACGTCCTCAATCTCATCGATACGCCCGGACACGTGGACTTCTCCTACGAGGTATCGCGAGCCCTGCAGGCCTGCGAGGGCGCCGTGCTGGTAGTCGACGCAGCGCAGGGCATCGAGGCGCAGACGCTCGCCAATAGCTATCTCGCGGTCGAGGCCGGCCTCGAGATCCTGCCGGTGCTGAACAAGATCGACCTTCCGTCCGCCGAGCCCGAGCGGGTCGCTCGCGAGATCGAGGACGTGATCGGCCTCGATCGCGCCGACGTGCTGCACGTGTCAGCCAAGACCGGGCAGGGCATCGACGCGCTGCTCGAACGCATCGTCGAGAAGGTACCGCCGCCGGCGGGTGATCCGGCGGCTCCGCTGCGCGCGCTCGTCTACGACTCCTGGTTCGATTCCTACGTGGGGGTCGTGGTGCTGGTCCGCGTCGTAGACGGCCGACTCGGCCGCGGTGACCGCGTGAAGTTGATGGCGCAGGGCTCGGAGCACGAGGTGACCGAGCTCGACCTGATCGATCCCCATCCGCGGGCGGTCGATGGCCTCGAAACGGGCGAGGTCGGCATCGTGATCGCCGGCATCAAGACGCTCGCGGACGTGCGCATCGGGGATACGATGACGCGCGTCGCGAATCCGGCCGCGGTCGCGCTGCCGGGCTTCCGGGAAGTGAAGCCGATGGTCTTCGCCGGGCTCTATCCCGTCGACGGTGACGACTACCACAACTTGAAGGCCGCGCTCGAGAAACTGCGACTCAACGACGCGTCGTTCGTCTACGAACCCGAGAGCAGCGCGGCGCTGGGCTTCGGCTTCCGCTGCGGATTCCTCGGGTTCCTGCACGCCGAAATCATCCAGGAGCGTCTCGAACGCGAGTACGAACTCTCGCTGATCACGACGTCGCCGACCGTGCGCTACCGGGTCGTCCTCGAGAACGGCGACGTGCTCGAGATCGACAGCCCGGCGGCGCTTCCGGACGTCTCTCGCGTCGACCGGATCGAGGAGCCGGTGATGTTGGCCACGATCCACGTTCCGTCCGAGCACGTGGGGGCCGTCCTGGCGTTGTGTCAGGAGCGCCGCGGGGCGCAGCGAGGCATGCACGTGCACGGTTCGCGCGTACAGGTCCGCTACGAGTTGCCCCTGGCGGAGATCGTGGCGGATTTCCATGATCGACTGAAGAGCGCGACGCGCGGCTACGGATCCTTCGACTACGAACTCATCGGCTTCCGGCCTGCGGACCTGGTCAAGCTCGATGTGTTGGTCAATGGCCAGCCCGTCGATGCGCTCTCGTTGATCGTCCACCGGGACAAGGCCTACACGAGAGGGTCCGACCTGGTGCGCAAGCTGAAGGAGTTCATTCCGCGTCAGATGTACGAGGTGGCCCTCCAGGCGGCGGTGGGATCGCGCGTGATCGCTCGGTCGACCGTGAAGGCGCTGCGCAAGAACGTAACGGCGAAGTGCTACGGCGGAGACATCTCGCGCAAGCGCAAGCTGCTCGAGAAGCAGAAGGAAGGGAAGCGACGGATGAAACGGGTCGGCCAGGTCGAGATTCCGCAGGAGGCATTCCTCGCCGCCCTGCGCCTGGAGCGGGATTGAGTCCGGCAGCGGGTCGCGGGACCGAGGGCGCCGAGTCCCCGGCGCCTAAACCGTCCGTCTGGCGTCGCGGGTGGGAGCAGTTCGGGACGCTGCTGGTGGCGGTCCTCATCGCGCTGTCGATCCGCTCGTGTGTCATCGAGCCGTATCGGATCCCGTCCGGGTCGATGCTCCCCACGCTGCTGATCGGCGATCACCTGTTCGTCAACAAGTTTGTCTACGGGGTGAAGATTCCCTTCACGGCGGTGCGGCTCCCGGGTCTGCGCGAGCCACGGCGCGGCGATGTCGTCGTATTCGACGTCGCGCGCGATTCCCATGGCGGCATCTATCCGGCGGACCAGCGTCCGGAGCTCCCGAGCGACCGCTTCGTCAAGCGGATCGTCGCCTTGCCGGGAGACACCGTGGAGCTCCGGGGCTCGGAGCTCTGGATCAACGGCGAGCGCGTGCCCGTCGAGGTGACGCAGGAGACCTTCGCGGACGAAATGGGTCGCGAGCTGCGCCTCGCGCACGAGCAGCTCGACGGCCATCCCCACCGCATTCTCGACGATCCGAGCCGGACGGGTCCCGAGCGCCCGCCGGTGACGCTTCCACCCGGCCGATACTTCTTGATGGGCGACAACCGGGACCATTCGAACGACAGCCGGTACTGGGGCACCGTGCGGCTCGCCGAGATGAAAGGTCCCGCGTTCCTGCTCTATTGGTCTTGGGATTGGAACGGCCCTTGGACCGACCTTCTCGACCCCCTGCACTGGTGGGATCTGCTCACGGACAAGATGCGCTGGGACCGGATCGGAGAAGGCATCCGGTAGCGGCGACCTCTTCCGCCGAGCCGGTCGGGATGGCGAGGGTTGGGGCGCCACCGGGATGGTCTCCAGCGAGAGACTTGACGAACCCATCGATCGACCGGTAGTTTCCGCTCGTTCTCAGGCCTTTTAAGTCCGTCCGGCGAGGCGGACAAAGGTGATCGCGTGAGGGATCCTGCCCCGCCCTCGGTGCCCCCGCGCACCCCCACGGCTACTTACGACCTGAGCGCCCATCCCGGGAGCGGCTCGGAAGCGGCCGGTGTTTCTCCCTCCGGTTCGGCTCCGCCGGGTTCGTCTCGCCCTGCGGACGGGTCCGGCCGAGGCGCCGAGCGCGTCGTCCTCGACGACCTTGCGATCCGTCGAGCGTTGATGCGGATCGCGCACGAGTTGGTCGAGCGCAACGAAGAACTCGATCGGATGTTCCTCGTGGCGATCCCGAACGGGGGAGTGCCGCTGGCGCGCCAGCTCGCGGCGAACCTCGAGCAGATCGCCGGCGTCGAGCTGCCGGTCGGCATCCTCGACACGACGCTGTATCGGGACGATCTCGTGAGCCGTGCCGAGCGGCCGCCGCTGCGTCGCACCGAGATGCCGTCCGCCGTCGATGGCCGCGTCGTGGTGCTCGTCGACGACGTCGTCAGCACCGGCCGGACGATCCGGGCTGCGATGGATGCGCTGATGGACTTCGGCCGGCCGCAGTCCGTGCAACTGGTCGGGCTCGTCGATCGCGGGCATCGAGAGCTGCCGATCAAGATCGACTACGTAGGCAAGAACCTGCCCACGCGGCGCAGCGAGCAGGTGAAGCTGCGCGGACTCTCGGGGGAGCTTTCGGGTCCGTTGGAGGTCGTCGTTCTCGAGGCGAAAGAGGCGACACAAGGGCCGCCGCAGACGGATCCGGCCAGAGAGGGGACGGCATGACCGGTCGCGACCTGCTCGGGATCGAGGATCTCGACCGCAGCGAGCTCGAGCGGATCCTCGAGACCTCCCTGCGGATGGAGGAGGTCGGGCGCCGCGACGTGAAGAAGGTGCCCACGCTGCGCGGGCGAACGATCATCAACCTGTTCTTCGAGCCTTCGACACGGACTCGGACCAGCTTCGAGATCGCCGGCAAGCGCCTGTCGGCGGACGTCGTCAACTTCTCGCCGTCCCTGTCGAGCATCACCAAGGCGGAAGGCATCCTCGACACGGCGATGACGCTCGACGCGATGGACCCGGATGCCGTCGTCGTGCGGCACAAGGTGGCGGGCGTCCCCAAGCGCATCGCCGACGCGCTCGACGCTCCGGTCATCAATGCCGGAGACGGTGCTCACGAGCATCCGACCCAGGCGCTGCTCGACCTCTTCACCGTGTGGCAGGAGAAGGGCCGCATCGACGGGCTCACGGTGACCATCGTCGGCGACATCCTGCACTCCCGGGTCGCGCGCTCCAATCTGTACGCGTTCTCGAAGCTCGGCGCCGAAGTGCGGCTCGCCGCGCCGCCGACGATGCTGCCGCCGGCCGTCGAGAGTCTGGGCGTCAAGGCGTACTCCTCGCTGCGCGAGGCACTCGAGGGCGCCGACGTGGTGATGCTGCTGCGCATCCAGCAGGAACGCCTCGCTGGCTGTTTCTTTCCGAGTATTCGCGAGTACGCGGCGACCTTCGGGCTCGACCGGCGCAAGCTCCGCTTCGCGAAGGACGACGCCATCGTGATGCATCCGGGGCCGATCAATCGCGGCGTCGAGATCGCGCACGATCTCGCCGATCAGCGGCCGAGCGTGATCCTCGATCAGGTTCGCAACGGCGTCGCCGTGCGCATGGCCGTCCTCTACCTGTGCGCCGGTCGCACGCCGCGGGCCGGCGTGCGCCGCGAAGGCTCGTGAAGGGAGACGGGATGGGCAGGATCTGGATCCGCGGCGGGCGTCTGCTCGATCCCGCGAGTGGCTGCGACGAGGTCGGCGATCTGCTCGTCGAGGGCGGGCGCATCGCCGCGCTCGGTTCCGGGATCGAAGCCGGGGACGCCGAACTCATCGATGCGACCGGATGCTGGCTTGCGCCGGGCTTCATCGATCTCCACGTCCATCTGCGCGAGCCCGGCCAGGAGTACAAGGAGGACATCGCCTCCGGCGGTCGCGCCGGTGTCGCCGGCGGCTTCTCGGCGCTCGTCTGCATGGCCAACACGCAGCCCGTCAACGACGACCCGTCCGTCACCGAGTACATCCTCGACCGCGCTCGGCACGAGTCCCCGGCACGGGTCTATCCCATTGCCGCGGCGACCAAGGGCCTCGCGGGCGAGGTGATGACGGAGATGGTGGCGCTGCGCGAGGCCGGGGCCGTGGCCTTCAGTGACGACGGCAGGACGATCATGGATTCGGGCGTGATGCGCAGGGTGCTCGAGTACTCCGGCCTCGTGCGCGTGCCGATCATCACGCATGCCGAGGATCGCACGCTGGTCTGCGAGGGGGTCGTCAACGAGGGTCCCGTGTCGACCCGGTTGGGATTGCCGGGCAACCCCGCCGTCGCCGAGGTCGCACACGTCGCGCGGGACCTGCTGCTCGCGGAACTCACCGGCGCGCACCTGCACGTGGCGCACGTCTCGACGGCCGGTGCCGTCTCTCTGATTCGCGTCGCTCGCGAACGCGGCGTCCACGTGACGGCGGAGGTCACGCCGCACCACCTGACGCTGCTCGACGAAGCCGCACTCGGCTACGACACGAACACGAAGATGGCGCCGCCGCTGCGCGGACAGGCCGACGTCGATGCCTGTCGCGCCGGTCTGGCCGACGGCACGATCGACGCGATCGCGACGGATCATGCGCCCCACGCGGTGCACGAAAAGGACGTCGAGTTCACCGCGGCGCCACCCGGGGTGATCGGACTCGAGACCGCCGTCCCGGTGACACTCGACCTGGTCCGGGCCCACGAGCTGTCGCCGCTCGAGTGGGTGCGCCGGCTGTCGACGAATCCGGCGCGCGTCATCGGTCGTCCGGGTGGCTCGCTGACCGTCGGCGCGCCTGCGGATCTGGTCGTGATCGACCCCGAGCGCCCGTGGGTCTACGACCCGGCCAAGGGATACTCGAAGAGCCGGAACTCACCGTGGGCGGGCCGCGAGATGATCGGTCGCGCCGTGGCGACGATCGTCGGCGGGATCCTCGTCTACGACCTCGACCGAGGAGTACTCGCCCCGTGACGCTCGGTTTGCGCGATCGACGTCCTGCCGCCCTCGCCCTGGCCGATGGCACGATCTACCGCGGGATCGCCTTTGGAGCGGCCGCCGTGGCGACCGGTGAGGTCTGCTTCAACACGAGCATGACCGGCTATCAGGAGATCCTCAGCGATCCGTCCTATGCCGGACAGATCGTGACGATGACCTACACGCAGATCGGGAATGTCGGCACGAACCCGGAGGACGACGAGTCGTCGCGGCCGGTTCTGTCGGCGTTCGTCGTAAAGGAACTCTTCGAGCATCCGAGCAACTGGCGCTCGCGCGACTCGCTGGACGCGTATCTGGCGCGCTGGCAGGTGCCCGGAATCGCCGGGCTCGATACGCGCGCGCTGGTGCGGCGGATTCGCGACGGCGGATTCCAGAACGGCGTGGTCTCGACGGATCCCGCCCGGCAAGACCCAGAGGATCTCGTGCGGACGGCGCGCGCGGCGCCGTCGCTCGACGGACGGGATCTCGTGGCCGGGGTCACGACGAAAGAGGCCTATGCGTGGAACGAGGGGCTCTGGCCGGGCATCGGCGGGCAGCTGCCGCGCCGCGAGCGACCGGATCCGCGGCTGCGGCTGGTGGCGTACGACTTCGGCGTGAAGCGCAACATCCTTCGCCTGCTCGTCGAACACGGCTTCGACGTCACCGTGGTGCCGGCGACGACGCCGGCCGCCGAGGCGCTGCGCCTGTCGCCCGATGCCGTCTTCCTGTCGAACGGTCCCGGGGACCCGGCAGCGGTCCGCGACGTGCAACCGGCGGTGCGCGAGCTGGCGGACCGCCTACCGGTGTTCGGGATCTGTCTGGGGCATCAAATCCTCGGTCTCGCACTCGGGGGCCAGACGCGGAAACTCAAGTTCGGTCATCACGGCGGCAATCAGCCTGGGCAGGATCTCGCGACGAAGAAGGTCGCGATCTGCGCGGAGAACCACGGCTATGCAGTCGATGCGGATTCGCTGCGCGCCGCCGGCGAGCCGGTCGAGATCACGCACATCAATCTCAACGACGGCACCGTCGAGGGGCTCGCCCACGCGACGCGTCCACTGTTCTCGGTGCAGTATCACCCGGAGGCCTCGCCGGGTCCCCACGATGCGGCCTACCTGTTCGGCCGTTTCCGCGACATGGTGCTGCGCCACAAGCGGGGCGAAGCGGTGACCGGCGTCTCGATCGCGACGAGTCGCGCCGGACCGGATGCTCCCGCCGTCGCCGGAAAGGGCTCTTGATCGTGCCGAAACGCACCGACATCCACACCATCCTCGTCATCGGCTCCGGCCCGATCGTGATCGGGCAGGCCTGCGAGTTCGACTACTCGGGCACACAGGCGTGCAAGGCCCTGCGCGAGGAGGGCTACCGCGTCGTTCTCGTGAACTCGAACCCGGCGACGATCATGACCGACCCGGAGACCGCCGACCGCACCTACGTCGAGCCGATGACAGTCGAGAGCGTCGAGAAGATCATCGCGCGCGAGAGACCCGATGCGTTGCTGCCGACGATCGGCGGCCAGACGGCTCTCAACCTGGCCATCGACCTCGCGGAGGCGGGCGTACTCGATCGCCACGGGGTCGAGCTGATCGGCGCGAAGCTCGATGCGATCCTGAAGGCCGAGGACCGCGAGCTGTTCCGAGCAGCGATGGAGCGGATCGGCCTGCGCGTGCCGCTCTCGGGCTACGTGCATTCTCTCGAGGAGGCGCGGGCGCTGCTCTCGCGGGTCGGGCTGCCCGCGATCATCCGGCCGTCGTTCACGCTGGGCGGCGCGGGCTCCGGCGTAGCCTTCACCGACGAGGAATTCGACCGGACCGTGCTCTGGGGCCTGCAGCAGTCGCCGCGACACCAGGTTCTGCTCGAGCAGAGCGTCCTCGGCTGGAAGGAGTACGAGCTCGAGGTGATGCGCGACCACTCCGACAACGTCGTCATCATCTGCTCGATCGAGAACTTCGATCCGATGGGCGTACACACGGGGGACTCGATCACCGTGGCGCCGGCCCAGACGCTGACCGACAAGGAATACCAGGAGATGCGTTCGGCGGCGACCGCGATCATCCGCGAGATCGGCGTCGACACCGGTGGCTCCAACATCCAGTTCGGGGTCGACCCCGAAGACGGCTCGATCGTGATCATCGAAATGAACCCTCGCGTCTCGCGATCTTCGGCACTGGCGTCGAAGGCGACCGGGTTCCCGATCGCCAAGATCGCCGCGAAGCTCGCGGTCGGCTTCACGCTCGACGAGCTCCGCAACGACATCACGCGCGAGACGCCCGCCAGCTTCGAGCCGACGATCGACTACGTGGTGACGAAGATCCCGCGCTTCACGTTCGAGAAGTTTCCGCAGGCAGACAGCACGCTGACCACGCAGATGAAATCGGTCGGCGAGGTGATGGGAATCGGCAGGACCTTCAAGGAGAGCCTGCAGAAGGCGATTCGTTCGCTCGAGATCGGGCACGACGGTCTCGAGGGACCCGAGGGCGGCGACGGCGCACCGCTCTCGAACGAGGAGCTGTTCGCGCAGATCGAGGTCCCGAAGCCGGGCCGGCCGTGGGCATTGGCGGAGGCGCTGCGACGCGGCGTGACTGTGGAGGATCTGCACCGTCGCTCGTGGATCGATCCGTGGTTCCTGCGCAACCTCCAGGAACTCGTCGTCGCGGAGCGAGAGCTCGCAGCAGCCTCGCCCGAGGACCGTCGCCACTGGCTGCGGCCGGCCAAGCAGATGGGGTTCTCGGATCGGCGTCTGGCGGCGCTCTGGGACAGCAGCGAGCACGGGGTCCGCGCGCTGCGTCACGATCTCGGCGTGCGGCCGGTCTACAAGCACGTCGACACCTGCGGCGCCGAGTTCGAGGCGTACACGCCGTATCTGTACTCGACCTACGAAGACGAGTGCGAGGCCCGGCCAACGGATCGCCGCAAGATCATCATCCTCGGCGGGGGGCCGAACCGGATCGGCCAGGGGATCGAGTTCGACTACTGCTGTGTCCACGCCGTCTTTGCGCTACGCGAGGCCGGCTTCGAGACGATCATGATCAACTGCAACCCGGAGACCGTGTCGACGGACTACGACACGGCCGACCGGCTCTACTTCGAGCCGCTCACGCTCGAGGACGTGCTCGAGATCGTCGACAAGGAGCAGCCGGAAGGCGTGATCGTGCAGTTCGGCGGCCAGACGCCGCTGCGCCTGGCCGTGCCGCTCGAGCGGGCCGGAGTGCCGATCCTCGGAACCTCGCCGGACGCGATCGATCGCGCCGAAGACCGCGAGCGCTTCGAGGCGCTGCTCGAGAAGCTCGGACTCGCCCGGCCGCCCTCGGGCATGGCACGGAGTAGCGACGAAGCCGAGCGGGTCGCCGAGAGGATCGGGTTCCCGGTGTTGGTCCGCCCGTCCTACGTCCTCGGGGGCCGCGCGATGAGCATCGTTCACGACGTTGCGGCATTGCGCGACTACATGCGCTTCGCGGTCCGCGCTTCGCCTGAGCATCCCGTGCTGGTCGACCGTTTCCTCGCCGACGCCACCGAGGTGGACGTCGACGCAATCTGTGATGGCGAGCGCGTCGTGATCGGCGGGATCATGGAGCACATCGAAGAAGCGGGCGTCCATTCCGGTGACAGCGCTTGCTCGATTCCCCCGTGGTCGTTGGCGCCGATCGTGACCGACGAGATCGCCCGCGCGACAAGGGCGCTCGCGCTCGAGCTCGGGGTGCGCGGGCTGATGAACGTGCAGTTCGCCGTGAAGGACGGCGTCGTCTACGTGCTGGAGGTGAATCCGCGCGCATCGCGCACGGTGCCCTTCGTTTCGAAGGCGATCGGCGTGCCGCTCGCGAAGCTCGCGGCGCTGGTCATGGCGGGTCAGAGCCTGGCCGACCTCGGCTTCACGCACGCCATCGTTCCGACGCATTTCTCGGTGAAGGAAGCCGTGTTTCCGTTCGTCAAGTTCCCCGGCGTCGATACGCTGCTCGGACCCGAGATGAAGAGCACCGGCGAGGTGATGGGGATCGATTCTGACTTCGGACGCGCCTACGCGAAGGCGCAGATCGAAGCGGGAAACTCGCTGCCGACAGGGGGCACCGTGCTGGTGTCGGTGCGGCGCGAGGATCGGGGCGTCGTCGGTACTGCCGTGCGGGAGCTGGCGCGCAGCGGCTTCGCGGTGCTCGCGACGCCGGGCACCGGGGCCTACCTGCGCGAACTCGGCGTCGAAGTCGAAACCGTCGTGAAGGTCGGGAAGGGGCCGAACGACGTCGTGGCGCGGATCGACAAGGGCGACGTGAACCTCGTGATCAACACCGTCGGGATGGAGCCGCAGGCGGCGCGCGACTCGCTGGCGATCCGTCGTTCGGCGCTGCAGCGGGGTCTACCCTACTTTACGACAGCGGCCGGCGCGCGCGCAGCGGCCGCGGCGATCCGGGCCCTGCAGCTCGAGTCGATCGGCGTGCGGTCGCTGCAGGAGATCCATGCGCAGGTGCAGCGGATGACGGGGGCGGGGGGCGGAGGCGGGCGCGACGAACGCGACGGGTAGGTCCCGCGGGTGGTCGGCAACGCGTCGAGGAGAGGCCGTGCCTTCGAGTCCCTTCGCGGCGGCACTAGAGGTGATCTGCGCGCCGCTGCGTTTCGCCGCCGAGGACGGGTTCGCTCGTGCCGATCGGGTGCTCGAGCTCGAGAGCGCCGTTCGTGCCGCGGTCGCCCAGGGACAGGCGCTCGCGATTCCGCGCGACGCCCGGGCGGTGCTCGCGCGCGTCGCCGCGCTCTTCACGGAGCCGGTCGCCGGAGCCCCGCGCGTCGCGGCCATCGAACGCGCGCTCGAGCTTCTCGGCGAGGTCGTCGATCCGCGTTGGGCCGAGGCCGCGCTCGAGCGGCCGGCCAGCGCGCTGCCCGGCATCGGACCGAAGCGCGCGAAGCTGCTCGAACGGCGCGGCTTCGGCAGCATCACCGATCTGTTGTTCCTGCTGCCGAGTCGCTACGACGATCGCCGGCGACTCGTTCCGGTCGGGCAGCTCGAGGTGGGGCGGCGCGCGACGTTCCTGGCGCGCGTCCTGGTCTCGGACTTCGCGTCGCAGCGGGGCCGCGGCGGCCAGCTCCGACGCGTGTTGCAAGCCGTCGTCGGCGACGACACCGGGACGGTGGATCTCAAGTGGTTCCACGGCGGCGAGGCGCTCCATTCGCTGCTCGCGAAGGGGACGCGGCTGCTCGTCACCGGCGACGTGCGTCGCTACCGCTTCACGAAGGAGCTCCTGCACCCCGAGATCGAGAAGCTCGAGGAGGGGGACGGGGCGGACGCGGCGCTGCGCGAGGCCCTGCGCCAGATCGTTCCCGACTACCCGACGCCGGAAGGACTTCCACCGCGCACGCTGCGGCGCTACGTCCAGGCCGCCGTCGCCGAGTACGCCGATCTCGTACCGAGCCTGCTGCCCTCTGCCGTGGCACGTGCGCGTGCGCTTCCCGATGCCGCCGAGGCTCTGCGCTCGATTCACCACCCGAGCCCGGAAGCGGATCCCGAGGCGCTGGCGGCCCGCCGCACGCCGGCGCACGAACGCCTGATCCTCGAGGAGCTCTATCTTCTCGAGCTCGGCCTCGCTCTGCGGCGCGCACGCCGTCGCGTCGAGCCGGGCGTCGCCCTGATGGTCGACGGGCCCCGTAGCCGCGCAGCACTCGACGCACTTCCGTTCCCGCTGACGGGTGCCCAGCGTCGCGCCGTCGCCGAGATTCGTGCAGACCTCGCGCGGCCACACCCGATGAACCGGCTGCTGCAGGGCGATGTCGGCAGTGGCAAGACCGCCGTGGCGTTCCTGGCGCTGCTGTCGGCTGCCGAGTCCGGCCAGCAGGGCGCGTTGATGGCGCCGACCGAGCTGCTTGCCGAGCAGCACGAGCGCTCGCTGCGCAGGCTCGCCGCCGCCGGCGGCGAGACGACCGCGCTGCGGAGCGCGCTGCTCACCGCGTCGGTGCCGCGCCGCGACGCCGAAGAGCGTCGCCGCGCGCTGGCCGCGGGAGGACTCGACCTCGTCGTGGGGACGCACGCACTGCTGCAGGAGGGCGTTCGCTTCGCGAATCTCGGCTTCGCTGTGATCGATGAACAGCATCGCTTCGGCGTGTTGCAGCGAGCGGCGTTGTCCGCTGGCCGCAGCGACGGTCGCGCGCCGCACATGCTGGTCATGACGGCGACGCCGATCCCGCGGACGCTCGCGCTCACGCTGTACGGCGAGCTCGACGTCACCGTTCTCGATGAACTCCCGCCGGGCCGGACACCCGTGGTGACGGAGCGGGTGCGGGAGGGGCAGGGCGAGCGCGTGATGACGGCGATCCGGGAGGCCCTCGGACGACGGGAACAGGTGTATGTCGTGTATCCGCTCGTCGAAGAGTCCGAGAAGATCGACCTGCGCAACGTCTCCGAATCCGCCGCGCGGATCGCCCGGGCCTTCCCGCAGGCGCGGGTCGACTACGTCCACGGCCGCCTCGATGCCGATGCACGTGCCGACGCGATGGCGCGCTTCGAGTGCGGCGAGGTCCAGATCCTCGTTGCGACGACAGTCATCGAGGTCGGCGTCGACGTCGCGAACGCGACGGTGATGGTGATCGAACACGCCGAGCGCTTCGGGCTCGCGCAACTCCATCAGCTGCGCGGTCGCGTCGGCCGCGGCGAACGCCCCGGCCGCTGTCTACTCGTGGTCCGCGGTTCCAGCGCCGACAGCGAGGCGCGGATCGACGCGCTGCTCGCCACCACGGACGGCTTCGCCATCGCTGAAGCGGATCTGCGCATCCGCGGCCCCGGTGAGTTCCTCGGCACGCGGCAGAGCGGCCGCCTCCCAGACCTGCGGCTCGCGGATCTTCTCCGCGACGCTGCTCTGGTGCCCGTGGCCCGGCGGGCGGCGCTGGATACGGTCGCGCGGGATCCAGAGCTGCGGCGGACGCCGGCGCTGCTGCGCGCCGTCCGGCTGCGCTGGGGCTCCCGGCTCGCGCTGGCGGGGGTTGGGTGACGGGGACGTTGCTTGCATTGCACGGACCACTGTCTCGATCCGTCGAGGCGTGTCGCCCGTGCAATGCAAGCAACGTCCCCCTCCGCGCGTCCCCCTCCGCGCGTCCCCCTCCGCGCGTCCCCCTCCGCGCGTCCCCCTCCGCGCGTCCCCCTCCGCGCGTCCCCCTCCGCGCGTCCCCCTCCGCGCGTCCCCCTCCGCGCGTCCCCCTCCGACGTCCCACCGCTACCCCGAGATCAGCATCCCGCCGTCCACCGGGACGATCTGTCCCGTCACGAGATCCGCGTCGGCGATCAGCGCGACGATTACTGCGGCGACGTCCTCGGGATCGCACACCCGGCCGAGCGGCGATCGCGCTTCCATCGCCCGCTTCACCGGCTCGTACGCGTCACCGAGTCCGCCGGCCAGCCAGCGGCCGGTGATGAAGCCAGGAGCGACGGCGTTGACACGAATCTTCGGTCCCAACGTGCGCGCGAGGATGACCGTCAGCACGTTCAGGCCCGCCTTGGACGCGCAGTACGGAATCGAGCTGCCGACGCCGGCGATGCCCGCGACGCTCGAGACGTTGACGATGGCGCCTGCGCCGGCGGCCTCCATCGCTCCCTTCGCGGCGCGCGCCATCTGGAACGGACCGATGAGGTTCACTTCCAGTACGCGCGACCAGTCGTCGCCGGTGATGCCGTCGAGCTGGG
Organism: Myxococcota bacterium; assembly: GCA_039794265.1. Lineage (GTDB taxonomy): Bacteria > Myxococcota_A > UBA9160 > UBA9160 > PR03 > CAADGG01. The sequence goes on from JBDIVR010000002.1 coordinate 181,142, forward strand.
CGGCTGGAACGAAGACGGTGGTGCCCGCGTTGTTCACGAGCACGTCGAGCCTGCCGAACGCCCCGACGGCCGTCTCGACGAGCCGGCGACAGGATGCGTCGTCTGCGACGTCGGCCTGGACCGGGAGCGCGCGTACACCGAGGGTCTGCAGGTCGGCGACTGTCTGCTCCGCTTCGGCCGCAGAGCGGCTGTAGTTGACGGCGACCCTGCACCCGCGCCGCGCCAGCGCAAGCGCCGTCGCGCGTCCCACGCCGGTGCCGCCGCCGGTCACGATCGCCGCCTTGCCGTCGAGATCCATCGCCCCTCCTGCCTCCGCGGACGGATGCGCCCGCCGCAGAGCGGAGCAGTATAGTCCTCTCGTGAACGACTTCGCCGCGCCTGCGCGATGACACCGTACGACGACGACCGCCACGACGACCCGCCCGGCATCGGCGCGACGCGCACCCCCCGCCAGCAGCTCCGGGGTCTCCTGCTCCGCGAGACCCTCTCGTTCCGCGAGCTGCGCGGACTGCTCGGCCTGTCGCTTCGTCGTCTCGAGGAGGAGCTCCGCCACGTCGAGCGCAGCGCGCGCGGGCGCCAGGAGCGGCTGTGGATCGATCCGCCCCGCTGCCTCGCCTGCGGGTTCGTGTTCCGCGACCGCGAGACGCGTCACCTGCACGCCCCGGGCCGCTGTCCGCAATGCCGCAGCGAAAGGATCACCGAGCCGAGGTTCCGGCTGGAGTCGCGTTGAAGGCGTTGCGATATCGAGCGGACGGCCGCGGGCCATCTGGACGGAACTCCTTCCGATGACCTGGGGAACCAGCGCCGTGGGATCTGAACTTCCCGCATCATCCTGCGGCGCCTCGAGCCACGGCTCGCCTTCGACGGCGCCACGCGCCGCGAGCTGCTGCCGCGGTACCGCGCGGCGCGATCAGGGCCTGGAGACGCGCAAGCTCGCCGCAGCACACGCGCGCGGTGCGCGTCCCGAAGCCACCGCGCAGAGGGCCCCGAGGCCGCCGGTCGATCCCAATGCGCTCCTGCGCGTCTCCCGCCTGCTGGTCCGTCCCGACGCGATGAGGACGAATGCGGACGTGATCGGACGAGTCCTCGCGGCGTGGCGTGCGCGCGAGGGTCGGCCCGCGCGCGAACTCCCGGGTCCCGAGCGGAACGCCATGCTGGACGTTCTCGCTCGGGCTGCCTGCGCAGTCTCCAGCTCCGCTGCGGGAACGAGGGGCGGCTCCGCCCCCGCCCCGGGGCGCCGAGGCGGCGATTCCGGGAGCAGCCGGCGCAGGCTCAGGCAGGCTCAGGCTCAGGCTGGCAGGTTCGCCGCCTGCTCACTAGCTTCTGCCGCCGGCCGGGTTTTCCCCGCAGGGAAATGGCTCCTCTGACTCGAAGTGAACGCGCGCTCCACCCGCTGTGTCTCGCGCGGGCTGCGCCGGGAGATCCTCGCATGACCATCGCACTCGCCTTTCTCGCCGCTGTCGTCGGTCTCGGTTTCGCCGTATGGCTCTACGCGGGCGTTCGCAGCGCACCGGCGACGGATGCGCGTGCGCTGGCGATTTCGAGCGCCATTGCCGAAGGCGCCGGCGCGTTCCTGAATCGTCAGTATCGGACTGTCGCGATCGTCGGCGTGCCCGTCGCGCTGCTGCTGCTGATCGTGTTCGGGTGGTGGATGGCGGCCGGCTTCCTCTTCGGCGCGCTCGCCAGCGCCGCCGCCGGCATCTTCGGCATGCGCGTTTCCGTGCAGGCGAACGTCCGCGTCGCCGAGGCGGCGCGCAGTGGCTTCCGCGGCGCGTTCGATCTCGCATTCAAGGGCGGCGCCGTGACCGGCCTGATGGTGGTCGGCGCCGGTCTCTTCGTGCTGTCGCTGTTCTCGCAGATGATGCTCGGCTCCGGCTTTGCGGCGCTGTCGCACGAGAAGATCCAGGCGCTGATCGGCCTCGGTTTCGGCGGCTCGCTGATCTCCGTCTTCGCCCGGCTCGGCGGCGGCATCTTCACCAAGGGCGCCGACGTCGGCGCGGACCTGGTCGGAAAGGTCGAGGCGAACATCCCCGAGGACGATCCGCGCAATCCGGCCGTGATCGCCGACAACGTGGGCGACAATGTCGGCGACTGCGCCGGCATGGCCGCCGATCTGTTCGAGACCTATGTCGTGACGGCCGTTGCGGCGATGCTGCTCGCGCACCTGCTCTTCCCGACCAGCCAGGCCATGTTCCTCTATCCGCTGGCGATCGGTGCGGTGGCCATCTTCGCCAGCATCGCTGCGCTGTTCTTCGTGAAGATCGACGAACCGGCCGAGGGCGAGCAACCGGCCGTGATGCGAGCGATGTATACCGGCCTCGGCATTGCGACGGCGTCGACGCTCGGGCTGCTGCTGATCGTCAATGCGTTCACGGACGTGCCCGATCAGACGGTGGCCGGGCAGACGATCACCGGCTTCCGACTGTGGCTGTGCGCGGGCATCGGCGGCATCGTGACGGCGGCGATGATGTGGATCACCGATGTCTACACTGGCGACGGATCGCGCTACGTGCGCAAGATCGCCGATGCGTCGGTGGGCGGGCACGCGACGAACATCATCAGTGGCCTGGCAGTAGGCATGCAGGCGACGGTGGCCCCGGTGGTCGTCATCGTCAGCGCGATGCTGGCCTGCTACGGACTCGCGGGCCTGTTCGGCGTCGCGATCGCGGCGATGGCAATGCTGTCGCTGGCGGGTATCGTCGTCGCGATCGACGCCTACGGCCCGATCACCGACAACGCCGGCGGGATCGCCGAGATGGCGGAGATGGGCGACTCGGTGCGGCGGGTGACGGACCCGCTCGACGCGTTCGGCAACACGACGAAGGCGGTCACCAAGGGCTACGCGATCGCGTCGGCTGGCCTCGCGGCCGTCGTGCTGTTCGCGACCTTCATGGAGGATCTGCGCCGGATCGCCGGCATCGAGACAGGATTCGATCTGACGTCGGTGCACGTCCTCGCCGGGCTCTTCATCGGCGCGATGATTCCGTTCCTGTTCGCCTCGCTCGCGATGGAAGCCGTCGGCAAGGCCGGCGGCAAGGTCGTCGAAGAGGTCCGCCGCCAGTTCCGCGAGATCCCGGGCATCATGGATGGCACCGGCAAGCCGGACTACCGCACCTGCGTGGACATCGTCACACAGAGCGCGCTGCGCGAGATGATCGCGCCGGCCCTGATCCCCGTGCTCGCGCCGGTGCTGGTGGGCCTCCTGTTCGGCGCGCAGGCGCTCGGCGGCCTGCTGATCGGCTCGATCGTGTCGGGTCTGTGCGTGGCGCTCTCGATGACGACGGGCGGCGCAGCCTGGGACAACGCCAAGAAGTACATCGAGGCAGGCGCCCATGGTGGCAAGGGCTCGGAGGCGCACAAGGCGTCGGTGACCGGCGATACCGTCGGTGATCCGTACAAGGACACGGCCGGCCCGGCGATCAATCCGATGCTCAAGCTGATCGGGATCGTTGCGCTGATCATCATCCCGTTCCTTTGATCCGCGTCGAGCCAGCGAACCGGGCCCGCGATGCCGCCTTCCGCGACACCGGACCCGGGGCGCGTGCCGACGGGAAACGAGACGACCCGGGATCCCGGCGATCTCGATCGCCATCCGCGCGACCGACTGCGTCGTGAGCTCCGTCTCCCCGACGCGACCTTCCTGGTCGTCGCCTCGGTGATCGGCTCGGGCATCTTCCTCACGCCGGGCGCGATCGCCGAGCGGCTCCCGCACGTCGGACTGATCTTCGCGGCGTGGATGGCCGGCGGCGCGCTGTCGCTGGTCGGAGCGCTCGCCAACGCGGAACTCGGCGCGATGTTTCCGCACGCCGGCGGGGACTACGTCTACCTCCGTGAGGCCTTTCATCCCGGCGCCGGCTTCGCCATGGGCTGGCTGTCGTTCTTCGCGATCTTCACCGGAACGATCGCGACGCTCGCCGCCGGTTTTGCGGATGCGATGCAGCCGTTCGTCGCGCTCGGCGAGGGCGGCCGACTCGGGCTCGCGGCGGCGGCGATCGCCGCCTTCTCGGGGCTCAACTACCTGGGCGTGCGCACCAGCGCGCGCTTCAACAACGTGCTCACCGGCGGCAAGGTGCTCGCACTGGTCGCGTTCGTCGTGCTGGCGCCGTTGCTCGGGACCGGGGACATCGCGAACCTCGGCCCCGTCTTCGAGGGGGCCTCGACGGTGTCGCTCGCGGGCTTCGGGCTCGCGCTGTCGCCGGTGCTGTTCAGCTATCTCGGCTGGAACGCCACTGTCTACGTGGCGAGCGAGATCCATGAGCCGCATCGAAACGTGCCGCGTTCGCTCTTCCTCGGGCTGGCTGCGTGCATCGCCGTCTACCTGGCGGTGAACCTGGCCTACCTGTACGCGATTCCCGTCGAGGCGATGCGGGGCGTGGACAACGTGGGGCAGGCGGCTGCCGATGCGCTGTTCGGAGGAGCCGGCGGTACGGCGGTCGCCGTGTTCGTCGTGGTCTCGATCTTGGGCACCCTGAACGCGACGGTGCTGGTGGGTCCCCGCATCGCCTACGCGATGGCGCTCGATGGCCGGTTCTTCGGCGGTGTCGACCGCGTGCACGCGACCCATCACACCCCGCACATTGCGATCGTGCTGCAGGGCCTCGTCGCGGTCGCACTACTGCTCGTGCTTCGGACCTTTCCGAGCGTCCTCGACTTCACGACCTTCGGAATCGTGCTGGCGACCTCCGCCGACACACTGGCGCTGTTCGCGCTGCGGCGGCGGCAGCCCGGTCGCCGTCGGCCCTATCGGGCATGGGGCTATCCGTGGCTGCCGGCGATCTATCTCGCCGCCAACCTGGCAATCGCCACGGCGATGATCCTCGGCCGGCCCATGGAGTCGTTGGCCTGTCTCGCGGTCCTCGCGACCGGCCTGCCGTTCTATTGGGCCTTCGGGCGCCGGGCGCGGGTGGCTTCCGGCTGACGGAGCGTCGGCGTCGAGGCGCCGACCGGCAGCGGTGCGCGCCTTGCCGCGAACGGATTCTTCCAATAGCCTTGCGCACTTAGCGCGCCGTTCCAAGGCTCTTCCGCTGCCCGGGCAGCAAAGGATCGACCCCACCATGGCTCCGGTTCCCGGATCGATCATCCGGCACGACTTCCACAAGCTCAACCGGCTGCCGCCGTACGTGTTCGCCGAGGTGATCGCGTTGATGTCGGCGGCGCGGCGGGCCGGCGAGGACGTCATCGATCTCGGCATGGGCAATCCGGATCTTCCGACGCCGCGCCATGTCGTCGAGAAGATCTGCGAGGCAGCGCACAACCCGCGCAACCACCGCTACTCGGCGTCCCGCGGCCTCCCGAATCTGCGTGCCGGGATCACCGAGTGGTACCAGCGGGGCTACGGGGTCGAACTCGACCCCGAAACCGAGGCGATCGCCACGATCGGATCGAAAGAGGGTTTGGCCCACTTCATCCTGATGACGATCGGCCCCGGAGACGTCGTCCTGTGTCCCGATCCTGCCTATCCGATCCACCAGTACTCGGTGATCATCGCGGGCGGACAGCTGCGTACGGTCCCGCTGACACCGGATTGCGATTTCATCGCCAACCTCGAGACGGCAATGCGCCTCACGTGGCCGAAGCCCAAGCTGCTCCTGCTGTCGTTCCCGGCGAATCCGACGACGCAGGTCGTGGATCTCGCGTTCTTCGAGCGCGTGATCGAGTTCGCCCGCGACAACGATCTGATGGTCGTCCACGATTTCGCCTACGCGGAGATCACTTTCGATGGCTACCGAGCGCCGAGCATCCTCGAGGTGCCCGCTGCGCGCGAGATCGCGATCGAGTTCGGATCGCTGAGCAAGAGCCACTCGATGGCGGGATGGCGTGTCGGATTCGCCACCGGAAATCGCGACATGATCCACGCGCTCGGCCGCATCAAGAGCTACCTCGACTACGGGATGCCGACCCCCATCCAGATCGGCGCGATCGTCGCGTTGCGCGGGCCGCAGGACTGTGTGGCCGAAGCCGTCGCGGTGTACAGGGATCGCCGGGACGCGCTGATCGAGGGGCTCGGTGCGCCCGGGGACGGCCAATGGAAGATCGAGAAGCCGCTGGCGACGATGTTCGTGTGGGCGCCGATCCCGGAACCCCTGCGCGCGATGGGCTCGCTCGAGTTCTCGAAGCGGCTGCTCACCGAAGCGCACGTGGCCGTGTCGCCCGGCATCGGCTTCGGGGAGACCGGGGAGGGCTTCGTGCGCTTCGCGCTGGTCGAGAACCGCCACCGGATCCGGCAGGCGGTCCGCGGCATCCGGCGCTTCCTGCGCGAGGCGGGCGCGTGAGCTCGGGCGCGAGAGCCGGGGACGGAATCGGCGTCGGGCTGATCGGCTTCGGCACGATCGGCACCGGCGTCGTCCGGGTGCTGCAGGAGAACGCTGCGTCGATTGCCGCCCGACTCGGCTTTCCGTTGCGCCTGGTCCGGATCGCGGATCTCGACACCGAGCGCGATCGCGGCGTCGACATCACCGGCGTTCGCTTCGACGCCGACGCCGAGGCGCTGATCGACGATCCCGCCGTGCACCTCGTCGTCGAGCTGATCGGGGGATACGAAACGGCGCGCCGGCTGATCCTCCGCGCGCTCGAGCGGGGCAAGCCGGTGGTCACCGCCAACAAGGCGCTGCTGGCGGTTCATGGCAAGGAGATCTTCGATGCCGGCCGCGCCCACGGCGCCGACGTCGCGTTCGAGGCCAGCGTCGGCGGCGGCATCCCGATCCTCCGCTCGCTCCGCGAGGGCTTCGCCGCCAACCGCATCCTGTCGGTGCGCGGCATCATCAACGGCACCACCAACTACGTGCTCACGGAGATGGAGAAGAGCAGCGAATCCTTCGATGCGGTGCTGAAGCGCGCGCAGGAGCTGGGCTACGCGGAGGCGGACCCGAGCTTCGATGTCGACGGCATCGACGCCGCGCACAAGATCACGCTGCTCGCCGCGATGGCGTTCGGGGCCGAGCTGACCGCCAAGGAAGTGCCGACCGAGGGGATCCGCGAGATCACCCTGACGGATATCGAGAGCGCCGACGAGCTCGGGTATCGAATCAAGCTGCTCGGGATCACCAAGCTGCACGCGGACGCGAGCGGCGAGCGGGTGGAAGTACGCGTGCACCCCACGCTGATCCCCGCGGAGTCGCTGCTCGCCAAGGTGGACGGCGCGATGAACGCGATCGCCGTACACGGCGATGCGGTGGGTCCCACGCTCTTCTACGGCGCCGGCGCCGGGGAGATGCCGACGGCGAGTGCGGTGGTCGGCGATCTCGTGGAACTCGCCCGCGAGGTGCGACGAGGCAGCACCGGCCGTGTGGCGCCGCTGTCGTTCCTGCCCGAATCCCTGGTGCCGAAGTCGTTGGTTCCGCTCGGCGAGCTGTTCGGCCGCTGCTATCTGCGTTTCAACGCCTTGGATCGGCGAGGGGTTCTCGCGCACATCACGGGCGCGCTCGGAACACACGGGATCTCGATCGAGTCGGTGCTGCAGAAAGGGCGCGGGCATCCGGGCGAATCGGTTCCCGTCGTCGTGTTGACACATCCCGTCCGAGAAGCGGCGGTGCGGAGCGCCCTCGAGAGCATCGATGCGAGTCCCGAGCTGACGACGCCGACGCAACTCATCCGCATCGAGGAGGACCTGTGACGGCGAACGCCACGGACGCGCCGCGAAAGCTCCATCATCGCGCCTGGTTCGAGTCCCTGCACGACTCATCCGAGCGCTACGGACTCGACGAGGTGGTGTATACCGCGCGCGACGGTGCGCTCCTGCAGGTGGTCCACGACCTCGCTGAGCTGCGCAAGACCCCGGCCGCCGAGTGGCGACGCCTGTTCGAGGAGCGTTCGCGCAAGAACGATTGGCCCTACGGCTCGGGGGTCTGGGGCAAGAAGGAGTGGGTCTGCCCGGAGCTCGACCATGCGAACGTCGTCTCGATGTACGAAGGTCATTCCAATCTTTTCTGGGCGGAGCGCTACGGCCGCGAGTTGGGTCTAGACGAGCTGTGGATCAAGCAGTGCGGGAACTCCCACACGGGATCCTTCAAGGATCTCGGGATGACGGTCCTGGTCTCGATGGTGAAGGAGATGCGCGCCCGCGGCCGCGACATTCCGGCCGTGGCGTGCGCCTCCACCGGCGACACCTCGGCGGCGCTGTCTGCCTACGCGGCCGCGGCCGGGATCCCGGCGATCGTATTCCTGCCGCGCGGGAAGATCTCCGTCGCGCAGCTGATCCAGCCGGTGGCGAACGGCGCGATCGTGTTCGCGCTCGACACGGACTTCGACGGCTGCATGGAAATCGTCAAGCAGGTGGCCGAGCGCGACGGCGTGTACCTCGCGAACTCGATGAACAGCTTGCGGATCGAGGGCCAGAAGACGGTCGGCATCGAGATCGTCCAGCAGCTGGACTGGGAGGTCCCGGACTGGATCGTGATCCCGGGCGGCAACCTCGGCAACGTCTCGGCACTGGCCAAGGGACTCGACATGATGCTCGATCTCGGCCTGGTGTCGCGAAAACCGCGGATCGTCTGCGCGCAGGCGGAGGCGGCGAACCCGCTCTACCTGTCGTTCCTGCGCAACTTCGAGGTCTTCGAGCCGATCGCGGCTCGGCCCACGCTCGCGAGCGCGATCCAGATCGGCAACCCCGTCTCGATCGAGAAGGCGATCGATGCGCTCCGGCGCTACGACGGGATCGTCGAACAGGCGACCGAGCAGGAGATTGCCGAGTCTTGTGCCCATGCGGACCGGACTGGCCTCTTCAACTGCCCGCACACGGGCGTGGCGCTCGCTGCGACGGCCAAGCTCGTCGATCGCGGAGTGATCCGCTCACAGGATCGCGTGGTGGTGATCTCCACAGCGCATGGGCTCAAGTTCGTCGACTTCAAGGTGAAGTACCACTCGATGACACTCGAAGGCATCGTCTCGGAGCTGCCCAACCCGCCGATCGAGCTCCCGGCCCGCTACGAAACCGTGCGGGACGAGATGCGGCGGCAGATCGATGCGCGCGCGGCCCTCACGAGATCCGAGCCGCGTCGCACGCCACGGCCCTAGCCGGTGTTCACGGGAATCATCGAGGACGTCGGCCGCGTGGTCGCCGTCGAGCCCGCTGGGGAGATCACGCGGCTGCGCATCGCGGCGCCGGACGTGGCCGAAGGGACCGCCGTCGGTGCCAGCATTGCCGTCAACGGGGCGTGTCTGACGGTGGTCGCAGTGGCCGGCGTCCAGCTCGTCTTCGAAGCCGTCCAGGAGACGATCGACCGGACCTCCATCGGCGCTCTTCGGGCGGGCTCGCGCGTCAACCTCGAGCGCGCGCTGCGCGCGGACGGGCGGCTCGATGGGCATATCGTCCAGGGACACGTCGACGACACCGGGCGGGTTCGCGCTCTGGAACGGCATGGAGACGATGTCCGGCTCGCCGTGGACTGCCGTCCCGAGCTGGCGAACCAGCTGGTCCCGAAAGGTTCCATCGCGATCGACGGCGTGTCCTTGACCGTGGCGCAGCTCTCGGACGCTGGTTTCGAGGTGGCGCTGATTCCGCACACGCTCGCCGAAACCAATCTCGCTGATCGCATCCCTGGTGACCGCGTGAACCTCGAGGCCGATGTGCTCGGCAAGTACGTGTTGCGCTATCTCGAGCGGGTCGTCGGCGCCGGGTGGCCTCGACCCGGCTGATCGGAGACAGCGCTCGGGCATTGGAGCGGGCCTCGATTCGGAGCTAGTGTCCCGTCTCGGAAGTCCGCCTGCATTCGATCGCGAATCCGGGCCGCTCGCCTGTAGCGCCACCCCGACGGAGAATCCGGTGAATCGCATTCTCGACATCGCCACCTCTCTCGTGGCCTCCGGCTCTCGTCTGTTCGCGGGCCTTCGCGTGGAGGCGCTCGGACCGCGCCCGGAACGGCCGCTCGAGCTGTACGAGTTCGAAGGCTGTCCGTACTGCCGCAAAGTCCGCGAGGTGCTGACTGCGCTCGACCTGGACGCCGAGATCCGGCCGTGCCCGAAAGGCGGAGAACGCTTCCGTCCGTTCGTGCGCGAGCACGGGGGCAAGGAGCAGTTTCCCTACCTCGTCGATCCGAACACCGGCAAGGCGATGTACGAGTCCTCCGACATCGTCCGGTACCTGTTTGCGACCTACGGCACCGGCTCGCCCCCACTGCTCTACTCGGCGGGGCCGCTCGTCGATCTCGGCGCGATGCTCGCGAGCGCGGCGCGGCCCGGTTTCGGGGCCCGCGCCGAGCCTTCCCGCGTGCCGCGCCAGCCGCTCGAGCTGTGGAGCTTCGAGGCATCCCCGTTCTGCCGGATCGTGCGCGAGAAGCTGTGCACGCTGGAGCTCCCGTACCGGCTCCACAACGTGGGCAAGAGCAGCCCCGGTCGTCCCGCGTTCGAGCGCCGCGCCGGTCGGATGCAGGTGCCGTTCCTCGTCGATCCCAACACCAACGTCGAGATGTTCGAATCCGCCGACATCGTCCACTACCTCGATGCGACGTATGGCGGTGTCGACTGAGCCGGTCGCCGCGGTAGACCCGATCTCAGCTCAACCGGTCCAGCGCGAGCGTGGCGATTCCGAGGAACGAGAAGAACCCCACGGCGTCCGTGAAGGTCGTGACGATCACTCCCGATCCGAGGGCCGGATCCTGCCCGAGCGCCTTCAGCACGAGCGGCACGCCGGCCCCGGACAGGCTGGCGACCGTCATGCTGACGACGATCGCCGCGAAGACCACGAGCCCCATGACGGGGTTCGTGCCCCACCAGCTTGCGATCCCCGCCGCAGCGGCGCCCGTCGCGGCACCGACCAGCAGGCCCACGAGCGACTGATTGAAGACCGCGCGCCCGGCGCTCGAGAGCTCCGCCTCCCCGAGGGCGATGCCGCGGGCGACGACCGTCAGCGACTGGATTCCGGCGTTACCGGCCATCCCCGCGACGACCGGCATGAAGACCGCCAGCAGCACGACCTGCTCGATGGCGCGCTCGAACAGTCCGACGACTCCCGCGGCGAGGAAGCAGGTCGCGAGGTTGATGGCCATCCACGGCAGGCGCTTGCGAACCGAGAGCATGACGGGAGTGTAGATCCGCTCTGCTTCGTGCAAGCCCGCGAGGTGGTAGATGTCCTCGGTCGCCTCTTCCCGGATGACGTCGATCACGTCGTCGACGGTGATGACGCCCAGCATGTGGCCATCCGCGTCCGTGACGGGAAGCGCCAGCAGGTTGTAGCGCGCGACGATCGCCGCCACCTGCTCCTGATCGGTGTCGGCAAGAACGCGGATGGCGTCGGGAATCATCAACTCGCCGCAGCGGCGATCGGGCGCGGCGGTCACGAGACGCCGGATCGGAACCACGCCGCGCAAGCGGCCCTCGTCGTCGACGACGTAGAGATACAGCACGGACTCGGTCTCGTGACCGGCGCCCCGTGCGCGGACGAAATCGATGGCCTCCTGCGCCGTCATCTTCGCGTCGAGCGCGACGAAGTCCGTCGTCATGACACGACCGGCGCTCTGCTCCGGATACAGTTCGATCTGACGCAGGTGCTCCCGGCGCTCTTCGGGCAGCCGAGCAATGACCGCCTCGCGGCGCTGGTCCGGCAGCTCGGCGACGAGATGCGCCATGTCATCGCTCGGCAGCCGCGCCAGGGCCACGCCGAGCCGCTCGTCGCCGACGGCCTCGACGACCCGGCGGAAGAGATCCGGGGGGAGCTCGGAAAGCACCTCGGCGGCGCGCTGGCGCGCGGACAGCAGGTCGATCACGGTCCGGATCTCGTCGGGCTCGAGGTCCGAGAGCAGCGGGCCGTAATCCGCTGCATGCACGCGCGCGAGCAGCCGTTCGGCGCGGCCATCGAGGCCGCTGGCCAGGAGGCGTCGCAGGATGCGCGCTGTGAGTTCCGGGGCAGCCATCGTCGCGAGGGGCCTTTCCTTCTGCGGCTCGTCCGGGCGCGAGAACGCTCGCTTCGGAGGGCGTCGTGCTCGAGGCGCCTCCGTGGAGAGCGCGAAGATCGCATCCGTCGCCCTCGTCAGCAGGCGCGGACGGCCTCCGGTCGGCTGGCGGCCGCCGATTCTCGAGTTCTGCGTGCGCCAAGGTCCAGTGTCGCCCAGCCCCGGTTCTGCGTCACCGGCGGGGAGAGCAGCTTCGATTCCATCCGCCCCGCGTGGACGCTGGGGGAGAACGTCCCCCCCCGCCGCAACGATCGATGCGTCGAGTGGCCCGGGGGGGCACCACGGATGCGGGAAGTCCGTTGTCATGGGAGACGAAAAGGGATGATAAGATGACGGAAACCGTGGCCCCCGGGGAGAGGGCGTCCGCCTCCGCGTCGGCTCGCGGCGGCGGTAGCTTGCGCATCTCTTCACCGGATCTCCTGCCAGGGGAGCGGCCGAAGATCGCCAGGCCACGGGGAGGGGCGTCCGGTGAAGCAGCTCATCGAAGCGATCGTGCACGCGCTCGTGGACAAGCCCGAACAGGTCCAGATCAAGGAGGTGATCGGGGACCACGCGCACGTGCTCGAACTGTCGGTTGCGAAAGAAGATCTGGGCAAGGTGATCGGAAAGGGCGGCGCCCACGCGTCGGCGATCCGCACGATCATGGCCGCTGCCAGCGGCAAGGAGAAGAAGCGCTACATCCTCGAGATCATCGAGCACTGATCTCTCCGCGGAGAGGATGAGAAGGCGAAGCCAGTCGCCGCGGCTCCTGGTATCCTCCTCCGCTTCGCTCGCGCCTGATCGGAACACGCGGCTGCATCGGGAACACGCGGTTTCAGGATCGGAGCAGTTCCGTCCGGGCGTTCGACGATCGGAGGGTTTCGGTGACCGCAGGCAAGTTCCAGTTCGACGCGTCACCCGCGGTGGGCGCCCAGATCGAGGCGCGCGCCCAGCACGCCGAGGTGGGCCAGCGCCTCTTCCTTTGCCAGCACGACCGAGCCTGGACGTATCGCACCTACCGCGACGAGTCCGTGCGCTTGGCGCATTTCCTGTTGCGCCGGCTGGGTCCGATCGACGAACGACGCCCGGGGCACGTCGCGATGCTGCTCGAGAACCATCTCGAATTGCTCGCGCTCTACGGCGCCTGCGCGTATGGCGGCCTCACGCTCTTCGGCATCAACACCGGATTGCGGGGCGACACGCTCTCCGGCGTCGTCGAGACTTCCGGTGCACGGATGCTCGTCGTCGACGAGAAGCTGCTGCCGGAGGTCGAACGCGTCGCGGGCCGGCTCGGGAGCGTCGTTCCAGAGAACGTGCTGGTCTTGCGAACGAGCGAAACCTCCGATCTCGCCGGGCGGGATCTGATGGCGTGCGTGGCTTCGGAGGTCGCGCCGGCCGGGACGAGCCTCGACGCGCCGGACGTGTCCGTCGACCCGAGCCAGAACCTGATGGTGATCTACACCTCGGGGACCACGGGGCTTCCGAAGGGCATCAACAACAGTCATCTGAAGTTCTTCCTGATCGGGAAGGGCGTCTCTGGAAATCTGTCGCTCGGCGCCGAGGATCGGGGCTACGCCTGCATGCCGCTGTTCCATTCGAACGCCATGTTCCTCGGCTTCCATCCTGCGCTCGAGGTCTGCGGCAGTCTCGCGCTGCGAGAGCGTTTCAGCGCCAGCCAGTTCGTCCCGGACGTCCTGCAGCACGGGGTCACGTACTGGAACTACGTCGGCGAGCCGGTTCACTACGTGCTGGGAGCGATCGAGAAACGATACGGCGGCGACGAGGAGCGGATCCAAGCGGAGGTCGCGCGACATCCTCGCAATCGCCTGCGCTACGCGCTCGGCAACGGCGCCGCGCCGCCGGACATCGACCGGTTCACGCGATGGCTCGGACTCGAGGACATGTTCGAACTCTACGGGTCGACCGAAGCGGCGATCAGCACGTTCCGCAAGAAGGGCGATCCGCGCGGGAGCGTCGGCGAAGTGCAGGATCCGAACGTGCAGATCCTGCGCGCCGATGGAAGCGAGTGCCCGCCGGCGGAGGTGGACGCCGACGGGAAGATCGTGAACTACGAAGAGGCCGTCGGCGAGATCTGTCGCGTGGCGCCGGATACCGGACTGTTCCAGGGCTACTTCGACAATCCCGATGCGACGAACTCGAAGTATCGGGACGGCGTGTACCACTCCGGCGATCTCGGCCACCTGGTGCTTCGCGACGGGCGGCGATTCCTGTACTTCGACGGTCGGACGGACGACTGGATTCGCAAGGACGGCGAGAACTTCTCCGCCGCGCAGGTGGCGCGCCTGCTCCAAGAGCATCCGGACGTCGATCTGGCGGCGGCCTACGGCGTTCCGTGCCACGTTTCGGACGAGCTCGTGATGGCGGCGATCAAGCTCCGTCCGGGGGCGCACTTCGAGGCCAAGGGCTTCTTCGCCTTCTGCGAGGACCTGGTGTCGCACGGCGGCATGGACCGAAAGTGGTTCCCGGACTTCGTGCGCATCGTAGACGACTTCGAGTTCACCCAGACCCAGAAGATCCTCGTCCGCCAGCTCAAGGCCGTGCACTTCAACCGGCGCCTGCTCAGCGAGGAACCGATCTTCTGGCGCGAGCGCGGCGACGAGAGCTTCAAACCCTTCTCCCGCGAGGACTACGAGAAGCTCCGGCTCGAGTTCGAGGCGGCCGAGCGGCTGCAGATCCTCGAGCGATAGCACCGCGGCCCGCTTCGCGAGTACGAATTCGACCCAGAGGCGGGTACGGAATCGTCCCCGATAGGCGGGGCTTGCGTGTCCGATCGCCTCGCGGCGATGGCGCGCCGGCTGCTTGCGGGCGCAGTTGCCGGACTCGGCGACGGGCACGCGGGTTGCAAACCTCTCGCGATCGCCAACTGCTGGCCCGCTGGCGTGCCAGTCACGAGCGAGGGAGGGCGGAGATGAGTGGGATCCTGGGTCCGGAGGAGTCACTGCGCCGAGCGCGGGAGTTGTTGAGGTCGGGGCTGGAGACAGCGGCGCTCGAGCATTTCGCGAATGCGCGAGAGCGCGCGCCGGACGATCCCCGTATCCGATCCCACTATGGGTGGGCCGTGGCGACGATCGAACATCGCGTGGACCGCGGCGTAGCGTTGTGTCGATCCGCGCTGCGCGACGGGGCCGATCAGCCGGAGGTCTATCACAACCTCGCGCGAATCCTGCTGGCGCACGGCCGGAAGAGCGAGGGAATGAAATACATCCGGCGAGGGCTGATGGTCGACCCGCGCAACGCCGCGCTGATCCTGGAGTGGCGCCGACTCGGCGTCCGCAGGTCACCGGTGCTGTCGTTCCTGCACCGCCGGCACCCCGCGAACCGCGCGCTGGGCCGGCTCCGGCGGGTCTTCGTCCGCGATTTCGTGTTGCCGCGAGAGCTCCTCGCCGAGGGGTCGGGTTGATGCCAGGGCGCCCCGCCGCTCGGCGGTTGACTCTCGCCCGGGGAACGGGTACCCCTCTCGCCCGCTTTCGCTCCTCGAAAGCGCGTGCTGGAGCAAACCGTGGGAAGCGTCGTGAAATGGCGTCGAAAGAAGATGCGCAAGCACAAGAAGCGCAAGCTTCTGAAGCGCCAGCGCCACAAGCGGAAGTAGTCCGGCCGCGCCCGCCGGGCGGTCTCCCGTCCGTCGCATCCTCGGACATCCCTCCTCCTCGCCGGTCTGCGGGCCCCGTGCCCGCTGGCCGGTTTTTTTCGTCGATCGACGGCGCCGATCGGGTCCTCGAACTCGCCGATTCGCGCCCCCGTCGGAGGCGAAAACGCCTTTCGGGCTGCAGCTCCGATCCTCATCACTTTGATTTTATGACGCTTATTTCTTGACTCACGTTTGCGGACGGTGTAAGGGTGACTCGCAAGAACGGCTGTAGGGCCGCGGATTGTGGACACATCGACGGTCGAATCTCATGGATTTTGCCGTCAAGTCGCCGGTGCCAGTGCCCGATGAGGGGCGGAAGATTCCCAAGGGAATTGTTCCCGAGGGAGCTGGAGCCTGGCGGCGTGGACGCAAGGCTCCCGTCGGAGACGGCGGGAGATCGGATCGGGAACGGGAACCAGGTCTCGACTGTGGTCTCGACCGTAGTTTTCGTTTCCGCGCCACTGCGGCGCCAGGCCACGAACAGGGGGGGAACCCAGGTTATGGCAGCTCGACGCAAGAAGAAGGCGGCCTCGAAGAAGGCCTCTCGCAAGAAGGCCGGAACGAAGAAGGCCGCACGGAAGAAGGCCCGGCGGAAGTCGGCGTAGCCGACTCTCGCTGCCTTAGGCCTTTCTTTCGGAAGGGTCTGGGACCCCGGCCGGCGCCTCGTGCGTCGGCCGGGGTTTCCTCTTTCTGCCGAGGGATCGGGTCGCTCGACGGGACACGCTCGCCGGCTCCGTTATCTTCCGCTCGACCGAAGGACCGCTTCGCCTGCCAGGAGGCCCGCAGATGGCACGTATTACCGTTGAAGATTGCATCGAGCGGGTTCCGAACCGCTTCCATCTGGTTCAGATGGCGACGATCCGCGCCAAGCAGCTCAAGCGCGGGTCCGGCTCGCTGATCCCGAGAGGCGAGAACAAGGAAGTGGTGACGGCGCTGCGGGAGATCGCCGCCGGCTACGTCAAGCCCGACTATCCGCAGCCGCCCGAGTAGGCGCAGCGCCGCGTCAGGCGATCGGCTGGTCAGGCGATCAACTGGACGGGAATCCGGAAGCTGAACGTGGTGCCGGATCCCACTTCGCTCCGGACCTCGATCGATCCGCCGAGCAGCTGGATCAGATCCCGGACGAGCGTGAGGCCGAGACCCGACCCGCGGTACTTGGCGGAAGCGAGTTCGTCGACCTGGTAGAACTCGTCGAAGATGAACTGCTGGTCGTCCGGGCAGATCCCGATCCCGGAGTCCTTGATCTCGCCGTAGAGGGCGCCGCCTGCAACCCGGGCCGAGATCCCGATGCGCCCCTGCTGGGTGAACTTTGCGGCGTTGTCGAGCAGCAGGAAGAGGATCTGATTGATCTTGGCGAGGTCGGTCCGGAGCTTCGGAAGCGGCTCCTCGAACCGCTTCTCGATCGTGACGGGATTGTTCCCGATCGTGTCCTGCACGCTGAAGATGGCCTCCTCCACCACTTCCCGGAAGTTCACGTCGGCGAGTTCCACCGGCATCTCTCCCTGCTTGATCCGCCACAGATCGAGGATGTTCTGGAGGGTGCGGAGGAACGCGGTCCCGTCATCGAGAGCGTGGCGCAGGGCCTGCTGGGCACTTTCGGACAGCACATCGTTCTCGCCGGCCAGCACGGCGATGATCGACTCGATGATGCTGTTGAGCGGTGTGCGTAGCTCTCGAGACATCTTCTCGATGAAGTCACTCTTGAGCTTCTCGACCTGGCCGAGTCGTTCCTGGCTGCGCAGCAACTCGACATCCTGGGCGAACAGCGCCTCGGAGAGCTTGAGCACTTCGTCGCTCTTCTCGTCGACGCCCCGTTCCATTTCGGCCACGCGGCTGCGGAGCTGCTCGAGCTCGTCGGCATCGCGGCTGAGTGCGAGTCGAGCCGTCAGGGCCTCGGCGGCCAGCTCGACGATCTGTGCGGACGAACCCGTCGGGGCGACCGGCGTGGCCACGACGAGAACCCCGAGGACCAAGCCGTCGTTCGCGAGCGGGAGCACGGAGAGTCCGCCAGCGCCGCGTCCGCCGAGAGCGGGTAGGGCGGGGCGGAGGCTCGGCCGCGCGTCGCGAGCGGCCTCCTGCACCGCCGGCAGGATGTCCTCGGCGGCACTCCGCGCCGCTTCGGGAGAGGCGACGCCCGCGGCCGTACGGAGCCGGAGACCGCCAGCTTCGCCGTCGCGCGCGAAGAGCAGCACGCTGCCGTTGCTGGCGCCTGCGACGCGCGTGACGGCCATGCGCAGCGCAGCGGCGATCTCCGCTCGCCCCCGCCCGCCGTCCGTATCTCCGTGATTCAGGGCCTGCGCCGCAGTCGTCACCTGGCACTCCTAGAAACGCTCGTCGGACTCCAGCTCGAGGCGCTCGAGCGGCTGCTCCCCGAGTGCGGAGCCCTCCACCTCGACGGCGCCCTCGAGCGAGAGCCGGGTCTGGAAATCCGTCGGATTCGATGCCGCTGCGAGCGCCGTCTCCACGGTGATCTTGTTGGCCCGCACGAGATCGAAGAGATGCTGGTCGAAGGTCTGCATCCCATCGCTGCGGCTGCGCGCGATGTGATCGACGATCTCGTGGGTGCGGGCGGGGTCCTTGATGCACTCCTGGATGCTGCGCGTGCTGCGCATGATCTCGACGGCGGGCACCCGGCTGGTCTGCTTCTTGTTCACCAGCAGGCGCAGCGAGACGACGGCTTTCAGGTTCTCGGCGAGGCGCGCTCTCACCTGGGTCTGCTCCTCGGTGGGGAAGAACGAGACCAGGCGATTCACGGTGGACGCGACGTCGTTGGTATGGATCGTCGAAAAGACCAGATGGCCGGTTTCCGCCGCCTTGAGCGACGTGTCGACGGTGAGCAGATCCCGCATTTCGCCGACCATGATCACGTCGGGATCCTGCCGGAGTGCGGCGCGCAGCGCGTCCGGGAAGGATCCCGTGTCGGTTCCGACCTCCCGCTGCGTGATGATGCTCTTGTCGTGCGTGAAGACGAACTCGATCGGATCCTCGACTGTGACGATCTTGGCCTTCCGGTGCTTGTTCACTTCCTGGATCATCGTGGCCAACGTCGTGGACTTGCCCTGGCCGGTCGCGCCGGTGACCAGGACGTAGCCGCGCTTGACCTGGGCGAGATCGCGAAGCACGTGCGGGAGATTGAGATCGTCGAACGTGCGGATCTGCAGCGGGATCACGCGCAGCACGATGCTGAAGAAGCGACGCTGCCGGGAGATGTTGACGCGGAAGCGCCCCTCGCCGGGGAGTTCGAAGGCCAGATCGAGCTCGCTGAAATCCATCGCCTCCTGCCGGGGGTCTCCCTCCAGCAGGATGCGTGCAATTTCCTCGGTGTCCTTGGGGGTGAGAACTTTGTAGCGGAGCTCGACCAGATCGCCGTTGAAGCGATACAGCGGCAGATATCCCACCTGGAAGTGGATATCCGAAGCCCCCTTCTCGAGTCCGAGGCGGAGGAGGCGGTACAGCTTCTCCCGTTCCATCGGCGGTGTCGTCCTCCCCGGGGTCCGGCGCCTCGCGCGCGTCGGGGTCCGAACGTTCCTATCGGCGGTTCCGGGATGTGCTTGACCGAGCGGCCTCGGGTCGAACGGAACGCCTGGCCCCGTTCGTTGGGCTATCGTTCCGCCCGCCACGGGCTCCGCGAGCGCCGGGGTGCGGATTCCAGTCCCCTCTCGAACCCGGGTTCTGCAGCATGCCCTTCCTTCGGCCGCGCTTCCCGGTCCTGCTGGCGCTGATGGCGATCGGCCTCGATCTCCCAGTCCAGACCCGGATTGCCGCCGCGCAATCTCCGCCGTCCGGGGAGCCGGCGACCACCGGCCAGGTCGGTCTCGACCAGCTCTTGAAGCTTCCCGACTCGCTAGACTTCGATGTCGAACGGCGCGGCGGCCGAACCCGCCTCGAGTGGCGCGCGCTGTTCGAAGAGGCGCAGAGCAGCGTCGACGAAGCGAAGGAAGGCCTGTCCGACGCGCAGGCGCGTCTCTCGCGAGTCGCGGGACGCAGCGACAACTGGAACATGGCTCCGCCCGGGCTGCCGGTCGAATCGGCCGAGGACAATCCGGATACGCGCGCGCTCCGCGAGGAGATCGCCCGCTGGAGAGCCGAGATCAGTCGCGCCGAAGCGCGGCAGCGCGAGATCACGATCGAGGCGAGTCTCGCCGGAGTTCCCGAGGATTGGCGCAGTTCGCGCCTCCCCGCCGGCTCCCGCGATGCGCCGGCCCGCGAAGGGGAACTCGCACGTTAGTCGGCGACCGGGACGCGCCTCGACGGCACGCAGCTCCGCCGCTAGCTTCCGGCGCCGCTGGGAGGAGTTCATGGCGCAGCAAGCCGGTTCATCGTCGTCCCCCAACCTGACCGAGAACCTGACCGAGAACCAGAACGGGAAGGTCGGCTCGGCGGCCGGCGGGACGGTCGACGCCGTTTCCGTGCTCTATGTGATCGGCGGCATCCCCGCGATCCTCGCGTTCCTGGTCCTGCTCTTTGCCGTGGGCGTCCGCGTCTGCGGACTCCCTGCCTGAGAGAGTTCCCGCCCGTGCCTTCCTGCTCGTCCAGCTGCCTGCTCGGTGGCCCTGCGCACGGAATGCCGTTCCCCGGAGGCTCCTCGGCCCCTCTCCCCGGTTCGACTCTCAACTGAGGTCCCTCGCCGACCGATTCAACGAGCGATGGTCTCGAAGAACCGGATCCGGAATCGACTGGCAGCGGTCCCGATGATCGGCTTCAGCCTCCTTCTCGGCTGCGCCCGAGTCCCGCTCGTCGACCTGCCCGCGTCGTACTCCTACTTTTCCGTGCCCGCCGCCGACGACCCTTGGTCGCCGAAGATCTCTCGATGGCAGGAGCGCGAGCGCGCCACCAGTGGCTCCGATGTGCTCTCCGCGCCGTCCATGGTCGCGTCGGGCCCGGAGAGCAGGGAGCCTGCCGATGCGGAGGATCTCCGCACCAAGTACCTCCGCTTCCATGCGGAGCGCAAACGCGCCACCGCGCGCGACCTCGCCAGTTGGATCCAGGAGCAGTCGAAGATCCACTACATCCCGGACGGCGTCATCGATCGCTGGGCGACGCTCGAGAGCACGCTGGCGCGAAACGGGGATGATTGCGACGGCCTCGAGCTGCTGTCGTTCTACCTGCTCCGCGAGCTCGGCTTCCGCGACGACGAGGTCTACCGCGCGATCGTCATGCGTCCCAGCGATGGGCAGCATCACATGGTGACGCTGTGGTTCGAGCAGCGCGGGGATCCCTGGGTCATCGACCCCACCGGCGCCATGACGAGCGGCATGCCGCGCATGTCGGAGGTCCCGGACTGGGTGCCGGTCAAGCTTTTCTCCGAAAGCGAGCACTTCACAGTCCGCCCCACCTCGGGCGCGCGCTCGTCGCTGTTGGCAGGATCTCCCCTCCCGCGCTGAGACGCGGCCCCCCGAGTCGAGTACCCTGCGCCGCGGGAGGATCCTCTCGATGGCCCCGGTCCGACTCGTCGCCGCGGATGAGCGCATGCACGCCAACACCGGTGAGCCGCACTTCAACGAGAGCATGTACTTCAACTTCTTCGACGAACGCCAGCGGCTGGGCGGGTTCGTTCGGCTCGGAAACCGGCCCAACGAGGGCCATGCCGAGACGACGATCTGTCTCTACCAACCCGACGGCAGCGTCCTGTTCAACTACAAACGCGCTCCGATCGCCGACAACTCCCGTTTCGATGCCGGAGGGATGCGCTTCGCCGTCGACGAGCCTTTCGAGCGCCTGCACGTCTCCTACGGGGGCAAGGCGTGTCTGCTCCGGGATCCGATGGCGATGGCGGAACCCGGCCGTGCCTTTCGGGAGAACCCGTTCGTGCCGGTGGCGCTCGACCTCGAGATCAGCGGCGTCGGGCCGATGTTCGGCGGCGAGCCGAGCGAGCCGCGCCCGGACGACATGGAGTTCGCGCGCGGGCACTACGAGCAGCACCACCGCGCCGTGGGCCGTCTCGAGGTCGACGGCGATCGCTTCGGGGTGGATGGCCACGGGCTCCGGGACCACTCGTGGGGGCCGCGCTCCTGGCAGGCGCCGGCATCCTACCGCTGGCTGACTGCGAACTTCGGATCGGAGTTCGGCTTCATGGGCAGCTGGATCCTCCGGCCGGACGGCACCGAGACGCGCGGGGGCTTCGTGCATCGGGGACGTAGCCTGACCCTCGTGAAGGACGTCCGGATCGAGACTGCGTTCAGCGGACCGGAGGGCGTGCACGAGTCGCTCCGGGCGACGCTCTCGTGCGTCGATGGATCGACGCTCGAGGTGGACGGACGCGTGCTTTCGCTGATCCCGCTCCGCAACCGTCGCGATGGCAAGCTGACGCGGATCAGTGAGGGAATGACCGAATGGCAGTGCGAGGGACGGATCGGATTCGGCTTGTCCGAATACCTCGACCAGATCGCGTGAGGATCACGGTCGTCCGGGCGCCGGGGGGGGCTCGGGACCGCCGCGGTCGTCGACCTCGAGATCGAGTGTCTTGCGCTGGTTCTCGGCTTGCTCGAGCGCACGCTGGCGCTCCTGCTCGATCTCGAGCGCAAGTGCTTGGCGCGTTGCCTCGGTCTGCTCCCGCTCGAGATCGAGACGGGCGCGCTGCAGGTCGACCAGCTGTTGCTCGAGCAGGCGGTTGCGTGCGGTGACGAGCCCGTCGCGCAAGACCGGATCGGGGCTGCCGGGTGCGTATCGCACCTCGATGCGTTCGGATACCACCTGTCCATCGGTCGAGCGCGCGGTCGCCTCGATGACGTTCTTGCCGGCCACCAGTGCGATCAGGGCGCTCCAGCTCCCGTCGCTGTTGGTCGCGGACTGGGAGGCTTCTGCGCCATTGGTCAAGTTGCGCACCGTCACGCCTTCGAGATTGGCGAAGTCGACCTGGGCGATGACCTCGCCGATGTCCGACGGGTTGCGCACCGGCGTGAAGGTCCCGCCAGTGATCTCGGCGAGCCGCACGATCGCGAAGGGCCCTTCCAGGGCTTCTTCGCCGAGGCCGAAGCTGAAGACACGGACTCCGGCCTTGCGTGCGCGTTCCGCCGCGCGCAGCACGGCCTGCGTGTTGGCCTGCGCGTACTCGATTCCGTACGGCAACGTCGGCTGACCGTCGGTCAGGAACAGGACGACCTTTTCGCTCTCCGGATCCGCCTTCGAGTAGGCGCCGCGCAGTCCGCGCAGCTCGATCGTGGCCTGATCGACGCCGGCGGCGATATGGGTCATGCCGTACGGACCCCGTGCGAGGATGCGGTCGAGCCCGCGCTGGACCTCGTCGTAGTCGGCCGTCAGCGGGACTTCGGTGATCGCGGATGCCGAAGCGCGCCCGAACGAGATGCCCTGGGATGGGGGCTCGCCGGCGAAGCTCGCGACCCCGACGCGCGTGCTGCGGGGATCGAGCCGCTCGATCAGGCGGCGACCAGCGGCGACCTCTGCGGCGAGGATCGAATCGCCGGCGTCGGTGCTGCCGAGCCCGAGAAAGGCGCCGACGCCGCCGGCGCGGTGCGTTCCGATGACGCCATTGCCGTTGATGTCGGCTCCGCTCGGCTCGCGGGTCGAGTCCGAGGTGTCGAGTACGAGCAGCACGTCGAGCCGGCGGTACTCGCCGAGCGGCGCGAGCGCCCGCCCAGCGACGAACGCGCCGAGCGCATCGCCGATGACGGCGCCGTCGCTCGGATGCTCGATCTCGAGCCACAGATCCCCGGTCTTTCGCACCTCCTGCCGACCGAGGAGCGGTTCCCCGGGTGGCTTCCGCTCGGGCGCCGAGCGCGCGGTCGCGACGCCTCGCGTGGGCGCGGGAGACGCGGCGGTCGGAGCCACGGTTCGCACAGGCGTGGCGTCTCGGGTCTCGGCCGCCGGGGTTCGGGCTTTCGCGATCGTGGCCGCGTTCGCGGCGGCCTTCGGCGCGACCGGGAAGCTCGCGAACGGCCGCCCACGGCCATCCTCGAGAGGGCTCTCGGCGGCGGCCAGCACGGCGGCGATCGGGGATGCGCTGATCTGCAGGGTCGTGCCGCTGGGCTGCGCGGCTTGGACGACCCCGACGACGCGGCCGTCCTGCGAGAGCACGGGGGCTCCCCCCCAACCGCGGAGATCGGACAGTACGTCGAGTTCGACCTCGAGGAGCTGGTCGTCGCTCTTGCGCACGCGCCCGTGCACATCGTCTTCGTCGCGCGGGACCCGGCTCGGAATCCCGAGGATTGCGACCCGCTCGCCCTTGCGGGGCGTGTCCCCGGCCTGCAGCACGCGAGCGCCGGCGGGCGGCACGTCGAGCACGAACAGCGCGAGGTCGTCGCGGATCGTGCCGCCGGGCGCCGAGAAGGGGAGGCCCGGCGGCGCGAGGAATCGCGTGGCGCGGCTCATCGCCCGCTTGCTGTGACCCCTTTCGAACCGCACGAAGCCCGCGGCGGCCAGCGCTGCGCGATCGAAGTTGTGCGACGCGCCCACGGCCGTCACGCCGGCCGGTGTTTCGAGGAAGAAGACCGTGCCGCCTGTCCGGTCCCCGTCCGGGGCGCGGAAGCGCGCGCGGGCGACGGCGGCATCCTCCGCCCGTGCGACCGTCGCCAGCATCGGCGACGCCAACGCGACGAACACACAGACGCTCGAGAGGGCCTGCACGAGGCCGGGGAGATTCCTCATGCAGCTCGGAGAGTACGAGAGGCTGGCGCGAGTGTCATCGGTCCCGAGACGCGAGTTGACCCGACGCTCCGGCCCTCGTAGCTTCGCCGTTCCCCGCCTTTCGATGCTGCTTTCCTCCTCGGAACCGCCGCCGTGCCTGCGTCGCCCGTACTGCCCGACGTCCCGGATGAGGCCGAGGTCTCGAAGGCTCTCGAGATCGTCGAGCCGATCGTCTCGACTCCGTCCCTCGCTCTCCCGGAGCCCATCCCAGTCGCCGCGCCGTCGCGGCGACGCGCGCTCGATCGGATTCGGGCAGATGGCCAGGCGCTGCCGTTGGACGAACTGGCCCGCCGGCTGTTCGCACTGACGTCGCGGCCTGGGCCTCAGCTGGCACGTCGGCTCGTCGCGCCGGTCCTCGGGCTGCGCGCCGATCTCCTCCCCGAGTGCCTCGACCTCGCCGCCCTGCCGTCGCTCGCCGCGGGCGCGTCCGCGGCGCTGCCGCTCGACCGCGTCGAGTGGATCGTCGTGGACCTCGAGACGACGGGGCTGTCGGTCGACGCGTGCACGATCCTCGAGATCGGCGCCGTGCGCATCTCGGGCCTCCAGCGCGTCGACCGCTTCGATACGCTCGTCGATCCCGGGCGGCCGATTCCGTCGCGGATCACGGCGCTGACCGGCATCGACCGGAACCTGATCGACGGCGCGCCGCCGCTCGAACGCGCGATCCGGGACTTCGCGGACTGGGCCGGCAGCCGACCGTCGACGGTCTTCGTGGCCCACAACGCGCAATTCGACGAGCGCTTCGTGCGGCGAGCGTTGGCTGCCCACGGGCTTCCGGACTGGGCGGGACCGGTCGTCTGCACACGCAAGCTCGCTCGGCGCTTGCTGCCGGCGCTGCGGCGCTACGACCTCGACACGCTCTCGGCACAGTTCGGGATCGCCAACCGCGCCCGCCACCGCGCTCTCGGCGACGCGGAGGCGACAGCCCGCGCGCTCCTCGAGTTGATCGAGATCGGACGAGCGGAGCGCGCGCTCCGCTCGCTCGGCGATCTGCTCACGTTGCAGGCGTCGCCGGCTTCGGGACGGCGCCGGCGTGCTGCTAGCCTCGGGCGCGGGTGAGGGGGCGGCCAATGGACCCTGCGCGGTGTTCGACAGCCAACGAAGCGAGATCGGACGCGCGCGGGTCTCTGCGCGCGTTTGCAGGGTGCCTGCTCGCCGTGCTGCTCGTCGGCATCGCTGGGGTGACCGCTGCTGCCGGCTCGTCGCTCGATCGCTTCGACACGATCGTGCTCGATCCTGGTCACGGAGGGGACGACGAAGGCGCGCGCGGGGCGCACGGGGTCGTCGAGAAGGAGCTGGTGCTCGACGTCGCCAGACGGCTGCGTGATCGGCTGCAGGACGCGGGTCTCCAGGTGGTCCTCACGCGCGATCGCGACGTCTACGTGCCGCTCGAGCAGCGGACTGCGAGCGCGAACCGCGCGCGTGGGGATCTGTTCCTCTCCATCCACGCGAACGCCGCTTCGGAACGTGCGGCCCGCGGCATCGAGACGTTCTTCCTCTCGCTCGAGGCCAGCGACGACGACGCTCGGCAGGTCGCGGCCCGCGAGAACGCCGCGTTCCGCGATCTCGCGGTTCCGGTCGTCGCCGGAGACGATCCGCTCGTCGCGATTCTCGGCGATCTCGCCGCTGCCGAGCTCCTCCAGGAGTCGGACGAATTCGCGCGGCTCGCGCAGCGCGAGGTCGCGGCGCTGAACGGAGCCCCCTCCCGCGGCGTCAAGCAGGCGCCGTTCGTCGTGCTGATGGGCCTCGAGATGCCGGCCGTGCTGGTCGAGATCGGCTTCGTGACGAATCCGAACGAGGCGCAGGAGCTCGCGACGGAGGGGCAGCGCGATCGCATCGCGCAGGCCCTCGCCCGGGCCACGCTCGAGTTCCGGCAGCGCTACGATGCGCGCCGAGGCCTCGCGGCGCCGGACCCGGCCGCGCCGGACCACGCGGGAGAAGAGGGCGGATGAAGCGCGGGGATGGGCGTGCCGCGGATGCTCTGCGTCCGGTTCGGATCGAGGTGGACTTCACCGAAAACCCGCTGGCGTCGGTGTTGTTCGAGATGGGCCGCACGCGCGTGCTGTGCACCGTCAGCGAAGAGCTCACGGTGCCGCGGTTCCTCGCCGGGACCGGCCGGGGCTGGGTGACCGCGGAGTACTCCTTGCTGCCCGGCTCGACGGATCGGCGCAGCGAACGCGAGGCGACGCGCGGCAAGCTCTCGGGCCGCACGCAGGAGATCCAGCGGCTGATCGGCAGAAGCCTGCGCGGCGTCGTCGCGCTCGATCGGCTCGGCCCGCGGACGCTCTGGATCGACTGCGACGTGCTGCAGGCCGACGGCGGCACGCGCACGGCCTCTGTCACGGGGGCCTACACCGCGCTGGCGATCGCCGTCGCGCGACTGCGGGCGCGCGGCGCGATCGACGCCGATCCGCTGCTCGATTCGGTCGCCGCAGTCTCCGTCGGCGTCGTCGACGGCCAGATCGTCCTGGATCTTCCGTACGAGGAAGACTCGCGCGCCGATGTAGACATGAACGTCGTCGCGACCGGACGCGGGCGCTTCGTCGAGGTGCAGGGGACGGCCGAGCAGGGGACCTTCTCTCCGGAGCAGCTCGCCGAGCTGACGCGCCTCGCGCTGTCCGGCATCGGGGAACTCACGCGCCACCAGGCCGACGCGCTGACGCGCGCGCGGCTCGACGTCTGAAGCGAGACGCAGGTCCGTGTCGAGCCGGCCTCGGGTCGTGCTGGCGAGCGGCAACCCCGGCAAGACCCGCGAAGTCCGCGCGCTGCTCACAGGACTTCCGATCGACATCGTCGGCCTCCACGAGATTCCCGGTCTCGAGCTGCCGGAAGAGGGAGACGATTACGCCGAGAACGCAGCGGCGAAGGCGGCGGCGGCCGCTCGCAGCTCCGGATGCCTGGCGATCGGCGACGACTCGGGTCTCGAGATCGACGCTCTCGGCGGCGCGCCCGGGCCGCGCTCTGCGCGCTACGGGGGGCCGGGTCTCGACGACGCCGGCCGCTGCCGGAGACTGCTGGAGGCCCTGCGCTCGGTGCCGGCAGAAGCGCGCGCGGCCCGCTTCGTGTGCGTCGCGGCGCTGGCGACGCCGGAGGGCGACCTCGTCACCGCACGGGGGGAGTGTTCGGGTGTGCTCCTGCCTGCGCCGCAGGGCAGGGGGGGATTCGGCTACGACCCGATCTTCGCGCTGACGAGCGACGGGCCGTCGATGGCGGAACTCTCCGCCGACGAGAAGCAACGGATCTCCCACCGCGGTCACGCCTTCCGCGCGCTTGCGCACGAGTTGCGCGTGCGGCTGCGCTGACGCGCGGCCGACACGCTGGCGCGTCCGAAGCGGTACTCTCCTCGCACCATGAAGCTGCCCGACCCGATCGACTGGCTCCCGATCGACTGGATGGGATTCCCGTTGCGTCCATGGAAGCGGTTGTGCCGGGTCCCCTCGGATCTCGCTGCGGTCACCAGCCGCGCCGACGAGATGCCCCCGCGCGAAGCCGGGCTCTCGCGCGGCGCCGTCGACAGGATCTGGGAGCGCACCCAGGCGCTCTACCGGACGGGCCTCTACCCGGCCGTCCAGCTCTGCGTGCGCCGTCACGGTGCGATCGTACTCGACCGCGCGCTCGGTCACGCCGCCGGAAACGGTCCCGCGGATCCGCCGGACGCGCCGAAGGTCCTGGCCACGACCGATACGCCATTCTGCATCTATTCCGCGTCGAAGGCCGTCACCGCGATGGTGATCCACAAGCTCGACGATCTCGGCGCGCTGCACATCGACGATCGCGTCGCGGAGTATCTCCCCGAGTTCGGGAAGGGTGCGCGGTCCCACATCACGGTGGCGAACGTCCTGTGCCACCGGGCCGGAATCCCAGCGCTGCCGCCGGCAGCGATGGATCTCGCGATCCTCGAGCGACCCGAGCGGATCATCGAGCTGCTCGCCGCAGCGCCGATGAACACGAGACCCGGACGGCGCCTCGCCTATCACGCCGTGACGGGCGGCTTCGTGCTCGGCGAAGTGGTGCGGCGAGCGACCGGACAGGACATCCGCGCGGTGCTCGACAAGGAGATTCGCGAACCGCTCGGGTTGCGCTGGCTGCGCTACGGCGTGGCGCCGGAAGACGTCGGGAGCGTCGCCCACGACGCGATCACCGGGCTGCCGCCGCCGCCGCCCTTCGGCCAGATCTTCGCGCGTGCGCTCGGGGCACCGGTGGAGCGCGTGCTCGAGATCGCGCGCGATCCACGTTTCCTCGCCGGCATCCTGCCCGCCGCCAACATCGTCGCCAACGCCCGCGACCTCTGCTCCTTCTTCGAGTGCCTGCGCAACGCCGGGGAGCTCGACGGCACGCGCATCTTCGAGCCGCGGACCGTGCGCCGTGCGACCACCGAGCAGAGCTTCTGGGAGCTGGACCTCACGCTCGGGATTCCGCTTCGCTACGGCCTCGGCTTCATGCTGGGCGGCGATCTGTTGTCGCTCTTCGGTCCCGGCACGCGACATGCGTTCGGGCACCTCGGGTTCACCAACATCATTGCCTGGGCGGATCCAGATCGGGCGCTCTCCGCCGCGTTGCTGACCAGCGGAAAGCCCTTCCTCGACGTCGAGGTGGCACGGCTCTACCAGCTGCTGATGGCGATCGGCCGGGAGTGTCCTCGGACGGAGCCCGTGTGAAGGCTGCGGCACATCGCGAACTGTGGCTGATCCGCCATGCCGAGAGCGCGTGGAACGCGATGGGGCTGTGGCAAGGGCATGCCGATCCTGGCCTCTCGACGCGCGGACTCGCGCAGGCGCAGACATTGGCGCAGCACCTCGAAGACCACGGCATCGAGGCGATCGTCGCCAGTGATCTGCGCCGAGCGCGAGAGACGGCGCGCATCGTCGCAGCGGGCCTCGGTCTCGAGCCGCGCCACGATGCACGGCTGCGCGAACGCGACCTCGGCAGCTGGTCGGGCCTGACGACGCCACAGATCGCCGGCCGCTGGGCCGAACAGCTCGCAAGGTTGCGCGCGCGCGATCCGGAGTTCCGTCCCGGCGGCGGCGAGTCGATCCGCCAGGTCGCCGCGCGAGCGGCGGGCTTCTTTCGCGAGCTGGCTCTGCTACCGGGGCCCGCACGCTGGGCGATCGTCACCCATGGCGGGCTGATCCGCGCGCTCCGGCCCGATCGTCCCACGCCGATCGCCAATGCCGAGGCCGTGCGCGTGACGCTCGGCGAGCTGCTGGGCGCGCTGGATCGGGAACCGAGTGCTGCGGCCGGGGCGCCGGCGGCGGACGCGGACGCCGAGCGGGTCTAGGCCGACGTGGTGGCGCTCAGCCGAGGTCGTCGCTCTGGAACGGCACGGCGCCGGTGCCCCGGAACACGTTCTTCAGCAGTTTGCCGGCCGGATTGCGCGGCAGCGGCTGCTCGTGGAACTCCACGAACTCCGGCACCTTGAAGCCGGCCAGGCGGCTCTTCACGTGACGCTTCACGGCGTCGGCATCGAGCGTCGCACCCCGCCGCGGCACGACGATGGCCTTCACGCGTTCCCCCAGCTCCGGGCACGGAACGCCGAGCACGCAGGCCTCGTCGATCTCCGGGTGCTCGGCGAGCAGGTTCTCGATCTCGGTGCAGTACACGTTCTCGCCGCCGCGAATGATCATGTCCTTCGCGCGGTCCTCGACGAAGAAGAAACCCTCGGCGTCGCGCCGGCCGAGGTCGCCGGTGCGGAGCCAGCCGTCGGTCACCGTCTCGGCCGTGGCATCGGGGCGATTCCAGTAGCCGGGCGTGATGGTGGGCCCGTAGATCCACAGCTCACCGAGCTCGCCGTCGGGCACGGCCGCGCCGTCCGGCCCCGCGATCTTCATGTCGAGGATCGGGATCGGACGACCGATCGAGGTGTTGCGGCCCAGTAAATCCTTGCCGCCGTTGATCGTCGCGACGCCGGTGGTCTCGGTGAGGCCGTAGGCGTTGGTGAAGTTCTCCTTGACGGGCAGCACCTCGCGCGCGCGCTTCAGCGTGTCCGGGGGCATCGGCGCCGCTCCGAACGACACCGAGACGAGGCTCGAGAGATCGTATTCGGCAAGGTTCTCGTGATGCACGACGCGGTGGAGCATCGTCGGGACGCAGCTCCACATCGTGACGCGCTCGCGCTCGATCAGCTGCAGCGCGCGGACCGGGTCGAACTTGCCGTCGAGGAACACGAGCTTCGCGCCGATGCTGAGCGCCGTGCAGACGGTCGCGTGCAGGCCGCCGACGTGGAACAGCGGCGTCGTCAGCAGGTTCGTCGGCTGTCCCCCGGCCGTCGGGATCGGCGAGCTGCCGCCCATCAGCGCGCCGGCGAGGCCGGAGAATACGATGCCCACCACCTGCGCGATCGTACCGCGGTGCGTGGTGATGCAGCCCTTCGAGCGGCCGGTCGTGCCCGAGGTGTACAGGATCACCCATGGGTCGCCCTCGTCGATCGGGTCGGTCGGCGCCTCGCTGTGCGGCGCGAGCAGCTCGGACAACGGGACGGTGCCCGGCGGCGCATCGGCGCCGAGATAGAACACGCGTTCGACGCAGTCGAGCTTGCGCACGGCCGCCTCGGCCCGCGGCCACAGCCGTTCGTCGACGACGAGGAAGCGGCTGCCCGAGTCGGCGAGCCCGTACTCGATCTCGTCCGGTGACCACCAGCCGTTGAGACCGACACCGATGCCCCCGACCGACGTCGCGCCGAACAGCGCGACCAGCCAGTCCGGCGAGTTCATCGCGAGAATCGCGACGCGGTCTCCGCGGCGCAGGCCGTGGTCGTCGCGCAGCGCCCGCGCCGCCCCCCACGTGCGTTGCGCGAGCTCGCCATACGAGATCCGGCGATCGCCGTGCACCATGCAGATGGCATCGCCGCGCAGGCCGGCGTTGGCGATCTTCTCGCGCATCGAGCGCTCGCGGTGTTTCCAGTTGCGCAGCGCCCGGCCGTCGACCGTCTCGGTGACGATCTCGAACGGCGCGCCGGCCCCGGTGAGTTGCGTGACGACGTCCTGGTAGCTGGGCATGGTCGACACCTTACCTCAGCCCGGCGCCCGGGACGTACGCCAGCGGACCCTCCGGACCGAGCGGCAGGCCGAGCGTGACCCACGCGGCCAGCAGCAGCGTCCAGGCCACCGCGAACGCCAGCGCGTAGGGGATCATCAGCGCGACGAGCGTGCCGATCCCTGCGTCTCGCGCGTAGCGCTGGAGCAGGACCAGCAGGATCACCTGGTACGGATTCAGCGGCGCCGCGGCGTTCGTAATGGAGTCGCCGATCCGATAGGCGGCCTGGGTCAGCTCGGGACTCACGCCGACCTGCATGAACATCGGCACGAAGACCGGCGCGAGAAAGGCGTACTTCGCCGACGAGGAAGCCATGATCAGGTTGACGACCGCCACGGCGAGCACGAACAGCGCGAGCAGCAGGGGGGTCGGCAGGGCCACCCGGGCCAGCCCCTCGCCGCCCGCCACGGCGAGCATCTCTCCGAGCCGCGAGTATCCGAAGCACGCCACGAACTGCGCCGCGAAGAACGCGAGCACCAGGTAGGGCGCCAGCGCGGCCATCGTCTCGGCGAGCATGCGCGCGGCGTCGCGGTCGCTCCGGATCGTGCGCGCGGCGATGCCGTGCGCGAGGCCCGGCAGTGCGAGCCCGAAGAACATCAGCGGTACGATCGAGGCGACCCAGCGCGGCGTCGTGCCGTTGCTGCCGTGCAGCGGCGCCCCGGGCACGGCGATCGCGAGCGCGATCAGACCCCCGGTCGCCACCAAGGCCGCGACTCCGGCGACGAGGCCGCGCCGTTCGTCTTCGCTGAGGGGGGGCGGCGTCCCGGTGGCGTCGTCGCCGTCCTCTGCGGCGGCTCGCGTCCGCAGCAGGCGCGGCTCGACGATCCGTTCGGTCACCGCCCAGCCGACGGCGGTGATCCAGAACGTCGAGGCGATCATCAGCCACCAGTTGCAGGTCGGCGCGACCCGGTAGCTGGAATCGACCAGCAGCGCTCCGCTCTCGGTCAGACCGGCCAGCAGCGGATCGAGCCCGGTCGGGACGAGGTTCGCGCCGAAGCCGCCCGCGACGCCGGCGAATGCCGCCGCGAGGCCCGCGATCGGCGAACGGCCGGCCGCCTGGAACAGCGCAGCGGCGATCGGGGGCAACACGACGTAGCCCGCGTCGACGGCCAGCGACGAGTTCACTCCGGCGAAGATGACGAGCGGCGTCAGCCACCTCGACGGGACCCGCGCCAGCGAGGCGCGCAGCAGCACCGGCAGGAACCCGGAGCGCTCCGCGAGCCCGATGCCCAGCATTCCGACGAGCACGATCGCGAGCGGCGGAAAGTCGCGAAAGTTCGTCACGAGGCTCGACACGAGCCAGTGCAGGCCATCCGAGGAAAGCAGACTCTGCGCGGCAACGCGGACCGGCATCGGGCGGCCTTGCTCGAGGACGGTCTTCTGGACCTCCCAGCCGCGCATCGCGGCGAGTTGCGACAAGCCCATCACCACGAACGTTCCGATCAGGAACAGCGTCGCCGGATCCGGCAGGCGGTTGCCGACCTGCTCGATGAGCCCGAGCAGACCCGGCGACGAGGCGTGCGGGCGCTCGTTCCCGGCGGCGGCGCCCTTGCGTAGGCGACTCATGGGAAGCGGGCTCCTCGTCCTGGGCAGTCGGGTCGCGGACGCTCGCTAGCGGCGAGAACGAACGCGCTCGCGATGGTGTCCCAGCGCGCGCCGTTTCGCCGCAGCCCGCGTCGCCATCGCCTCGTTGCGGGGGGGCCTCTATCCTGCGCGCTTCGATGGATTCCCGCAGCATCGGCATCGTCTACGAGCTCTTCGGGGCCTATTCGCGTCGTCCCGGCGACCCGGCGGACGCGGACGTCGAATACGAGCCCGAAGCGACGCTGCTCGCGTTGGAAGCAGGGATCCGGCAGCTCGGTCGTCGCCCGGTCCGGCTCGGGCGACCGCACGATCTGCTGGCGGCGGCCGCGAGCGGGCACCTGGCACCTGGTCTCGATGCAGCGCTGACGATCGCCGAAGGCTACGGGTCGCGCAATCGCGAGGCGTGGGCCCCCGTGTTGCTCGAGATGCTCGGAATCCCCCAGCTGGGGTCCGATGCGCTCACGTTGTCGCTGTCGCTCGACAAGGCATGGACGCGCACCGTCGTCGCCGAACGGGGGGTGCCCGTGGCGCCCGGTTGCGTCCTGCGGTCGGCGGCCGAAGCGGAGCAGGGGGAGCTGGCGTCCGCATTCCCCTGCTTCGTGAAGCCGCGCTGGGAAGGTTCGGCAAAGGGGATCGGGATCCACTCGCGCGTCGATGACCGATCCGCGCTGGTGACGGCCGTCGCACGGGTGATCGAGCGCTACCAGCAGCCCGCGCTGGTGGAGCAGTTCCTGCCGGGCGCCGAGTACACGGTGACGCTGATCGGCAACACGCCGCCGCAGGCGCTGCCGGTGCTGCAGCGAGCGCTCGACAGCGAGAGCCGCATCGGTCTGCACGCCGTCGAAGCCAAGCCCGGGGAAACGGTCGCCGCGAGGGCCGATGGGGACACGGCGGAGCGTCGCGAGCCGGCACATTGTATTCCCGGGACGCTCGACGCCGCGCTCGAGAGCGAGCTGGTCCGGCTCGCCGAGATCGCTTTCGCCGCGCTCGATTGCCGCGACTTCGCTCGCGTCGACTTCAAGTGCGACGACGCCGGTCGCCCGGTCTTCCTCGAGATCAATCCGCTGCCGAGCTTCGGGCCGGAGAGCTCCTTCGGCATCCACGCGGAGCTTCTCGGCCGTTCGCTCGAGGAGCTGCTGGCGCAGACCCTCGGCGTCGGGCTGCGCCGACTCGGGATCGCGTGATGGCGGGGTTCGCGCGGGGATCCGCGCCGCGGCCGGCAGGCGTCGCCGCGGCGGAATGGAGCGACTGGACCTGGCAGATGCAGCACCGGGTGCGCTCGGCGGCGGAGCTCTCGACGTGGGTGAGCCCCACGGCCGACGAGCGTCGCGCCATCGACGCGCTGGCCGAGAGGTTCCGGTTCGTGATCACGCCGTACTACGCGTCGCTGATGGATCGCGACGATCCTGCGTGCCCGATCCGCCGCCAGGTGGTCCCGCGCCTCGCCGAGCTCGCCGATCCGGCCGGCCTCGCCGACCCACTGGGCGAGGTTGCGCACTCGCCGGTGAAGAACCTCGTGCGCGTGTACCCGGACCGCGTCGCGTTCTGCGTCAACAACGAGTGCGCGCTGTACTGCCGGTACTGCCTGCGCAAGCGCATGGTCGGCGAGCCCGAGTGGGCGATGAAGAAGCGCGAGCTCGCGGAGGCTCTCGACTGGATCCGTCGGACGCCGGCGATCCGCGACGTGCTGCTCACCGGCGGCGACCCCCTGGTGTTCTCGGATGACAAGCTTTCGTGGCTGCTCGGGGAGCTGCGCGGGATCCCGCACGTCGAGATCGTCCGCCTCGGCACGCGGCTGCCGGTGACGTTGCCGTTCCGCGTGACGGACGCGTTGTGCCGCCTGCTCGCCGACCACCATCCGATCTGGGTCAACACGCATTTCAACCATCCCCGGGAGCTGACCGCCGAGGCCGCCGAGGCCTGTGATCGGTTGCTGCGCGCCGGCTGCCCGGTCGGCAACCAGAGTGTCCTGCTGCGCGGCATCAACGACGATCGCGCGACGATGCAGGCGCTCTGCGAAGGGCTCGTCCGGATGCGCGTGCGGCCGTACTACTGCTACCAGGCGCAGCTGCTCGAGGGCACCGCCCACTTCCGCGTCCCGATCGAGCGGGGCATCGAGCTGTTCGAGGCGCTGCGGGGACGCACGAGCGGGTTCGCGATCCCGCTGTACGTGCTCGACACGCCGCACGGGAAGGTGCCCCTGGCGCGCTCGCGCGTGCGCGGTCGAGACGGCGACTTCGTGGTGGTGGAGGCGTGGGACGGCGCGCTGTGGCGCGAGCCGAACCCACTCGACGATCCCGCTGCCGAGGCGCTCCCGCCGGACGTCGCCGTGCCGGCCCCAGTGCGCTCCTGAGGCGCTGGCGCATACTCCGCCGCGGGGTGGGGGACGTGGATCCGACGACCGGCCCGAACGCCGAACCGACCGACGGACCCGCACCGGGCTCTCGTGCGTCCGAGGCCAACCGGGCCGATCGCGCAGAGGCGGCGGGCGTTCCGGCGGCCGCCGCGCTGCTCGCGGGCAGCGTGCTGCTCTCGCGCGGCATCGGGTTCGTTCGCGAGGGCCTGCTGGCCTACCAGGTCGGCGCCAGCGGCGCCGCCGATGCGTACTACGCGGCGTTCCAGCTCCCGGACTTGTTGAACTACTTCCTCGCGGGCGGAGCGCTTTCGACGGCCTTCCTGCCGCTGTACGCGAAGCTGCGCGCCGGCGATGAAGCCGGCGCCGAACGCCTGCTCGCGACCGTGCTCGGCACGCTCGGGCTGCTCGCGGTCGGCGCGACAGTCGCGCTGTGGCTCGCTGCGGATGCGCTCGTCGCGTTGCAGTTCCCGAGCTTCGATGCAGAGAAGCAGGCGCTGACGGCGCAGCTCACGCGGATCGTGCTGCCGGCGCAGATCTTCTTCGTCCTCGGGGGCGTGCTCCAGGCGAGCTTGCTGGCGCGCGGCCGCTTCGCCGCGGCGGCGCTCGCGCCGCTCGTCTACAACGGCTGCATCGTGCTGGGCGGCTTGCTGCTCGCACCTTTGCTCGGCGTCGCCGGCTTCTCGTGGGGAGCGCTCGCCGGGGCCGTGCTCGGGCCGTTCGCAATCCCCTGGTTCGATGCGCGTCGCCGCGTGCGCATCGGCCTGCGCGTCGCGCCGCGTGACCGGGACTTCCTCCGCTACCTCGTCATCGCGGCCCCGCTGATGTTCGGTCTGACGCTGCTCACCGTCGACGAGTGGTACGACCGCTGGTTCGGCGGTCTGCTCGGAGACGGGGCCATCGCGTTGCTGGTCTTCGCGCGGCGGCTGATGGGCGCTTCGGTCGCCGTCGTCGGCCAGGCGATCGGCCAGGCGGCGCTGCCGGCGCTCGCAAATCTCTGGGCCGCGGGACGCCTGGCGGAGCTCGATCGCGTGCTCGGGCTGACGCTGCGCGCGGCGCTCGCGCTCGGCATCCTCGCCGGCGCAGCGACCGTGGCGCTGGCAGGGCCGCTCGTGGAGCTGGTCTACCACCGGGGTGCGTTCACGGCCGAAGACGCCGCGCGTGTGACGTGGCTGCTGACGATCTTCTCGGCGGCGGTACCGGCGTGGGTCACCCAGCAGATCGCCGTCCGCGGCTTCTATGCGCGCGGACAGACGTGGCGGCCGATGCTGCTCGGCACCGGCTTCGCGCTGGCGGCGATCCCCGTCTACCTCGGTTTCGGACGGCGCTTCGGAGTCGAAGGCCTCGCGGCAGCCGGGGTCGTCGCGATGACCGGCAACGCGCTGGCGACGCTGCTCTACGCACGCTGGTTGCACGGAGGCCCGGCGATCGCGCCGATCGTCGGCACGGCGGGGCGCGCGCTGGTGATCGGCGGTGTGGCCGGGGTCGCGGCCAGCGTGGCGATCGGCGATCGCAGCGGCACGCTGGGCGCATCGACCGATCTCGTGATCGGGGGCTTCGCATTCCTCGCGGTCAGCGGGCTCGGGGTTGCGCTGCTCGGGGATGCGGCGCTGCGGAACTCCGTCGCCGGTCTCGCACGGCGGTTGCGGCGGCGAAACGCGGCGGGATGAGGTTTCGCGTCCGATTCGTCCGGCCAAGAAGGCCATCCGGGCGATCTTGCCGCGGCGAGGCGCGCGGCCTAGGTTCCGTCCGGGCGCGTAGCTCAATTGGTAGAGCAAGGGACTCTTAATCCCTAGGTTCTGGGTTCGAGTCCCAGCGCGCTCACCACGAGAACCAACCGACCTGCGATGCGATCCCCCAGCGATTCCGCGTTCCGGTTCTCGCGGTGGCCTTCCGAATCCGATCCGATCCGATCCGATCGGGCCGGTCAGACCGTGGTGACACCAGCCGTCTCCGAGCCGGGGTGGCGAAACTGGCAGACGCAGTGGCCTTAGGAGCCACCGTCCGAAAGGACGTGCAGGTTCGAGTCCTGTCCCCGGCACCCTGCAGTGCCCGGTCCCACTCCCGCGCGATCATGTCGAGAGGATCTCATGAGTGAAGGAACACAGGTCGGCTCGTCGGCCGCTGACGGGTTGCGCGTCGAGGTGCGCGAGGAAGGCGCCGCGACGCGTTGGCTCGAGGTCGAGGTGCCGTCGGCGCGCGCGGCGAAGTCCTTCGAACGCGCTTATCGCGGGCTTGCCCGATCCGCTCGCGTGCGTGGCTTTCGCCCCGGCAAGGCTCCCCTCTCGGTCCTGCGGCGGATGTACGGCCCGGCGGTCGCCGAGGATGTCGAACGCGAGCTGGTCGCGGAAACCCTCCCCGAGGCGCTCGAACGCACGGGTCTTTCGCCGGTGAGCGAGCCTTCGATCGATGCGACCGCACCGGAGGAAGGCGCCACGTTTGCCTACCGGGCTCGCATCGAGGTGAAGCCGGCGATCGCGCTCGGCGACGTCACCGCGCTGCCGGCGCAGCGCCCTTCGTCGGTCGTCGCCGAGGGCGACATCGACGAGGAACTCGAGGCGCTCCGCCAGCGACACGCGACGCTGATCGAGGAACCCGAAGACACCGCGGCGGCGCGCGGCCACTTCCTGAACATCGACTTCGTCGGTCGGATCGATGGGGAGCCCTTCGAAGGCGGGTCGGTTCGCGATCACACCGTCGAGCTCGGTTCGGAGCAGCTGATTCCGGGCTTCGAGGAGCAGTTGATCGGCGCGCGAGCCGGCGAGGATCGCACGCTCCAAATCCGCTTCCCCGAGGATTACGGGAGTCCGGTTCTCGCCGGCAAGGAAGCCGAGTTCCGTGTCCACGTGAGCGCGGTGCGACGCCGAGAAGTGCCGGTGCTCGACGACGAGTTCGCCAAGGACCTCGGCGACTTCGAGACGCTCGCACAGGTGCGCGAGAAGATCCGTGACACGCTCGTGTCCGCCAAGGAGCGCCGCGCCCGGATGGAGCTGCGTCGGTCGCTGCTCGGTGCGCTCATCGCGCGCGTCCCCGTCGAAGTACCTGCGAACCTTCTGCGCGATCGCCTCGAGCGGAGGCTCCATTCGGCCGCGCACGATTTCGAGAAGCGCGGCGTACGGCGCGAGCTGGTCGGCCGCCAGCTGGCGCGTCTCGAGGAGGACTGGCGCCCGCTGGTCGAGCGCGAGATCCGCGAGGAATGGTTGCTGCAGGCTCTCGCCGAACGGGAGGGCCTCCAGCTCGATGACGCCGAACTCGACGAGCGGATCGAGCGGATGGCCGAAGAGCAGGGCGCCGACAGCGACCGGTTGCGTCAGGCCTACCGCGAGGCCGGCGCCCTCGATGTCCTGCGCGCGCAGTTGCTGGAGGACAAGGCGTTCGAGTTCCTGCTCGCCGCGGCGACGATCGAAGAGGTGGCCGGCTCGTAGTTCGCGTTCGAGGTCGGATCCCGAGGCGGCGACCACTGCGCCGGGAATCCCGCGGGGTCAGGCGACGCGGCGCGGCATCGCCGGCGCGCGCGATGCGCTACATCCAAGGGGTCGGTGCGCCGACCCCTGAACCGGAGCCTTCATGCCCCTGATTCCGATGGTGATCGAGCAGAGCCCGCGCGGGGAGCGCGCCTATGACATCTATTCGCGGCTGCTCAAGGAACGGATCATCTTCCTGGGCACACCGATCGACGACGATGTCGCCAACCTGATCATCGCCCAGCTGCTCTTCTGCGAAGCCGAGGATCCCGAGAGGCCGGTCCAGATCTACATCAACTCACCCGGGGGGTCCGTCACGGCTGGTCTCGCGATCTACGATACGATGCAGTACGTGCGACCCGAGGTCGGAACTATTTGCCTGGGACAGGCAGCCTCGATGGCGGCCTGGCTGCTCGCGGCGGGCGCGAAGGGGCGTCGCATGGCGCTTCCGAATGCGCGCGTGATGATTCATCAACCGATGGGCGGCTTCCAGGGGCAGGCAACGGACGTCGACATCCAGGCGCGCGAAATCCTGAAGCTCCGCCAGCGGATGAACGAGATCCTCGCGGCACACGTGGGCAAGTCGGTCGAACAGATCGCCAAGGACACCGAGCGCGACTACCATCTGTCGGGTGAAGAGGCGCTGGCCTACGGCGTCATCGATCAGGTGGTGACGCGGCGCCTGCCTCCCGGGCCCGGCAATCCATCGGGCGGCGATCGGGCAGGCTCCGACGGCCTGGATTCCGGGGGGTATTCTCCGGATCAGGGCGGACCCGGCACCCACAAGGCCGACCGGGCCAACAAGCCGGGCTCCCACCGGGGCGGCTCCGACAAGGGCGGGCGATCGTGAAGAAGCGGGAAGACAACGCGAACCTGTCTTGTTCCTTCTGCGGCAAGAGCCAGCGGGAGGTCAAGAAGCTGATCGCGGGTCCCACCGTCTACATCTGCGACGAATGCATCGAGCTGTGCAACGACATCATCGCGGAGGAGTACGGCCGCGAGGAAGTCGCCGAGCACACGTCGAAGGTGCCGAAGCCTCGTGAGATCAAGGCGATCCTCGACGACTACGTGATCGGCCAGGAACGCGCCAAGAAGGTCCTCTCGGTCGCGGTGCACAACCATTACCGGCGCATCGAGAGCCAGGCCTTCGTCGGCGACGTCGATCTGCAGAAGTCGAACATCCTGCTGCTCGGTCCCACCGGGTGCGGCAAGACCCTCCTCGCACAGACGCTCGCGAAGATCCTCGACGTGCCGTTCACGATCGCCGATGCCACGACCCTCACCGAAGCCGGCTACGTCGGCGAGGACGTCGAGAACATCATCCTGAACCTGCTGCAGGCGTCGAACTACGACGTCGAACGCGCGCAGCGGGGCATCGTCTACATCGACGAGATCGACAAGGTAGCCCGCAAGAGCGAGAACCCGTCGATCACGCGCGACGTGTCCGGCGAGGGCGTCCAGCAGGCGCTGCTGAAGATCATCGAGGGCACGACGGCGAACGTGCCGCCGAAGGGCGGACGCAAGCATCCCCAGCAGGAGTTCCTGCAGATCGACACGACCAACATCCTGTTCATCTGCGGTGGCGCGTTCTGCGGACTCGAGCGCATCATCGAGCAGCGCATCGGCGTGAAGGGCATGGGCTTCGGCGCCGTGGTCGAGCCCGGCGAGAGCAAGAAGCGTCTCGGCGAGCTGCTGCGCGGCTGCCAGCCGGAGGACCTGCTCAAGTTCGGGATGATCCCGGAGTTCATCGGCCGGCTGCCGGTGATCGCGACGCTCGAGGAGCTCGACGAGCGCGCGCTCGTGACGATCCTCACCGAGCCGCGCAACGCGCTGATCAAGCAGTACCAGAAGCTCTTCGAGTTCGAGAACGTACGCCTGCGCTTCACCGATGGCGCGCTGCAGGCGATGGCTCGGCAGGCGCTGGTCCGCAAGTCCGGCGCCCGCGGTCTGCGCGCGATCATGGAAACGATCATGCTCGACCTGATGTACGACGTGCCGTCTCGCGAGGATGTGGAAGAGGTAGTCGTGAGCGAGGAGGTCGTCGAGCAGGGCGCGGAACCGATTCTCGCGCTCAAGCGCGAGGCCGAGTCAGCGTAGGACCGATGGAGCGATGAGCACCTTCCAGG
This sequence comes from Myxococcota bacterium, assembly GCA_039794265.1. Lineage (GTDB taxonomy): Bacteria > Myxococcota_A > UBA9160 > UBA9160 > PR03 > CAADGG01. The sequence continues at coordinate 221,857 of JBDIVR010000002.1, forward strand.
GCGACGGGAGAGCGCCGGGGGAATCCCGGCCGGAACGCATTCTTCCCCTCCTCTCGCTGCGCGACATCGTGGTCTTCCCGCACATGGTCGTGCCGCTTTTCGTCGGCCGGGCGAAGTCGGTTGCCGCGCTCGACGCTGCGAATACAGGCACGCGCGAGCTGCTTCTGGTCGCCCAGCGAGATGTCGCTCTCGACGACCCGGGTGAACAGGACCTGTTCTCCGTCGGGACGGTCGGGGCGGTGCTCCAGCACATGCGTCTTCCCGATGGCACGGTCAAGGTGCTCGTCGAGGGTCGCGCTCGTGCGCGCATCGATCGCTTCGTCCAGGCAGAACCGTTCTTCTCGTGTGTCTTCGAAACGATTGCCGAACCGGACGTGCGCAGCGTCGAGAGCCAAGCCCGTATGCGCGCGCTGCGCGCGGGCTTCGAGAAGTACGTGAAGCTGAATCGCAAGGTCCCGCCGGAGATCCTGACCGCCGCTGGTCAGATCCAGGCGGCCGGTCGGCTCGCGGACACCGTCGCGGCCCACCTGAGCTTGAAACTCGACGAGCGACAGCGTCTGTTGGAAATCTTCGCGCCCGACGAACGTCTCGACGAGGTGGTCGGGCTGTTGCAGGCCGAGATCGAGGTCCTCGAAGTCGAGGGAAAGATCCGCTCGCGCGTGAAGAAGCAGATGGAGCGCTCGCAGAAGGAGTACTACCTCAACGAGCAGATGCGGGCGATCCAGAAGGAACTCGGGGAGCGCGACGAGTTCAAGAACGAGATCCAGGAGCTCGAGGCGGTCCTCGCCAAGAAGAAGCTGCCGAAGGACGCGCTGGCGCGGGCCAAGAAGGAAATCCGCAAGCTGAAGATGATGTCGCCGATGAGCGCCGAGGCGACCGTCGTGCGGAACTACGTCGACTGGCTGCTCGCGCTGCCGTGGAACGAGTTCAAGGAAGAGAAAAGGGACATCCTCGAGGCCGAGCGGGTCCTGAACGAGGACCACTATGGGCTGACGAAGCCGAAGGACCGGATCCTCGAGTACCTCGCAGTGCAGACCCTCGTCGATCGGATGAAGGGTCCCATCCTGTGCCTCGTGGGTCCGCCGGGGGTCGGCAAGACCTCCCTCGGCAAGTCGATCGCGCGAGCCACTGGCCGCGACTTCGTGCGCGTCTCGCTCGGCGGCGTGCGCGACGAGGCGGAGATCCGCGGGCACCGCCGCACCTACATCGGCGCGCTCCCCGGCAAGGTGATCCAGTCGCTGCGCAAAGCCGGTTCGAGCAATCCGGTGTTCCTGCTCGACGAGGTCGACAAGATGTCGATGGACTTCCGCGGCGATCCGTCTGCGGCGCTGCTCGAGGTCCTCGATCCCGAGCAGAACCACACGTTCGGCGACCACTACCTCGATCTCGACTACGACCTGTCCCGCGTCATGTTCGTGTGTACGGCGAACCTGCTGCACGAGATTCCCCGGCCGCTCCAGGACCGGATGGAGATCATCCAGATCCCCGGCTACATCGAGTCCGAGAAGCTGCAGATCGCGCGCGACTTCCTGGTTCCGAAGGTGATCGAGGCGAACGGGCTCCAGCCGAAGCACATCGAGTTCACGGATCCCGGGCTGCTCGAGGTGATCCGCTTCTACACCCGCGAGTCGGGCGTGCGCGGTCTCGAGCGCGAGATCGCGTCGGTGTGTCGGAAGGTGGCGCGCGAAGTCGTCAAGGAAGGCGTCGACGACGCGAAGCGGCGCCGCATCACGCCGGCGGTGGTCCGCAAGCTCCTCGGCGCGCCGAAATACCGGTTCGGCCAGAAGGAGCAGCAGGATCGCGTCGGCGTCTGTACGGGTCTCGCCTTCACGGAAACCGGTGGCGAGCTGCTGCAGACCGAGGTCTCGGTGACCCCGGGGCGGGGCAAGCTGCAGATCACGGGGCGGCTCGGCGAGGTGATGCAGGAGTCGGCGAACGCCGCGATGTCCTACGTGCGCTCGCGTGCCAAGCAGCTCGGACTGGCGCGAGATTTCTACTCGAAGGTCGACATCCACGTGCACGTGCCGGAAGGCGCGACGCCCAAGGATGGCCCGTCGGCGGGGATCACGATCGCGACGACGATCGCATCGGCACTGACGCGTGTCCCGGTGCGGGCGAATCTCGCGATGACCGGCGAGATCACCTTGCGCGGCCGGGTGCTTCCGATCGGCGGGCTCAAGGAGAAGCTGCTCGCGGCGCATCGCGGCGGGCTCGATACCGTGATGATCCCGAAGGAGAACGAGAAGGATCTCAGGGAGATCCCGGCCGATGTGCTGCGAGGACTCAAGGTGCTGACCGTGGAGCACATGGACGAGGTGCTTGCGCAGGCGTTGGTACTCGACGATCCGGTCCGCTTCCTGCACGTCGGCGACCACGAGCTCGAGGAGATCTACGAACCCGTGTCACCCGGCGCCCACGCAGACGACGACCTGTCGAGCCCAGCGGCCGGAGTGAACTGAGAGCCACATCGTTCGGGCGTGTAGCTCAGCTGGGAGAGCGCCTGGTTTACACCCAGGAAGTCGGCGGTTCGATCCCGTCCACGCCCACCAGACGGCCCCGCCGACCGGGGCTCGCTGCTGGTTCTTCTCGGCGATAAGCTCCGCTCGCGTCCGACGCTGCCATCCGGAGGTTTCCATGTCCCAGTTTCCCCCGCCGGGCACCTCTGCCCAGGAGTTCTTCGAGATCCACGTTCCGCGCGCGTTCGGGGTGGCCGAGCTGCCCGAGGACGCGAAGCAGCTCGACCTGATGCTCGGCGTGAAGCTCGAAGGCGAAGGCGGCGGCGAGTGGCGGCTGCACCTGAAGAACGGCGAGCTGACCGTCGATTCCGGTCCGACGGACGACGCCGCGTTCACGGTCCTCCAGAGCGTCGCTGATTGGCGCGGCGCCCTGTGGGAGGAGCGCGGCGGGGCGTTCGGCAAGCAGTCGCGCGCGCTCTTCGAGCCCGGCGCCGGCGGCCCCGGCGCGATGCCGCCGAGCGCACTCGCCCAGCTCCAGATGCTGCGCGGCGTGATCAAGATGGTCGTCTCGGGCGGCGCCGGCGGGGACTGGGCCGTGGCATTCAAGCTCGGTCCCGGCCCCGCGCCAGCCGAGCCGACGACGACGGTCAGCGTGACGGCCGACGACGCCTCGGCGCTCGAGCGGGGCGAGCTCGACCCGATGCAGGCGTTCATGTCCGGTCGCATCCAGATCGCCGGCGACATGACGCTGCTGATGCAGATGCAGGCGATCCAGATGAGCGCGCAGGCGGCCGCGGCGGCGCCGAAGAAGGCCTGAGCGGCTCGCCCGCGATGGCGAGCTGGAGCTTTGCAGCGCCGGGAGGGATTGGCTAACCACGTCCGCTCTCGGAGAGTGGAGTCGTGGGGCGGTAGTTCAATTGGTTAGAGCACCGGCCTGTCACGCCGGAAGTTGCGGGTTCGAGTCCCGTCCGCCCCGCCACTCGCACCGGCGCCCGTCGGCGCTGGCCCGCGCGGTCGCGGCAACGCCTGTAGATCCGCCGGGCTCAGCGGTTTGCGACGACGCCGACCAGCAGGGCCGCGTAGGCGAGCGCCAGCACGACCTGACGCGTGGCGAACGCGGCGGTCCAGCGCGCGCGGTGCGTCTCCCAGTCGGCCGGGACGTTCGTCGGGGACCAAGCGTCCATGAACGTGTTGATCGGCACGTTCCTCCGGATGGCGAGGACGGCGTCCGCCGCGAGACCCGCCACGGCGAGCAGCGCCGCCGCGCCGAGCACGCGCTCCTCCCGCGCGAAGGCCGCCCAGGCCAACAGCAGAGCGCTCACGAGCGTTGCGCCGTAGAGCGGCACCAGCCGGACGTTCATGACCGCGTTGATCCGCTGTCGCAGCTCGACGTAGGCGGGCGCCGAGAGCGCACCGGATGCGCGACCGAGGGCGACGAGGTAGAAGAGCGGCTGGCTCATCACGAGGGCGAACAGCACGAGAGTCGTGAACGTCGCGAACGCGAGCACGTGGGCAGCGTAGAGAGACGCGGGAACCAGTGCCAGGGTGCGGCGACGATGGCGCGACGGCTCGTCGCAAGGGGACGTTCCTTCCGATGTTTTCGTTGCGCCGGCCGCCCGCAAGCAAGGCTGGGGAGCCTACGACCGGCGCAACGAAAACATCGGAAGGAACGTCCCCGCTCTGCCCGTCCCCGCTCTGCCGAGGCTGCTAGGTTTCGCCTGTCGGCGGGTGCAGTCGAGCTTGCCTCTGGCGGCGTGGCCCGCGGGCCCGCGCAGCCGCAGCGAGAAGCGTATGAGTGCCTGGATCCTCGACGTCGGCGAACAGGACTTCGAGCGAGAAGTGCTCGAACGCTCCGACCAGGTCCCCGTCGTCGTGGACTTCTGGGCGCCGTGGTGCGGACCGTGCCGTGTGCTCGGCCCGATCCTCGAGCGGCTCGCCGAGGAACACGCCGGAGGGTTCGTGCTCGCGCGGGTGGACATCGACGCGAACCCGGCGCTCGCGCAGGCGTTCCAGGTCCGCAGCATCCCGGCGGTAAAGGCGATCCGCGAACGCGCGCTGGCGGGCGCATTCGAGGGCGCGCAGCCGGAGGCTGCCGTGCGTCGCTTCGTCGAGTCGATCCTGCCGAGCCCGGCGGAACGCGAGGCGAAGGCGGCCTACGCCTCGATGGCATCCGGCGATGCCGCCGCGGCGCGCGCCCACTGGGAAGATGCGCTGGCCCTCGATCCGCGCCTGCCGGCCGCGCTCTACGGCCTCGCCCAGCTCGAGGCGGACGAGGGGGAGGGCGAGAGCGCGCTGGCGCTGCTCGAGCGCATCGGCCCCGGCACCCGCGTCAGCGACGACGCCGACCGGCTCGCTGCGACGCTGCGGACGCGGGGCGCCGCGGCAGGCGCCGACGAATCCGAGCTGCGCCGTCGCGTCGCGGATGCCCCGGACGACCCGGTCGCCCAGCTTGCCCTCGGCCGTCTGCTCGCGGCCAAGGGACGGCACCAGGAAGCGCTCGCGGCGCTGCTAGAAAGCGTCCGCCGCGACCCCGGACACGAGGACGGCGCGGCCCGGCGGGCCATGCTGGACGTCTTCGCCGTGCTCGGCGCCGACGATCCGCTCACGCAGGAGTACCGCTCGGCCCTGGCGCGGACGCTGTTCCGCTGATTCGCGCTCGAGTCGGCGACCCGTCCGGTCGAAACGATCGTGCGGGGGAGAAGCGGATTGCCGAGCGTCCTGATCATCGATGACTCGCCGAGTGCGCGAGAACGCCTGCGCTCGGTGCTCCAGGAGTCCGGGCGCTTCGGGCGGATCCTGGAGGCGGGCGACGGGATCGGAGGCCTGCGGCTCTTGCTGTCGCAGTCCGTCGATGCGGTGGTCTGCGATCTCGAGATGCCCGGCCTCGATGGCGAGAAGTTGCTCGCCGCCCAGCGCGGTCGAAGCGGCGGCGACGAGCTGCCGTTCCTGTTCCTGACGGCGCAGCGGGATCCCGATCGAATGGTCCGATTGCTGCGCAACGGGGCCTGCGACATCGTTCAGAAGCCGTTCCATCCGGCCGAGCTGCTGGCGCGCCTCGAGCTGCACATGCGGCTGCGCCGGTTGCAAGCGGAGCTGCGCGACAAGAATGCCGCGCTCGCGGAGATCTCGATCACGGATCTCGTCACCGGCCTGCGGAACCGACGCTACGTCTCCGACTTCCTCTCGGTCGAGCTGCTCCGGGCCGCGCGCTACAAGACGCCGCTCGCCGTGTTGTTGCTGGATCTCGACTACTTCAAGAAGGTCAACGATACGTACGGGCACAAGGCGGGCGACAGCGTCCTGCACGAGGTCGGCGAGCGGCTACTCGCGTCCCTGCGCGGCACGGACATGGCAGGCCGCTTCGGAGGGGAGGAGTTCCTCGTCGTGCTGCCGCAGACGGATCTCGCGGGGGCCTGCGCGCTCGGCGAACGGATCCGCCAGACGATCGCCGAGACGCCCTTCGAGATCGGATCGGGAGCTCCGATCGCGGTGACGGTCAGCATCGGTGCAGGCGCCCTCTCGGAAACGACGCAGACGGCCGAGCAGCTCGTCGAGAAGGCCGATGCTGCACTCTACGCGGCCAAGGACGCTGGACGGAATCGCGTCGCCGGGGCACCGCAGGAGCCGGGTCTTGACACCAGCGCGGGAACGGATAGAACGGTCCGGACCAGGAGGAGCGGATGAACGAACGCGACGAGCGGGAGAAGAATCCTTCACTCGAGGCATCGCGCGAGCATCCGCACCGCGACGAGGAGGGCGTCGAGGAGTACGAGGATGAGCAGCCTCGGAATCCGTTCGACAACCCCTGGTTCCTGCCGTTGATGCTCGGCGCATTCGCGCTGTGGTGCGGCTACGACGGGTTCATCAGCGACAAGTTCGCAGACCGAGCCGGCACGCTCTGGTTCAATCGCATCGCATTCCTGGCGCTCGGCTCGCTCAGCGCGTGGCTCGCCGTGCGCGCGCGACGGGAAACGCAGGACACGTCCGGGAGCGATTGAGTCACGCTGGGGATTCGCGGCGTCTCCGCCAGTCGGCGAGCCGCCGCGCGAGGGCGGCTTCCTCGCCGACGTCCTTCGGCTCGTAGAAGCGAGCGCCGCGCAGCGCCTCCGGGAGATTCGGGTCGGCGACGAACGAATCCGGCGCATCGTGCGGATAGCGATAGTCGCGGCCGTGACCGAGTTCCCGCAGCAACGCGGTCGGGGCGTTTCGCAGGTGGAGCGGGACCGGCGCTGAGCCGACTCGACGCGCCGCTTCGAGCGCCGCGTCGATCGCGAGGTAGCTGGCGTTGCTCTTCGGCGCGCAGGCCAGGAACGCGATCGCCTGGCCCAGCGGAATCCGGGCCTCCGGCATGCCGAGGCGCTCGACGGCTTGCGCGGCGGCGAGCGCCAACGGCAGGGCCGCGGGCTCCGCGTTCCCGATGTCCTCGGACGCGAAGACCAGCAGACGCCGGACGAGGAAGCGCGGATCCTCGCCGGCCTCCAGCATCCGCGCGCCCCAGTAGAGCGCCGCATCGGGGTCGCTGGCGCGCAGACTCTTGATGAAGGCCGAGACGACGTCGTAGTGGGCATCGCCGGCCCGGTCGTGCGCGAGCAGCCGGCGGCCGGCGGCCTCGCGCACCGTCTCGGTGTCGACCCGCTGCGCGTCGCCGCTGCGGCCGCGCGCGAGATGCACCGCGGCCTCGAGGAGACCGAGTCCCCGGCGCGCGTCGCCATCCGCGAGTTCCGCGATCGCTGCGAGGGCGTCGTCCTCGACGCGGACTGCCATCGCGCCGAGGCCGCGCTCGGGGTCGTCGAGAGCGCGGCGCAGCAGCGTGAGCAGGTCCTCGCGCATCAGCGCGCGCAGCACGAAGACGCGGCAGCGCGAGAGCAACGGCGCAATGACCTCGAACGACGGATTCTCCGTCGTCGCACCGATCAGCGTCAGCGTTCCGCGTTCGACATGGGGCAGGAGGGCATCCTGCTGGGCGCGGTTGAAGCGATGGATCTCGTCGAGGAACAGGACCGTTCGCCGGCCCGCTCGCGCCTCGACCGCCGCTTGCTCGACGACCGCGCGGACCTCCTTGATGCCGGCGACGACGGCGGAGAGCGCGACGAACCGCACCCGCGCCGGATCGCCGGCGAGCAGCTCGGCGAGCGTCGTCTTGCCGCACCCGGGTGGTCCCCACAGCAGCAGGGACGGAAGTGTTTCGGTCTCGACGAGCACGCGGAGAGGCGCGCGCGGTCCGATGAGCTCATCGTGTCCGACCAGCTCTTCGAGGCTGCGCGGTCGCATTCGGTCTGCCAGCGGCGCCGATGGGGAGACTCGTTGCGGCGCCGCGGCAGCTCCTGCGCGCGGGGAAGTCGCCGTCGGCGGGAACAGCGCGAGCGAATCGGGGTCGCGAGAGGACACCTCGGCAGCGTAGCAGCGGCGCTTCGCCAGCCTCGCCTCGATGCGCTACCTCCCCGGAAACCCCGCCGCGCTGCGAGCCCCGAACGCAAACTCCGAAAGGTCGGCATGAACGTCGAGACCGTGGGCGTTGCGATGAAGCCCGGCGTGTCGCGTGCCGAGGCGGCCGTCCGCGACCTGGCGAAGTGGCTGGTGCCCCGCAACGTGCGCGTGCTCTACGATCCGCCAGCCGCTGCGGCCGCCGGGGAGCCGGCGACATCGCACGCGGAGCTCGCACAGGTCGCGGATCTCCTCGTCGTGCTGGGCGGCGATGGCACGCTGCTGGCGGTCGCACGCGCACTCCGGGAGCGCCCCGTTCCGATTCTCGGCATCAACCTCGGCACGCTGGGCTTCCTCGCCGAGGTGTCGATCGACGAGATGGAATCCGCGGTCGCGGGCGCGCTGGCCGGAGAGATGCGCGTCGAGCGCCGGTTGCGGGTGTCGGTCGAGCACGTCCGTCGAGGGCGCGAGGTCGCGCGATGGCGCGCGCTCAACGATGCGGTCGTCACGAGCACCGTGGCGCGGCTGATCGAGATCGAGGTGCGGGCCGACGACCGTCTGGTCTCGACCTACCATGCCGATGGATTGATCGTGTCGACGCCGACGGGTTCCACTGCCTACTCCCTGTCCGCCGGCGGGCCGATCCTGCTGCCGAGTCTCGAGGCGCTCGTGCTCACGCCGATCTGTCCGCACACGCTGACGCAGCGCCCGCTGGTGATGCCGGACACGGTGGTGTTGGACATCGAGGTGACGGCCGGAGCGAAGGCCCGGCTGACGGTCGACGGGCAGGAAGGAGTGGAGCTCGCCGGCGGCGACGTCGTCCGGGTGCGACGCTCCGAGCACGGCGTGCTGCTCGTGGTTCCGCCGCAGAGGAGCCGTTTCGACGTGTTGCGGGCCAAGCTGCGCTGGGGCGAGCGATGATCGAGCGCCTGCGCATCCGAGACCTCGCGATCGTCGAAGCGGCCGAGATCGAGCTGGGCCCGGGCCTCAATGCGCTGACCGGCGAAACAGGTGCCGGGAAGTCGATCGTGTTGGGCGCGCTGGCGCTGCTGGCCGGCGCCCGCGCCGACGCGCAGGCCGTGCGCGAGGGCGCAGACGAGGCGCACGTCGAAGCGGTGTTCCGGACGGCCGGCCTTCCGGCGCTGGAAGCTGCGTTGCGCGAGCGGGGGCTCGAGCCCGAAGACGGCGAATTGATCGTCTCCCGCACCGTGGCGCGCGCTGCCACGGGCCCGCGCGCGGGTCGCAGTCGCGCGACGATCGCCGGGCGACTGGTTCCGGTGTCGGCGTTGGCCGAACTGTTCGGCGATCAACTCGAGATCTCGAGTCAGCACGAGTCGCAGCGCTTGCGACGACCCGAGATCCATGGCTGGCTGCTCGACGCGTTCGGCGGCTTGCTCGAGGCTCGCCGCGCCGTCGAGAAGGGGCACGCCGCGCTGCGGGGCGTCCGGGCCGAGCGGGAGGCGCTCGAGGCTGCGGCCGCGGAGCGGGCGAGCCGCCGCGATTTCCTCGCCTTCCAACTCGGCGAGATCGATGCAGCCGAACTGTCGCCGGGGGAGCTCTCGGCGCTCGGCGCCGAACACGCGCGACTCGCTCACGCCGAGGAGCTGCGCAGCGCGGCGACGACGGCGGTCGCGGCGCTCTCGGGCGAGGCGACGGCCGCGGACGGTCCGGGCGCCGTCGATCTCGTCGCCGCGGCGGCCGCCGGCCTCGAATCGGTGGCCGGATACGACGACAGACTCGGCGCCCTCGCGGAGCGACTGCGGGCGATCTACGCCGATCTGAGTGACACGGCGCGCGACGTCGAACGCTATGCGGATGCGGTCGACGTCGACCCCGCGCGCCGCGCGGAGGTCGAAGAACGGCTCGCGACGCTCGAGAAGCTGCGCCGGAAGTACGGCCGAGAGGAAGCCGACATTCTCGCTCGACGCGACACGGTCGCGGCGGAACTCGCCGCACTCGACGGCGGTGACGAGCGAGCGACCGCACTCGCGCGAGACGAGGAGACGCTCGGCGCGGCGCTCGCGCGCGACGCCGCGTTCCTCTCGGCCGGTCGCGGCGAGGCCGCCGAGCGGTTGGCTCGCGAAGTCGAACAACGCCTCCACGGACTCGAGATGCCGGACGCGCAGCTCGTCGTCGCACTCACGCCGTCGGCGACTCCGGACGGACTGCCGTGCGGACCAAGCGGCGCCGAGCAGGTCGAGCTGCTGCTCTCGGCCAACCGCGGGGAGACGCCGCGTCCGCTGCGACGGATCGCGTCGGGTGGCGAACTCTCGCGGGTATTCCTCGCGCTGCAGGGGGTCCTGCGCCGGACCGAGGGCGGCATGGTCCTGGTGTTCGACGAGGTCGATGCCGGCGTCGGCGGCCGGACGGCCGACCGCGTCGGCCAGGCGCTTGCGGAACTCGCGGAAGCGCACCAGGTCCTGTGCATCACGCACCTGCCGCAGGTCGCCGCGCTCGCTTCGACGCATCTCCGCGTTGCGAAGGGCGCGCAGGGCGAGCGGACGGTCACCCGCGTCGAGACGCTCGCCGGCGAGGATCGCGTCGAGGAACTCGCGCGCATGGCGGGCGGCGCACGGGTGACCGCAGCGACGCGCCAGCACGCCCGCGAACTGCTCGCGGCGGGCATGGCTCCGCGCGCGCGACCCCGGCGGGCGTCGAAGGCCGCGCCACCCCCGCCATCGCCCGTTCGATAAAGCTGTCTCCCCGCTCAGCCGATTCCCGGGGACATGGCGGAGCAGGATCCGGGAGCGGAGCGTGCAGTGGGACGACCCGTCCCGGCGGGGGCCTGTGTCCGCGTTCTCGGCGGCTTCTACGAAGGTCTCGAGCTTCCGATCGATCGCGAGTGGCTGGTCCTCGGCCGCGGTCGCAATGCCGAGATGATGCTCGCGGAGCCGACGCTCTCGCGTGCGCACGCCGCCGTCGGCTTCGACGGAGGAGGGTTCTTCCTGCAGGACTTGCGCAGCACCAACGGTACGCTGCTGAATGGGGAGCGCCGGGAGCGCGCCCAGCTTCGCGATGGGGACGAGATCCAGATTGGTCGTCTGCATCTGCTCGTGCGTCTACCGGCTCCCGCAACCGATCCAGCGCCCGCATCGTGACTCGAGAGCCCCGGTTTGCTGGCCCCACGGGGGTGCTCTAGCATCCGGCGATTCGAAAGCCGCCGGAGAAGCCGCTCGGCCATCCATGCTCCAGTCTTCCCTCAAAAGAATCTTCGGGACCAAGAACGACCGCGAGCTGAAGCGGATCGTCCCCCTCGTCGAGCGCACGAACCAGCTCGAGCCGAAGATGGCCGGGCTCTCGGACGCCGCACTGGCAGCCGGCACCGTCGACTTTCGCGAGCGCCTGGCCCACGGCGAGCCGCTCGATGCCTTGCTGCCCGAGGCCTTCGCCACGGTGCGCGAGGCGGCCCGCCGTACGCTCGGCCAGCGCCACTACGACGTGCAGCTCGTCGGTGGCGTGGTGCTCCACGAAGGCAAGATCGCGGAGATGAAGACCGGCGAGGGCAAGACGCTGGTGGCGACGCTTCCAGCGTACCTGAACGCGCTCTCCGGACGCGGCGTCCACATCGTCACCGTGAACGACTACCTCGCAAAGCGTGACTCGGACTGGATGGGGCAGGTGCATCGATTCCTCGGCCTGTCGGTCGGCGTGATCGTGCACGACCTCTCCGATGCCGAGCGCCAGGCTGCCTACGGTGCCGACATCACCTACGGGACCAACAACGAGTACGGCTTCGACTACCTGCGCGACAACATGAAGCACTCGCTCGAGTCGTGCGTACAGCGCGAGCTTCACTACGCGATCGTCGACGAGGTCGACTCGATCCTGATCGACGAGGCGCGGACCCCGCTGATCATTTCGGGCCCCTCGGAGGAGAACACCCAGATCTACGGTGTCGCCGACAAGGTCGTGCGTCAGCTGAAGGCTGGCACCAAGGGAGACGCCAACAAGGGCGTCGAGGAGACCGGCGAGTTCTGGTTCGACGAGAAGGACCACGTCGCCGCGCTCACCGAAGAGGGCGTCCACCGCGTCGAGCAGCTGCTCCGGGTGTCCAACCTCTACGATCCCGAGATGCTGCCGGTCAATCATGCCGTGCAGCAGGCGCTGATCGCGCACGCGCTCAAGAAGGTCGATGTCGACTACGTCGTGAAGCCGGGTGCCGACGGCAAGCCCGAGGTCGTCATCGTCGACGAGTTCACGGGGCGACTGATGCCCGGTCGCCGCTGGTCCGACGGCTTGCACCAGGCCGTGGAAGCGAAGGAAGGGATCCAGGTCCGCAGCGAGAACCAGACGCTGGCGTCGATCACCTTCCAGAACTACTTCCGGATCTACGACAAGTTGTCCGGCATGACCGGTACCGCGGATACCGAGGCGCCGGAGTTCGCGAAGATCTACGACCTCGACGTGCTGGTGATCCCGAGCAATCGCCCGCTCGTCCGCGCCGACCTCCCGGATCTGATCTACAAGAGTCGCCAGGAGAAGTTCGATGCGGTGATCGAGGACATCCGAGAGCGTCACGCGAAGGGGCAGCCGATCCTCGTCGGCACGATCGCAATCGAGACCTCGGAAATGTTCTCGACCAAGCTCAAGCGGGCCGGCGTGCGGCACAACGTGCTGAACGCGAAGCAACACGAGCGCGAGGCCGAGATCGTCGCGCAGGCCGGTGCGAAGGGCGCCGTCACGATCTCGACCAACATGGCCGGCCGCGGCACCGACATCGTGCTGGGCGGGAGCCCCGAGTACCTGGCGCTCGCGAAGTGTGGGCACGACCGCGAGCACCCGGATCTTTCCCACTGGCAGGTGCACTTCGAGAAGCTCTGCGCCGGCGAGCGGGACGAGGTGGTCGCCGCCGGTGGCCTGCACATCATCGGAACGGAGCGGCACGAGAGCCGGCGCATCGACAATCAGCTGCGGGGGCGCGCCGGTCGCCAAGGGGATCCCGGCTCGACGCGCTTCTACCTGTCGCTCGAAGATGATCTCCTAAGACTCTTCGGATCGGAGCGCATCCAGGGCTGGATGGAGCGACTCGGCCTCGAGGAAGGGGAGGCGATCGAACACCGCTGGGTGACGCGGGCGATCGAGAATGCGCAGAAGAAGGTCGAAGCGCGCAACTTCGACGTCCGCAAGAACCTGCTCGAGTACGACGACGTGATGAACAAACAGCGGAAGGCCTTCTACGGCCGCCGCCGGTCGGTGCTCGCCAGTGCAGAGGTCCACGAAGAGATCGTCGACATGGTCGAAGGTGTGCTCGTCGGTCTGCTCGACGCGCACTGGCCCGACAAAGGGGAGCCCGATGCGGAGCAGCTTTCCGCTCTGGCGCGCCTGTTGGAGACACAGTTCGGCGTTTCCTTCGATCCACGCCAACCGCCGTTCGTCGCCGAGGGCGGCCGCTACCTCGAGAAGGAAGCCGTCGGACGCAGTGTGCACGAGCGCGTGCTGGCCGTGCTGGCGGACAAGGAGCAGCGCTGGGGCGCGCTGCGAGACCGCTATGCGCAGGTCGGCTTGATCGGCCACCGGCAGCTCGAGCGCGACGTGCTCCTGCGCACGCTGGATCGGTTGTGGAAGGATCACCTCTACGCGATGGATGCGCTCCGCGACGGCATCCGCTTTCGAGGCTACGCGCAGCGCGATCCGAAGGTCGAGTACGCGCGCGAGGGATTCGGACTCTTCGAGGACATGAACCAGCGGATCGATACGCTCGTGATCGAAGAGGTCTTCAAGGTCTGGGTCGACGAGACGCGGCTCGAGCAGGCGGCGCGCCAGATGGCGAATGCGGCCGCGGCTCGCGGGGGCGACGCAGTCGCCGGTCCGGAGGCTTCGAGGCCTGCCGCGGCGAGTGCGGCGCAGTCGCTCGGATCTCCGCTCGCTGGCGCGGGGGGAGCCCGGGCAGCCGCTCCGATGCCGTCGGCTCGCAAGCCGGCGGCCGCTGCCAAGGTCGGCCGGAACGACCCCTGTCCCTGCGGCAGCGGGAAGAAGTTCAAACGCTGCTGCGGAGCGTAGCGACGACCCCCTGTCGCCGTTCGCCGGCCGCGCTATCCGTCCTCGCCCATGAGTGACATCGTCGTCCCGGGTTTTCGCGCAGCCGGCATTCGCTGCGGAATCAAGACACGCGGACCGGATCTGATGTTGATCACGAGCGACGTGGCGGCCGCGGCGGCCGGCGTATTCACGCGCTCCACGGTGGTCGGTGCTCCGGTGACGCTCTCGCGCGCGCGCGTCCGGCGTGGTCGGGCACGCGCGATCGTCGCGAACAGCGGTTGCTCCAACGTCGCGATGGGAGCGCGCGGCGACGCAGATGCATTGGCGATGACCGAGGCGACCGCCCGCGCGCTCGGCTGCCCGGCGGCGGAGGTGCTCGTGGCTTCGACGGGCGTCATCGGACAGCCGATGCCGATGGGGCGCATCGCCCGCGGCGTTCCGAAGGCCGCGGGCGCGCTGCGCGCGGAGGGTCTTCCCGCAGCCGCCCGCGCGATCATGACGACCGACACGGTGCCGAAGCTCGCGAGCGTCCGCCTTCGCATCGGCGGCCGGCTCGTGACGCTGGCCGGCATCGCGAAGGGCTCGGGCATGATCGAGCCGGACATGGCGACGATGCTCTCGTTCCTCGTGACGGACGCCGCCGTCGAGCCCCCGCTGCTGCGGCGCCTGCTGCGCGGCGCGGCGGCGTCCAGCTACAACCGGCTAACGGTCGACGGCGAGAGCTCCACCAGCGATACGGTGCTGTTGTTGGCCAACGGACGCGCCGGGCATTCGCCGCTGCGGGACCCGGCGAGCGCCGGGGCACGCCGTCTGGCCTCCGCGCTCGGCGAGGTTTGCGAGGAGCTCGCGCGCGCGATTGCCCGCGACGGAGAGGGCGCGACGAAGTTGGTGACGGTCCGCGTCGGCGGCGCCCGAACGGACAGCGAGGCGGAGCGCGCCGCCAAGCGGATCGCGAACTCGGTGCTGGTGAAGACCGCGCTGTTCGGGGGCGATCCCAACTGGGGCCGGATCCTGCAGACGATCGGCGCCGGGCGGATCGCCATCGAGCTGTCGCGCGCGTCGGTCACGCTCGGCGGAGTCGTCGTGTTCCGCCGGGGAGCTCCGACCGGAGCAGGGGCGCGCCGCCGCGCGGGCCGGGCGCTGCGGGCGGACGAGATCGACGTCGCCGTCGAGCTCGGCGTCGGCCGCCGCCGCGCGACGGTTTGGACCTGTGATCTCTCGTACGAGTACGTGCGCGTGAACGCCGAGTACACGACCTGACGCGTCAAGAAAGGGGCCGGGTTCGATCGTCAACTTTTCCGGACGGAAAAGTTGACGATCGAACCCGGCCCCTTTCTTGACGGGACCCCGTTCCCCGGCGGGGGTGCCGGATCCTCGATCGTCCCGGCACAGACAGGCAACCCTTCGAAATCGCCTCGGTTTGACGCTCGGCTCTCCTCTCTGCTATCCGACCACCACTTCACACGCTCCGGTCTGCCCGAGCGGTGCCTCTCGTCCTGCCTCCGTCGTCGGCTCCGACCCTCCGGTCCGGCCGTCACCGAAGCGCCAGGAGCTCGAGGTTCGGGCCAGGCTCGTCTTTCGTGTGTCCGGGTCCGAACCCCGGCACACCACGGCGAGGATCGGTGCGGAGGACGAACCGCAAAGGAGAGCCGCATGGCGGAGATGACTCCGCCGGGTGCGACCGCGCCCGGCACGACTCGAAACACCGAATCCAACCCTACCGGAGCGCCGCCGTCGGCGTCGTCGGAGATGGCTGCGGTCATGGCAGAGGGCGTGAACAAGACGCCGCTCAGCGTGCGCTCGCTGCTCGAGGCCGGCGCCCACTTCGGGCATCAGACGCATCGTTGGAGCCCGCGGATGAAGCCGTTCATCTTCGGCGAGCGGAACGGCGTCCACATCCTCGATCTCGACCAGACGCTGACCCGCTTCCGCGAGGCGCTCGAGTTCGTCCGGGACACTACGGCCGCTGGCGGCAAGGTGCTGTTCGTCGGGACCAAGCGCCAGGCGGCCCCCGCGGTCCAGGCCGAGGCCGGACGCAGCGGGCAGCTGTGGGTCAACAACCGATGGCTCGGCGGCACGCTGACGAACTTCCGGACCGTCCGGAAGTCACTCGATCGCTTCAAGGAGCTGCTCGAGATTCTCGGCAGCGAGGAGAAGTCGGCAGAGCTCAGCAAGAAGGAGCTTTCGCAGATCTCGCGGGAGGCGGACCGCCATCGCAAGGGTCTCGACGGCCTGCGCGAGATGACGAGGCTCCCGTCGGCGATGTTCGTCATCGACGTGAAGCGCGAGCACATCGCGGTGTCGGAGGCGCGGCGGCTGGGGATTCCGATCCTCGCGGTGGTGGACAGCAACTGCAGCCCCGACGGCATCGACTTCGTGATCCCGGGCAACGACGACGCGACGCGCGCGATCCAACTGTATTGCTCGCACGTCGCGGATACCTGTCTCGAGGGGGCACAGCTCCACGAGGAGCGCGTCCGCTCGGAGGCGAGCGCGGACTCCGGCGCACGCCGCAGCGACGAGGGAGCCGGCCATGGAACCGGCCGCGTCGTCGTCGAGATCAAGCAGCCGCCGCGACGCGGACGGGGCGCGGGCCGTGGCGCGCCCCGCGGAGGCACGCGCAGCGCGGGCGTCGAGCGCGACATCGAACCCGCTACGCCGGTCGCCGCGGCCCCGGAGCCCGCCGCTCCAGGCGCCGGGAACCCGGAAGGCGGAGAAGGCCGAGAGAACTGATGGGGCGCCGAGGCGCCGGCGGACCAGCGGAACGAACGAGGAGAACGGATCGTGGCGGAGATTTCAGCGGCGGCAGTGAAGACGCTTCGGGACCGGAGCGGCGCCGGCATGATGGATTGCAAGAAGGCCCTGACAGACGCCGACGGCGACGTCGAGAAGGCCGCACTGCTGCTTCGTGAGAGAGGTCTCGCGAAGGCAGCGAAGCGGGAGGGCCGCGCGACCGCCGAGGGCGCCGTGGCGATGGCGCTCGCCGGTGCGGCGGGTGCGCTCGTCGAACTCAGCTGCGAGACCGACTTCGTCGCGCGAACCGACGACTTCCAGGCGCTCGCGAACGCGGTCGCCGCGGTGGCGGCGAGCAACGCGAAGCTCACGGACGTCGAGTTGCTCGGAGCGGCGGCGCTCGACGGCGAGACCGTGGCGCGCCGCGTCGCGGCGGCGGCCGGGACGCTCGGCGAGAACCTGCTGGTGAAGCGCGTCGCCCGGCTCGAAGCGCCGGCCGGGATGGTCGGCGGCTACGTACATGCCGGCGGCAAGCTCGGCGTGCTGGTGGGGCTGCAGACGAGCGCTCGAGGCGACGAGATCGATGCGCTGGCCAAGGACATCGCGATGCACGTGGCGGCCGCCGATCCGTCACCGGTGTCGGTCGACCGCAGCGGAGTGCCGGCGGATCTGGTCGCCCGCGAGCGGGAACTCTTCGCCAAGCAAGCGGCCGAGACTGGCAAGCCCGAGAAGGTCATCGAGAAGATCGTGGAAGGCCGGATCAACAAGTTCTACGCGGAGGTCGCGCTGCTCGAGCAGCCGTTCGTGAAGGATCCCGACCTGACGGTTCAGCAGCGACTCGCCCAGGTGGGCAAGGCGCTCGGGGCCGAGATCGCCGTCACCGGATTCGTGCGGTTCCGGCTGGGAGCGGACGACCATTCCTGAAGGCGGTCCGCACGAGAAGGCGGCCCACCGGAGGGTCGTGATCAAGCTTTCCGGTGAGGGGTTGGCCGGCGAGAAGGGCTTCGGCATCGCGCCCGCGGTGATTCGCAGCGTCGCCGACGAGATCGGCGAGGTGCACGCACTCGGCGTCGAGATCGCGATCGTGATCGGCGGCGGCAACATCATTCGCGGGGTGTCCGCAGCCTCCGAGGGAATGGATCGCTCGACCGCGGACTACATGGGCATGCTGGCCGGCGTGATCAACGGGGTCGCGCTGCAGGACGCGCTGGAACGCGCCTGCAACGTCCCGACGCGCGTGCTGTCCGCGCTCGCGATCCAGGAAGTGGCGGAGCCGTATATCCGCCGCCGGGCGATCCGGCACCTCGAGAAGGGGCGCATCGTGATCTTCGCGGCGGGAACCGGGAATCCCTACTTCACGACCGACACCGCCGCCGCGCTTCGGGCCGCCGAGATCCACGCGGATCTGATCATGAAGGCCACCCGCGTCGACGGCGTGTACAACGCCGATCCCCGGAAGGACCCCGGCGCCGAGCGCTACGAGCGGCTCTCGTACCAGGAAGCCATCCAGCGCAACCTGCAGTTCATGGATCAGACGGCGATCCAGCTGTGCCGGGAGAATGGCGTCCCGATCGTCGTCTTCGACATGACGGTGCCTGGGAACATTCGCAAGGTGGTGTGCGGCGAAGGGGTGGGCACCCGGGTCGGGGGATAGCCCGCGTCCCGAAGGCGTCGGAAGCAGCGGAGGAGCAACGATGGCCAGCGCCGATGGAACGATCAACCAGGCGAGCGAGCAGATGGAGAAGTCCCTTCAGCACCTGAAGGAGGACCTTCGCAAGGTGCGGACCGGCCGCGCGAATCCGGCGCTGCTCGACGCGATCCGGGTCGACTACTACGGAACGCCGACTCCGCTCGGAAAACTCGCCAACATGAGCGCGCCGGACCCGCGGACGATCGTCGTCTCACCCTTCGATCGCGGCGCCCTCGCGGCGATCGAGAAGGCGATCCAGGCCTCGGATCTTGGGCTCACGCCGAACAACGACGGCAAGCTGATCCGCTGCCCGGTGCCGCCGCTGACCGAGCAACGCCGCAAGGAACTGGTCAAGCACGTTCGCAAGGTCTCGGAGCACCACAAGCTCGGCGTCCGGGACGCCCGCCGCGAGGCGCTGGCGGTATTGAAGCAGCTGGAGGCCGATGGCGATCTTCCGGCGGACGACCGGGCCCGGGCAGAGAAGAAGGTCCAGGCGCTGACGGACGATTTCGTCAAGCAGATCGACGGGCAGGCCGACCAGAAGGAGCAGGAAATCCTGCAGGTCTGACAGGACGCACGATGCAGGAACGGCTCATCCGAGCGGATGCTCTCCCGCGTCACGTCGCCATCATCATGGACGGCAACGGACGCTGGGCCGAGCGTCGCGGGCTCGATCGGAACGAAGGCCATCGCGCAGGCATCGAGTCGGTGCGGGCCGTGGTGCGAGCGGCGCACGAGATCGGGATCTCGCAGCTGACGCTGTACGCCTTCTCGACCGAGAACTGGAGTCGCCCCAAGCTCGAGGTGGACGCCCTGATGGGGCTCCTCGAGCACTATCTCGATGCCGAGATCGACGAGATCGACCGGAATGGCATCCGGGTCCGGGCGATGGGCCGGCTCGAGCGCTTGCCGAGCTCCATACGGGCGAAACTCGATCAGGCGATCTGCCGCACGCGGGCCAATCGGGAGATGGTCATCCTGTTCGCGCTGTCCTACGGCGGGCGCACCGAGATCGTCGACGCCGCGCGGCGGCTTGCGCGCGAGGTAGAACAGGGCAAGCTCGGACCCGAACAGATCGATGAGAAGGTCTTTTCGGAATATCTCTATGCGCCCGATCTCCCGGATCCGGATCTGTTGATCCGGACCGGAGGCGAGTCGCGCGTCTCGAACTTCTTGTTGTGGCAGATCGCGTACGCGGAAATCCATGTCACCGAGGTGATGTGGCCGGACTTCCGGAAGAGCGATCTCGTCGAGGCCATTCTGTCGTACCAGAACCGCGAGCGTCGCTATGGGTTGATCTCGGCGCAGGTGCGAGGGGGCGGCGCTTGAGACGACTCTCGATCCTCGGCGCGACGGGCAGCATCGGCGAACAGACGCTCACCGTCGTGCGGGCATTCCCGGACCGCTTCCGCGTGACGGCGATGGCGGCTGGGCGGCGCGTCGAGAAGCTGGCCGCTGCGGTCCGCCACTTTCGGCCCGAACTCGTCGCCGTCGCCGATGCGCAGGCGGCGGGTGTGCTCCGGGACCTGCTCGGCGCCGACGCGCCGAAGATCGAATGGGGCGAGGCGGGGCTCGATGCCGTGGCGGTCCACGATGCCGATCTGGTGGTCTCCGCGCTGGTCGGCGCCGTGGGACTGCGCCCCAGTCTGGCCGCGATTCGCGCCGGCCGCGACGTGGCGCTCGCGAACAAGGAAGTGATGGTGATGGCGGGCGCTCTCGTCTTGCGCGAGTTGCGCGCGCATGGCGGGCGGCTGCTCCCGGTCGACAGCGAGCACAGCGCGATCTTCCAGGCGCTCGCGGGACAGCGACGCGAGGATCTGCGCCGGATCGTGCTGACCGCTTCGGGGGGACCCTTCCGGACCTGGTCGCTCGAGCGGATCGCGGCGGCCAGTGTCGAGCAGGCGCTTGCGCACCCGAACTGGAGCATGGGGCCCAAGATCACGATCGATTCTGCGACGCTGATGAACAAGGGCCTCGAGGTCATCGAGGCGCGCTGGCTCTTCGATGTGTCGGCGCCGCAGATCGATGTCGTCGTCCATCCGCAGTCCGTCGTGCATTCGCTCGTCGAGATGAACGACGGCTCCTGGCTCGCGCAGCTCGGAGTTCCGGACATGCGGGGACCGATCGCTGTCGCCTTGGCCTGGCCGGAGCGGCTGCCGCTGCTCGATGGCGGGGACGCTCTGGCCGACCTTCCGCGTCTCGACCTCGCTGCGGTCGCCCGCCTCGATTTCGAAGAGCCGGATGCCACTCGCTTCCCGTGTCTCCCGCTCGCGTACGCAGCCCTGGCGGCCGACGAAGCCGCTCCGGCGGTCCTGAACGCGGCCAACGAGGAGGCCGTGGCAGCATTCCTGGCCGGAAGGATTCCGTTCCCGGCGATCGCTGCCACGAACGCGTCGGTTCTCGAAACCCACGTGGCCCGCGCAGTGCCCGGGGCGATTCGAGATCTGGACGATGTCCTCACGGCGGATGCCTGGGCACGGGCGCAGGCGCGAGAGCGACTCGAAGGCAGGAGATCCGAATGGCCGCGCTGAGCTTCGTCTTCGCCTTCGTGCTGATGCTGGGAGTGCTGATCTTCGTGCACGAGCTCGGGCACTTCCTCGTGGCCAAGCTCTTCGACGTGAAGGTGCTGCGCTTCTCGCTCGGCTTCGGCCCCGCGATCGGCTTCGGTCGTTGGCGGCTCGCGTTCCAGCGCGGCGAGACGGAGTACGTCGCGGCCTGGCTGCCACTCGGCGGCTACGTGAAGATGGTCGGCGAGAATCCCGACGTCGAAGACCTCGTGCAGGGCGAGGAGCCGCCGCTCGCGCCCGGCGAAGAGCATCGCGCGTTCAACAACAAGCCGGTGTGGCAGCGGCTGCTGATCCTGTTCGCCGGGCCGGCGATGAACCTGCTGCTGCCGGTCCTGGTCTTCGCCACCGTGCTCGGGGTCGGCATGCCGCGTCCGGCCCCGGTCGTCGGCACCGTCGAGACCGCCTCGCCGGCTGAGCGCGCCGGCATCGCGGTCGGCGATCGCATCGTGTCGATCGCCGGCCAGCCGGTTCGCTGGTGGGGCGACTTCGAGGACGTGATCCGCGTGCGAGCCGGCGAACGAACCGCGCTGCGCATCGAGCGAGATGGCGAGTTGCTCGATCTCGAGCTGCTGGTCGAATCGCGCCCGGGTCTCGACCTGTACGGGAGCGAGGCGCAGGTCGGTTTCGCCGGGGTCGGTCATTCGCGGCTGGCGGCGGTCATCGGCGTGCCCGATGCAAACGCCCCGGTGACGCATACGGACCTCCACCCCGGCGATCTCGTCACGCGCGTCGACGGCGAGCCGGTGGCGGACTGGAGCGAGTTCGCATCGCGCTACGAGGCGGTGGCGGGCGAATCCGTCGTGCTCGGCGTCGACCGGCTCGTCGGGGACGACGAGGAGCCACAGGCGCTGGAACTCTCGGTGCCCGCGCTCGGCAACGCGGCTGCACTCGGCGTCGTGCCGGCGACCGTCCTGGTCGATCAGGTCTCGCCGGATTCCGCGGCGGCGCGCGCCGGACTCGAGCGAGGCGACCTGATCGTGGCAGTCGATGGCGAGCCGGTGGGCAGCTTCGCGTCGTTCTCGGAGCGGGTTCGGGCGAGTGGAGGGCGAGCGCTCGAACTCGTCTACGCCCGCGCCGGCGCGCGCCGAGAGGTACGCATCGCGCCCGAGCGAAAAGAAGTGGACACGGGTCTGGGGATCCCCGAAGAGCGCTGGCTGATCGGCATCACCGCTCAGGCCGCGGCTGTCCCGGGCGTCCTGGGCATCGATCGCGAGCGAAACCCGCTGGTGTCGGTTCCGCGCGCGGTCGGCATGACTGCGGATCTCACGCGGACGTTTCTCGGCGGCTTCTCCCGGCTCGTCACCGGGGAGGTCTCGCGCAAGCAGCTGGCGGGTCCGATCGGCATCGCGCAGATCGCGCACAGCGCGTTCGAGCGCGGCTGGCAGGCGTACCTGTCCACGCTGGTCCTGATCAGCATCAATCTCGCCATCCTGAACCTGCTGCCGATTCCGCTGCTCGACGGCGGGCAAGCGCTGCTGATCGCCGTCGAGGGGATCAAGCGCTCGCCGCTGTCGTTGCGCACGAGAGAACTCGTGCAGCAGGTCGGCCTCACGTTTCTCGTGCTGCTGATGGGGCTCGCGTTCTGGAACGATCTGTCGCGACACTGGCAGAGCTTCGTCGACTGGGTGCGGCAGGGCGCCGGGCTCTGATCCGGTGAGCGCCGGCGGGATCTGGCTGCTGGCGATCGAGTCGGCGACGGCGAGCGCGAGCGCGGCGTTGCTCCGCGACGGCGAATTGGTGGAGCTTCGCCTGGCGCCGCTCGAACGCCCCGCCTCGGAGGCACTGCTTCCGACGGTGCTGGGTCTGCTGCACTCGCACGGCGTTTCCGTGCCGGGCATCGGCGCATTCGCGGTCTCGGTCGGACCCGGCTCGTTCACCGGGCTGCGCGTCGGCATCGCCACCGTCAAGGGTCTCGCATTCGGAGCCGGTGTCCGGTCGGTTCCGGTTCCGACGCTGGCCGCGCTGGCTGCGAAGGGGGCTTGCGCGGCGCCGCTTGCGGGGGCCGTCGTGGCGGCACTCGATGCGCGACGCGGCGAGGTCTACGCGGCCGCCTACGCAGGGGAAGCCGGACCCGCCGCTCCTCTCTGGGGTCCGGTGGTGGCGACGCCAGCCGAGCTGGCGCCGCGCTTGGCCGCACAACCCGGGCCGCTGTGCGTCATCGGCGACGGCGTCGCGATCCTCGAACCCATCCTGCGGGCGCCGCTCGGCGAACGCGTGCAATGGATCGCGTCGCCCACGGGAGCCCCGGATGCCAGCTTCGTGGGCCGATTGGGCGTCCAGCTGCTGGAAGCAGGAGCCGCAGTCGACATCGCCGAACTGGCGCCGCGCTATCTGCGTCGCGCGGAGGCAGAGGTCCGGCGGACGGGAGCCCGCTTCGAGTCCGGTTGAATCGGACTCTTCGGGCCCTCGCGATGGTTTTTGACACCACCCGACGCCTCTCGTAACTTCGCGTCGTTCTTCGCTTTCCAACCCTCGACGGAGACCCGACTGCCCCATGGACCTGCGCATCTTCTACGACAAGGACGCGGACCTCGGCCGCCTCGCCGGCAAGACCGTCGCAATCATCGGCTACGGCAGCCAGGGCCACGCCCATGCGCTGAACCTGCGCGACTCGGGCGTGAACGTGCTGGTGGGCCTACGCAAGGACTCGCGATCGCGACCGAAGGCCGAGGCCGAGGGGCTGCGCGTGATCGAGCCGGCCGCCGCCGCGCGCGAGGCCGACGTGATCATGCTGGTCGTCCCCGACGAGACGGCCGCACAGATCTACCACGAGGAGATCGCGCCCGGCCTCCAGCCGGGCAATCACCTGGCCGTCGCGCACGGCTTCAACGTGCACTTCCGTCAGATCGTCGCGCCGGAAGGTGTGTCGGTCTGGCTCGTCGCACCGAAGGGCCCGGGTCACACGGTGCGCGGACACTACGCCGAGGGCAAGGGCGTCCCGTGCCTCGTGGCCGTCGATCGGGATCCGAACGGCGACGCGCTGCCGGTCGCGCTGGCCTATGCGAAGGGAATCGGTGGCGGTCGCGCCGGCATCCTCGAGACCAGTTTCCGGGAAGAGACCGAGACGGATCTCTTCGGCGAACAGTCCGTGCTGTGCGGCGGCCTGACGGCGCTGATGCAGGCCGGCTACGAGACGCTGGTCGAGGCCGGCTACTCCCCGGAGATGGCGTACTTCGAGTGCATCCACGAGGTCAAGCTCATCGTCGACCTGATCTACGAAGGAGGCGTCGCCAACATGCGCTACTCGGTGTCCAACACTGCGGAGTACGGGGACCTGACGCGCGGCCCGCGGCTGATCGACGACAGCGTGAAGCAGCGGATGAAGCAGGTGCTCGCCGAGATCCAGAAGGGCGAGTTCGCGCGGGAGTTCATTCTCGAGAACCGCGCCGGGCGCCCGAGCTTCGAGGCGCTGCGGCGGCGCGGCGCCGAGCATCCGCTCGAGGAGGTCGGCGCTCGGCTGCGCGGACTCATGCCGTGGCTGCAGGAGAAGCGGCTGGTCGACCGCTCGAAGAACTGAGGGTGCGATGAGCGACGCGTCGCAGGCGGGTCCGGACTTCGCGGAGCGCCCCACGGCGCGCGTGATCGCCGACGCTTGGGCATTCGCGGTTCCGCTCGGGCTCGCGGGCGCCGGTTTCGCGGGGTTCGGTTGGCCGTGGCTCGGCGCCGGCCTCGCGGCACTCGGCGCCTTCTGCGTCGCGTTCTTTCGCAATCCGGTGCGGCGGTTCGAGGGAGACGAGCGCGACGTGGTGGCGCCCGCCGACGGGCGTGTGCTCGCCGTCGACGAGATCGAAGACGAGGCGAACGGCAAGGGGCTGCGGATCGGCATCTTCCTGTCGGTGTTCGATGTCCACGTGAATCGCGCGCCGGTGGCGGGCCGCGTGCGCTCACTCGAACGCGGCGGGAGTCGCTTTCTCGCGGCCTTCGATCCGCGCGGAGAGCGCGAGAACGTGCGGCTCGCGATGACGCTCGAGATCGCCGGCGGTCGTCGCGTGGTCGTGACGCAGATCACCGGCCTGATCGCGCGCCGCATCGTTTGTCATCCGCAGCTAGGAGACTGGCTCGATCGCGGGACGCGCTATGGCCTGATCCGCTTCGGCTCGCGCACGGACGTGTGGCTCCCGCTCGGGTCCGAGGCGTGCGTGCAGCGCGGCGATCGCGTCCGCGGCGGGGCGACGCGGATCGCGCGGCTGCCGGAGTCCGCGGCGTGAGCGGCCCGCTCTTTCCGCACGATCGAGCGGAGGAACGCGGCGGCCGCCGCCGTCGCCGCCGCCGCCGCGGTCCGGAGCGCCGCGGGATCTACCTGCTGCCGCAGCTCTTCACGACGGCGAACCTGTTCTTCGGCTTCTTCTCGATGATCCAGTCGACGCAGGGGCACTTCGATCGGGCGGCGCTGGGCATCGTGCTGGCGGGAATCTTCGATGCCCTCGATGGGCGTGTCGCCCGGCTCTCCCGCGCAACCTCGCGCTTCGGCAGCGAGTACGACTCCCTCGCCGACATGGTGTCGTTCGGCGTCGCGCCGGCGTTCCTGGCCTACATGGCTGGCGAGTTGGGTCATCTGCAGCGAACGGGCTGGATCCTCGCGTTCCTGTTCACGGCGTGCGCGGCGTTGCGGCTCGCGCGCTTCAACGTGCACGCTTCGCGTTTCCACGGCCGATTCGAGGGGCTGCCGAGCCCCGCGGCGGCCGGCATGGTTGCGAGCACGCAGTGGTTCGACTCGTTCCTGCGCGGCCAGGGCTACGACGTCAGCGTGCCGCCGCTGCTCGTCGGCGCCGGCCTCGCCAGCCTCGGCCTGCTGATGGTCAGCGCGGTTCCGTATCGGAGCTTCAAGGAGATCGACCTCCGCCATGGCTTCCGCACGCTCGTCCTGATCATCGTCGCGCTGGCGGTGGTGGTGCAGGAGCCCTCTCTCTGGTTGTTCGTGATCGGGGTGGCCTACGTCAGCTCTGGACCGGCCGAATGGGCCTGGCGCGCACTGGCGGGCCGGGAGCTCGAACCGGCTGCCGAGTTCGCCGCCGAGGCGGAGCCGACCGCGCCACACGAGGAGACGAGCGGTTGAGCAGCGACACCGCGCCGGTCCGGTCTTCGGACTCCGAACGGGTCTGGATCTTCGATACGACGCTGCGCGATGGCGAGCAGTCGCCGGGTTGCAGCATGAACCTGCCGGAGAAGCTGAGCCTCGCCCGTCAGCTCGAGCGCCTCGGTGTCGATGTCATCGAGGCGGGATTCCCGGTCGCGAGTGAGGGCGACTTCGAGGCGGTGAAGGCGGTGGCGCAGGAGATCCGCACGCCGGTGATCTGCGGCCTCGCGCGGACCGGACGAGACGACATCGAGCGCGCGGCGCAGGCGCTCGAGCACGCGGCCCGCCCGCGCATCCACACCTTCATCGCGACCAGCGACATCCATCTCGAGCACAAGCTGCGCATGAGCCGGGAGCGCGTGCTGGAGGAGATCGATCGGGCCGTGCGGCAGGCCCGCGGCTATGTCGACGACGTCGAGTTCTCGGCCGAGGACGCCACGCGATCGGACTGGGACTTCCTGGTGCAGGCGTTCACGACGGCCCTCCAGGCCGGCGCGTCCACGCTCAACGTGCCGGATACCGTGGGCTATACGACACCGGAGGAATTCGGCGCGTTGATCCGCCACTTGCGCGAGCGGCTCCCCGATCTCGCCGGCGTGCGGCTCTCGGCGCACTGCCACGACGACCTCGGGCTGTCCGTCGCCAACAGCCTGACGGCGGTTCGCGCCGGTGCGCGTCAGGTCGAGTGTACGGTCAACGGGATCGGCGAGCGGGCCGGCAACACTGCGATGGAAGAAGTGGTGATGGCGATCCGCACGCGGCCCGACGTCTTCGCGGGCGTCCACACGGGAGTCCGCAGCGAGGAGATCTATCCGACGAGCCGGCTGCTCTCGTCGATCATCGGGATCGCCGTGCAGCCCAACAAGGCGATCGTCGGGGCCAACGCCTTCGCGCACGAGGCGGGCATCCACCAGGACGGCGTGCTGAAAGCCGCCATCACCTACGAGATCATGACGCCGCGTTCGATCGGACGACCGTCGAACGAGTTGGTGCTCGGCAAGCACTCCGGGCGCCACGCCTTCCGCGATCGGCTCGCCGAGCTCGGCTTCGGGCTCGAGGGCGAGGAGTTCGAGCACGCGTTCAAGCGTTTCAAGGATCTCGCAGACAAGAAGAAGAGCATCTTCAACGAGGATCTCGAGGCGATCGTCGCCGACGCCGTCGTGCTGAGCGACGAGCGCTTCGCCTTCCGCCAGCTTGCCGTGCTCTCGGGAAGCTTCCCGACGCCGACGGCGACCGTCGAGCTGGAGATCGACGGCGCGCTGCGCAAGACGACTGCGGCGGGCGTCGGTCCGGTGGACGCGATCTTCAAGGCGGTCGCGGCGCTGACGGAGACCAAGAGCGAGCTGGTCCGCTATCAAGTGAACGCAATCACCGCCGGTCTCGACGCGCAGGGGGAGGTCTCGGTGACACTCACCGAGGACGGCCGGCGCGTGATCGGACATGGCGCGCACTACGACGTGTTGGTGGCGAGCGCGAAGGCCTACGTCCACGCGCTCAACAAGCTCGAGTGGCACAAGCGGCGGCACGCCGTCGGGGAGCCGAAAGGGGTCTAGTCGTGGAAGCGCAGATCGTCGTGGTGCCGGGCGATGGCATCGGTCCGGAAGTGACGGCCGAGGCGCGCCGCGTGCTCGAATGCGTGGCGCCGCGCCACGACTGGAAGCTCGTCTTCGAGGAGCATCTGATCGGCGGGGCCTCGATCGACGCGCACGGAACGCCGCTGCAGGATGCCGTCGTGGCCCGCGCCCGGGCGAGTCGCGCGGTGCTGCTGGGCGCCGTAGGGGGCAACCGCTGGGACGACCTCCCCGTCGACCGGCGTCCGGAAAAGGGGCTCTTGCGCATTCGCAAGGAGCTGGGTCTCTACGCCAACCTGCGACCCGCGGCCGTGTTCCCGGCGCTGGCGCAGGCGTCGAGCCTGCGACCGGAGATCGTCGAAGGCATCGACCTGCTGGTCGTGCGCGAGCTGACCGGCGGGCTGTACTTCGGCGAACCGCGCGGGATCCGCGTCGTCGAGGGGCGGCGCGAGGCGCGCAACACGCTCGTCTACGACGAGGACGAGATCCGTCGCATCGCGCGCGTGGCGTTCCTCGCGGCGCGCGGACGCCGCCAGCACGTGACCCACGTCCACAAGGCCAATGTGCTCGAGACCTCGCAGCTCTGGATGGAGGTGGTCGAGGAGGTCGCGAAGGACTACCCGGACGTCACGCTGTTCCATCAGCTCGTCGATTCGTGCGCGATGCTGCTGGTCCGCGATCCGCGGCGCTTCGACGTCATCGTCACGGAGAATCTGTTCGGCGACATCCTCTCCGACGAGGCGGCGATGATCACCGGCTCGCTCGGCATGCTGCCCTCCGCGAGTCTCGGCGACGGCGGCATCGGGCTCTACGAGCCGGTCCACGGCTCGGCGCCGGACATCGCCGGCCAGGACGTGGCGAACCCGCTCGCCGCGATCCTCTCCGCGGCGATGCTGCTCGAGCATTCGCTCGAGGCACTGGCGGCAGCTGCCGAGATCCGCGCCGCCGTCGCCGCGGTCCTCGACCAGGGGCATCGGACGGCCGATCTGCTGCTGCCGGGCGAGCGCCGGCCGACGGTCGGATGCCGTGCGATGGGAGATCTCGTCCTGCAACAGCTGGGCGCGTAGTGGCCAGCGGGCTGCGCGTCGTCGTCGTCGGCGCCACGGGTGCGCTCGGGGCGGAAGTGCTCTTCGCGCTCGACGCGGCGCAGCTGCCGATCCGCGAGCTGGTGCCGATCGCGACCGATCGGTCGCTCGGGGTCGAGGTGGAATTCCAGGGCGTCAGCTGTCCGATCGTGACGGGCCAGGAGGCGCTCGAGGGAGCAGACGTCGTCTTCGTGTGCACACCACCTGGTGCTGCGCTCGACTGGATCGCGGAGGCGGTCGTGCGCCGGGTGCTGGTCATCGATCTCACCGGTGGACTGCAGGGCAGCGAAACGCTCGAACAGGATTCGAAGCTCCAGCAGCTGCTGGCGTCGCCCGACGGACCGCTGATCGCTCCGGCGCCCGGACCGGCCTTGGCGTGGCTTCGAGTTCTGATGCCGCTGCACGAGGCCTTCGGGATCCGGCGCGTCGTCGGGACCGGGATGGTGTCGGCCTCGGCTTCTGGCCGCGCGGGCGTGGATGCGTTGTACGAGGAGACGGTGGCGCTGCTCGGGCAGCGCAGCAGCGACGAGGACGAGACGCCTGCGCTCGATCATCCGATCGCGCTGGACGTCCTGCCGTGGGCCGGCGACATCGACGACGACGGGAACAGCGATGCCGAGCGCGTGCTCGGCGCTTCGCTGCGTCGCGCGCTCGGGAGGGAGCTGGCGCTCGGCATCACGGTGATACGGGTTCCGACCTTCTGCGGGGACGGCGCCAGTCTCGCCGTCGAGTGTTCCGCGCCGGTGACTCCGCAGCAGGTCCGCGGCATCCTCGGCAAGGCCCTCGACGTCGAGCTCGTCGACGACCCGCGCGGCCCCAGCACGCGCGGCGCGGCGGGGGCCGAACGCGTGCTGGTCGGCCGCGTGCGTCGCGATCCCTCTGGCGAGAACTGCGTGCTGCTTTGGCTCGCAGCGGATTCCGCGCGGCTCGCGGCGGTCGACGCCGTACGGACGGCGATCGGTCGCCTCGGGCTTCCCTGAACGACGCGCGCGTGTGTCGGAGGATCCGATGGCGGCGGGCGAGAAGCCGCGGGGACACGAGGACGAGGCGCGGCTGCGCACGGCGGACGGAGCGCTCAACTGGCGTCTGGTCCTCGAATACGACGGGACCGAGTTCGCGGGCTGGCAGCGTCAGGCAGGCACTGCGCGGACCGTGCAGGGCGTCCTCGAGCGCGCATTCGCGCGCGTGAGCGAGGACGCAGTCGTCGTGACAGGGGCCGGCAGGACCGATGCCGGCGTTCACGCGGAAGGGCAGGTCGCGAGCGTGCGGGCCGCGACCCGGCTGGACCCCGCGACGCTGCAGCGGGCGCTCAACGCGCTGCTTCCCCGTGACGTGGCCGTGGTCTCGCTCGCGCGGGCTCCGGATTCCTTCCACGCGCGACGCGCAGCTCGTTCCAAGCTCTACGTCTATCGGCTCTGGGCGCACCCCATCCGATCGCCGCTCCGCGAGCGCTTCGCGCTCTGGCTGCGGGAGCCGCTGGATCTTGCTGCGCTTCGCGAAGCGTCTGCGCTGTTGGTCGGGACGCACGACTTCGCGAGCTTCTGCGCCGCCGGGAGCGCGGTCCGCACGACGATCCGCACGGTCTCCAGCGCCGAGTGGCACGGCACGGTCCCGGGCACGCTGTGCTTCGCCGTCGAGGGCCCGGGGTTCCTGCGGCACATGGTCCGGAATCTGGTCGGAAGCCTGCTCGAGGTCGCCCGCGGGCGCCGCCCCCCTGGCTGGATCGGCGAGCTCTTAGCCGTTCGAGACCGGACCCGGGCGGGCCCCACGGCGCCCGCGCGGGGGCTGACGCTGATCCGCATCGAGGACGGATTCCCGTTGGGAATCCAGCAGCTTGGCGGCAATCCGGGTTGACGCGCCCGGCGCGCTCGGTTATCCACGGCCGTCTTTCAGGAGGCCCGGATGCCCGCCGTTCACCCGCCGCGGCCGACGCGCTCGATCAAACCGTCGGAGGTGACCCCCCGCTGGTGGGTCGTCGACGCCGCCAACCAGACTCTCGGTCGCCTCGCGGCCCGGGTGGCTGCGAGGCTGCGCGGCAAGGACAGCGTGCAGTTCACGCCGCACGCCGACAACGGGGACTTCATCGTCGTCGTGAACGCCGAGAAGATCCGTTTGTCGGGACGCAAACGCGAGCAGAAGGTGTACTACCGCCACTCCGGCTACAAGGGTCACCTGCGCTCGCGCACGGCCGACCAGGTCCTCACCGGGGCCCACCCCGAGCGGGTCGTCGAGGACGCGGTGCGCGGCATGCTCCCGCACAACTCGCTCGGCCGGAAGCTCTATCGGAAGCTCAAGGTCTACAAGGGCGCCGAGCATCCTCATGCAGCACAGAAGCCGGAGGTTCTGAGCGTTGGCTGAAGCCGCTCTCGTGACGCCGGCCACCGGCAAGCGCAAGACTGCCGTGGCGCGGATTCGCATGAAGCCCGGAACGGGCAGCATCCTGGTCAACGGTCGCACGCTCGATGAGTACTTCGGACGCGAAGTGCTACGCGGTGTCGTGCGACAGGCTCTCGACCTCGTCAACCAGACCGCGCGCTGGGACATCGCCGCCAGCGTGCACGGCGGCGGTCCGACCGGGCAGGCCGGCGCGCTTCGGCACGGCATTGCACGCGCGTTGGTGCACGTCGACGAAGGACTGCGCCCGCAGATCAAGCGGGGTGGTCTGCTGACGCGCGACGCCCGCAAGAAGGAACGCAAGAAGTACGGCCAGCGCGGCGCTCGCGCGCGGTTCCAGTTCTCGAAGCGCTGAACAGCAGACGCGCTGGAGATCGGCGGGAGGCCCTCGGCGGGCCTCCCGTTTTCAATTCGGGCGCCGCGACCGGCGCGTTTGACAGCGACCGGTCGGCGGCGGTACCAACGGGTGATTCCGCTTTCCCTCCCGTCCTGTCGTTTCCACAGCCTCTCGATTCCCGTGCGACGAGCCCGGTCCACGCCGGCTGTCGCCGCGGGGGAGCCCCAGCGCCGATGAGCCGCTACTTCGCCAGCGATCCGGAGTCCCTGGGGCTCTCGGTGTCGGCGGTGGTCTGGCGGCCTGGCGGGCGGCGCGAGCTGCTGCTGATGCAGCGCAGTGACAATGCGCACTGGGGAATCCCGGGGGGATTCGTGGAGCCCGGCGAGTCGGTCGAGTCCGCCGTCGCGCGCGAGGTCGCCGAGGAAACCGGCGTGCAGGTCGTCGTCGGCCGGCTCGTGGGCGTGTACTCGGATCCGGCGCGCATGGTCGTCGAGTATCCCGACGGCCGGCGCGTGCACGTCGTCAACCTGTGCTTCGAAGCGCGCCCCGTCGGCGTCGGGGTCGCCACGACGCCGGACGAGGCGCTCGCGAGCGGCTACTTTGCCCTCGACGCGCTCCCCGAGCCGCTCGTTCCGATCCATCGAGTGCGCATCGAGGATGCCGCGGCGGGCGAAGCGTTCGTTCGGGTGCGATGAGGGAGGTGCCATGAAGGCGAGCGCCAGCCGAGACCGCGCGACCAAGTTCATCTTCGTCACGGGCGGCGTCTTGTCGTCGCTAGGCAAGGGTCTCGCGTCGGCGTCGATCGGCGCGCTGCTCGAGGCACGCGGCCTGCGCGTCTCCTTCCTCAAGCTCGACCCGTACCTGAACGTCGATCCCGGGACGATGAATCCCCTTCAACACGGAGAGGTGTACGTCACCGAGGACGGCGCCGAGACGGATCTCGATCTCGGGCACTACGAGCGCTTCACCAGCGCGACGATGGGCAAGGTCAACAACGTCACGGCCGGCAAGGTCTACGAGACGATCCTCGAGAAGGAGCGTCGCGGCGAGTACCTGGGCGGGACCGTGCAGGTGATCCCGCACGTCACCGACGAGATCAAGCACCGGATCCACCAGGCGGCAGGAGATGTGGACCTGCTGCTCGTCGAGGTCGGCGGGACGGTGGGCGACATCGAGTCCCTGCCGTTCCTCGAAGCGATCCGGCAGTTCCGGGCCGACGTCGGTCGCGAGAACGTACTCTACGCCCACGTGGCGCTGGTTCCCTACGTGGCGGCGGCGGGAGAGCTGAAGACGAAGCCGGTGCAGCACTCGGTGAAGGAGCTGCGCGCGGTCGGCATCTCGCCGGACGTCATCCTGTGCCGGACGGACCGCTTCCTGGCTCGTTCGGTGAAGCAGAAGATCGCCCTGTTCTGCAACGTCGACGACGATGCCGTGATCACCGCGAAAGACGTGGAGTCGATCTATGAGGTCCCGCTCGTGCTCCACGACGAGGGCGTCGACGAGAAGATCGTCAAGCTGCTGAACATCTGGACCGCTCGTCCCAACCTCGAGAAATGGCAGGATCTCGTCGAGCGGATCCGCCATCCGGAGCGCACCGTCACCATCGCGATGGTCGGCAAGTACGTCGATCTCACCGAGTCGTACAAGAGCCTCAACGAGGCGCTGTACCACGCGAGCTTCGCGCACCGGAGCCGCGTCGTGATCGAGTACGTGGATTCGGAGAAGCTGACGGACCCATCGCCGCTGGCTGCCGCCCACGGGATTTTGGTCCCGCACGGCTTCGGGTCACGCGGCGTCGAGGGGAAGATCACCGCGGTGCGCTACGCCCGCGAGCACGGCATTCCGTATTTCGGAATCTGTTTCGGCCTGCAGATGGCGGTCATCGAGTTCGCCCGGCACGTCGCCGGCCTGACCGGCGCGAACTCCACCGAGGTCGATCCCGAGACTCCGTATCCGGTCATCGACTTCCTGCCGGAGCAGCGCGACGTCACCGAGAAGGGCGCGACGATGCGGCTCGGTTCCTGGCCGTGTGTGCTGCGCAAGGGCACCAAGGCGTTCGAGGCCTACGGTCGCGAGCACATCGCCGAGCGGCATCGGCACCGCTACGAGGTCAACCCGGAGCTGCGAGACGAGCTCTCGCGCGCGGGGCTCATCTTCTCCGGCATCTCCCCCGACGGCCGCTTGGTCGAGGTCGTCGAGCTGGCGGACCACCCGTGGTTCGTCGCCTGCCAGTACCACCCGGAGTTCAAGTCGCGCCCGTTCGCGCCGCATCCGCTGTTCGCGGCATTCGTCGCGGCGGCGCTTTCGCACCAGGCCGCTGGCCAGAGATGAAGGCGTCGCAGCGCGGCCGTCTCGCTCGCGGTTGCGGTCGAACCTGCGTTTCTCTATTCGTCGGGGTCTCTCGGAGTAGAAGGATGGGGCGTTAGCTCAGCTGGAAGAGCGCCGTGTTCACACCGCGGAGGTCACTGGTTCGAGCCCAGTACGCCCCACCAGCTCCGAAGTTCCGCGACAGGTCCCTTCCGCGTCGTTCAGTCGTTGGTGTCGGCCCAGTAGCTCAGTTGGATAGAGCGCTTGCCTCCGGAGCAAGAGGTCGCAGGTTCGAATCCTGCCTGGGTCACCATTCCGGCGGATCGCTCAGGTGTCCTGGAGCCCGCGGACCATCAGGATCTTCCCGGATCGGATCAGCTCGCGGAGTCCGCAGGGGCGGAGCAGCGCGATGAATGCGTCGAGCTTCTCGCTCGAGCCGTACACGCGCAACATCAACGAGTCCTCGCCGTAGTCCGCCACCTTCGCCCCGAAGTGTTCGGCGATCTGCAAGATCTCGCTGCGATCGTGGAGGCCGCACTGGAGCTTCACGAGCGCGATCTCGGTCTCGTAGGATTCGTCGCGGGTGTGGTCGAGCGCGTGGACGACATCGACCAGCTTGTGGAGCTGTTTGATGATCTGCTCGAGCGTGGCCGGATCGCCGCTGCACGTGATGGTCATGCGCGAGAAATGGCCCTCGGCCGCCGGACTCACGACGAGACTCTCGATGTTGTAACCGCGTCGCGCGAAGACCAGCGCCACACGCACCAGGACGCCCGGCCGGTTGTGGACATACAACGAGATCGTGTGGACGTTCTCGCGGCGCTTGGCGGGGAGGGCCGGCTCAGGTGCTGCCACTGGGCTTCTCCAGACGGTGCTTCGGCGGGTCGATGATCATGTGCGAGACGGGCGCACCGGCGGGGATCATCGGGAAGACGTTGTCCTCCTTCAGGACCTCGGCGACGACGACCGCGGGGCCCTTCACGGCTCGCGCGGCGCGCAGCTGACGATCGATGTCCGCGGCGCGACGGATCCGGAACGCCTTGATGCCGTAGGCCTCGGCCAGCTTCACGAAGTCCGGGTTGCCTTCGAGGTCCACGCCGGACAGGCGGTTGTCGTAGAACAGCTCCTGCCACTGGCGGACCATGCCGAGGTAGTTGTTGTTGATGATCAGGCAGCGCGCGGCGACCTTGTGGACGGCCGCGGTCGCGAGCTCTGCCATGGTCATCTGGAAGCCGCCGTCTCCGACGACCGCCCAGACCTCGGCCTCGGGACGCGCGATCTTGGCCCCGATCGCCGCCGGCCAGCCGAAGCCCATCGTGCCGGCGCCGCCGGACGTGATCCAGTGGCGGTTGCTCCGGGTCTTCAGGAACTGCGCCGCCCACATCTGGTGCTGGCCGACGTCCGCCGTCACGACCGCCTTGCCTTCCGTCAGATGGAAGAGGCGGTCGAGCACGTGCTGGGCGCGCAGACCGCCCCGCTTGGGGTACTTGAGGGGATACTGGCGGCGCCAGGCCTGACACTGCGCGATCCACGCGGTGGTGTCGCCGGGTTCGACGACGGCGAGCAGATCCTCCAGCACGAGGCGCGCGTCGCCCTGCAGGGACACGTCCGGCCGGATCACCTTGTTGAACTCGGCCGTGTCGATGTCGAGGTGGAGCTTCTTGGCGCCCGCGCAGAACTCGTCGACCTTGCCGGTCACGCGATCGTCCCAGCGCGCGCCGATCGCGAAGATCAGGTCGCAGTGGATGACCGCCTTGTTCGCGTACGCCGTGCCGTGCATGCCCATCATGCCGAGGTGCAGCGGATGGGTCTCGTCGGCCGCGCCCTTGCCGAGCAGCGTGTTCACGATCGGCGCCCGGAGGCGCTCGGCCAGCTCGGTGACCGCCTTGCCCGCATCGGAGATCACGGCGCCCTGGCCCACGTAGAGCAGCGGTCGCTCCGCCTCGTGGAGCAGCTGCGCCGCTTCGGCGACACGCTCCTGCGGCGCGTGGCCCGGAACGGTGTACCCGGGCAGCGTGAGCTCCTCGACGAACGGAGCATCGCAGGGGCCGGAACTCACGTCCTTCGGCACGTCGATCAGGACCGGGCCCGGCCGCCCGCTGTTGGCGATGTAGAAGGCCTCGCGCATGACGCGCGGGATCTCTCGCGCGTCCTTGACGAGATAGCTGTGCTTGACGACCGGATAGGTGATGCCGGTCACGTCCGCCTCCTGGAAGGCGTCCTTGCCGAGATTCACCGTGTTGGTCTGGCCGGTGATCACGATCAGCGGCGACGAGTCCATCAGCGCGGTCAGCAGTCCGGTGACCGTGTTCGTCGCGCCGGGCCCCGAGGTCACCAGCACGACACCGGGGCGGCCGGTGGCGCGCGCGTAGCCGTCGGCCATGTGCGTGGCGCCCTGCTCGTGCCGGACGAGGATCAGCTTGATCTTGGAGTCGACGAGCGCGTCGAAGATCGGAATCGCGGCGCCGCCCGAGAGGCCGAAGATGTACTCGACCCCCTCCCGCTCGAGGCATTGGACCAATTTTTCGGCGCCGGTGGGGATTTTGTCGCTCGTCATGGACTCGGATCCTAGAAGAGCGTCCATAGAGAAGCAAATCGACCTAGAACTTGAGGACCCGACGGGAGATCGAACGGATTCAGGATGAACTTGAATCACCCTGGGGGATCGCCGTCTTCAGATCTCGCGAGCCAACCGACCCTAGAGGCCGCGGCTCGACTCGGGTCGGAGCGGGATGGCGCCGGCGAGCGCCGCATCGAGGACCCGGACGATCCGCTCGCGGTCGTGCGGCAGGCGGCCCTGGAGCGGCAGGTAGTTCGACGCGTGGTTGGTCCGGAACACCGCGTCGGTGGGACGGGCCTGGTCGACGATCGTCCGCAGCTCTCCGAGCAGCGCCGGCACCGCCGGAAGCCGGAATCGCCCGGTCTGCTCGAGGCGGGCGATCGGGGTCCCCGGGACGATGGTCAACGTCAGCGCCGCGAAGTACGCCGGGTCCATCGCCGTCACGAGGGCCGCCGTCCGCTCGGCGTGCTCGGCGCTGCGGTCGACGCCTCCCGCCCCGAGCAGCGCGATGACGCTGGTCTCGAGGCCCGCGGCGTGCGCTCGGCGTGCCGCCTCGACGTGGTCGGCGAAGGACCCCCCTTTGGCGATGCGCTTCAGCACGACGTCGTCCCCGGACTCCGGCCCGAGGTACAGGCGCGTGAGTCCGGCCGCCCGCAGCTGCGCCAGCTCGGCGTCGCTCTTTTCGAGCACGTTGCGCGCCATCGCATAGGAGCCGTAAATAAATAAAGGTATCAGAATATCTACCGTCCGGGCCGAATCGTGTAGTTCCAGTCGCCGTGGAACTTGTCGCGCTCCAGGTTCACACGCTGCATTTCTTCGTCTGTCACCTTGCG